>NZ_JBIVNC010000001.1:0-687032 GCF_044753385.1 Streptomyces sp. NPDC088387
AAGTCCCGTCCCGGGACCGACTTTTCGCGCTGCACGCCCCCGCGTCGGGAACTGCCATCCGCAGCACTGGCGTCGTCGGGTATCAGCCCCACGAAGAGAACGAGTCCCACAAAAAGGGACACGGATCTGTGCCAGTGAGCGAAGTAGCGCAGCTGTCTCAGCACTTGGTCCACTAACGGACCTCCCCCTTAACTCACTATCTGTGATCGAGTGGTGAACAACGCGACGTTAGGCTGTGAAGATCTTCCTCGCAAGCAATGATCGAGCCATACGACAACCCCCACTTTGGCCATAAATTGATAAAGAAATCCCCTGATGATGTGGACTGTTCGGCGCTGCGGCCCGCGTGAAGGGGCTCGCGGCGAACTCCGGGAGAGTTCGCCCGGCAACGACTCCGGGGGGAATCGCCCATGCCCGAAAAATCCGGAAGACAGCGTCGTCCGCGGCGCTGGAGCAGAGCCGCGCTCGTCGCGGTACTGACTGGCGGGTCGCTGGGGCTGACTCCGCTGGCGACCGCGTCCGCCGAACCGGCCCCGAGCGCGGTCGCCCCGACCGCCGAAGAGCACGCGCTCCAGAAGGCCGCCGAGAGTGGGGAACCCGTCGAGGTGGTCTCGGCCCGTTCCGAGACCAGCGAGACGCACGCCCTGCCCAACGGCAACCTGCGCACGACACAACACACCCTGCCCGTACGCGTGAAGCGCGAGGGCCGTTGGGCCGACGTGGACACCACGCTCGCCGAGGCGGCGGGCCGCATCCAGCCCAAGGCCGCCCCCGGCCGTGTCACCTTCTCCGCCGGCGGCGACGCCCCATTGGTGACACTCACAGACCAGGGCGGCGAACTCGCCCTCACCTGGCCGACTCCCCTGCCCAAGCCGGTACTTGACGGCTCCACCGCCACCTACCGCGAGGTCTTCCCTGGCATCGACCTGGCAGTGCAGGCCAGTCTGGACGGGTTCAGCCAGGCGCTCATCGTGAAGACCCCCGAGGCCGCCGACCGGCCCGAACTCGCGGAGATCGGCTTCGGCCTGCGCACCCAGAACCTCGACGTGCACAAGGACGCCGAAACCAGCACCCTGCGCGCCACCAACGCCGCCGGCCAGACGGTGTTCGCCTCCTCCACGGCCCGGATGTGGGACTCCTCGGGCACGGAGCAGGACGAGTCGACCAGCACGGGCCCGTCACTGAAGACCTCGCAGAAGGCGGCCACGGCTGCCCCCGCCGACCCCTCCCCGCTCACCCCCGGCACCAAGAGCAGCAAGGTCGGCGTCGAAGTGACCGGCGAGTCGATCGTCCTGACGCCCGATCAGAAGCTGCTGGACGCACCCGACACCGAGTTCCCGGTCTATATCGACCCGCGGATGACCGGTACCCGCGAGGCCTGGACGATCGCGTACAAGCCGCACCCCAAGGACAGTTACTGGAACGGCACGGGCTGGGACGGCGGCACGACCAGCGAGGCCCGCGTCGGCTACGAGTCCTCCACCGGCGGCACCGCCCGCTCCTTCTTCCGCGTCGGCTCCAAGTTCCTGGCCGGCGTCAAGGTGATCGACGCACAGTTCCAGATCACCGAGACCCACTCCTGGTCCTGCACCCCCAAACCGGTCGAACTGTGGCTGACCGGCCCCATCACCTCCAAGACAACCTGGAGCGCACAACCCCCCTGGACCGCACGCCAGGACAGCCGCAACTACGCCCACGGCAACGAGACCTGGGGCTGCCCCAACGCCCCCGTCGACTTCACCGCCAAGGACGCCGCCGTCAAGGCCGCCGCCAACAAGTGGGCGAACGTCACCTTCGGACTGCGCGCCCCGCAGAGCGCCGAGGACAACAAAGACGAGTTCAGCTGGAAGAAGTTCAAGCCGGACGCCAAACTCATCGTCGAGTACAACCGCCCGCCCAAGGCCCCCTGGGCACTGGACACCATCCCCAGCACCAAGGTCGGCGCCAACGAATGCGGCAACGGCTCCACCTACGTCACCCTCGGCAACACCGACGTGACCCTCACCTCACAGGTATGGGACCCCGACGGCGGCAGCGTCAACGTCCAGTTCCACCTCTGGGCCACCGGCAAGCACGACACCGCACCCGGCATCATCTTCGACCAACGGGTGAAGGTCACCGTCAAGGCGAGCGACTCCAAGGGCGCCCAGGCACGCACCAAGGTGCCGAAAGCGCTGCTGGAAAAACACCTGACCGCCAGTGGCGGACAGTTCTCCTGGAAGGCACAGGCCGAGGACTCCGCCGACGCCAACTTCGCCTCCGACTGGACACCCACCCAGGGCGCAGCGGGCTGCCGCTTCGGGTTCGACCCGAAGGCGCCGACCGTGATGCCGACAGTCACGTCCCAGGGCAATCTCTACCCCGAGACCACCGCCGACATGGAGCCCGTCGAGGGTGCCCTGGCCCGGACCCAGGGCTTCTTCGACTTCGGCGCCAACGGAGTGGGGGACACGGCCAACTACCTCTACGACCTCGACCGCACCCCGCCGACCAGGCCGGCCAAGCCGGAGAGCAAGGGCGGACCTGCGACAGGGGACGTCACCCCGCTCACACCAGGACCGCACACCCTGTACGTGCGTCTGGTCGACGGCGCGGGTAACCCCGGCCCCATCTATCCCTACCGGTTCTACGTCAAGAGCCCCGGCATCCCCGACAAGCCGGGTGACGTCAACGGCGACGGCAATCCGGACTTCTTCGCCGTCGACGGCAGTGACAACCTGAGACTGTACGGAGGAACCGGCGGCGGCCGGGTCGCCACCATGATTCCGCTGTCGTCCGGAGGCGGCTGGAGCGGCGCCTTGCTCACCCATCGCGGCGACTGGACCGGCGACTTCTACGAGGATCTGGTGGCCCGTCGCTCGGACGACAAGCTCTGGCTCTACCCGAACAACGGACAGGGCGAGTTCACCGACGACACCAAGGAAGAGGTGTACTTCTTCCCCGACCCGGAGACCGACGTGGCCTTCGACCCGAAGACGATCAAACAGATCGTCTCGGTCGGTGACATCACCCCGGACGGCGAGTCGAACAACCCGGACTTCATCGCCGTCGTCGGCGACCAGCTGTGGTTCCTGCCAAGCTACGCCAACGGCATGGCCGGCTCCGGCTATCTGATCGGCGGCGCAGGCTGGGGCACCATGCAGTTCGCCTCCCCCGGTGACGTGGACGGTGACGGGTTCGCCGATCTGATCGCCCGCAACACCTCCACCGGCGATCTGTGGATCTACCACGGCAAGAGCCCGGGTGACGCCGACGGCGACGGTGTCTCCGACGGCGGCACCGACCCAGCCTCCCTGGGAGCACCGGCCAACCGCACGGCGTACGCGACCGGCTGGACCACGACCGCCCGGCCGCAGTTCACCGCCTCCGGCGACAGCGACGGCGACGGCGTCCCGGACCTGTGGACCACGACGGCGAACACCACGGCGGGCCTGGAGTTCGTCCCGGGCCGGCGGACCGGCCTCGCCGGGCCGCCGACGGTGGTCGGCGGCGGTGGCTGGCAGGGGATCAAGCGCATCTCCTGACAACCGAAAAACACAATCCGGCCGGTCACCCTCAGGGGCGGCCGGCCGGATTTATTGGGTTACTTTCCCCGAGATTTAACGGAATTCAAAGAGAACAGCTTCCCGTATTCTTCTGCCCGCTTTCCTTCACCCTAAACACTAAAGTTTCGCGAACACCAAGCGGCCTAATTCGGGCGCGCGTCAGTCAGGTTACTTGATTGTGACGCGGTCCACAGGCAGCCCCATCTGTCACCTTTTGACCTGGTCAAACCAGGCGATATAACGTGACCCCGCGCCCGCGTGATAACACATCGGGCCGCGCGACCCAACCCCCTCCGGACATGCAATTTCGAATTTCCCTGGGTAAATTCATTTCGCATGACTGCCGCACAAGCAGACCTGCTGATCGACCGCCCGTCGGTGGCGGACGGGGCCGCGCTATGGCGACTCGCAAAGGAATCCGGAAATCTCGACCTGAACTCCTCGTACGCCTATCTCCTGTGGTGCCGGGACTTCGCGGCCACCTCGGCGGTGGCGCGAGCGGACGACGGCACACCCGTCGGTTTCGTCACCGGATACCTGCGGCCCGACCGCCCCGGCACGCTGCTGGTGTGGCAGGTGGCCGTGGACGCCGCCTACCGGGGGCACGGAGTGGCCGCCCGGCTGCTGGACGGGCTGACCGCCCGGATCGGCGCCGAGCTGCCGCTGACCGACGTCGAGACCACGATCACGCCGGGCAACACCGCCTCCGAGCGGCTGTTCGCCTCGTTCGCCGAACGCCACGGCGCCCGGGTGGAGCGCGAGGTGCTGTTCGGCACGGGCCTGTTCCCGGACGGCCCGCACGACTCCGAAGTCCTGTACCGCATCGGCCCGTTGACCGTCCCTTCGCATTGAGGAGCGATCCATCGTGACCATCACCCAGCCCGACCTGAGCGTCTTCGAGACCCTGGAGTCCGAGGTGCGCAGCTACTGCCGCGGCTGGCCCACCGTGTTCGACCGTGCGCAGGGCAGCCTGATGTACGACGAGGACGGCCACCGGTACCTGGACTTCTTCGCCGGCGCGGGCTCACTCAACTACGGCCACAACAACCCCGTACTGAAACGGGCGTTGATCGACTACCTGATGCGGGACGGGGTCACGCACGGTCTGGACATGTCGACGACGGCCAAACGAAGTTTCCTCCAGACGTTCCAGGATCTGGTGCTGCGGCCACGGGATCTGCCGTACAAGGTGATGTTCCCGGGCCCGACGGGCACCAACGCCGTGGAGTCCGCGCTGAAGCTGGCGCGGAAGGTGAAGGGGCGCGAGGCGATCGTGTCGTTCACCAACGCCTTCCACGGGATGTCGCTCGGTTCGCTCGCCGTGACCGGCAACGCGTTCAAACGGGCCGGTGCCGGTATCCCGCTGGTGCACGGCACGCCGATGCCGTTCGACAACTACTTCGAGGGCCAGATCCCCGACTTCCTCTGGTTCGAGCGACTGCTGGAGGACCAGGGCTCCGGGCTGAACAAGCCCGCCGCCGTGATCGTCGAGACCGTGCAGGGCGAGGGCGGCATCAACGCGGCCCGCCCGGAGTGGCTGCGGGCGCTGGCCGAGCTGTGCGAGCGCCAGGACATGCTGCTGATCGTCGACGACATCCAGATGGGCTGCGGGCGCACCGGCGCGTTCTTCTCGTTCGAGGAGGCCGGGATCACCCCGGACATCGTCACCGTGTCCAAGTCCATCAGCGGCTACGGGCTGCCGATGTCGCTGTGCCTGTTCAAGCCCGAGCTGGACATCTGGGAGCCGGGCGAGCACAACGGCACCTTCCGCGGCAACAACCCGGCGTTCGTCACGGCCACGGCCGCGCTGGAGACGTACTGGACCGACGGGTCCGCGATGGAGAAGCAGACCCGTGAGCGCGGCGAGCAGATCGAGCGCGAGCTGATCTCCATCACCGAGGAGAACCTCGCCGACGTCAAGGAGTACCGCGGGCGCGGCCTGGTCTGGGGCCTGGAGTTCCACGAGAAGGAGCGGGCCGGCCGGATCGCGGCGCGCGCCTTCGAACTCGGGCTGCTGATCGAGACGTCCGGGCCCGAGAGCGAGGTCGTCAAGCTGCTGCCCGCCCTGACCATCACCCCCGAAGAGCTGGACGAGGGCCTCAAGACGCTCGCGCGCGCTGTCCGCGAGACCGTCTGACCGTCCCTCCCGCCCGGCACCGTCCATTCCGACGGGCACCGTCCATTCAGACCCGCACCGTCCATTCCGACCGGCACCGTCCATTCCGACCAAGGAGGCATCGCACCACCGTGATCGTCCGATCGTTCAAGGAGATCGAGGGCACCGACCGTCATGTGAAGGCCGCGTCCGGCACCTGGGAGAGCAAGCGGATCGTGCTCGCCAAGGAGCGGGTCGGCTTCTCGCTGCACGAGACGATCCTCTACGCCGGCACCGAGACGTCGATGTGGTACGCCAACCACATCGAGGCCGTGGTCTGCGTCGAGGGCGAGGCGGAGCTCACCGACCACGAGTCCGGGCTGACCCACACGATCACGCCCGGGACCATGTACCTCCTCGACGGCCACGAGCGGCACTCGCTCAGGGTCAAGGAGGACTTCCGCTGCATCTGCGTGTTCAACCCGCCGGTGACCGGCCGGGAGGACCACGACGAGAACGGCGTGTATCCGCTGCTCACCGAACCCGATCCCGAACCCGATCCCGAACCCGAGGAGGTGTGACCGCCATGACCACGATCACCGACCTGTACCCCAGCCGCGGCGCCACCGAGGTGGCCGTCCCGCGCCAGGACCCGGTCTTCTGGGGCTCCCCCGAGACCCGGGGCCCGATCACGCCCGCCGAGCTCCAGGGCTACGAGCGGGACGGCTTCCTCCCGGTGGAGGAGCTGATCACCGAGGACGAGGTGGCCGTCTACCGGCAGGAGCTGGACCGGATCATCGCGGACCCGGCGACCCGGGCCGACGAGCGCTCCATCGTCGAGCCGAAGTCGCAGGAGATCCGCTCGGTCTTCGAGGTGCACCGGCTCAGCCAGGTCTTCGCGAACCTGGTCCGTGACGAGCGGGTCGTCGGCCGGGCCCGGCAGATCCTGGGCTCGGACGTGTACGTCCACCAGTCCCGGATCAACGTCAAGCCCGGCTTCGGCGCGAGCGGCTTCTACTGGCACTCCGACTTCGAGACCTGGCACGCCGAGGACGGCCTGCCGAACATGCGGACCGTGTCGGTGTCGATCGCGCTGACCGAGAACTTCGCGACCAACGGCGGGCTCATGATCATGCCGGGCTCGCACCACACGTTCCTGGGCTGTGCGGGTGAGACGCCCGCGGACAACTACAAGAAGTCGCTCCAGATGCAGGACGCGGGCACGCCCTCGGACGAGGCGCTGACCAAGATGGCCGGGGAGTACGGCATCCGGCTGTTCACCGGCAAGGCCGGCTCGGCGACCTGGTTCGACTGCAACTGCATGCACGGCTCCGGCGACAACATCACGCCGTTCCCGCGCAGCAACGTCTTCATCGTGTTCAACAGCGTGGAGAACGAGGCGGTGGAGCCGTTCGCGGCCCCCGTGCGACGACCGGAGTTCATCGGCGCGCGGGACTTCACCCCGGTGCGGTGAGTCCGCCGTCGGGTGTTTGAGCGGGTGGTGTCACAGCCAGGACAGTGACGCCGCCCGCTCCAGCACGTTCCGTACGGTGTCGGCGTCCCCGTCGGCGCCGTACGGCATGTCGTCGGGGCGGTGACGGCCGCCGACCAGCAGGCAGAAGTCGACCGGTTCCAGGGTGAGTTCGGCCCGTACGGGATCGTCGGCCGAGCCCAGCACCCACTCGTCGCCACCGGTCACCACGAACAGCACCGGCGGCGCGGTCGGTCCGAGCGCGGCGCCGAGGATGCGTACACCCAGCCGCACGATCCGCCACAACTGGTCCTCCGGGGGCGGTGGCACGGTCAGGCCCAGCGCGCGACCGATGTCGCCGGTGTGGATCCACAGCTCGAAGGCGCGCACCAGGAAGTGTTCGGCGACGGGCAGCCGCAGTCCCATCAACTCCGTGGCCCGTGCGGCCAGTTCGCGGTCGCGGGACTCGGGGGTGGCGAGCAGCGCGGCGGCCTGCGCGGACCAGTCGGCGACGGTCTCGGCGGGGGTACGGTCCCGCTCGTGGGCGATCACCTCGTTGGTCCGCCGGTGCCAGTCGTCCCGCCAGTGCGGGCCCTGCTCCCCCGCGCCGCCCGGCACCCGCGGCGCGATGCCGAGGCGTACGGCGAGTGCCTCGTCGGCGGCGAGCAGATGGGCGAACGTGGCGTGGACGTCCCAGTCGTGCACGACCGGGGTGGTCCAGCGCCCCTCGATCTCCGGGAGCAGCGCCTTCAGGGCGGCGACGGCGCCGGCGTAGGGGGCGGCGTGCGGGGCGACGGCGGACGCGGGGGCGCCGAGAGCACCGGTGGGTGGATCGCCGGCGGCGGCCCGGGCGGCCGGCAGGTCCGGTGTGTTCTCGTGCTCGTCGGTCACCGGCCGGTCTCCCTTCCGTGCGCTTCCCTCCGGCCCATCATGCGCCTCTTTCGAGCGTCGGATCCGGTGGGTCGGCCAAAGACTCGGCCAAGGCCCTGCGGTGCCGGGAGCGCGGTTCGGGCGGGTGTTCAGGCGGAGAGGGCGTCGAGGAGGCGGTCGACGTCGGCCGGGGTGTTGTAGAGGTGGAAGGCGGCACGGAGGTTGCCCGCGCGGTCGGAGACCTCGATGCCCGCGGCGCTGAGCCCCGGCTGGTGGCCGCCGAGGCCGGGGACGGAGACGATCGCCGAGCCGGGGGCCGGGACGGGCTCGTGGCCGAGGGAGTGCAGGCCCGCGCGGAAGCGGTCGGCCAGGGCGGTGTTGTGGGCGTGGACGGCGGGGACGCCGAGTTCCTCGACGAGTTCGAGGGAGGCGCGCAGTCCGGTGTGGGCGAAGAGGGCGGGGCTGATGTCGTAGCGCCGCGCGGAGTGGGCCAGTTCCTCGACCGGGCCGTAGCAGCTGTCCCAGGGGACCTCGCCGGCGACCCAGCCGGCCAGCAGCGGCGGGAGTCCGCCGAGGTCCTCCGGGACGACGAAGAACGCGGCGCCGTGCGGGCCCATGAGCCACTTGAAGGTGACCGTGGCGAGGAAGTCGTAGGTGCCGGGGTCCAGCGGCAGCCAGCCGGTCGACTGGGAGGCGTCGACGTAGACACGGGCGTCGTGCGCGCGGGACGCCTCGCGTACGGCGGGCAGGTCGGCGATACGGCCGTCGGCGGACTGGACGACGCTGACCGCGACGAGGTCGGTCTCCGGGCGGACGGACTCGGCGAGGCGCTCCAGCGGGACGGCACGGACCTTGAGGTCGCCGCGGACGTGGAAGGGGTTCACGAGGGACGCGAAGTCCGCCTCCGCGGTGAGGACCTCGGCGCCGGGGGGCAGTGACGCGGCGATCAGGGCGCCGAACTCCGCGACGGAGGCGCCGGACGCGACGCGCTCCACGGGGGTGCCGGTCAGCCTGGCGATGGCGGCGCGTACGGCTTCGACGTCGTCGTAGAGGGGGCCCAGCGGGATGCCTTCCGCGCGCATGCGGGCCGCCCTGTCGAGGGCGGTGAGGGTGCGGGTGGGGAGGAGGCCGTTGCTGGCGGTGTTGAGGTAGGTGTGCTTCGGGGCGAACTCGGTGCGGGCGAGGGTCTCGAAGGTCTCCATGGATCCACTGTGCGGTGCGTGGATGTCGAAGTCCATTACGAAATTCTGCCGGGTAGCCCTAAGCGGTGCTTATGGATGCCTCCCGGCTGCGGCGCCGTCGTGGCTTGTCGCGCAGTTCCCCGCGCCCCTGAAGGGGTCGGATTTCGTCCGCGGCACCGTCGTGGCCATTCGCGCAGTTCCCCGCGCCCCTGAGGGGTTGCGTTTCGGGTGTGGCGCCGTTGTGGTTGCTCGCGCTGTTCCCCGCGCCCCTGAGGGGGTTGGTTTGAGTGGGGTTGTGTTGCGGACGCCGTTCAGGGCACCCACCTAGGGGCGCGGGGAACTGCGCGACAAGCCACGGTGGCGCCGCACCTTTTCTCTCGACCCCGTCAGGGGGCTGCGCAGCCTGCTGGGCCGCAGGTGTCTGTGTCTGTTTGCAGCAGCTTCAGGGGGGCGTGGGTGGTCCAGGCCTGGGTGAGGGCCTGGGTGAAGGTCTCTGTGGGCTGGGCCCCGGAGACTCCGTACTTGCGGTCCAGGACGAAGAACGGCACCCCGTTCGCACCGAGTTCCGCCGCCTCCCGCTCGTCCGCACGGACGTCGTCCGCATGGACCGTGGGATCCGCCAGCACCTTGCGGACGCAATCGGCGTCGAGCCCCGCCGACACCGCGATCTCCACAAGCCGCTCCGAGTCGTCGAAGACGGACCGCTCCTCGGCGAAGTTCGCCTCGTACAGCGCCTGGATCAGCTCCCCCTGACGCCCGAACTCCTTCGCGTGGTGCAGCAGCCGGTGCATGTCGAAGGTGCTGCCGTGGTCCCGGCCACGGGTCCGGTACGCGAGCCCCTCCGCGGCGGCCTGCGCGGCCAGGTTGTCCTCGCCGGCCTCGGCCTGCTCCCGGCTCATGCCGTACTTCTTGGTCAGCATGGTGATGACGGGCTGTACGTCGCCCTTGGCGCGCCCCGGGTCCAGCTCGAAGGACCGGTGCACCACCTCGACCCGGTCGGCGTGCGGAAACGCCGCGAGCGCCTTCTCGAAGCGGGCCTTGCCCACGTAGCACCACGGGCAGGCAATGTCGCTCCAGATCTCGACGCGCATTCTCTCTCCAGGTCGTACCGCTGCGGCCGCGAAGGCACACCCTCCGCCGGAGTGTGTGAACGTTCAAACGACCGCGTTCATTCCCGCGGAGTCGAGCCGGCTGAACTGGGCGCGGTAGGCGCTCGGCGTGAGACCGGTGCGGCGCACGATGTGCCCGCGCAGCGAGTCGGCCGTGCCCAGTCCGCTGGCGCGGGCCACCTGGTCCATGGGCAGGGTGGTGCTCTCCAGCAGTTCCCTGGCCCGCTCGACGCGCTGGTGCAGCAGCCACTGAAGGGGACTGACCCCGCTCTCCGCGTGGAACCTGCGGGTGAGCGTGCGGACGCTGACGCCCGCGTGCCGGGCCAGGTCGGTGAGGGTGAGCGGCTGGTCGAGGTTGCGCATGGCCCAGCCCCGGGTGTCGGCGCAGCCGGTACCGCGCTCGGGCGGCAGCGGGGTGTGCGTGAACTGGGTCTGGCCGCCGGGCCTGACCGGCGCGACCAGGGTGCCGCGGGCGACCTCGTTGGCGACGGCGGCCCCGTGGTCGGTGCGGATGATGTGCAGGCACAGATCGATGCCGGCGGCGTAGCCGGACGCGGTGACGTACGGCCCGTCCTGGACGTAGAGCACGTCGCCGCGCAGGTCGACGTCGGGGTACCGGCGGCGCATCTCGCCGGCGTACTTCCAGTACGTCGTCGCCCTGCGCCCGTCCAGCAGTCCCGCCTCGGCCAGTTGGAACGCCCCCGTGCACAGGGACGCGATCCGCTTGCCCGCGGCGGCGGCCGAACGGACCGCGGCGACGATCCGCGGGTCGGGTTCGAACGGCTCCCCCGTCCCCGCGACCAACACCGTGTCCGCGTCGTCCACGGCGTCCAGGCCGTGCGCCACGTGCAGGTCGAGCCCGCCGGTGGTGGGCAGCGCACCCGGCTCGGCGGCGCAGATCACCACCTCGTACCCGGGCCGCCCGTCCACCTCGACCTTCCCGAACATCAGCTCAGGGATGGCGAGGTTGAACATCGACACCGGCGAGGGCGCGACGACAGCGATCCGGTACGGGACAAAAGCGCCGGGCATCGACACGTCAGGCATGGCCAGAACCTCCGGGTGCATGGCATTCCGGCCACTACTGTACGCACGCCGTGCCGCACAGGATGGGTCCATGCCGACGAACGAGAAGCTCAGGAATCATCAACCAGCCCTGACACAGGGCGAGTTGACACCTCGGCCGCGGAAGTCCTCCGCCGCCCTCACCCTCACCGCGGGCCTCCTCGGCTTCTTCCTGATCTGCCTCGACGCCTCCGTCGTCAACGTGGCGCTGCCCGCGATCGGCGCCGATCTCGGCGGGGGCATGGCGGGACAGCAGTGGGTGGTGGACGCCTACACGCTGGCCTTCGCCGCGCTGATGCTCTCCACCGGCGCCTTCTCCGACCGGGCCGGAGCGGGGCGGGCGTACGCGATCGGCATCACCGTGTTCACGGTCGCCTCGGCCGTGTGCGGACTCGCGCCGACCCTGCCGACGCTGATCGGCGCGCGGGTCGTGCAGGGTGTGGCGGCGGCCGTGGTGCTGCCCGCCTCGCTGGCGCTGGTGCGGCAGGCGTACCCCGACCCGGTCCGGCGCACCCGCGCGGTGGCGGTGTGGGCGGCGGGGGGTTCGGTGGCGGTGGCCCTCGGTCCGGTGGTGGGCGGGGTGCTGGCCACGGCCTGGGACTGGCGCGGCATCTTCTTCGTCAACCTGCCGGTGGGCGCGCTGACCCTGGTCCTGCTGCTGCGGGCGCCGCGCTCGCTGCCCCGGCCCGCACCGCTGGACGTGCCCGGCCAGGTGAGCGCGGTGGTGGCGCTGGTGGCCTTGACGTTCGCGGTGATCGAGGGCGGCACGGCCGGCTGGGCGGCGCTCGCGGTGGCGGTCGTCGCCGTGGCCGCGTTTGTGCGGATCGAGTCGCGCGGGGCCCATCCGGTGGTGCCGCTGGGCCTGTTCCGCGACCGGACGGTGACGGCGGCCGTCGCGTCGGGGGCGGCGGTCAGTGTCGCCTTCTACAGCCTGGTGTTCGTCTTCTCGCTCTTCTTCCAGCAGGTCCAGGGCCGCTCCGCGCTGGTGGCGGGCCTGATGTTCCTGCCCATGACCGGTCTGATCGCGGTGACGAACGTGGTGGCGGGCAAGCTCGCCGGACGGTACGGCCCCCGGCTGCCGATGCTGGTCGGGCAGGCGGTGGCGGTGCTGGGGCTGCTCCTCCTGCTGACCCTGGACGCGGACACCCCGACCGGGGTGGTGGCGGCACTGCTGGTGCCGATGGCGCTGGGCTGCGCGCTGACGGTGCCGCCGCTGACCGCCGCGATGATGGACGCCGTACCCGCCGAACGGGCCGGGCTCGCGGCGGGTGTGCTCAACTCCGCCCGCCAGGTGGCCGGTGGCCTGGGCATCGCCCTGTTCGGCTCCCTGGTCGCCGACGACTTCGTGGCGGGCATGCGGGTCTGTCTGCTGATCAGCGCGGCCCTGCTCGCGGTGACCTTCCTGCTCAGCTGCCGTCTCGCAGGTCGCTCGGCCAGCTCGGCCTGAACTCGATGTGGTCGAACGTCACCACACAGCCCTCGCCCATCGGCGACTGCGTCATGAAGCCGACCAGCGCGGCCCCGGTCTCCTCGGTGTCGCCCAGCGTGAACAGCCGCACGAAGGTCCAGCGCTTGCCGTCGCGGGACGCGTGGAAGGCGAAGGACCGCCCGGTCCGGCTCACCCGGAGCCACACCGAACTCCCCTCCACCGTGAAGGAGTTGGCGTCGTCGGAGTGGCCCCGGGTGACGACCGTGCACACGGTGGGCACGTCCGGCGAGTACTCCAGGCACAGCTTCGCCCAGGCCCGCTCACCGACATGCACGTACAGCACCCCGGCGTCGAAGGTGGCCGCGAAGCCGACGGTGACCCGCGCGATCAGCTGGAAGTCCCCGACGGGCGCCCCCAGCAGCCGGGGCGCGTCAGCGGCCGGCTCCAGCCCCTCCCCCGTGGGCGAGACAAACCGATCCTGCCGAGCCCCGGCCCACCCGGAAAGCACCCCGTCGTCAAACAACCAGTGCCCATCGGGCCCATAGGTGCGCAGCGGAAACGGCAGCAGGGGAAGTTCGAGATCCATGGGGAGGATTCTCCCAGGGCACATCCAGTCGCCGGTCAACCGGGATACCGCTGAGGGGCGCGGGGAACTGCGCGACAAGCCACAACGAACCCGCGGCTCCCCACCACCCCGAGAACGCCTACCTCTGCAACACCCCGTTGAACCGCCGAGGCAGCCCCAGCGCGTTCTCGTCCCGAAGCTCCACAGGAAGCAGCGCCTCAGGCGCCCCCTGATAAGCCACAGGCCGCAACCACCGCTCGATCGCGGTCCCCCCCACCGACGTGGACGTCGACGTGGTAGCCGGATACGGCCCTCCGTGATGCTGAGCCGCCGCCACGGCGACCCCCGTGGGCCACCCGTTCACGAGCACACGCCCGGCCAGTGGCGTCAACTCGGCAAGAATGGACGCCCCCACACCCTCCCCGGCAGCCTCCCCGGCGGACAGCTGGACCGTCGCCGTGAGATTCCCCGGCAGCCGCGAAAGCACGGCCGTCACCTCGGCGTCGTCCGCATAGCGCGCCACGACGGTGACGGGCCCGAAGCACTCCTCAAGAAGCAGATCGTGCTCGCCCGAGGACGCCAGCCGGACCGCCGGCACCGTGAGGAACCCCGCGCCGACGGTGTGCTCGCCGCCCGAGCCCGGCGTCACCGGCGACTCGACGTCGGGCAGCTGGGCCCGCTCGGCGACCCCGGCGACGAAGTTGTCCCGCATCCGGTGGTCGAGGAGCACCCCGGCGTCGACGTTGCTGACGGCGTCCGTGAGGGTCTTGACGAGCTGGTCGCCGGCCGCGCCCTGCGGGGCGAGCACCAGGCCCGGCTTCACGCAGAACTGCCCGACGCCCAGGGTCATGGAGCCCGCGAGCCCGTTGCCGATCTCCTCCGCGCGCTCGGCGGCGGCGGCCTCGGTGATGACGACGGGGTTGAGCGAACCCAGTTCGCCGTGGAAGGGGATCGGGACCGGACGGGCCGCCGCCGCGTCGAAGAGCGCGCGGCCACCCCGTACGGAACCGGTGAAGCCGGCCGCCGCGACCAGCGGGTGCCTGATGAGTTCGAGGCCGGCCTCGAAGCCGTGCACCAGGCCGACGACGCCCTCGGGGATGCCGTGCTGGGCGGCGGCCGTACGCAGCACCTTGGCGACCAGTTCGGACAGGGCCGGGTGGTCGGGGTGGGCCTTGACGACGACGGGGCAGCCGGCGGCGAGGGCGCTGGCGGTGTCGCCGCCGGCGACGGAGAAGGCGAAGGGGAAGTTGGACGCCGAGTAGACGGCGACGACACCCAGCGGGACCTTGTACCGGCGCAGGTCGGGGATGGGCGGGGTCGCGGTGGCGTCGGGGTGGTTGATGACGACGTCGAGGAAGGCGCCCTCGTCGACGATGTCGGCGAAGGCCCGCAACTGGAAGGAGGTGCGGGTGAGTTCGCCGGTCAGCCGGACCGGGCCCAGCGCGGTCTCCGCGTCGGCGGCCTCGACCAGCGTGTCCTTCGCGGCCTGGAGCCGGTCGGCGGCGGTGCGCAGGAAGGCCGCCCGGACGGTGCGGTCGGTGAGGGAGGCCCGGGCGGCGTGCGCGGCGCGGACGGTCGTGTCCACCTCCTGCGCGGTCGCCTCGACCGCAACCTGCTCCCGCTGCTTCCCGGTACGGGGGTCGACACTCCAGACTGGTGCTGCTGCCACCGCGGGTCCCTCCAGATGTGTAGCCGCATCGCAATGCCACAGTTACGTACGCCATCCACCAGGGCGTTCGATATACTGAACGCTGTCTCTGATGATGAACCGGTCCTCGGAGACTATTTCCCGTCGAACGAAGGGGTCAAGGGCGATGTCGGCAGGCGAGACGGGCGGCGGGGCACAGGTCAAGTCCGCGGTACGGACGGTGGAATTGCTGGAGTACTTCGCCGGGCGCCCCGGCATGCACTCCCTCGCGGCGGTCCAGGAGGCCGTCGGCTATCCCAAGTCGAGCCTCTACATGCTGCTGCGCACCCTGGTGGAGCTCGGCTGGGTGGAGACGGACGCGACGGGCACGCGGTACGGCATCGGGGTGCGCGCGCTGCTGGTCGGCACGTCGTACATCGACGGCGACGAGGTGGTCGCGGTGGCCCGGCCGACGCTGGACCGGCTCTCCGACGACACGACGGAGACCATCCACCTGGCGCGCCTGGACGGCACCAACGTGGTCTATCTGGCGACCCGGCAGTCCCAGCACTACCTGCGGCCCTTCACCCGCGTCGGCCGCCGGCTGCCCGCGCACTCCACGTCCCTGGGCAAGGCGTTGCTGAGCACCTACTCCGACGAGCAGGTCCGCAAGATGCTGCCCGAGACCCTGCCGGCGCTGACCGAGCACACCATCACCGACCGGGAGAAGCTCATCGAGGAGCTGCACCTGGTCCGCGACCAGGGGTACGCGGTCGACCGCGAGGAGAACACGCTGGGCCTGCGCTGCTTCGGCGTGGCGATCCCGTACCGCACTCCCGCGCGGGACGCGATCAGCTGCTCGATTCCGGTGGCCCGGCTGACCCCGGCGCACGAACAGATGGTGAAGGACGCGCTGTTCGACGCGCGCGACCGGCTCACCCTCGCGACCCGGAGGCTCTGACCGATGGACGTGGCACTGCGCCCGGTGCACGACAGCGACCTGCACGTGTTCTTCCGGCAGACCAATGACCCCGAGTCGCTGCGGATGGCCGCCTTCACCGCGAAGGACCCCACCGACCGGGACGCCTTCGACGCGCACTGGCG
This sequence comes from Streptomyces sp. NPDC088387, assembly GCF_044753385.1. Classification (NCBI taxonomy): domain Bacteria; kingdom Bacillati; phylum Actinomycetota; class Actinomycetes; order Kitasatosporales; family Streptomycetaceae; genus Streptomyces; species Streptomyces sp. NPDC088387. The sequence goes on from NZ_JBIVNC010000001.1 coordinate 16,062, forward strand.
GCGGATCCGCGCGGACGAGGGCATCGTGAACCGCACGGTCCTGGTGGACGGCGACGTCGTGGGGAGCGCCGCTGTGTACGGCGAACTCGCGGCGCGCGAGGTGACGTACTGGATCGACCGCGCGTACTGGGGCAAGGGCATCGCGACGGCCGCGCTGCGGCTGCTGCTCGCCGAGGTGGTGGAGCGGCCGCTGTTCGCCCGCGCGGCGGCGGACAACGCCGGTTCGGTGCGGGTCCTGGAGAAGTGCGGGTTCCGGATCACGGCCCACGAGCGGGGTTTCGCGCAGGCGCGCGGCGAGGAGATCGACGAGGTCGTGCTGACGCTGGAGGGATGACGAGGGCACCGGGCTTCGGAGGGATGACGACGTCACCGCGCTTCGGAGGGACGACCGGCGCCACCGGGTCTCCCCCGCGCGGCGGATGCGGATCGTCGTCGCGCAGGACGCGCCGACCGCGTCCCGCGTGGCAGCGTGCACCCATGACCCCTGCCCCCGCCGCGCACTCATGACGTCCGCCCTCGCGCGCGTGCCCGCCGCCCGCGCCGGCCGGTTCCTGTGGGGGCGGCGGGCCCGGCTGCGCTGGGTCCATCTGATCCTCGGCGGCGCGCTCGCCATGCCGTACGTCTTCGTCGGCGAGGCGTTCGTCGGGCCGCTCACCGAGAACCAGGAGGGCTTCGGCTCGTTCGGTCTCCAGCTCTCCGCGTTCGCCGCCGGGCTGCCGCTCGCCGCGCTCACCTCGGTGTTCCCGGTGACCCGCCCACTGGCGTCCGGCATGGCCCGCGCCCTGTGCGGCATCGACGCGGACCTGCTGTCGCAGGCGCCCGCCAGGACCCGGGCCGCGAGGGGCCGCACGGCCCTGTGGTACGTGCTGCATCTCGGGTTCGGCGGGATCGTCGCCGGGATGTCGCTGGCCGTGCCGCCGTTCGCGGTCGTCCTGATCGTGCTGCCGCTCGTCGCCGGACTGCGCGACTCCCGGCTGGGGCTGCCCGAGGTGTTCGACGGGACCTGGGCGTTGGCGCTCGCGCCGGTCGCCGGCGCGCTGCTGCTCGTCGCGCTGGCGGCCTGCGCGGCCGGCTGCGGGGCGCTGCTCGCCCGCTGGGCGCCGCGGCTGCTCGGTCCCGGCCCGGAGGACCGGCTGGCGGCGGCCGAGGCACGCGCCGCCGACCTCGCCGTACGCAACCGGCTCGCGCGCGAGCTGCACGACTCCGTCGGCCACGCCCTCAGCGCGGTCACCCTCCAGGCGAGCGCGGCCCGCCGGGTCCTGGACAGCGACCCGGAGTTCGTCCGCGAGGCGCTCGCCGCGATCGAGGACACCACCCGCCGTACGGTCGGCGAACTGGACGCCGTACTCGGTGTGCTGCGCGAGGGCGACCCACCCGCCGGGACGGCTCCGGCGCCCACCCTCGCCGACGACCTGGACGGTCTGCTGCACCGCACGCGCGCGGGCGGCACCCGGCTGACGTCACACCTCGCGGCCGACCCGCGCGCCCTGCCGCCGGTGGTGTCCCGCGAGGCGTACCGCATCGTGCAGGAGGGGCTGAGCAACGCGCTGCGGCACGGGGCGGAGCGGGGGACGGTGACGCTGGGGATCACGGCGGCCGGGGAGCGGCTCGACATCACCGTCACCAATCCCCTCCGCGGCTCCCCCACCCGCCCGGGCGGCGGTCACGGCCTGCGGGGCGTCAGCGACCGGGCCCGGCTGCTGGGCGGCACGGTGTCGGCGGGGGCGGTGGACGGGACATGGCGGCTGCGGGTGCGGCTTCCCCTGCCGCCGCGCACATCCACGACGTACGAGCAGATCGCACCGATGCTCCCCGGGAAGGGACCCGCATGATCCGGATCGTCCTCGCCGACGACGAGCGTATGGTCCGCACCGCCCTGCGCGCGATCCTCTCCGCCGAGCCCGATCTGGAGGTGGTCGGCGAGGCGGCGACCGGCGCGGAGGCGGTGTCCGTCGTACGGGAGCGGCAGCCGGACGTGGTCCTCATGGACGTACGCATGCCCGAGACGGACGGGATCCGGGCCACCGAGCAGATCCTCGCCCGGCAGGACCCGCCCCCGCGGATCGTCGTCGTGACCACCTTCGAGAACGACTCCTACGTCTACGAGGCGCTGCGCGCGGGCGCCGCCGGTTTCCTGCTCAAGCGGGCGGACGCCGACTCCCTCGTCCAGGCGGTACGGCTGGTCGCGGGCAGCGACACCCTACTGTTCCCGTCGGCGGTACGCGCGCTGGCGCTGGAGCACGCGCGCGGGAGCGGCACACCGCCGGCCTGGGTGACACGGCTCACGGGACGTGAGCGGGACGTGCTGCGGCTCATGGCGGCCGGGCTCACCAACGCCGAGATCGCCGGGGAACTGGCCGTCGGCGCGGCCACCGTGAAGTCGCATGTCGCGGGGGTCCTGGCGAAGACGGGCGCCCGGGACCGGGTCCAGGCGGTCATCGCGGCGTACGAGGCGGGGTTTCTGAAGGACACCCCGGAGGGACCGTGGCGATCATGAGCGCTGGATGAGAAAACGGTGGGAAGGGAACGTTCCGCGCGCTTTCGCTCGTCCTGGAGAGTGGGATGAACAAGACGATCAGGCGAGCCTCCGTGTTCTCGCTGCTCCTCGTGCTCGCTCTGCTGGTGAGGGCGACCTGGGTGCAGTTCTACGACGGACAGGCCCTCGCGGACGACAAGGACAACCGGCGGAACGCGATCGAGCTGTACAGCGAGCCGCTCGGCAACATCATCGTGGGCGGTGACGCGGTCACCGGCTCGGCGAAGACCACCAGCGGCGACCTCGCGTACAAGCGGACGTACGAGGACGGCGCGCTCTACGCCGCGGTGACCGGCTACAGCTCTCAGGTCTACGGCGCCACCCAGCTGGAGGGCATCTACCAGGACCTGCTGGACGGCACCGACAACCGGCTGAAGAACGTGATGGACACCATCACGAACAAGCGCGCCAGCCCCGGTGACGTGGTCACGACGATCGACCCGGACGTGCAGAAGGCGGCGTACGAGGCGCTGGGCGACAAGCGGGGTGCCGCCGTCGCCATCGACCCGACGACCGGCCGGATCCTCGCGGTCGTCTCCACGCCGTCGTACAACCCCGACGAGATCACCACGGGCAACTCCGAGGTCTGGAACGAACTGACCAAGTCCGAGGAGAAGCCGATGACGAACCGCGCGCTGCGGCAGCCGCTGCCGCCCGGTTCGACGTTCAAGCTGGTCGTCGCGGCGGCGGCGCTGGAGGACGGGCTGTATCCGTCGGTGGACGAGAAGACCGACAGCCCGGACCCGTACCCCCTGCCCCAGTCCAGCGACGAGCTGACCAACGAGAACCCCTCGGCGCCCTGTGAGAACGCCTCGATCCGGGTCGCCCTCCAGTACTCCTGCAACAACGTCTTCGGCAAGATGGCCGTCGACCTGGGCCAGGACAAGGTGCGGGAGATGGCCGAGAAGTTCGGCTTCAACGACGCCGAGCAGGACGTGCCGGTGCGCGCCTACGAGAGCGTCTACCCGAAGGACATGGACGCGCCGCAGACCGCGCTGAGCGGTATCGGCCAGTTCGACGTCACCGCCACGCCGCTCCAGATGGCCATGGTGTCCGCGGCCATTGCTAACGGCGGCAAGCTGGTGTCGCCGCACATGGTCTCGCAGATCACCGACAGCAACGGCGACACGTTGGAGAGCTACGACGACCCGTCGTCCAAGGAGATCGTCAGCTCCTCCACCGCCGAGCAGCTGGAGTCGGCGATGCAGACCGTCGTCGACGACGGGACCGGCACGAACGCGCAGATCGACGGGGCGACGGTGGGTGGCAAGACCGGTACGGCGCAGCACGGTGAGAACAACAGCCAGACGCCGTACGCGTGGTTCACGTCCTATGCGAAGTCGGACTCCAATGACAAGGAGGTGGCTGTCGCCGTGGTCGTCGAGCAGTCGGACGCCGCGCGGTCCGAGGTCAGCGGAAACGGGTTGGCGGCGCCGGTGGCCAAGGCGACGATGGAAGCGGCGTTGGCGGACTGAGCGTCTTCGGGTGCGGGTCGCGGGGGCTGGTCGCGCAGCTCCCCGCGCCCCTTACCGGCGTGACGTCGACGGCGGTTCTCTGTGACCGTTTCTAGCGGACGCCCAGGAGCTGTTCGACCGGGTCGATCGCGAAGTAGACCAGGAACAGGGCCGACGTGCCCCACAGGAGCCAGTGGATCTCGCGGGCCTTGCCGAGGACCGTCTTGATGACGACGTAGGCGAGGAAGCCGGCACCGATGCCGTTGGTGATGGAGTACGTGAACGGCATGACGGCGATGGTCAGGAAGGCCGGGATCGCGACCTCGTACCGGTCCCAGTCGATGTGCTTGACCTGGGTCATCATCAGGAAGCCCACCGCGACCAGGGCGGGGGCCGCGGCCTGGAGCGGGACGATGGTGAGCAGCGGCGTGAGGAACAGGGCGAGGGCGAAGAGACCGCCGGTGACCAGGTTGGAGAACCCGGTGCGTGAGCCCTCGCCGACTCCGGCCGCCGACTCGATGTAGGACGTGGCGGAGGACGACGAGGCGGCGCCGCCGGCGACGGCCGCGGCGCCGTCGATGAGCAGGACGCGGCCGAGGTTCGGGACCTTGCCGTCCTCGTCGAGGAGGCCCGCCTCCGCGCTGATGCCGACGACGGTGCCCATGGTGTCGAAGAAGTCGGACAGGATCAGCGTGAAGATCAGCAGGACGACGGTGATGATGCCGACGCCCGGCTCGTCGAAGGCGCCGAACAGACTGAAGTCGCCGATCAGCCCGAAGTCGGGGGTGTCGACGAGCTTGTCGGGCCACTCGGGGGTGGTGAGACCCCAGCTCTTCACGTCGGCGGCCGAGTTGATGATGAGCGCCACGACCGTCATGGCGACGATGCTGATCAGGATCGCGCCCTTGACCTTGCGGGCGAGCAGCGCGACGGTCAGCAGCACGCCGAGGCAGAAGACGAGGACCGGCCACCCGGCGAGGGATCCGGAACCGCCGAGCTGTACGGGCACGGTGGTGTTGGCGGCGTCCGGGATCCGGGTGACGAATCCCGCGTCGACAAAGCCGATGAAGGCGATGAAGAGGCCGATGCCCACGCTGATCGCCTGCTTGAGCGGCTGCGGGATGGCGTGCATCACCGCCTCGCGCAGGCCGGTGACGACGAGGACGCAGATCAGCAGTCCTTCGAGGACGATCAGGCCCATCGCGTCGTCCCAGCTCATCAGCGGGGCGATCTGGAAGGCGACGACCGCGTTGAGACCGAGTCCGGCGGCGAGCGCGAGCGGCAGATTGCCGCCGACGCCCATGATGACGGTCATCACGGCGGCGACCAGGGCGGTGGCGGTGCTGAGTTGGACGGCGTCGAGGTGGGCACCGTACTTGTCCTCGGCGCTGCCCAGGATGATCGGGTTCAGCACGAGGATGTAGGCCATGGTGAAGAAGGTGGCGAAGCCGCCGCGAATCTCACGGCCGAAGGTGGATCCCCGCTCGGAGATCCGGAAGAACCGGTCGACTCCGTTCCCCGGCGTCGGTACGGGACTTGGCCGGTCGGCCACCTTCTGTGAATCGGACATGGCGGGAACTCCTGGGTGCCGGACGATCGATGACCAGATGCCGGCTGAATTCTTCCGCTGTCATGACACGTTCAGGTTTTCCCCGGGTAACGACCCGAACCGGGCACCGCACGGGACCGTCGAAACGCCCGCCCCCTAGGGCTTCCAGGCCGGGTCGCGGCCGCTCAGGCCCACCGCGCGGTCCAGCAGCGGCGCGTCCTCCGGTACCGGCACCACCGGGCCGAACAGCCCCTCGCCGCGGTCGGGTTCGTCGGCGGCGGCGAGCAGGAAGAGGTGCGCGGCGCGCAGGGCGGCCGGGTCGGGCTCGTAGGGCTGGCCGGTGGCGCGGGCCAGGTCCCAGGCGTGGATGACCAGTTCGTCGACGGCGACGGTCCCGGCGATGTGGCCCGGCAGGTCGAGGCCGCCCGCGCGGGTCATGCCGGTCCAGGCGGCGGGATCGCGCCAGGCCTCGGCGAGTTCGTCGAGGACCACCGGCAGTTCCTCGCGCCAGCCGGGCGCGATGTCCGGTTCGGTGGTGCCGGGGTCGGTGTCGGTGGTGACGCCCAGGTCCTTGCGCCCGGCGTCGCGGAAGGCCAGGGACAGCCCGGCGACATGGCCGAGTATGTTGCGCACCGCGCTGCCGGGGCAGGGGGTGACGTCGGCGAGCTGGTCGTCGCGGACGCCGGCCACCAGGCGGGCCACGATCCGGGTCTGCGGGCCGAGGTCGAGGGTGGGCTCGGGCATGGCTGGTCCTCCTGGTTTCCGGCACGGGATTTCTCGTCCGGAGGGTGGACCGGCGCGGGCGCCGGAACTCATCGCAGGCGTCGCGCCCGGCGTCCAGCGTCCAGCGTCCAGCGCCCAGATCTCGGGGCCCAGCCCTCGGGGCCCAGCCCCCGTCGCTTGGCCCTCAGCGCTCGGCGAGGGGCGTGGGCGCCTCCTGCACCACCCACCCGTTCCCGTCCGGGTCGCTGAAGAAGAGGAAGGAGTTCCAGACGTCCTCGCCGCGGCCCTCCGCCCAGCCGGAGTCGCCGACGTGCCGGACCGGCCCGGCCTCGACACCCCGGCCGATCAGGAACGCGCGGGCCGCCTCGATGTCCGTGACGCACAGCTGGAGGCCCCGGAGGGAACCCGGCGCCATGGCCGGCTGCCCCGGCGACGCGGGCATCCCGCTCTCCAGCACCACGGAACACCGCGAGCCGGGCGGGGTGAGCTGCACGAACCGCCCGCCTTTGAACTCCGCGTCGATCTCGGCGCGGAAACCGCACTGCTCGGCGTAGAACCGCTTGGCCCGGTCCACGTCGGTCACCGGCACGACGATCAGCTCAAGGGTCCAGTCCATCGCACAGCCTCCCTGGGTGACCCCGCCCGCTCTCCCATCGTCCTGCGGATACGCCGATCACACACGTGGGCGGACCTCAGACCGCGCGCCCTCGGGGCCCGCACCTCCCACCCGCCGTAGGGCATCTGCCCGATCCCCGCGCCCCCGCCTTAGCACCAGCATGACCAGGCATGACGACGACTTGGACGGCGCCGCGCGTCCTGCGGGACGGCAACGCGCGCCGGTATCTCGCCGCGGTGGTGGTCTCCGGTTTCGGCACGTCGGCGCTGTGGCTGGCGGCCGGGGTGTGGGTGAAGGAGCTGACCGGCTCGGACGGTCTCGCGGCGCTGTGCCTGCTGGCGATGTGGGCGCCGACGCTCGTGGGCCCGCTGCTCGGCACACTCGCCGACCGGGTCCGCCGCCGGCCCCTGCTGATCGGGGTGAACCTGCTGATGGCAGGCCTGCTGCCGGTCCTAGTCACGGTCGACTCGGCGGCGGAGGTGTGGCTGGTCCTCGCGGTCCTGTTCGCGTACGGCGCCGCCGGTGTCGTCCATGACGCGGCCGAGGCGGCCCTGGTCGCCGGGGTGGTCCGGCCGGAGCTGCTCGGCGACTTCAACGGGCTGCGGATGACCGCCACGGAGGGCATGAAACTCACGGCGCCGCTCGCGGGAGCGGGCCTGTACGCGGTGTACGGCGGGGCGGGGGTGGCCGTGCTGGACGCGGTGACGTTCGCCGTCGCGGCGGTCCTGTGCGCGGGGCTGCGGGTGCCCGAGGGGCGCCCGGAGCGGCCCGCGGCGGGCTGGTGGCCGCGGACGGTAAAGGGCGCGCGCCGGGTGTGGTCCCATCCGCGGCTGCGGCCGCTGGTCCTGGCGGGCGGTACGACGATGCTGTGCGCGGGGGTGAACGGGGCGCTGGTGTACGCCGTCGTCGAGGGGCTCGGCCGGGCTCCCGCGTTCGCCGGGGTGCTGGCGGCGGTGCAGGGCGCCGGTTCGGTGGCGGTGGGTCTCGCGTCGGGGGCGGGGCTGCGGCGGCTGGGCGAGGTCCGGTTCGCGGCGGCGGGCATCGCGCTGACCGGCGTGGCGGTGGCGCTGCGGGCGGTGCCGTACGACGTGGTGGCGCTGGTGTCGAGCGCGGCGATCGGGGCGGGGCTGCCGTGTGTGCTGATCGCCGCGCTCACGGCGGTGCAGCGCACGGTGCCGGACGCGCTCCTCGGCCGTACGGCCGCGACCGCGAGCACCCTGCTCTTCGCCCCGAACGTCCTCGGCCTGGCCGCCGGCGCCGCCCTGGTGGAGTCCGTGCCGTACGCCACGCTGCTGCTGATCCTCGGCCCGGCCCTACTGGCGACGGCACTCCGGCTGAGCCGAAGCGGCACGCCCCCGGCCGGCGTTCCGGCGTGACGCGAGCAGCCCCGCGGCCGCCGGTGTCTCAGCGGGCCCGCAACGCCTCCCGCACGACCCCCGGCCGACCCGCCACGCCCCGAACAGCCCGCCACCCCCTCAGCCCACCCGCAGCGCCACACCCACAGCCGACGATCCGCCGGGCCCGCAGTGGCACACGGCGGACCCCCCAGGGGCGCGGGGAACTGCGCGACCAGCCCTCACCGGACCGCACCCGGCATGCGGACGCACGCTGCCCCTCTAGGGGGCGCGGGGAACTGCGCAAACCGCTCCCACCCACCCGCAAGCGACCGGCCTCAACGCGTCGCCAAGTCCCCGGCGCGCAGTGCCTCCGCCCCGCCGTCGCCTCAGCCCGCCCGCAGGGCCTCCCGTACCGCCGTCAGGTCTGCGTCCGATGCCAGTCCGGCGTGGTAGAGCCGCAGTTCCGTCGCGCCCAGGTCCCGGGCGCGGGCCGCGTCCTCGGCGAGGTGGGCGGGGTGGCCGCCCATGCCGGAGACGACCGTGAAGTTCGCGGCGAGGACGGTGTCCGGTCCCGCGTGCTCCGCGAACGGGGTGAGCAGGCCCGCACCGCCCGTGCAGGGCACGACCACACCGTCGGCGACGGAGAGGATGTGCGCGGGGTCCACGCCGACGTTGGCGCCGCAGTGGTAGGATACCGGGTCCGCGTGCAGCAGGATCCGGAAGCCGGCCGGGGCGGCGGCGCGGACGGCCGCGACGGCCGCCTCCTGGAGGGTGCGGGCGGTGCGGTCGCGCCACGCGCGCGTGGCGGTCGCCGGGGCCCCGCCGAGCAGCTTCTCGACACCCGCCCAGGCCCCGTCCGAGGGCGCGCCCCGCCAGACCGGCTCCAGCCCGGCACGCACGGCGGCGGCCAGCTCGTCGGCGTCCAGGCCCTCCTCGCCGTAGCCCGCGCGGCAGGCGGCGCAGAAGCACAGGGACATCAGGTACTGGCCCGCGTCCCCGAGCCCGACCCCGCCGATCTTGTCGTGGGCGTGCAGATGGGCGAGGCCGTACCAGCCGAGGGACTCCAGTTCGGTGCCCTGCGCGCCGGGCCGTACGGCGGCCTCGGCGGCGAGGTCGACGAGGTAGGCGCGGGTGGCGGGCTGGGCGATGCAGGGCGCCCAGGGGTAGCGGTCGCCGTAGGCGTTGACGACCGAGGTGTGCGGGTGTTCGGCGCCGAGGCGGGAGTTGTGCGCGAGGACGACCCAGGTGTACACCTCCAGACCGGCGCCGGTGAGGGCCTGCGCGGCCTCGCCGAAGGCGTCGCCGGGGGCCCAGTCGCCGGCGGTGTACGGGCGCAGCTCGCGGCCCGCCCACTGGTCACCCGGCGGGTAGAGCACGGCCGCGTGGGCGGCGGTGACGACGCGGTGGCGCGGGTGGCGGGGGGTCAGCGCGCGGGTGGAGTGGTAGGCGGAGGCGAGGGTCGCCCGGTGTACGCCGAGGCCGGCGATGGCCGGCGCGGCCCCGGGGTCGCCGTTGACGTCCCAGGGGTAGACGAAGGCGGACGCCGTCACTCGCCCTCCTCAAGGAGTGCGTGGCCGCGCTCGATGATCTCGGCGAGCTGCTTGATGTGCTCCTCGGTCGGCTCGTGCAACGGCGGCCGCACCTCGCCGACGTCCAGGCCGCGCAGCCGGACGCCCGCCTTGACCAGGGAGACGGCGTAGCCGCGGCCCTGGGCACGCAGTTCGACGAACGGCTTGTAGAAGCCGTCCAGGATGCGGTGGGCGGTACCGAGGTCGCCGGTTTCGAGGGCGCGGTAGAAGCCGAGCGCGATCTCGGGGGCGAAGCAGAAGACGGCCGACGAGTAGAGGTCGATGCCGATGCCGCGGTAGGCGAGCTGGGTCTGCTCGGCGGTCGGCAGGCCGTTGAAGTAGAGGAACTCGCCGGGGACCTCCAGGCGTACGGCGCTGACGATCCGCTGCATCAGGTCCAGGTCGCCGAGCCCGTCCTTGAAGCCGATGATCCCGTCGGTGCGGGCCAGTTCGACGGCCGACTCGGGGGTGAAGACGGCGTTGTCGCGCTGGTAGACGACGACGGGCAGGTCGGTGGCCGCGGCGATCTCCCGGTAGTGCCGCAGCAGTCCCTCCTGCCCGGCGACGACGAGGTAGGGCGGCATGGCGAGCAGCCCGTCCGCGCCGGCGCCGGCGGCGAGCCGGGCGTAGCGCACGGCGAGGGCGGTGCCGTAGCCGGCGCCCGCCACGACCGGCACCCGTCCGGCCGTCTCCTCCACCGCCGCCCGTACACAGGTCTCGAACTCCTCCGGGGTGAGCGCGTGGAACTCACCGGTGCCGCAGCAGGCGAAGACGGCGGCGGCCCCGGCCTCGACGCCGCGCCGCACATGGGTGCGGTACACGTCGAGGTCGAGCGTGCCGTCGGGGCCGTAGGCCGTGACGGGGAAGAACAGCGGCCCGCTGGGGGCACTGAGGCGGGCGGCGAGGGGCGCTGTCGTCACGGGCACTCTCCCAAGTCCATATTCATGATCTGCGTCCATGGTTCTGAACAAGTTCACGCTAAAGCGACCCACCGGGGCCGGTCAAGGTCGTCAACCCCCAACACACCAGCGGATTCGCCGAGCGCGCGTGACACTTGACGGAGAGCACCACAGATCTTTAGCGTGTCCATGAATGTGAATGCTGTCTACGCATGCGTTCGATGAAATCGAGGAGACCCGAGGATGCCCGCTCCCCGCACCGTTCTGCTCACCGGCGCAGCCGGCGGACTCGGCACCCTGATGCGGGGCCTGCTCCCCGCCCACGGCTACACACTGCGCCTGCTCGACGTGCGGCCCGTGGAGGGCGAGCCGGACGCGATCACCGCCGACCTCGCCGACAAGGACGCCCTGCGCGAGGCCGTACGGGGTGTCGACGCGATCATCCACCTCGCCGGGATCTCCCTGGAATCCTCCTTCGACAAGATCCTCAGGGCCAACCTCGAAGGCACCTACAACCTCTACGAGGCCGCCCGCGAGGAGGGCGTCCCCCGGATCGTCTTCGCCTCCTCGAACCACGCGGTCGGCTACACACCCCGCCCGCACGGCCCCGCGCCGCACGCGCAGGAGACGCTGATCCCGATCGACACACCGCGCCGCCCGGACACCCTCTACGGCCTGTCCAAGTCCTTCGGCGAGGACCTGGCGCAGTTCTACTGGGACAAGTTCGCCCTGGAGACCGTCTCGGTCCGGATCGGCTCCTGCTTCCCCGAGCCGGCCAGTGTGCGGATGCTCTCGGTGTGGATGAGCCCCGCCGACGGCGCCCGGCTCTTCCACGCGGCCCTGACCGCGGAGAACGTCGGCCACACGGTCGTCTACGGCTCCTCCGCCAACACCCGGCTGTGGTGGGACCTGACCTCCGCGCGGGAGCTGGGTTACGAGCCGCAGGACGACTCCGAGCCGTTCGCCGCGAAGCTGGTCGCCGACCAGGGCGAGCTGGACCCGGAGAACGAGGCGCACGCCTACCTGGGCGGCCACTTCGTGACGGACCCGCCGATCTGGCCGTACTGACGGCGGCACCCCTCGGAGCACCATCAACGGCAGGCGGGCACCGAACGGGCCCGCCTTCCGGCGTATTCGGGCGCGCGAGCCGCCCGATCTCACACCACGCGGGGCAACGGCCCAGGTCCGAGACGGGCACACGCGGCGGCAACCGGGCGTATACGGGCAGTATCGGGCCGCCAACAGACCTGGTGAGTGTCGCACGGCCGCTGTAGAACATCCTCCAAGGGCTCCACCGGGCCCGAACGGGCAGGACCGGTTCGACCAGAGGCAGGTGTCGCCAATGACGGCGAGGACGGCGGAGGAGCGCCAGCGCGAGATCGTGCTCGCGGCGCGCCGGGCCGGCTCGGTCGACGTCACCGCGCTGGCCGACGAACTGGGCGTGGCCAAGGAGACCGTACGGCGGGATCTGCGCGCCCTGGAGGACCACGGCCTGGTCCGCCGCACCCACGGCGGCGCCTACCCCGTGGAGAGCGCCGGCTTCGAGACCACCCTCGCCTTCCGCGCCACCAGCCATGTGCCCGAGAAGCGCCGGATCGCGTCGGCCGCGGCGGAGCTGCTCGGGGACGCCGAGACCGTCTTCGTCGACGAGGGCTTCACCCCCCAGCTCATCGCGGAGGCGCTGCCGCGGGACCGGCCACTGACCGTGGTCACCGCGTCCCTGCCGGTCGCGGGCGCGCTCGCCGAGGCCGAGGGCTTCTCCGTGCTGCTGCTCGGCGGCCGGGTCCGCTCCGGGACGCTGGCCACCGTGGACCACTGGACGACGAAGATGCTGGCCGGCTTTGTCGTCGACCTCGCCTACATCGGCGCCAACGGCATCTCCCGCGAGCACGGCCTGACCACCCCCGACCCGGCCGTCAGCGAGGTCAAGGCACAGGCGGTGCGGGCCTCGCGGCGGGTGGTCTTCGCGGGGGTCCACACCAAGTTCGGCGCGGTCAGCTTCTGCCGGTTCGCCGAGGTCGGCTCCCTGGAGGCGATCGTGACCAGCACGCTGCTGCCGACCACCGAGGCACACCGCTACTCGTTGCTCGGCCCACAGGTCATCCGGGTCTGAGCCCCGCACATCCACCGTCCCGACTCACCCTCCCTCCCCGAGGGGCGCCACCCCATCCCCCGCAGCGCCCCTTATGTCCCCATATCCTCAGGAGCGAACCATGCGAACCCAGAGCCGACGGAGGCCGCGAGCATCGCTCGCCATGGCCGCCGCAGGGACGCTGCTCGCCGCCCCGCTGCTCTCCGGCTGCTGGGCTGGAGCGGGCGGATCCGGCTCCGGCGGCAACGCCATCAACGTACTGATGGTGAACAACCCGCAGATGGTGGAGTTGCAGAAGCTCACCGCCGACCACTTCACGAAGGACACCGGCATCAAGGTGAACTTCACCGTCCTGCCGGAGAACGACGTCCGGGACAAGATCAGCCAGGACTTCGCCAACCAGGCCGGCCAGTACGACGTGGCCACCCTGTCCAACTACGAGATACCGATCTACGCCCGCAACGAGTGGCTCAAGGAGATGGACTCCTACGTCGCCGACGACCCGGGCTACGACGAGCAGGACATCCTCAAGCCGATGCGCCAGTCCCTGACCGGCGACGACGGCAAGCTCTACGGCCAGCCCTTCTACGGCGAGTCGTCCTTCCTGATGTACCGCAAGGACATCTTCGAGAAGGAGGGCCTGACGATGCCCGCCAACCCCACCTGGACGCAGGTCGCCGACCTCGCCGCCCGGCTCGACGGCGCCGAGTCCGGGATGAAGGGCATCTGCCTGCGCGGACTGCCCGGCTGGGGCGAGGTCATGGCCCCCCTCACCACCGTCGTGAACACCTTCGGCGGCACCTGGTTCGACCAGGACTGGAAGGCCCGGCTCGACTCCCCCGAGTGGGAGAAGGCCGTGAAGTTCTACGTCGACCTGGTCCGCGACCACGGCGAGTCCGGCGCCCCGCAGGCCGGCTTCGCCGAGTGCCTGAACAACACCACCCAGAGCAAGGTCGCCATGTGGTACGACGCCACCTCCGCGGCCGGCTCCCTGGAGGCCGAGGGCTCCCCCGTGAAGGGCAGGATGGGCTACGCGCCCGCCCCCGTCGAGGAGACCGAGTCCTCCGGCTGGCTCTACACCTGGGCCTGGGGCATCCAGAACGCCTCCCGCAACCCCGACAAGGCCTGGCAGTTCGTCTCCTGGGCGTCCAGCAAGGAGTACGAACAGCTGGTCGGCGACGAGATCGGCTGGTCCAACGTGCCCGCCGGCAAGCGCGCCTCGACGTACGAGAACGCGGACTACCGCCAGGAGGCCGCCGCCTTCCAGGAGATGACGAAGGAGGCCATCGAGGGCGCCCGCCCGGACGACCCCGGTGTGCAGCCGCGCCCCGCGCCCGGCATCCAGTTCGTCGGCATCCCCGAATTCACCGACCTCGGTACCAAGGTCTCGCAGGAGATCAGCGCGGCCATCGCCGGACGCCAGTCCGTCGACGCGGCCCTCGACCGTTCCCAGCAGCTCGCCGAGCAGATCTCCGAGGAGTACGAGGGACGATGAGCGCCACCACCACGGCCCCCGTGGCCGCACCCTCCGTGCGTACGAGCAAACCCCCGCAGTCGAACCGCATGCGCGCCTGGGCGACCCGCGCCCCGCTCATGCCGGCCCTGGTCTTCATGATCGTGGTGACCCAGCTGCCGTTCGTGGCGACCCTGGTCATCTCGTTCTTCGACTGGAACTCGCTGTACCCGGACGCCCGCAGCTTCACGGGCTTCGACAACTACTCCCAGGTCCTCACGGACTCCGACCTGCGCCAGTCGGTGTGGACCACGGTCCTGCTCACCGTCGCGGTCGTCCTGGCCAGCCTGGTCCTCGGTCTGGTCCTCGCGCTGCTCCTCGACCGGAAGTTCAAGGGCCGGGGGGTGGTCCGCACCCTGCTCATCGCCCCGTTCCTGGTGGTCCCGGTGGCGGCGGCGCTGCTGTGGAAGCACGTCCTGTACAACCCCGAATACGGCCTGTTCAACGGCCTGTTGCACTACGTCGGCGGGCCCCAGCCGGACTGGATCTCCAACACCCCGCTGCTCGCGGTCGAGGCGGCCCTGGTCTGGCAGTGGACGCCGTTCATGATGCTGATCCTGCTGGCCGGCCTTCAGAGCCGCGACCAGCAGCAGATGGAGGCGGCCCGCGTCGACGGCGCCAGCGACTGGCAGATCTTCCGCTACCTGACGCTCCCGCACCTGCGCCGCTACCTCGAACTGGGCGCCCTGCTCGGCTCGATCTACATCGTGCAGAACTTCGACGCGGTCTTCACCATCACGTCCGGCGGCCTGGGCACCGCGAACCTGCCCTACACCGTCTACCAGAGCTTCTACCAGGCCCACGAGAACGGCCTCGCCTCGGCCGCGGGCGTCCTGGTGGTCATCGGCTCCATCATCATCGCGACCTTCGCCCTGCGCGTGGTGTCGTCCCTGTTCCGCGAGGAGGTGGGCCGCGCATGAGCTCCGTCGCCGTACGCGTCCGCAAGCGCAAGGGCATCGGCCTGGGCCTGGTGGCCTGGGTGATCGGCATCCTGTTCTTCCTGCCCATCGCCTGGATGGCGCTGACGTCCTTCCACTCGGAGACCGACGCCGCGACCAACCCGCCGTCCTTCGGCGCCGCCCTCACGCTGGACGGCTACCGGGAGTTCTTCGGCGCCGGCGGCGGCGCCAGCCCCTGGCCCTCGCTGATCAACTCGACCGTGGCCTCGCTGGCGTCGACGCTCTTCGTCCTGCTGCTGGCCCTCCCGGCGGCGTACGCCCTGTCCATCCGGCCGGTGAAGAAGTGGACGGACGTCCTGTTCTTCTTCCTGTCGACGAAGATGCTGCCGGTCGTGGCGGGCCTGCTGCCGATCTACCTGTTCGCGAAGAACACCGACATGCTCGACAACATCTGGCTGCTGGTCATCCTCTACACCTCGATGAACCTGCCGATCGCGGTCTGGATGATGCACTCGTTCCTGTCCGAGGTGCCGATCGCGGTGATCGAGGCCGCGCGGGTCGACGGGGCGAACCTGCCGACCATCCTCGTACGTGTCGTGGCGCCCATCGCCCTCCCCGGAATCGCCGCGACCTCCCTGATCTGCTTCATCTTCAGCTGGAACGAGCTGCTGTTCGCCCGGGTGCTGACCGGAGTGGTCGCCGAGACGGCACCCGTCTTCCTGACCGGCTTCATCACCAGCCAGGGCCTGTTCCTGGCGAAGGTGTGCGCCGCGTCCCTCGTGATCTCCCTGCCGGTGCTCGCCGCGGGGTTCGCCGCCCAGGACAAACTGGTCCAGGGCCTGTCGTTGGGAGCCGTGAAATGAAGGCCGCCGTCATCGAGTCCGTGGGCCGGGCCGTCGTCGCCGAGGTCCCGGACCCGACGCCGGGACCGCGCGAGGTCGTCGTGGAGGTCGCCGCGTGCGGCCTGTGCGGCACCGACCTGCACATCCTCCAGGGCGAGTTCGCACCCAAGCTGCCGATCGTGCCGGGGCACGAGTTCGCGGGCGAGGTGGTCGCCGTCGGCACCCAGGTCACCGAGGTCTCCCCCGGCGACCAGGTCGCGGTCGACCCCTCCCTGTACTGCTACGAGTGCCGCTACTGCCGCTCCGGCCACAACAACCTGTGCGAACGGTGGGCGGCGATCGGCGTCACCACCGCGGGCGGCGCCGCCCAGTACGCCGTCGCCCCCGTGGCCAACTGCGTGAAGCTCCCCGAGCACATCCGCACCGCGGACGCGGCCCTCGTGGAGCCGCTGTCCTGCGCGGTACGCGGCTACGACGTCCTCCAGTCCCGCCTCGGCGCCCATGTGCTGATCTACGGCTCCGGCACCATGGGCCTGATGATGCTGGAGCTCGCCAAGCGCACCGGCGCGGCAAGCGTGGACGTCGTGGACCTCAACCCCGGGCGGCTGGAGACGGCCAAGCAGCTGGGTGTCTCGGCGGCGGCGACCAGCGCCGACGAACTGGAGCGACCGCAGGGCTGGGACGTCGTGGTCGACGCCACCGGCAACGCGGCGGCGATCCAGGACGGCCTGGACCGGGTCGCCAAGGCCGGTACGTTCCTCCAGTTCGGCGTCGCCGACTACGCGACCCGGGTCACCATCGACCCGTACCGGATCTACAACCAGGAGATCACCATCACCGGCTCCATGGCCGTGCTGCACAGCTTCGAGCGCGCGGCGGAGCTGTTCGCGAACGGGGTCCTGGACCCGGACGTCTTCATCAGCGACCGGCTGCCCCTGGAGCAGTACCCGCAGGCACTGAACCAGTTCGCGTCCGGCATCGGCCGGAAGATCGTGGTCGTGCCGTAGGGCACACCCCGGGTTCCGGGCCGCCGCCTCCCCGTTGCCGATCGGGGAGGCGACGGCCCGGCGGACGCGGTGCGCGCGCCGCGACCGGGGATGACCCGATCGGCCGTCTGGTAAGGGAACGGTAAAACGCACTCGCTCGTTCACGGGTCATGACAGCTATGACCCCCGGCTCGAACATCCCTCTTCCCGCCGCGCGCGTGACGGTGGACGTCGCCGCCCCGGTGCGGCTCGACGTTTCGGGCCTGCTGCTCACCGCCGACGGCAAGGTGCGCTCCGACGACGACTTCATCTTCTACAACCAGCCCAACGGCCCCGGCGTGACCTATCGCTCGGGCGGCGGCAGCGCCCCCGACGCGATCACCGTCGACACGGCCGCGCTTCCGCCGGGCATCGAGAAGATCGTCGTCACCGCCAGCCCCGACGCGGCAGGCCAGACGTTCCAGGGCGTCGAGCCCACGGCCACCATCCGCGACGCCGGCGACAACAGCGTGCTGGCCACCTTCACGCCTCCGCAGCTCGGCAGCGAGACGGCACTGGTCGTGGTGGAGATCTATCTGCGCAACGGCGCCTGGAAGGCCCGCGCGGTCGGCCAGGGCTACGCCAACGGCCTGGCCGGCATCGCCACCGACTTCGGCGTCACGGTCGAGGAACCGGCCGCGCCGGTCGCGCCGCCGCAGCCGGTCGCCGCGCCCACGCCCACGCTCCAGACGCCCGTCGCGCCGCCCGCCCCTGCGGTGGACCCGCGGCTGGCCGCTCCGCCGGCGCCCGCCGCGCCCCCGGCCCCGCCGGCCGCCGCGCCCGGCGCAGGGAAGATCAACCTCGACAAGGGCCGCGTCAGCCTCCAGAAGAACCAGACCGTGTCCCTGGTCAAGGGCGGGCGCCCGCTGCTCTCCCAGGTCCAGATGGGCCTCGGCTGGGAGCCGGCGTACCGCGGCAAGGACATCGACCTGGACGCCTCGGTCATCGCGTACGGGCCGCAGCGCAATCACATCGACAGCTGCTACTTCGGCAAGCTCCAGATCGTGGGCGGCTCGATCCGGCACTCCGGCGACAACCTCACCGGTGAGGGCGGGGGCGACGACGAGGTGATCACCGTGGATCTCGGGCGGCTGCCGCAGGAGGTGACCGGTCTGGTCTTCACCGTGAACTCCTTCACCGGGCAGAAGTTCACGGAGGTCGCGAAGGCGTACTGCCGGCTGATCGACGCGGCGAGCGGTGAGGAGCTGGTCCGGTTCGACCTCACCAACGCGGAGGCGCAGACCGGGGTGCTGATGGCCAAGCTCATCCGTCAGTTCACCGGCGAGTGGGAGATGACGGCGATCGGCGACTTCGTGAAGGCCCGCACGGTCCGAAACATGGTCAAGCCGGCGGCCCAGGCGCTGTGACCTGACCCCACCACTCCGGACAGCCGCGCACAAGGGCGATGCCCACCCACCGCCGCCGCGGGCAGCCGCACCCGCGGGCAGCTGTGCCGCGGAGGCCGTTCCCGCTCACCCACCGCCGCCGCGGGCAGCCGTATTCGCGTAGCCGCGGGCAGTTGTGCCGCTGGGGCGGTGCCGACCGGAGGCGGTTCCCGCTCACCCACCGCCGCCGCGGGCAGTTGTGCCGCTGGGGCGGCACGGGTGGGCGCGGCGGCACCCCGTCGCGCCGGGCTGCGCAACGCCCCGCGGTCCAGCCCCCACGCCGGGAAGTGTGTCGGGTGCGGCGCCGTCGTGGCTTGTCGCGCAGTTCCCCGCGCCCCTGGGGGTGACGGTTGTCGTGACGGTGCGGCGTCGTCGTGGTCGTTCGCGCAGTTCCCCGCGCCCCTGGAGGGGCGTCCGTCGTCGTGCCGGTGCGGGCCGGTGGGGGCTTGGCGCGCAGTTCCCCGCGCCCCTGGAGGGGGGTCTGCCGTCGTGCCGGTGGGGGCCGGGCGGGCAGGTGCTCGCGCGCCTTGGGGGGTGGGCGCCGTTGTGACGGTGCGGGGTGTCGGGGGTTACCCCGGGTGTAGGCCCTCCATCAGTAGGCGCAGGTATCGCGCCAGGTCACGGCCGCCCCCGAGCTCCGACGCCGTGGCGAGCCCATGGGCGAGGCGGAGCACCTCCACCCCCGACACATCCCCCCGCAGACTCCCCTCGGCGACAGCCGCCCGCACCAACTTCTCCGCAGCCGCCTGCACCGTCACCCCACACACCGTCGCCGCGAACGAGTCCCCGTCCGTCACGGCCGACCCCAGCAACGCCTTCAACCCCCCGACCTGGATCATCCCCAGCCCGATCTCCCCCAGCCAGGCCACCAGCGCCTCACCGGGCGGCAGTTCCACCGCGATCTCGTCGGCCCGCGCCCCCAGCGCCTGGATCCGCCCCACGTACGCGGCCTCCAGCAGCGCGTGCCGGGTGGGGAAATGGCGATAGAGGGTCCCGGAGCCGACCCCGGCGCGCTTGGCGATCTCGTCCAGCGAAGCGCGCTCGCCCTGCTCGGCGAAGACCTCTGCCGCCACCTTCAGCAACCGCTCGTGATTGCGCCGGGCGTCCGCGCGCATGGACCTGACCTGCGCCATCCAGCCACTCCTCACAACCGGGGACCGTCCCCGCACCCTACCGGGGAGCGGACACCCACCAGGGCGGGGCGCCACACGTCAAATAGTGGAGGCGGGCCGTGAACCAGCCTGGATAGGCTCGCAGTTCGGTTGTTGGAGGAGCGGGGGAAGCGGTGTTCGGTGACCAGCACGTCGTCGGTGAGATCCAGGTGCCATCCGATTTGGGTGCTGTCGCCGATCTGGCGCCGGTGCGTGACAGTGATCGGCCCGTGTGGCTGGCGCTGGGCGAGGATGACACGATCACCCGGTGGGACATGGCAGCCGGTAGTCACGAGGCCGTCGGGGCCACCACGGCTTGGGACGAGTCCCATCGCGAGCCATGGACCGATTCCTTCGGGGTCCGCAGGCATCTGCATGCCTCCCACGACGGCATGTTCGCCGCGGTGGTCAACGACCACGGCCGCTATGGCCAGGTGGTGGACCTCCGGACCGGCGCGATCACTCTGGAGCTGGACAACGACGGCGAGGAGGAAGAGACCGTTCCGTTCTCGCTCCAGTTCACGCGGAGTCGTGGGCGTTGCGTCGTGATCCACCGCACGGCCTGCAACCGGCTGGATGTGTCGGACCCGCAGACCGGGGCGTTGCTGACGGATCGCCCGTCCCCCGAGTACCTGGACGCGAAAAGCGCGCCGCCGGAGCACTACCTCGACTACTTCCACGGTGCGCTGTACGTGAGCCCCGACGGAAAGCGCATCCTGGACGACGGCTGGGCATGGCATCCGATCGGAATCCCCGTGGTGTGGGATCTCGACCGGTGGATCGAGGGCAACGTCTGGGAGTCCGAGGACGGTCCGAGCCGGGTCAGTGTCTGCGACCGTGGGGACTACTGGAATCACGCCATGACCTGGATCGACTCGACCCGGATCGCCGTCGGGGTCCTCGGCCACGACGAGCGTGACATGCGACCCGGGGCACGGATCTTCGATATCAGTCGAACCGGCCAGAGCGAACCGCCGCAAGCGCCCGTCGTCCTGGAACTCCTTTCCTTCGAGGGTCCGGCCGGGCACTTCTTCAGCGACGGCACCCGCCTCTTCAGCTCTGGTGACACCGAGCTGGCGATCTGGGACCCGACCGAGGGAAAGCCTCTGGGCACCGTTCCCGACTTCTCCCCCACGCACTACCACCCGGGTGCACGGCAGTTCGTGCAGGTCACCGATGACGTGGTCCGCTTCTGGACCGCATGACCGACCGCGCGGACGCGGAACAGGAAGACGCGGAACAGATACCCGCCCTCGACAGGAGCACGGCCCGCACCCCCGTGAGGTGCGGGCCGTGGGCCCCGGCCATTGGCCGAACGCCGTCAGTGCTCCCACGGCCAGTCGGCGTCGCGGGCGGCCTCCAGCAGGGGCACCATGCGGAACGCCGCGTCCGAGAGACCGCCGAACGTGTGCCTGTTCCCCGTTCCGGACGGGCCGTGGCCCGCGCGGTAGCCGGCCAGGTTCCACGTGTACACCGGCACGTTCTGCGGGACCTGCTCGGTCGGGTCGCCGTGGTGGCTGAACGCGTACTGCTCGTCGGTGACGATCAGCACCCGGTCCTGCCCCCGGTAGTGCGCGCGGACCGCGCTGGTGGTGTCGGTGCCGCCCAGGTCGCCGAAGCGGCCCAGGATCTTCAGCACCGACTCGCCCCGGCCGAAGTCGAGGCGCCGGCTCGTGGTGCCGAACTCGACGAGATCCGCGTCCGCCGCCCGCAGCGCGAGCGCCGTACCGAAGATCGCCGCCGCGTCGGCCCGGTTGAGCTCCGAGCGGTCGGACAGCCGCGACCACATCGAGCCCGAGCGGTCGACCAGGACGAGGGTCCGGCCGGGCAGCGCGGGCACGTTGGCCAGCGAGTGGCCGAGCGCCTGCTCCAGCGAGTACGCCCAGCGCAGCGACGGGGCGTGCTGGTACGCGGCGAGGTAGCGGAACGGGAACTGCCGCGACCGTGCCACCTCCGCCGGGTCCGCGATCCGCGCCGCGACCCGCGCGGCCACCTCGTCCGAGACCCCGGCCTCGTCGAAGTTGCGCAGGTTGCGGACGAGGGCCATGGAGCCCATGGACGGGATGACGGCCTCCCAGGCCGCCCGGTCCATCGGACCCTGCAACCAGCCCGCCAGCGCCTCCCAGGTCATCCCGGCCGCCGCGAGCCGCTCGGCGCCGCCCTCCGAGGTAACGACGGCACGCCGCTCGCCGACGGGCAGTGCCATCAGCTCGCGGTGTGCGCTCAGCACCCGGTCCGACGCGGGCGGCACGGCGGTGTCCGGGTGGTGCCGGCGGTCCAGCGCGTACCGGAACAGCTCGCCCTGCCAGGCCTTGTCGGGGTCCGGCGACGCGTGCACCAGGTTGAGGATGTCGCCGAAGCGGTAACCCTTCGACGCCGTGTCGTACTTGAGCAGCGACTTGGAGCCGTACAGCCGGCGCGCGGCGTCGGCGATGCCGCGCTTGACGGGCTTGGGCACGTTGCGGCCGTACAGCGCGGTCCAGTACGCGAGCAGTTCGCCGGGCTCGTCGGGCCGCTGGAGTACGGAGTCGACGACCCGCCGGTTCGAGGGGCCCTCGGTCGCACTCGCGTCGAGGCGCGCCTTCACGTACTCGGCGGCGCCCACGACCGAGGCCGTGCGCAGGTTGCCCGCGCCGCGCAGCCAGCCGAGCAGGCCGGCCGTCCACGCCGGGTCGGTCACGGCGAGCTCGCGGACGAGCCGCGCGAACCGGTCGTCGCGGTCGTGGCCGGTCTCGTAGAAGGTCTGCTGGGAGACGAAGTTGGCGACGGCGAGCAGGAAAAGTTCGGAGCGCGCGTCGCGGGCGTGGCCGAGGCCGCCCTCGTAGGTGCGCAGGACCTGGCCGGTGGAGGTGACGCGGGACGTGGGACGGGCCCGCGCCGCACGCGTGTTGAATCGCGCCATGGTGAATTCCCCCCGAATTCAGAAACATTACGGAGGAAGACACAGCAAAGGGTGGGTGCCCGAGATCAGGGATCGGCGGCGGACTATCCGAATGCTCTTCCGGATTGAGCTACATCCACCAGAAGTGGATGACGGGATTTGAACCCGCAACCGTTCGATCCAATGAAGTAACCGCTGCCTTCGCACCGGGCACCCACCCCACAGCTGCGCCTCCCGAGATCAGGTCGGCGGCGGTGTCGGATTCTCTGCAAAAGAAGTAACCGCCGCCATCGCACCGGGAGGTGCGTGACGTTCTGATCTCACTGTAGGAGGCGCGGCCGAGGCCGGGCGAGTGAATTAGTTACCGGCGCTGCCGCTTCCAGGGGCCGGTGATGGCGAACATGACTCCGGGCGTCTGAATGCTGGCGAAGAGGGTTTTGCCGTCGGGCGAGAACGTGACGCCGGCGAACTCGCTGTACTGCGGGGCCTCCTCGGTACCGAGGTTCAGTTCGCTGCGGGCGATCGGGTAGGTGCGGCCGCTGTCGGTGGCGCCGATCAGGTGCTGGAGGCCTTCGCCGTCCTCGGCGAGGATGACGCCGCCGTAGGGCGAGACGGTGATGTTGTCGGGGGCGTCGTGGCCGCCGGCGGCCGGGTCCGGGTTGACGCCGAAGCGGATCTTCAGGGTCAGGGTGCGGCGCTTGGGGTCGTAGAACCAGACCTGGCCGTCGTGCTGGACCGGGCTCTCCGCGCGGGCGTAGGAGGAGACGACGTAGGCGCCGCCGTCGCCCCACCACATGCCTTCGAGTTTGCGGGCGCGGGTGACCTGGCTGTCGGTGAACTGCTTGCGGATGGACGTGGTCCGGGCGTCGCGGTCCGGGACGTCGATCCAGTCGACGCCGTAGACGGTGCCGATCCTGGTGGCGCGGGACAGGTCGTCGACGAACTTGCCGCCGGAGTCGAAGCACTTGGCGGCCTGGAACCCGCCCGCGGTGTCGGCCAGGGTGCGCAGCCGGCCGCGGCCGTGCCGGAAGCCCTGCGGCGGGGTCCAGCGGAACAGCAGTCCGTTGGGGGTGTCGGCGTCCTCGGTGAGGTAGGCGTGGCCGGACCTGGGGTCGATGACGACGGCCTCGTGCGCGAAGCGGCCGAAGGCCTTGACCGGCTTGGGGTCGCGGTTGGCACGGGTGTCGGCGGGGTCGACCTCGAAGACGTAGCCGTGGTCCTTGGTCATGCCGTTCTGGCCGGCCAGGTCCTCGGTCTCCTCGCAGGTCAGCCAGGTGTGCCACGGGGTGCTGCCACCCGCGCAGTTCTGCGAGGTGCCGGCGATGCCGACCCACTCGGCGACGTTGTCCCGGTGCACCTCGACGACCGTGCAGCCGCCGGCCGCGGCCGGGTCGTAGACCAGGCCCTCGGTGAGCGGTACGGGGCGTGCCCAGCCGGTGCGGGGGCCCTTCATCTCGTGGTTGTTGACGAGAAGGGTGGAACCGCGGCGGCCCGGGAAGGCGGCGGTGCCGTCGTGGTTGGAGGGGGTGGTCTCGCCGGTCTCCAGGGTGGTCCTGCCGCTGTAGGTGACCACCCGGTAGCTGAACCCCCTGGGCAGGGAGAGCAGTCCGTCCGGGTCGGGAACGAGCGGCCCGTATCCGATCCCGCCGCCCGCACCCTCCGTGCCCTCGGTGCCCTCCTCGCCCGCCGCGGTCTCTTCGGCGGCGAGGGCGCCGGGTGCGGTGGCGAGGGCACCGACGGTGCCTACCAGCGCGACACCGGCGCCGGTGATCGCGGACGTCGCGGTGAAGTCTCTGCGGGTGAGCGACATGCTGTCTCCTGTGACGGGTGGGGGGACTGTTCGGAGGCCGGCGTACGTCGACGGTTGACACCGTTCGCCCCAGTGCTCAACTGGAGTTGAACGGCAGGTTACGTCCCCGTGGCCCCTGCCGTAATCCGTCCGACGCCGTTGACAGGAACACACCGTTCACAGGTTTCAACGCGCTGACCTCAGCCTCCTTGCTGTGACCTCGCCTTGAACGCCGCCTTGCGGGCCTCCTTCGCGATCCGCTTGTCCGGGTGCAGCCGGCCCATCGCCTCCAGTACGTCGGCGGTGGCGGGGTGCTCGACACGCCAGGCGGCGGCGAAGAAGCCGCTGTGCTGCTCGGCGAGCCCGGCGACCAGATCGCGCAGTTCCTCGGAGTTGCCCTCGGCGGCGAGCTGGGCGGCCAGTGTGTCGACGGTCAGCCAGAAGACCATCGCCTCGGACGGCGGCGGTACGTCGGTGGCGCCGTTCTCGGTGAGCCAGACCCGGGCGAGGCCGCCGAGCTCCGGGTCGTCGAGGACCTCCCGCAGGGCGGGTTCGGCCTGGCCCCCGACGAGGGAGAGCGCCTGCTGGCAGCGCAGCCTGCGCAGGGGTGCCCCGGCGTCGCCGCCCCGGGCGGCGGCGAGCAACTCCCGTGCGGCGGCGAGGGGTTCGTGCCGGGCGAGCCACTGCTCGGTCTCGGCGCGGGCGGCGCGCGGCCCGAACGCGGCGGTGCCGTCGAGCAGCGCGTCGGCGCCCTTGTCGCTGAGGTCACCGACGGCCGGGGCGTCGACACCGCTCTCCAGCAGCCGTGCGCGCAGGCCGTAGAGGCCGAGGGGGGTGAGCCGGACCATGCCGTAGCGGGAGACGTCGGTGTCGTCGACGGGGGCGGCGGGCTCCTCGTCGGCGTCGGCCATCAGGGCCTCGTCCACGGGCCGGTAGGCGACGAGGCCGATGGGTTCGAGGAGCCGGAACTGGTCGTCGAGGCGCATCATCGCGTCGGAGACCTGTTCCAGCACGTCGTTGGTGGGTTCGCCCATGTCGCTGGGGACGATCACGGAGGCGGCGAGGGCGGGCAGCGGGACGGGTTCGTCGCCGGGGCCCTCCTCGCTGACGGCGAGCAGGTAGAGGTTGCCGAGGACGCCGTCGAGGAAGTCGGCCTCCGCCTCGGGGTCCCAGTCGAGCTGCGAGAGGTCGACGGTGCCGCCCTCGTCGAGGGCGCCGACGAGGTCGTCGAGGTCGGGGACGCTGGCGTCGGCGAGAACCGTCTCCAGGGCGGCCAGCCAGACACCGAGGACGTCCTGCGGGGCGCCGGAGGTGAGCAGGGCGAGTTCCTCGCCTGCGGTGACGGTGCCCTCGCCCTCGTCCTCGTCGGTGCCCTCGCCCTCGTCGTTGATCTCGACGAGCCCGGTGTCCACGGCGACCCGCCAGGCCTCGCTCGCGAGGGCGGCCGCGTCGTCGCCGGTCAGGGCCAGCGCCTCGGCCGCCGCGGGGAGCTGCGCCTCGACGAGTCCGCCGCCGGCGTCCACCCGGGTGCCGGGTCCGGCCCAGCGGGCGAGCCGGACGGCCCGGGACAACAGGGGGGTGGACAGCGCGTCGCGCGCCAGCTCCGCTTCGGGGGTCGGCCGCACCGGCGGCAGGGGGGAGCTGTCTGACATCGGGGGTACTCCTAGCAGGGCACTTGCGAAGGCCGTGGCCCGCTCGGACGCGGCACACGACGGCCGTACGCCACTGGGACACGACACCCGGACACGCGGCTCAGCCTAGACGGATATCGACCCATGCCGCCCGGTTCATCTCCCGGACAGCTGCCGTCCATGGCCGAAACCTTGACAACTTCCCTGACCAGGCAGGAGATTGACGCGCGTAGAAACCGGGCGGACAGCTGTGCCCCGACGGGGGCGGCCCACCGGTTTCTACGCGCGTCAACGTCCGCCCCACCGGTCGTGATCACGTCTGTTCCGTTCCCCCACGTCCCGGCGCCCACGTATGTCCCCGGAGGGATCTCCCTTGCCGAGCAAGTCTTCCGCGCGCCTCGCCGCGCTCACCGTCGCCGCCGTGTGCTCGGCGGCGTCCACCGTTGCCCTCACGTCGCCCGCCCACGCGGACTCGGTGCGGGTGCACGACATCCAGGGCTCGACCCGCACCTCGCCGTACGCCGGCCAGCAGGTCACGGACGTGACCGGAATCGTCACCGGCGTCCGCGGCTACGGCTCCTCCAGAGGCTTCTGGATCCAGGACCCGGACGCCGACAAGGACCCGGCCACCAGCGAGGGCATCTTCGTCTTCACCTCGTCCGTCCCGAAGGTGGCCGTCGGTGACGCGGTGACCGTCTCCGGCACGGTGAGCGAGTACGTCCCGGGCGGCACGTCCTCGGGCAACCAGGCGCTGACCGAAATCACCCGCCCGGTCGTCACCGTGCTGTCCAGCGGCAACGCGGTCCCGGCGGCGAAGGTGATCGACAGCCGCTCGGTGCCCTCGCGCTACGCGCCGGCCGGCGACCCGGCGGCGAACGGCTCGATCAACGGCCTGACCCTGCGCCCGTCGAAGTACGCCCTGGACTACTACGAGTCCCTTGAGGGCATGAACGTCCGGGTCGCCAACACCCGGGTGGTCGGCGCCACGGACCCGTACACCGAGCTGTGGGTGACGGTGAAGCCGCACGAGAACCGCAGCGCTTCCGGCGGCTCGGTCTACGGCTCCTACGACGCCCAGAACACCGGCCGCATCCAGATCCAGTCGCTCGGCGCGGCCGCCGACTTCCCGAAGGCCAACGTCGGCGACACCCTCACCGGCACCACGGCGGGCCCGCTGGACTACAACCAGTTCGGCGGCTACACGCTGGTCGCGAACCAGCTCGGCGCGCTGAAGCAGGGCGGCCTGGAGCGCGAGACGACGGACCGGCAGCAGCGCGGCGAGCTGGCGGTGGCCACGTACAACGTGGAGAACCTCGACCCGTCCGACGCCACGTTCGAGGAGCACGCCGCCGCGATCGTGCACAACCTCCAGTCGCCCGACATCGTGTCCCTGGAGGAGATCCAGGACGACAACGGCGCCACGAACGACGGCACGGTATCCGCCGAGCAGACGCTGAAGAAGCTGACGGACGCGATCGTCGCGGCGGGCGGCCCGGCCTACGAATGGCGCTCGATCGACCCGGTGAACAACGCCGACGGCGGTGAGCCGGGCGGCAACATCCGCCAGGCGTTCCTCTTCAACCCGGAGCGGGTCTCCTTCACCGACCGCGCGGGCGGCGACGCGACGACCGCCGTCGGTGTGACGAAGGTGCGCGGCAAGGCCGCCCTCACCGTCTCCCCCGGCCGAGTCGACCCGGCCAACCCGGCCTGGACGAACAGCCGCAAGCCGCTGGCGGGCGAGTTCGTCTTCCGCGGCGAGACGGTCTTCGTGATCGCGAACCACTTCGCGTCCAAGGGTGGCGACCAGGGTCTGACGGCCGCGACCCAGCCGCCGGTGCGCAGCTCGGAGACGCAGCGCCACCAGCAGGCGACGGCCGTCAACGCCTTCGTCAAGGACCTGCTCGCCATCCAGAAGAACGCGGACGTCGTCACCCTCGGCGACATCAACGACTTCGAGTTCTCCGACACGGTCGACCTGCTCGAAGGCAGGGGCGAACTCTGGTCGGCGGTCAAGTCCCTGCCCAGGAGCGAGCGTTACTCCTACGTCTTCCAGGGCAACAGCCAGACCCTGGACCAGATCCTGATCAGCCCGTCGATCCGCCGCGACTGCGACTTCGAGTACGACAGCGTCCACATCAACGCGGAGTTCAACGACCAGATCAGCGACCACGACCCGCAGGTCCTGCGCTTCCGCCCGTAGTACGCGGGTCCCAGGGCTCAGGGCTCAGGTCTCAGGGCTCAGGGCTCAGATCTCAGGACCGGCTGAACACCCCGTTCAGCCAGCCCTGCCAGCCCGTTTCGAGGGCCTTCGCGTCGGCGTCCGGCGCGAAGGCGTGGATCGACATGCCGACCACGTGGCCCCAGTGGTTGCGGCCGAAGACGCGGATCATGGCGTCCTCGGTGCGCAGCCCGAGGAAGTACTCGTTGTGGTAGTCGACGACCGCGTCGAGGGGCCGGCCGTCGGGGCCCTCGGCCTGTACGCGCGCGCCTTCGGCCGTGTCCGCGGTGAGGCCGAGGGCCCGCTCCACCGCGCCCAGGGCGTCCGGCGCGCCGGCCGCCCCGGGGCCGTCGAAGGTGGTGAAGGCGGTGATGGGCCGGCCGCCGAACCGGGTCAGGTACTGGCGCAGGGTGTGCAGGTAGAAGTCGGTGTGCTTGTCGGCGCCGTCGTACTGGTTGTCCCAGTCGTCGACGAAGATGCCGCTGTGCACGTACCGCACCCAGGCGCGGCGGCCCTCGTCGCGCGGTTCGATCGTGTAGTCGAGCTGGTTGAGGGTCTGTCCGGCGTTGCTGTCGATGTCCGCGACGCGGTTGGTGTACCGGTGCGGCGGGTCCCAGGCGACGATCTCGGACCCGAAGGGCCCCTTGCCGCCGACCCGCGGCTCGGGCGGGTCCATGGGCCAGAGCCAGCCGCCGGTACCGGTCGTGGCCGCCTCCCACACCTGCTCGGGCGTGGCGTCGACCTCGTACTCGCGGACGATCTCGAATTCCTTGGACATGGTGGGCTCCTCAGGACTACCCGATCACGGGTTTGCGGGGTTATGGGGTTACGGAGTTGTGGGGTTACGGGGTCACGGAAGCTCGGGGCTACTGGCCGAGTTCCGGCGCCGGCCGGGACGTGACCGGTTCCGACGGTGCCGGGTCCCCGGCCGTCTCCGGCACGGGCTCGTCCCTGACCTTGGGATGGACGGCCACGACGATCCGGTGCTCCCGGCCGCCCTCGGCGTCCGGCGCGTCGTACTTCCGGATCAGCGCGCCGACACCCGCCGTCAGCTCCTCGACGAACGCGGCCCGGTCGGCGGCGGAGGCGAACCGCACCTCGCCGTCGAGCGCGAACGTCGCGAGCCGCTTGCGGGCCCTGGCCGCGCCGGTGATCAGCGTGCCGACGTCGCGCACCAGACGAGCGCCGAGCGCCAGCATCCAGCGCGCCGACAACTGGTCCCGGAACCGGTCCGGGTCCGGCTGCACGGCGGCCAGGGCGAGCGGCGAGATGACGTACGACGCGGCGGTCGCCCGCATCAGCCGCTCGGTGACATTGCCCTTGCGGCGCTCGCCCGACAACTCGACCAGGCCGTGCCGCTCCAGCGCCTTGAGGTGGTAGTTCACCTTCTGGCGGGGCAGTCCGACCCGGCCGGCCAGCATGGCGGCCGACGCGGGTCCCGCCGCCAGCTCGGCCAGCAGCCGGGCCCGGACGGGGTCCAGGCTGACGGCCGCTGCTTCGGGGTCCTCGATCACGGTGACGTCCAGCATGGGTCCACCATCCCACCGAACACTTTTTTTGTCCAGACGGTTGAAGTGTTCGGCCGGCTCCCGGCCGGATCAGCTCCCGACCGGAGGCCGGATCAGCTCCCGACCGTCTCGGTTCCTGGCCGTCTCGGCCCCGGCCGTCACTCCGGCACAAGCCCCAGCGCATGCCGGTACCGCGCCGCCGTGAACCCCTTCACCCCGGCATACGACTGCACCCGCGCCCACTGCTCGTTCGGTGAGGCGACACCGTCGCCGGGCGCCGCGAGCGCGGCGTCATAGGCCGCGTCGTCCTCCCACTCGGCGTAGTTCAGGACGTGCGTACCGTCCTGCGAGAGGTGGAAGTGGGCGGAGATCAGCCCGCGATGGCCCTCCTCGTCACCTGCGAGGGCCGTCAGGACCAGATCGACCCACTCCCGCCGGCGCGCGGCGGCACCCTGCTCGAACTCGATCCGCACGGCGACGATCAGACCGGGCACCCGGCGGTCACCGGCGGGGCGCTCCTGGCTGCGGTAGCGGCGGTACCGGTCGAGCCCCAGCCGCTCGATCCCGGGCACCGCGGTGTCGATCTCGTCGACGGTCTCCTGGCGCCGGGTCTTCACAAACCCCTCGTAGGCCCGCTCGTCCGCCCACTGCGAGTGGTGCATCAGCGTGCTGCCGTCGTGCCCGGTGTACACGTGGTACGAGAGCAGCCGCCCGGTCGGCCACGGGCGCCGCTCCCAGGCGGCGGCGACGGCCTCGACCGCCTGCCGCTGCCGTTCGGGTGCGCCCAGGCGCCAGGTGCTGAAGAAGGGCGCCCCGGCCTCCGGCCGGACGAGGTCGGGGTGGGCATCGGTACGGCGGGTCATGACGGGCCTCCTGGTCGCTGTCACGTGCGGACAGCGACCACCCTCCGACCTCAACCAAACTTCAGGTCAAGCCCCCTTGCCGTCGCGCCGCTCCCCGAGCCGGGCGAGCTGCGCCTGGAACCAATCGAGCCGCGCCTGCAACAGGGCGGCCTCCGCCGCGAGTTCGGGTACGTCGAACTCACCGCCCGACTCCGTGACCCCGGCCCGCGCCACCGCCCCCGCCCGCCCGGCGACGACCCGCAGCCGCTCGCCGGCCAGCCGCGCGAACCCGGCGAGCGAGACGGACGTACGGCCGCGCAGACAGCCCGCGCAGGTGGGCGCCAGGGCGTACCAGCCGGGCCGGCCCCAGCCGGCGTCGGCGAGCGCCGAGGCGACCGCGCCGCACGCGCACGGCCCGACGGTCGCCGTACGCACCCGCTGGCGGGCGTAGCGGAAGCCGCGCTCGAAGCGGATGTACCGGCCGAGCACGGTGACTTCGAGGAGCATGGCGGCCCGGTGCTCGGCCGTGCACAGCAGCGCCTCGGCCACGGTGCGGTCGTGCACGCAGTGGAAGCCGCAGTCGCAGCGGCGGTGCGGTGCCGCGTGGCGCAGGCCGTAGACGCAGGACGCGTCGGCCAGCACTCCGTACGGCAGCGCGCCGCCCAGCGACACGCCGGTGAACCCGGCCCGGGTGCCGTCCTGGGACAGCAGCGGGTGGGCGATCTTGTATCCGGTCGGCGGCTCCGTCGGGCGTTCCTCGGGAAGCCGCAGTCTCATCGCTCGGCCGGCACCTCTTCGGGGGCCTTCAACTCCTTGATCCCGTCGGGAAGTTCGAGCTCCGCGTCCGCGACGGGCGGCCGCTCCTCCGCGACTCCGGTGGCGAGTGCCCTGCCCAGCTTCATAACGCCTCCCATGACCGGTGGTTGGTGGTCCGTCCGGGACATGGTGACCCATCGGGGCGGTACCTGGACATAGGGCCTCCGAGGCCGACCAACGACCACCTCGTAGCAGAGATAACGAGTATCTCGTAGAAGATTTAAGTGGAGCTTCACGGTTGTCGGGCCGACACTACCCACCATGACGAACTCCGCTCCCTTCGGCCGCGCCCTGTGCGCGATGGTCACGCCCTTCACCGAGTCGGGCGCGCTGGACCTGGACGGCGCCCAGCGGCTCGCCGGCCACCTGGTGGCGCGGGGGTGCGACGGCCTCGTCCTGTCCGGGACCACCGGGGAGTCGCCGACCACGTCGGACACCGAGAAGGCGGAACTGGTGCGGGCCGTACGGGAGGCGGTGGGCGGCCGGGGCACGGTGGTGGCGGGTGTGGGCACGTCCGACACCCGGCACACGGTGGAACTGGCCGTCGCCGCCGAGAAGGCGGGCGCCGACGGGGTGCTGGTCGTGACGCCGTACTACAGCCGGCCCCCGCAGGACGCGGTGGAGGCGCACTTCCTGGAGGTGGCCGACGGCTGCGGACTGCCGGTCGTGCTGTACGACATCCCGGGCCGCACCGGCACCCGGATCGAGCCGGACACCCTGATCCGGCTCGCCGCGCACCCGAGGATCGTCGCCGTCAAGGACTGCGGCTACGACTTCCTCGCGACCCAGAAGGTGCTGTCCCGCACGGAGTTGGCGTACTACGCGGGCTGCGACGAGCACAACCTCGCCCTGTACGCGGTCGGCGGCGCGGGCTTTGTCAGCACGGTCGCCAACGTCGTCCCGGACCACCTCCGCGCGGTCCTCGACGCCTTCGACGCGGGGAACACCGCGGAGGCGGCCCGGCTTCAGCGGGCGGCGACCCCTCTGATCGAGGCGATGATGTCCGCCGGGCTGCCCGGTTCGGTCACGGCGAAGGCCCTCCTGAACGACCTGGGACTGCCGGCGGGTCCGGTGCGGGCACCACTGCGGGCGGCCCGTCAGGAGGCGCAGGAGGGCCTTCGGCGGGTGTACGAGGAGCTGGTGTCCGCCTGAGCCCGGCGGGCCGGTCGGACACCGGCCCCCTCACCGGGTGGTGAACACCGGCTGCCAGTCCTGCCGGTAGAGCCCGGTCTCCTCGCGGTAGCCGCTGAGGGGCACGACCTTGCCGCTGCCGACCGTGACGAGGACCAGCCGCCCCCGGTACGCCTCGGACGCCGGATCCCGCTCCCACGCGACGAGCCGCCGCTCGTCGGCCCAGGCGAGCAGCTGGGCCCCGCGCACTTCGGCGATCCGCTCGCCGGTGTCCGGGTCGAGGATCTCGGAGTACGACGTCCCGGCCGGCTCCCGGAACAGGCCGCCCGCGGCGAGCGTGCCGTCCGGGGAGAGCCGGGCCCCGACGTCCGACCTCAGATACCGCTCGCCGAGCGGCGGCGCGGCCTTGTTCCCGGCGAGGTCGTAGTACTGCTGGAGCCCGTCCTTCTCCCCCACGACCCGCCCGTACACGTGCCGCTCGTCCCGTGCGAAGGCGAAGTCCTCCCGGGAGTTGATGTCCGTCCCGGCAGGCACCGCGCTCCACCGTGCCGTACCGTCCCGCAGCCCGAGGACGAGGAACCCGGTACGGCTGGACCGCCCGAACCGCGGCGTCCAGTCCTGCCCCGCGACGGTGGGCTTGTCGAGCAGGTCGGGGTGCCCGGTGTAGGTGGTGGCGAGCAGCCGGCTCCCGTCGCGCGAGAACGCCAGCCCTCCCACACCCCGTTCCACGGCGATCCACCGCTCGACCTCCCCCGTCGCCAGGTCCAGCAACCCGACCCGGCGGGCGGGAAGGCCCCGCTCCAGGACGGCGGCCGTCCGCGCACCGGGTGCGACGGCGACGAAGGCCCACCGGTCGTCCTTCTCGTACCGGCCGGTCGAGGGGTCGAGCAGCCAGTACGTATGGGTGAGCACGGCCGTCCCGCCGGCCTGCGGGACCGGCGCGGTTGTGTAGTACGCGGCGAGGACCGCCCGCCCGGCGGCGATCTGCTCACGGGGCGGCGCCTGGTCGGGATGCGCGTGCAGGTCCTTCTGCCGGACGACTCCGGCGGGCCGTACGTCGTCACGGCCGGAGTCGAGCAGTGGTACGCCGACCGCCACAACCACCGCCACCGCGGTGGCGACGGCGGCACCGGCGGCGCGGCGGCCACGGCGACGCCGGCGCACGGCGAGGACCCGGTCGGCGAAGCCGGGCCCCACGGGGGCCTGTCCGTCGGCCTGTTCCCGCAGCACGTCACGCACAAGCTGCTCGGTGTTCACTGCTGCACCTCCAGGCGCGGGTGTTGGGTAGCCGTCCGACCCATGGCGGGGGCGAGGGCGCCCAGCTCGGGCGCGAGGGTGCGCAGCCGGGCCAGGGAACGATGGGTGGTGGAGCGCACGGTGCCGACGGAACAGCCCAGCACCCGGGCGACCTCGCCCTCGGGCAGATCCTCGAAGTACCGCAGGACCAGCACGGCCCGCTGGCGCGGGGTGAGCCGGGCCAGGGCGTCGCGCACGAGCAGCCGCAGTTCGGCACCGGCGGTGGCGTCGGCGGAGCTCCCGTGCTCGGGCGGTTCGGCGACGGTCAGCTCCCTGCGCGGCCATTTCAGCCGCCAGCGGCCGATCTGCTGCCGGTACAGGATCTGCCGTACGTACGCCTCGGGTTCGTCGATCCGCTGCCAGCGTCCGGCGGCCTTGATCAGCGCGTTCTGAAGCAGGTCCTCCCCCGCGTGCCGGTCGCCGCCGCTGAGCAGCACGGCCGTCTTCAGCAGGGCGGAGGAGCGGTTCGCCACGAACCGCCGGAAGTTCTCCTGTGCTTCGGCATCCATCGTCACCTTCTCGTCCCCGGGGCCGACCCCTGCCGGCCCCCTCGTCCCTGGTGACGCCCGCGGCCACCCGCCACTATGCCTGCCGGGCGGAACGAACCGGGAAATCGGTGAGGGGCCTCGCACCGCGCGAACCGCGGTACGGGGCCCCTCACCGTGCTCATCCGGTGGTGTGTTCCTCGACGTGCTCGTCACCGGTCAGCCGGAAGTGCTCCAGCACGTCCTCCATCGGGTCGTCGACCTGCCCGAGATGCAGGTTGACGAGCCCGATCCGCGGCCCGTTGTGGGACCCCGTGTGGGTCTCGTCGGCCTGCGCGGTCCCGGCCGCTCCCCAGCACACCGCCATGACGGCGACCGTCCCCGTCGCCCACCGCGCCGCACCCCTGGCCCGCTCGTCCGTCATTCCTCAGCCCCTCGTCTCGCCACCCGTCGGGCGGCTGGTCGGCCCCAGTGACACCGGTTCACCGGTTCATCGGCCGAACGGGCCCGGAAGTAACGGACGGTAGTCCTTTTAAGTGATCGTCACGATCGGCGGAAAGACGCGACGAGGGGCCGCGGGCCGGGACCGGGAGGGTCAGTTGTGGCTGTGCAGGATGTCGTTCAGGCCGCCCCAGTCGGCGTTGTTCGGGCGGGCCTCCACCGTGCCGGTGACCGAGTTGCGGCGGAAGAGGATGTTGTCGGCGCCGGAGAGGTCGCGGGCCTTGACGATCTGTCCGTCGGGCATGGTCACGCGGGTGCCCGCGGTGAGGTAGAGGCCCGCCTCCACCACGCAGTCGTTGCCCAGCGCGATGCCGATGCCGGCCTCGGCGCCGACCAGTGAGCGCTCGCCGATGGCGACCCGCTGCTTGCCGCCGCCGGACAGCGTGCCCATGGTGGAGGCGCCGCCGCCGATGTCCGAACCGTCGCCGACGATCACCCCCTGCGAGATACGGCCCTCGACCATCGACGTACCGAGCGTGCCGGCGTTGAAGTTGACGAAGCCCTCGTGCATGACGGTCGTACCGGCGGCGAGGTGGGCGCCGAGCCGTACCCGGTCGGCGTCGGCGATCCGGACGCCCGACGGGGCCACGTAGTCGGTCATCCGGGGGAACTTGTCCACGCCGAACACACTCACGTGCAGACCACGGGCGCGCGCGGCGAGCCGGACCGTCTCCAGGGTGTCGACCGGCACCGGGCCGAGCGAGGTCCAGGCGACGTTGGCCAGCAGGCCGAAGATGCCGTCGAGGTTCTGGCCGTTGGGCCGCACCAGGCGGTGCGAGAGCAGGTGCAGCCGCAGATAGGCGTCGTGGGTGTCGAGCGGCTTGTCGTCCAGCGAGGAGATGACCGTACGGACCGCGACGATCTCCACGTTGCGCACACCGTCCTTGACCAGCGCGGCGACTCCGTGCTCGCCGAGCAGGGCGCGGGTGCGGTCGGCGTCCAGCCGCTCGGTACCGGCCGGTCCGGGTTCGGCGGAGAGTTCGGGCGCGGGGAACCAGGTGTCGAGCACGGTGCCGTCGGCGGCGATGGAGGCGAGGCCGGCGGCCACGGCACCGGTGGTACGGGAAGCAGTCGTATCGGTCATGAGGGCAACCTAACCGCCACACGCCCACGGGTGCCAACCAGCGGCGGGGCGTCTCAGGTGCCGGGCGCGCACGCGCGACGGCCACCCGGTCACGCCCCCCGGCCACCGCCGCCCCGCCGTCTCCACCCGGTCACAGCCACTCCGCCACGGCCGCCCCGCCGCCGCCACCCGGTCACGGCCACTCCGCCGCCACCACCCCGATCACAGCCACTCCGCCACCGCCGCCCCGCCGCCGCCACCCGGTCACGGCCGGCCCGTCACGCCCACCCCGGGGGCGAGCACCCGCGCCAGCACGTCCCGCGCGTACTCCTCGTCGTACGAGGCGTCCGTCAGCAGGACCTGGAGGCAGATGCCGTCCATCAGCGCCACCACCGCGCGTGCCGTGACGGGGTCCGTGCGATGGGCGAGCAACTCCGCGATCCCGTCCCCCCATTCCGCGGCCACCGGACGCAGGGCGGGCCGACGCAGGGCCGCCAGATACAGCTCGTACTCCAGCTCCACCCCCGTCCGCTCGCCCGCCAGCCACTCGCCGAGCAGCGCGGCGAGTTCGGCGGCCAGGTCGGTCGCCGGGTCGGCGAGCGCGCCGCGCTCGGCGACCGCCTTGGCGAAGCCCTCGTTGGCCTGGCGCAGCGCGGCGACGAGCAGCTCGTCCAGCGTCTTGAAGTGGTACGTCGTCGACCCGAGCGGCACATCCGCCTCGGCCGCCGCCGAACGGTGGCTCAGCCCGGCGATCCCCTTCGCCCCGACCACCCGGATCGCCGCGTCGATGATCCGCTGGCGGCGCTCGGGGTCGTAGCGACGGGCCATCAGTGTGCGCCTCCCAGGTTGAGCACGATCACGCCGACGACGATCAGTGCGATCCCGGCGGCCTTCGTCATGCTCATCCCCTCACCGAGGAAGAGCAGTCCTATGACCGCGATCGCGGCGGTCCCGGCGCCGGACCAGATCGCGTAGGCCGTCCCCACGGACACCGTCTTCAGTGTCTGCGCGAGCAGCGCGAACGCCACGACGTAGCCGAGCGCGGTGATCAGCGACGGCCACAGCCGGGTGAAACCGTGGCTGTACTTCATCGCGGTGGTGGCACCGACCTCGGCCACGATGGCTCCCACGAGCAGAAGAAATCCCATGTGTACAAGAGTACACATCGTTGCGTACGGTTGTACACAACGCCGGGGGTAGGGCGGGAGAACGGAAAGCGGCCCCCGGCACAATGCCGGGGGCCGCCGAAATCCTGCGGAGCGGGTGGTCTCAGACGTTGAAGCCGAGCGCCCGCAGCTGCTCGCGCCCATCGTCGGTGATCTTGTCCGGGCCCCACGGCGGCATCCACACCCAGTTGATGCGGAGCTCGTTCACGATGCCGTCCGTGGCGGACTTGGCCTGGTCCTCGATGACGTCGGTGAGCGGACACGCCGCCGACGTCAGGGTCATGTCGAGCGTCGCGATGTTCGCGTCGTCGATGTGGATGCCGTAGATCAGGCCCAGGTTGACGACGTCGATGCCCAGCTCGGGGTCGACGACGTCGTACAGCGCCTCGCGGACCTCTTCCTCCGAGGCCGGCTTCATCTCAACGGTCTCGCTCATGCCGTCTTCCTCTCAGCGGCTTCGGAACCCAGCGCCTGGGCCGTCGCGTCCTTCCACGCCATCCAGCTCAGCAGCGCGCACTTCACCCGGGCCGGGTACTTGGAGACACCGGCGAACGCGACCGCGTCCTCCAGCACCTCCTCCATCGCGTCGTCGGGCTCGATCCTGCCCTTGGACTGCATCAGCTCCAGGAACGTCTCCTGGATCTTCTGCGCGTCCGCGAGGTCCTTGCCGACCAGCAGGTCGTTCAGCACGGAGGCGCTCGCCTGGCTGATCGAGCAGCCCTGGCCCTCGTACGACACGTCCTGGATCGTCGAGCCGTCGTACTTCACCCGGAGAGTGATCTCGTCGCCGCACGTCGGGTTCACGTGGTGCACCTCGGCATCGCCGTCCCGCAGACCACGCCCGTGAGGGTGCTTGTAGTGGTCCAGGATGACTTCCTGGTACATCGAGTCCAGCTTCACCGTTTTTGCACGCCCCTCAGCCGAAGAAGTTCCGTACGTGCTCCAGACCGTCGACCAGAGCGTCGATCTCGGCCGGCGTGGAGTACAGATAGAACGACGCTCGTGTGGTCGCAGGAATTCCGTACCGCAGGCAGACGGGACGGGCGCAGTGGTGACCGACCCGGACCGCGATGCCCTGCTCGTCCAGTACCTGGCCCACGTCGTGCGGGTGGATGTCGCCCAGCGTGAAGGAGATAGCGGCGCCCCGGTCCTCGGCCGTGGTCGGGCCGATGATCCGCAGGTCCGGGACCTCCGTCAGACGCTTGACCGCGTACTCCGTGAGCGCGTGCTCGTGGGCGAGGATCCTGTCCATGCCGATCGCGCTCAGATAGTCGATGGCCGCGCCCAGACCGACCGCCTGCGCGATCGGCGGGGTGCCCGCCTCGAACTTGTGCGGCGCGGGAGCGTAGGTCGACGAGTGCATCGACACGGTCTCGATCATCTCGCCGCCGCCCAGGAACGGGGGCAGGTCCTCAAGGAGTTCCTGCCGGCCCCAGAGCACGCCGATGCCGGTCGGGCCGCACATCTTGTGGCCGGTGAAGGCCACGAAGTCGGCCTGGAGCGACTGCACGTCCAGCGGCATGTGCGGCGCGGCCTGCGAGGCGTCGATGCAGACGAGCGCGCCGACCTCCTGCGCACGGCGCACTATCGCCTCGACCGGGTTGACCGTGCCGAGGATGTTCGACACCAGCACGAAGGAGACGATCTTCGTCTTCTCGGTGATGATCTCGTCGATGTTCGACAGGTCGAGGCGGCCGTCGTCGGTCAGGCCGAACCACTTCAGCTTCGCGCCCGTGCGCTGCGAGAGCAGCTGCCACGGCACGATGTTGGAGTGGTGCTCCATCTCCGTGATGACGATCTCGGTCTCGTGGTCCACCCGGTAGGGCTCGTCGGCCCAGCCCAGCATGTTGGCCACGAGGTTGAGCGACTCCGAGGCGTTCTTGGTGAAGATCACCTCGTCGCGGCTGGGCGCGTTGATGAACTCGGCGACCTTGTCGCGCGCGCCCTCGTACAGCGCCGTGGCCTCCTCGGCGAGCACATGCACACCGCGGTGGACGTTGGCGTTGTAGCGCTCGTAGTACTCGTTCAGGGCGTCCAGCACCTGGCGCGGCTTCTGCGAGGTCGCCGCGTTGTCCAGGTACACAAGCTTCTTGCCGTCGTGGACCGTGCGGTCCAGGATGGGGAAGTCCTTGCGGAGCGCCTCGCCCAGGAGATTGGGCACAGTGAGGAGGCCCGGCAGCTGAGTCACTCGGATGCGCCACCCTTCACGTATGCCTCGTAGCCCTCGTTCTCCAGCTTGTCGGCGAGTTCGGGGCCGCCGGACTCGGCGATCCGGCCGGCCGCGAAGACGTGGACGTGGTCGGGCTTGATGTAGCGCAGGATGCGCGTGTAGTGGGTGATCAGCAGGGTGCCGACCTCGCCGCTCTCACGGACCCGGTTGACGCCCTCGGAGACGACCCGCAGGGCGTCCACGTCGAGGCCGGAGTCGGTCTCGTCGAGGATCGCGATCTTCGGCTTGAGCAGCTCCAGCTGAAGGATCTCGTGGCGCTTCTTCTCACCGCCGGAGAAGCCCTCGTTGACGTTGCGCTCGGCGAAGGCCGGGTCCATGTTGAGGCGCTCCATGGCCTCCCGGACCTCCTTCACCCAGGTACGCAGCTTGGGGGCCTCGCCGCGGATCGCGGTGGCGGACGTACGGAGGAAGTTGGAGACCGAGACGCCGGGGACCTCGACCGGGTACTGCATCGCCAGGAACAGGCCCGCGCGGGCGCGCTCGTCGACGGACATCTCCAGGACGTCCTCGCCGTCGAGCAGCACGGTGCCACTGGTGATCGTGTACTTCGGGTGGCCCGCGAGGGAGTAGGCGAGGGTCGACTTGCCCGAGCCGTTGGGGCCCATGATGGCGTGCGTCTCGCCCTGCTTCACGGTGAGGTCGACGCCCTTGAGGATCTCCTTCGTGGCGTTGTCGGCCTCGACGGTGACGTGCAGGTCTCGGATTTCAAGCGTTGCCATGGGTGCCTCAGGACTCCTGGGTGAGGGAGACGAGCACGTCGTCCCCTTCGATCTTTACGGGGTAAACGGGGACGGGGCGCGTCGCGGGAAGGCCGGACGGCTTACCGGTGCGCAGGTCGAACGAGGAACCGTGCAGCCAGCACTCGATCTGGCAGTCCTCCACCTCGCCCTCGGACAGCGAGACGTTCGCGTGCGAGCAGATGTCGTTGATCGCGAAGACCTCACCCTCGGTGTGCACGAGGGAGACCGGCGTGCCGTCGAGTTCCACCCGCTTCGGGGTGTTCTCCTCCAGCTCGCTGAGCGCACAGGCACGTACGAAGGTGGTCATCCGACCGACGCCTCCAGCTCCTCTTCGATACGGGTGATGAGCCGCTCCTCCAGGTCCGCGATGCCGATCTGCTGGACCAGCTCGGCGAAGAAGCCGCGGACGACGAGACGGCGGGCGTCCTGCTCCTGGATACCGCGGGCCATCAGGTAGAACAGCTGCTCGTCGTCGAAGCGGCCGGTGGCGGAGGCGTGACCGGCGCCGACGATCTCGCCGGTCTCGATCTCCAGGTTCGGCACGGAGTCGACGCGGGCGCCGTCGGTGAGCACGAGATTGCGGTTCATCTCGTACGTGTCGGTGCCCTCGGCCGTGGCCTCGATGAGCACGTCACCGATCCACACCGCGTGCGCGCCCTCGCCCTGGAGAGCGCCCTTGTACATCACGTTGGACTTGCAGTGCGGGGCGTTGTGGTCGACCAGGAGGCGGTGCTCCTGGTGCTGGCCGGCGTCCGTGAAGTACAGGCCGAACAGCTCGGCCTCGCCGCCGGGTCCGGCGTAGGACACGCGCGGGTGCAGTCGTACGACATCGCCGCCGAAGGTGACGACGAAGGACTTGAACGAGGCGTCCCGGCCGATCAGGGCGTTGTGCTGAGCGACGTGCACGGCCTTGTCGTCCCAGTCCTGGATGGAGACGACGGTCAGCTTGGCACCGTCCCCGAGGACGTAGTCGACGTTGGAGGCGACCACGGCGTCACCAGTGTGGTCGAGGACGACGACGGCCTCGGCGAAGGCGCCCAGCTCGATCATCTGGTGGCCGAAGCGGGTCCCGCCCTCGCCGTGCACGGCGATGCGGATCGGCTCGGTGAGGACCGTCTCCTTGGGGACGGTGACCACGCCGGCCTTCTCGAACGACGAGTAGGCCTGGGCGGCGATGCGGTCCACCGGGGTGCCGGCCTTGCCGAGTCGCGGGTCGTCGCGGTCGACCAGCTCGACGGTGACGCCCTCGGGGGCCTCCACCTCGACCTTCACGCCCTCGCCGCCGGCGGCCGCGGTGCCGTCGTGCAGCCCGCGCAGCCGCTCCAGCGGCGTGAACCGCCACTCCTCCTCGCGGCCGTGGGGGACTGGGAAGTCCGCCACGTCGAAGGACGGGGGCGCGCTCATGCGCGTGGCGACGGTCGACTCGGCGGCCACCGCGATCGATCCGGCGGTGGTGGAGGACCCCACCGTGGAGTTCTGAGCCTCAGCCATGGCTGTCGTAGTGCTCGCTTTCTGATGTCAGGACGTGTGCGGGCCAGTGGCCGGGGTCAGCCGACCGAGCCTTCCATTTGCAGCTCGATCAGCCGGTTGAGCTCCAGGGCGTACTCCATGGGCAGTTCCTTGGCGATCGGCTCGACGAAGCCGCGCACGATCATCGCCATCGCCTCGAACTCGCTCAGACCGCGGCTCATCAGGTAGAAGAGCTGGTCCTCGGAGACCTTGGAGACGGTCGCCTCGTGGCCCATGGACACGTCGTCCTCACGGACGTCCACGTAGGGGTACGTGTCGGAGCGGGAGATGGTGTCGACGAGCAGGGCGTCGCACAGCACGTTGGACTTCGAGCCGTGGGCGCCCTCGCCGATCTCGACCAGACCGCGGTAGGAGGTACGGCCGCCACCACGCGCCACGGACTTCGACACGATGTTGGAGGAGGTGTTGGGCGCCATGTGGACCATCTTGGAACCGGCGTCCTGGTGCTGGCCCTCGCCCGCGAAGGCGATGGACAGGGTCTCGCCCTTGGCGTGCTCGCCCATCAGGTAGACGGCCGGGTACTTCATCGTGACCTTGGAGCCGATGTTGCCGTCGACCCACTCCATGGTCGCGCCCTCGTAGGCCACGGCACGCTTGGTGACCAGGTTGTAGACGTTGTTCGACCAGTTCTGGATGGTCGTGTAGCGGCAGCGGGCGTTCTTCTTGACGATGATCTCGACGACCGCGGAGTGCAGCGAGTCCGACTTGTAGATCGGGGCGGTGCAGCCCTCGACGTAGTGCACGTAGGCACCCTCGTCGACGATGATCAGGGTCCGCTCGAACTGGCCCATGTTCTCGGTGTTGATCCGGAAGTAGGCCTGGAGCGGGATCTCGACGTGCACACCCTTCGGCACGTAGATGAAGGAACCGCCCGACCACACGGCCGTGTTCAGCGACGCGAACTTGTTGTCGCCGACCGGGATGACGGTCCCGAAGTACTCCTTGAAGAGCTCCGGGTGCTCCTTCAGCGCGGTGTCGGTGTCGAGGAAGATGACGCCCTGCTCCTCCAGGTCCTCACGGATCTGGTGGTAGACGACCTCCGACTCGTACTGGGCGGCGACACCGGCGACGAGGCGCTGCTTCTCGGCCTCCGGGATGCCCAGCTTGTCGTAGGTGTTCTTGATGTCCTCGGGCAGGTCCTCCCAGGACTCCGCCTGCTTCTCCGTGGAGCGCACGAAGTACTTGATGTTGTCGAAGTCGATGCCGGAGAGGTCCGAGCCCCAGTTCGGCATGGGCTTCTTCTCGAACAGGCGCAGGCCCTTGAGACGGAGCTTGGTCATCCACTCCGGCTCGCTCTTCTTGGCGGAGATGTCCCGGACGACTTCCTCGTTGATACCTCGCTTGGCGGAGGCACCAGCCACGTCGGAGTCGGCCCAGCCGTATTCGTAGGTGCCCAGACCCTCGAGCTCGGGGTGGGCGGTCTCCTCGATGGGGAGCGTCATGCGGGGTTCCTCCCGGCGGTACGTTCAGATGCGTTCTGGCTGTGGAGTTGCGTCTTGGAAATCTTTGGGATGAACGTCGTGCAGACGCCGTCGCCGTGCGCGATGGTCGCCAGTCGCTGGACGTGCGTTCCGAGCAGTTGGGAGAAGATCTCCGTCTCCGCCTCGCAGAGCTGGGGGAACTTCTCCGCGACATGGGCCACCGGGCAGTGGTGCTGGCAGAGCTGCTCACCCTGTTGCGGGAGGGGCGCGCTGCGCGCCGTAGCAGCGTACCCGTCCGCGCTCAGGGCCTTGGCCAGGGCTTCGGTGCGCTCTTCGGGGGCGGCGGAGTCGACGGCCGCGCGGTAGGCGGCGGCCTGCTCGGCGATCCGGGCGCGGGCGAAGGCGACGACCGCCTCGTCCCCGCCGAACCGCTCCTGTATGTACCTCAGGGCGTCGGCGGCGAGCTTGTCGTAGGACTGGTCGAAGGCGTCCCGGCCGCAGTCGGTCAGGGCGAACACCTTGGCGGGGCGGCCGCGCGTGCGCGCGCCGTACACTCGCTGCTCGCGTGCCTCCACGACGTCGTCGGCGACCAGCGCGTCGAGATGCCGGCGGACGGCGGCGTGGGTGAGACCCAGCCGCCCGGCGAGCTCGGCGACGGTCGACGGCCCGTGGTCCAGGATGGAGCGCGCGACGCGGTTGCGCGTGGACCTGTCCGAGCGCATCCCCGACGCGAGTTCCTCCTGCGGAGCCTCGTCGACGTTTTTCACAACGCCATTGTTGCGTAATTCCTCAGAGCCTGACAAGCGGCGTCCAAAGGGGCGGACGGTGCCCTGCGTCACTTAGGTATACCTAATCCGACCTGGGCAAACGATCTTTGATCGATCAAACGAGAGGTCAAATCGGTAGCGCCGCGAGGGCCGTGCGAGGAGACTCCGGAACCATGCCCACACCCCTGCCGACCGGCCCTCTTGTCACCCGCGACGGGATCTCCGCGCAGCTGCGGGCGGCCGGCGTCCGTACCGGTGTGACGCTCCTCGTGCACTCCTCGCTCAGCTCCCTGGGCTGGGTCTGCGGGGGTGCCGTGGCCGTCGTCCAGGGAATTCTCGGCGCGCTCGGCCGGCTGGGCACGCTGGTGGTCCCCACCCAGACAGGTGACCTTTCCGACCCGGAGCTGTGGGGACAGCCGGCGGTGCCCGAGGAGTGGTGGGAGACCATCCGGGCCACGATGCCCGCCTACGACCCGCGGCTCACACCCTCGCGCGGCGTCGGCGTGATCCCGGAGACCGTCCGCCGCTGGCCCGGCGCCCTGCGCAGCGCGCACCCGCAGACGTCCTTCGCGGCGCTCGGCCCGCGCGCGGCGGAGATCACCGAGGGACACGCCACCGACTGCCGGCTCGGCGAGCGCAGCCCGCTGGCCCGCCTGGAGCGGCTGGGC
Source organism: Streptomyces sp. NPDC088387 (assembly GCF_044753385.1). Lineage (NCBI taxonomy): Bacteria > Bacillati > Actinomycetota > Actinomycetes > Kitasatosporales > Streptomycetaceae > Streptomyces > Streptomyces sp. NPDC088387. The sequence continues at coordinate 60,334 of NZ_JBIVNC010000001.1, forward strand.
GCGCGGGTCCTGCTGCTCGGCGCAGGCTACGACGCGTGCACCAGCTTCCATCTCGCCGAGTACCGGACTCCGTCCCCGCTGGTCGAGGTCGGCCGTCCGGCCCCGGGCGGCGGCTGGGAGGTGGTGACGGAGGTGTCCATCACCTCCGACGGCTTCGCGGAGCTGGGCCACGACTTCGAACGGGACCGCCCGGTCGTACGGGGCACGGTGGGCGCGGCCGAGACCCGGCTGTTCCCGGTGGCGGACGCGGTGGCCTACGCCGAGAAGTGGCTGCCGCTGCACCGGCCGCGGGAGCTGTGGGCGCTGCACGGACGGGAGTGACACCGGCCTCCCGCGGCGGCGCGCGCCCGGCTCACTCCCCCGGCGCCCGGGTCCGTCCCGAACCCGCCCGTCCGGATCGCCGGGCCCGAACCTAGACTCTGGACCCATGCGAAGTGAGCCCGTGGTCCAGGTCGATGGCTTGGTGAAGCGATACGGCGACAAGACCGCGGTGGACCGTCTCGACCTGACGGCACGGGCCGGCGTGACCGCCGTGCTCGGTCCCAACGGGGCGGGCAAGACGACGACGGTCGAGATGTGCGAGGGGTACCGCAGGCCGGACGCGGGCACGGTACGCGTCCTGGGCCTCGACCCGGTCCGCCAGTCCCGTGAGCTGCACCCGCGGATCGGTGTGATGCTCCAGTCCGGCGGCGTCTACTCCGGCGCCCGCGCCGACGAGATGCTCCGGCACGTCGCCGCCCTGCACGCGCATCCGCTGGACGTCGGCGCGCTGACCGAGCGGCTCGGCCTCGGCTCCTGCGGCCGCACCACCTACCGCAGGCTCTCCGGCGGCCAGCAGCAGCGCCTCGCGCTGGCGATGGCCGTCGTCGGCCGGCCCGAGCTGGTCTTCCTCGACGAGCCGACCGCGGGCCTCGACCCGCAGGCCCGCCGCGCCACCTGGGACCTCGTGCGGGACCTGCGCGCCGACGGGGTCTCGGTGATCCTCACGACGCACTACATGGACGAGGCCGAGCAGCTCGCCGACGACGTCGCGATCATCGACGCCGGCCGGGTGATCGCCCAGGGCTCGCCCGAGGAGCTGTGCCGCGGCGGCGCCGAGAACACCCTGCGCTTCTCCGGCCGCCCGGGCCTCGACGTCGCCTCGCTGCTCAAGGCGCTCCCGACGGACTCGGCGGCGGCCGAACTGACGCCGGGCTCCTACCGGGTCACCGGCAAGATCGACCCCCAGCTCCTGGCGACGGTCACCTCGTGGTGCGCCCAGCACGGCGTGCTGCCGGACCGCATCTCGGTGGAGCGGCACACGTTGGAGGACGTCTTCTTGGAACTGACGGGCAAGGAGCTGCGTGGATGAGCGCCACGGGTACGTACACCCCACGGCCGGGGGCCGCCCCGCTGCCGCGGATGATCGCGGCGCAGGCGGTGCTGGAGACGAGGATGCTGCTGCGCAACGGCGAGCAGCTGCTGCTCACGGTGATCATCCCGACACTGCTGCTTGTGCTGTTCAGCACGGTCGACATCGTCGACACCGGCGCCGGCGAGTCCGTCGACTTCCTCGCGCCCGGCATCCTCGCGCTGGCGGTGATGTCGACGGCGTTCACCGGCCAGGCCATCGCGACCGGCTTCGAGCGCCGTTACGGCGTGCTGAAGCGGCTCGCCGCCTCGCCGCTGCCCCGCTGGGGCCTGATGACCGCGAAGTCCCTGTCGGTGCTGGTCACCGAGGTGCTTCAGGTGCTGCTCGTGACGGTGATCGCGCTGGCACTGGGCTGGTCGCCGCACGGCAACCCGTTCGCCGTCCTGCTGCTGCTCGTCCTCGGCACGGCCGCGTTCTCCGGACTCGGACTGCTCATGGCGGGCACGCTCAAGGCGGAGGCGACGTTGGCCGCCGCCAACCTGGTGTTCCTGCTGCTGCTCGTCGGCGGCGGGGTGATCGTGCCGCTGGACAAGTTTCCGGACGCGGCCCAGGACGTCCTCGGGCTGCTGCCGGTCTCCGCCCTGTCCGACGGACTGCGGGACGTGTTGCAGCACGGGGCGGCCATGCCGTGGGGCGATCTCGGGATCCTGGCCGTGTGGTCGGTCGTGGGGCTCGCGGCGGCGGGGAAGTTCTTCCGCTGGGAGTAGCCGCGGCGGCCGACGGGCGTGACCAGGCGTCGCGCCCCGAACCGGGCCCCTCGTGAACGAGTGCACAAGCGGCCTTCTACGATGGTGCCCGTGCCAAAGCTGACCCCCGCGGACGCCACCGCCGCGCTGCGCAACCCCCTCGCCTTCATCGCCGCGCGCTGGACGCCCGCACCGCGGACGGTCCGGCGGGCCGCGCTCGCCGCGCTCGTCATGGCGGTGGTGATCGTCGTGACCGGCGGCGCCGTCCGGCTGACCGGCTCGGGGCTCGGCTGCCCGACCTGGCCCAAGTGCACCGACGACTCCCTCACCGCGACCAGCGAGATGGGGGTGCACGGCGTCATCGAGTTCGGCAACCGCATGCTGACGTACGTGCTGTGCGCCGCCGTCGGCTGGGCGATCATCGCGGCCCGCTCGACCAAGCCCCACCGGCGTGATCTGACCCGGCTCGGCTGGGCCCAGTTCTGGGTCGTCATGGGCAACGCCGTGCTCGGCGGCATCGTCGTGCTGGTCGGTCTCAACCCGTACACGGTCGCCGCGCACTTCCTGCTCTCCTCCGCGCTGATCGCGGTCGCCACCGTGATGTGGCAGCGCACCCGGGAGGGCGACGAGGCGCCGCGTCCGCTGGTCGGCAAGGTCGTCCAGCAGTTGGTGTGGGTGCTGGTCGGCGCGACCGCGCTGCTGATCGCGGTCGGCACGGTCGTCACCGGAGCGGGCCCGCACGCGGGCGACTCCAGCGAGGTGCCGCGGATGGACGTGCCGTGGGAGGACGTCACCAAGCTGCACGCCGTACTGGCGTGGATCGTGGTGACCCTGACGTTCGCCCTGTGGTTCGTCCTCAAGGCCGTCGACGCCCCCAAGGCGACTCTGGCCCGCACCCGCGAACTGTTCCTGATCCTGCTGGCGCAGGGCGCGATCGGCTACGTCCAGTACTTCACCGACCTCCCCGAAGTCCTCGTCGGCGCCCACATGTTCGGCTCCTGCCTGGTGTGGATCGGCACCCTGCGGGTCCTGCTGGCGCTGCGCGAACGCCCGGAGTCCGGGGTGGCCGAGGTGCCCGTACCGGCGGCTCAGCCGTACGAGGCCACCAGCGCGTCGATCGCCGGGCCCAGGTAGTCCCTGGTCAGCGCGGCCCGGCGGACCCGCCACGCGGCGTCGGCCGGTACCGGATGCTCGGCGTACCGGCGCTGCCTGATGTCGTCGACCACCTCGACGGGCGCGCCCATACCGGGCAGCAGGTCGAGGGCCTCCCGCTTGGAGATCAGCCGGCCGTCCCGCAGGGTCACGGTGGCGCGGGCGAGGGTGACCATGGCGAGGTCCACCCAGATGTCCTGCGTCCAGTTGGCGGCGCGGTCCACCTCCCGCCGCCAGAAGTCCCGCTGGTCCTCCACGACGAACCCGGCCAGCTCCGCGTCCGGTACCGGCGGCAGCAGGCCGGCGGGTTCCATGCCGTGCAACACCCGGCCGAAGGTGTGCAGTTCACGCCGGGTGACCGGGGTGACCGTGCGCCGGAACAGCTGCTCGTGCGCCCACGTCAGATGCCTGCGCCCGGCCCCGGCGGTACGCGCCGGAGTCAGATAGGTGCAGTGCAGCTTGGCGGCCGACGGGTCGGCGCGCAGCGCGGCATGGACCAGCGCCAGCCGCCACACCGTCCGCGGACCGATCGCGCCCGGCAGGACGGCGATCAGATCGAGGTCGCTGCGCCCCTCCTGGTAGTCGCCGCCCGCCAGCGAGCCGTGGGCCCACACGGCTACGGGGTCGAAGGGCGCGAGATCGTCGAGGAAGCGGTCGAGCAGTTCCTTGGTCGCCATACGGCCAGTGTGGACAGGTCACTCCAGCCCGTACACCCGGCGCGCGTTGCCCGCCGCGATCAGCCCAGCGACCCGGTGCGCGTCACCCGGCGACCACGCCCCGTCCGTCACCCAGCCGCCCAGCACCCGGCCCAGCGCCTCCCGGAACAACCGCGCCCCGACCACATGCAGTTCGGGCAGCCCCTGCGCCCCGCTGGAGAACAGGATCTTGCCGAACGGGGCCAGCTCCAGGATCTCCGCGAGCACCGTCGCGGCCCGGGCGCCGGTACGGACGAGGGCCGCGCCGGAATCGGCGTACACATGCGGGAAGACGCCGGCCAGATGCGCCGCGTGCCGGTGGTACGGGTAGCCGTGCAGCAGGATCAGATCCGTGCCGAGACCCGCCGTGGCCCGGACGAAGTCCGTCAGCAGCACCGGATCCGTACGGTCGATCCGCAGCCCCGGTTCGCCGAGCCCGGCGTGCAGTTGGAGCGGCAGCCCCGAGGCGACGGCGATCCAGAGCAGATGGCGCAGCAGCACCGGGTCGCTGAGCTCCTCGCCGACGCGGCGCGCCGCCAGCCAGCGGCCCGCGGCGCCGCGCACCTCGCCGGGGCCGGGGGGTTCCGGCGCCAGCGCGAGGCCGTGCCGTACGCCGGCGACCGAGGTGAACGCCACGGCGTGCGCGGCGGCCGCGTGCACCGACTCGGCGAGGTTGGCGAGAAAGGACTCGACGGTGCCGGAGGTGTCGGCGACCTGCTCGGCGAGCAGCTCCAGGCGGACGATCTCCCGGGCCTCGGCGGCCGCGGCGGAGGCCAGTTCGGCGGGGCCGGTCAGGTCTCCGGGGAGCCCGGTGTCGACCAGGTAAGTCGTGATGCCGCTCCCGCGGAGCAGCCTGCGGCCCGCTTCGAGGACGCCGATCTCCCGGCGCTTGGCCAGATAGCGGGCGGGTGGGCAGTGCGGTTCCAGGCCGAGTATCGGGGGGCACCAGCGGCGGACCGCGAAGCCGGTCTGGGTGTCGAAGAGGGTGGTGCCGGGGGCGGGTGGGCCCTCGGTGTGGGAGAGCTGGGCCTCGAAGGTGCCCAGGCCCAGCTCCGTGCGGAGCACTCCGTGGCAGTACTGGTCCACCAGCGCGGGCGTGTCGATCATCCGGGCTCCCCGTGGTGGACTGCTTGTTCCTAGGAGTCCTAACGGGTGAACCGGGATGGAGGTGCTGCGTTTGGGGCAGTGCGGCTTGAATGTCGGGTGCGGGTCGGCTGTGGCCTCTCGCGCCCACGCGGCGGAGCCGCACATGTCACAGCCCCGCGCCCCTTACGTTCGCTGCTCAGCCGTTTCCTACTTGGATACCGGCCATGCGCTTCCACTCGTACTCGCCCGTTGTCACCTTGGCCGCGAACTCGCCGTCGAAGGAGTCGTGGGCCGTGATGCCGGACTTCGCCACCGCCTGCTCGGCGATGGGGTACGTGGGGGCCACCAGGTCGCCCCAGTTGCCGTCCTCGCCGACGAGGACGATGCGGGCGCCGCGTTCGCCGATGTAGGCGATCTGGCCCTCGGCGCCCCCGTGGGTCCTGGCGAAGGCGCCGATCTGCTTGGCGAGCCGGGCCGCCGTGCGTTCCGCCTTCGCGGCCCGCCTGGCCTCCCGGCGCTCCTCAACCTGCTGCGTGTCTGCCATGGCCAGGATGCTACCGACGGGTAGATCAGTCGGCGACGCCCGGGGGGCGTGACCCTCACCTCAGGTCACCCAGGTCACCCAGGTCACCTCAGGAAGGGGTCCACCGCGATCGCCACGAAGACGAGCGACACGTAGGTGATCGACCAGTGGAACAGGCGCATCTCCTTGAGCTTGGCGCCCGTCACCTCCGCCTTGGCCCGGTTCTGGAGACCGTGGGCCTCCCACAGCCAGAAGCCGCCGGCCAGCAGGGCGACCAGGGTGTAGAACCAGCCCGTGTAGCCGAGCGGGGTCAGCAGCAGCGAGACACCGACCATCACCCAGCTGTAGATGACGATCTGCTTGGCGACCACCTTGTTGGAGGCGACGACCGGCAGCATCGGGACGCCCACGCGCGCGTAGTCCTCTTTCACCTTCATGGAGAGCGGCCAGTAGTGCGGCGGCGTCCAGAAGAACATGACAAAGAAGAGGATGATCGGCGCCCACGACATGGAGTTGGTGACGGCCGACCAGCCGATCAGTACCGGCAGACAGCCGGCGATGCCGCCCCACACGATGTTCTGCGACGTCCGGCGCTTGAGGATCATCGTGTAGACGACCACGTAGAAGAGGAGCGCGCCGAGGGCGAGCCAGGCCGACAGCCAGTTGACGGTGAGCCCGAAGAGCAGTGTGGAGACGATCGCGAGTGTGAAGCCGAACGCCAGGCACTCGCGGGGGCTGACCATGCCGGTCACCAGTGGCCGCTGCGAGGTGCGGTCCATCAGGGCGTCGATGTCGCGGTCGAGGTACATGTTGAGGGCGTTGGCGCCGCCCGCGGACAGGTAGCCGCCGAGGCAGGTGAGCAACACCAGCTTCAGATCGGGCACACCCTGCTCCGCCAGGAACATCACCGGAACGGTGGTGATCAGCAGCAGCTCGATGATCCGCGGCTTGGTCAGCGCCACGAACGCCTTGACACGGGCCCCGAACGGCCGGTGACTCGGGCTCCGACTCGCCCCGGCAACCCCCGCAGGACGGGATTCAACGGCCGTCACGCACACCCCTGACAGAGACATCCCAGCAAACCCGAACCGTGTGAAGTCCCGGTAAAGGCTCGCGCGTACCACGTCACTGTAGACGTTGCCCAGACCCGGACATTCGCGGGGGTGGGGTCGTGTCCGAAGGCGTCCCCGGATGAGCTCGGGCCCGCTTCGTTGAGCACGCGGACGTGCCGCGCCGTATTCAGTTGCCGAGCGTGCCGCGGCCCGGTCGGGAGGCGGATCCCCGAGAGTCCCGGCAGTCTGGAATGAGTCGAAAAGACGCACGTACATACGGGGGTAGGCTCAACAACGGCCGGGTGCCCGATGCACCGGCATTCGACATGCGTGACATGTGGAGAGGAGCCCTGACCCAGGGTGAGCACCAAGCCGACCACCACAGACCTCGAGTGGACCGAGCTGGACCAGCGGGCCGTCGACACCGCCCGCGTCCTGGCCGCCGATGCCGTACAGAAGGTCGGTAACGGCCATCCCGGTACGGCAATGAGCCTCGCGCCCGCCGCGTACACCCTTTTCCAGAAGGTGATGCGGCACGACCCCGCGGACGCCGAGTGGGTCGGGCGGGACCGTTTTGTGCTGTCCGCCGGTCACTCGTCCCTGACCCTCTACACCCAGCTCTACCTGGCCGGCTTCGGCCTGGAGCTGGACGACCTGAAGGCCTTCCGGACATGGGGTTCGAAGACCCCGGGTCACCCCGAGTACGGGCACACGACCGGTGTCGAGACCACGACCGGCCCGCTGGGGCAGGGTGTCGCCAACGCCGTCGGCATGGCGATGGCCGCGCGCTACGAGCGTGGTCTGTTCGACCCGGACGCCCCGCAGGGCGAGTCCCCGTTCGACCACTTCATCTACGCGATCGCCGGTGACGGCTGCCTCCAGGAGGGCATCTCCTCCGAGGCGTCCTCCCTCGCGGGCCACCAGAAGCTCGGCAATCTGGTCCTGCTGTGGGACGACAACCACATCTCGATCGAGGGTGACACGGAGACCGCGGTCTCCGAGGACACCGTCAAGCGGTACGAGGCGTACGGCTGGCACGTCCAGCGCGTCGCGCCGAAGCCGGACGGCGACCTCGACCCGCACGCCATCTACAACGCGATCGAGGCCGCGAAGCTGGTGACGGACAAGCCGTCCTTCATCGCGATGCGCTCGATCATCGCGTGGCCGGCGCCCAACGCGCAGAACACCGAGGCCGCGCACGGCTCGGCGCTCGGCGACGACGAGGTGGCGGCCACCAAGCGTGTCCTCGGTTTCGACCCGGAGCAGAGCTTCCAGGTCGCCGACGAGGTCATCAACCACACGCGCGAGGCGCTCGACCGGGGCCGTCAGGCCAAGGCCGAGTGGGACAAGTCGTTCCAGGAGTGGCGCGGCAACAACCCCGAGCGGGCCGCCGAGTTCGACCGGATCGCCAAGGGCGAGCTGCCGGCCGGCTGGGAGGAGAAGATCCCGGTCTTCGAGACGGGCAAGGGTGTCGCGACGCGTGCCGCGTCCGGCAAGGTGCTCCAGGCGCTCGGTGCCGTGATCCCGGAACTGTGGGGCGGCTCGGCCGACCTGGCCGGCTCCAACAACACGACGATCGACAAGAACTCGTCGTTCCTGCCGGCGGACAACCCGCTGCCGGGCGCCGACCCGTACGGGCGCACGATCCACTTCGGTATCCGCGAGCACGCCATGGCCGCGGAGCTGAACGGCATCGCGCTGCACGGCAACACCCGTGTCTACGGCGGTACGTTCCTCGTCTTCTCCGACTACATGCGCAACGCCGTGCGGCTCTCGGCGCTGATGCACGTGCCGGTGACGTACGTGTGGACGCACGACTCGATCGGTCTCGGCGAGGACGGCCCGACGCACCAGCCGGTCGAGCACCTGGCCGCGCTGCGTGCCATCCCGGGTCTGAACGTGGTCCGCCCGGCGGACGCCAACGAGACCGCGATCGCGTGGCGCGAGATCCTGCGCCGCTACACGAAGGTGTTCGGCAAGGGCGCCCCGCACGGTCTGGCGCTGACCCGGCAGGGTGTGCCGGCCTACGAGCCCAACGAGGACGCCGCGCGCGGTGGTTACGTGCTGTTCGAGGCGTCCGGCGGGACTCCCGAGGTCATCCTGATCGCCACCGGCTCCGAGGTGCATGTCGCCGTGGAGGCGCGGGAGGCGCTGGAGGCCGACGGGGTGCCGACGCGGGTGGTGTCGATGCCGTCCGTGGAGTGGTTCGAGGAGCAGGACCAGGGGTACCGGGACAGCGTCCTGCCGCCCTCGGTGAGGGCCCGGGTCTCGGTGGAGGCGGGTATCGGTCTCACCTGGCACAAGTACGTCGGGGATGCCGGTCGGATCGTTTCCCTGGAGCACTTCGGTGCTTCCGCCGACGGCAAGGTCCTCTTCCGCGAGTTCGGCTTCACTGCCGAGAATGTCGCCGAGAAGGCGAAGGAATCGATCGCCGCAGCCCAGCGCTGACGCTGACACACGACCTGTAGGAGATGCATTTTCCATGACAGACGCACTGAAGCGCCTCTCCGAGGAAGGCGTCGCGATCTGGCTGGACGACCTGTCGCGCAAGCGGATCACGTCCGGCAACCTGGGCGAGCTGATCGACCAGAGCCATGTCGTCGGCGTGACCACGAACCCGACGATCTTCCAGAAGGCGATCAGCAGCGGTGACGGCTACGAGCAGCAGCTCAGTGACCTCGCCGCCCGCAGGGTCACCGTGGAGGAGGCCGTCCGCATGATCACGACGGCGGACGTCCGGGACGCCGCCGACATCCTGCGCCCGGTCTTCGACGCGACGAACGGCCAGGACGGCCGGGTCTCCATCGAGGTGGACCCCCGTCTCGCGCACAACACCAAGGCCACCGTCGCGGAGGCCAAGCAGCTGGCCTGGCTGGTGGACCGCCCCAACACGCTGATCAAGATCCCGGCCACCAAGGCGGGCCTGCCGGCCATCACCGAGGTGATCGGCAACGGCATCAGCGTCAACGTCACGCTGATCTTCTCGCTGGAGCGCTACCGCGAGGTCATGGACGCCTACCAGGCGGGTCTGGAGAAGGCGAAGGCCAAGGGCCTGGACCTGTCCCTGATCCACTCGGTGGCGTCCTTCTTCGTGTCCCGCGTGGACACCGAGATCGACAAGCGGCTCGACGCCCTGGGCACCGACGCGGCCAAGGCCGCCCGCGGCAAGGCCGCCGTCGCCAACGCGCGGCTGGCCTACGAGGCGTACGAGCAGGTCTTCGGCACGGACCGCTGGAGCGCGCTGGCGCAGGCGGGCGCCAACAAGCAGCGTCCGCTGTGGGCGTCGACCGGCGTGAAGGACCCGGCCTACAAGGCGACCCTGTACGTCGACGACCTGGTGGCGCCGAACACGGTGAACACCATGCCGGAGGCGACCCTCGTGGCCACCGAGGAGAAGGGCGAGATCTCCGGCAACACCATCGCCGGTACCTACGAGCAGGCGCGTGCCGAGCTGGACGCCGTCGAGAAGCTCGGGATCGCGTACGACGACGTGGTCCAGGTACTGGAGGACGAGGGCGTCGAGAAGTTCGAGGCGTCCTGGAACGACCTGCTGGCCTCGACCGAGGCGGAACTCAAGCGCCTCGCCCCTTCGGAAGGCTGACACTTGTCCCCCCTTTCCGGTACCGGAGCGAATCCGCTCCGTGACCCCGCAGACCGACGGCTCCCGCGTATCGCGGGGCCGTCGGGCCTGGTCATCTTCGGCGTCACGGGCGATTTGTCACGAAAGAAGCTGATGCCCGCGGTGTACGACCTCGCGAACCGGGGTCTGCTGCCGCCGGGCTTCTCGCTGGTCGGGTTCGCCCGCCGCGAGTGGCAGAACGAGGACTTCGCCGCCGAGGTCCACGACGCCGTCAAGGAGCACGCCCGTACGCCGTTCCGTGAGGAGGTCTGGCAGCAGCTCATCCAGGGGATGCGCTTCGTCCAGGGCACCTTCGACGACGACGACGCGTTCGAGCGGCTGCGCGCCACCATCGAGGAGCTGGACAAGGCCCAGGGCACGGGCGGCAACTTCGCCTTCTACCTGTCGGTGCCGCCGCGCTCCTTCCCGGTGGTCATCCAGCAGCTGAAGAAGCACGGTCTCGCCGACCAGACGGCGGGCTCGTGGCGCCGCGCGGTCATCGAGAAGCCGTTCGGCCACGACCTGAAGTCCGCCGAGGAGCTCAACACGACGGTCGAGGAGGTGTTCGCCCCGGACCAGGTCTTCCGGATCGACCACTACCTGGGCAAGGAGACCGTCCAGAACATCCTGGCGCTGCGCTTCGCCAACACGATGTTCGAGCCGATCTGGAACCGGTCCTTCGTCGACCACGTACAGATCACCATGGCCGAGGACATCGGCATCGGCGGCCGGGCCGGCTACTACGACGGCATCGGCGCCGCCCGTGACGTCATCCAGAACCACCTGCTCCAGCTGATGGCGCTCACCGCGATGGAGGAGCCCGCCTCCTTCGACGCGGACGCCCTGGCCGCGGAGAAGACCAAGGTGCTCGGCGCGGTCAAGCTGCCGAAGGACCTGGGCCGCGACACCGTGCGCGCCCAGTACTCGGCGGGCTGGCAGGGCGGCGAGAAGGCGGTCGGTTACCTGGAGGAAGACGGTATCGACCCCAAGTCCACGACCGACACCTACGCCGCGATCAAGGTCGGTATCGACAACCGGCGCTGGGCCGGCGTGCCGTTCTATCTGCGCACCGGCAAGCGGCTCGGCCGCCGGGTCACGGAGATCGCGGTGGTCTTCCAGCGCGCCCCGCACTCCCCCTTCGACACCACGGCGACCGAGGAGCTCGGGCAGAACGCGATCGTGATCCGCGTCCAGCCGGACGAGGGCATCACGGTCCGCTTCGGCTCCAAGGTGCCGGGCACGTCGATGGAGATCCGGGACGTCTCCATGGACTTCGCGTACGGCGAGTCCTTCACGGAGTCCAGCCCGGAGGCGTACGAGCGGCTGATCCTGGACGTCCTGCTCGGCGACTCCAACCTCTTCCCGCGCACCGAGGAGGTCGAGCTGTCCTGGAAGATCCTCGACCCGATCGAGGAGTACTGGGACGCGAGCGGCAAGCCTCCGCAGTACCCGGCCGGGACCTGGGGTCCGGTCGAGGCGGACGAGATGCTCGCACGAGAGGGACGGAGCTGGCGCCGGCCATGAAGATAGACCTCACGGACACCACGGCCAGCAAGATCAACAAGGCGCTGGTGAAGGGCCGCCGGGCGATCGGCACCCCGGCCGTCGGCATGGTCCTCACCCTCGTCATCGTCACCGACGAGGAGAACGCCTACGACGCGCTCAAGGCCGCGAGCGACGCCTCGCGCGAGCACCCCTCGCGCACGCTCGTGGTCATCAAGCGGCACGCCCGCACCCCGCGCGACCGCACCCAGTCCCGGCTCGACGCCGAGGTCCGGGTGGGCGCCGACGCCGGCACCGGCGAGACCGTGGTGCTGCGGCTGTACGGCGAGGTCGTCGGCCAGTCCCAGTCGGTGGTGCTGCCGCTGCTGCTGCCGGACGCCCCCGTGGTCGTCTGGTGGCCGGTGAACGCGCCGCTCGACCCGGCGAAGGACCCGCTGGGCTCGCTCGCCCAGCGCCGGGTCACCGACACCTACGCGGCCGAGCAGCCGGTCCGGGAGCTGGCCGAGCGGGCCGACGCCTACACCCCCGGCGACACGGACCTGTCGTGGACCCGCATCACGCCCTGGCGTTCGATGCTGGCCGCGGCCCTGGACCAGGTCGTGTGCGAGGTGCAGGGTGTCGAGGTCGAGGGCGAGGAGTTCAACCCCAGCTGCGAGCTGCTCGCCATGTGGCTCGCGGACCGGCTGGACGTGCCCGTCAAGCGGTCGCTGTCCGGCGGGCCGGGACTGACCGCCGTACGGATGCAGACGGACTGCGGTCCGATCGTCCTGGACCGTGCCGACGGCTCGCTCGCGACGCTGTCCATCGAGGGTCAGCCGGACCGTGCGGTGGCGCTGAAGCGGCGGGAGACGGCCGAGCTGATCGCGGAGGAGCTGCGCCGGCTCGACCCGGACGACACCTACGCGTCGGCGCTGCGGTTCGGCGTGGAGCGGCTGAACGCCGCCGCGCAGGCCGCGGACGGGCAGCCGGCCGCCGACCCTGTGGAGGATGCCGGGAAGGCGTCCGCCAAGAAGGCGGCGAAGCCGGCTCCGCCCAAGAAGGCGGCGGCCAGGTGAACACTCCGCAGCTGGTCGTGCACCACGACAAGGAACTGATGGCGCAGGCCGCGGCGGCCCGGCTGATCACGAAGGTCGTGGACGCCCAGGCCTCACGCGGTGCGGCGTCGCTCGTGCTGACCGGCGGGCGCAACGGTAACGGCCTGCTGGCCGCGCTCGCCGCGGCGCCCGCCCGGGACGCGATCGACTGGACCCGTCTCGACCTGTGGTGGGGCGACGAGCGGTATCTGCCGGACGGGGACCCGGAGCGCAATGTGACCCAGGCGCGGGAAGCGCTGCTCGACTCCGTTCCGCTGGACCCGAAGCGCGTGCACCCAATGCCCGCGTCGGACGGTCCGTTCGGCGCCGACGTGGACGCGGCGGCCGCCTCGTACGCCGAGGAGCTGGCGCGGTCCGCCGGACCAGAGAACCATGGCGCGGTGCCGACGTTCGACGTCCTGATGCTCGGTGTGGGACCGGACACCCATGTGGCTTCCCTCTTCCCTGAGCTGCCCGCGGTGCGGGAGACGGACCGTACGGTGGTCGGGGTGCACGGGGCGCCCAAGCCCCCGCCGACGAGGGTCACGCTGACCCTGCCGGCGATCCGGGCGGCCCGGGAGGTGTGGCTGCTGGCGGCCGGTGAGGACAAGGCGAACGCGGCGGCCATCGCGCTGTCGGGTGCGGGTGAGGTCCAGGCGCCGGCCGCGGGGGCGCGGGGCCGGTCCCGCACCCTGTGGCTGCTGGACTCGGCGGCGGCCTCGCAGTTGCCGAGGTCGCTGTATCCGCCCGCGTCCGCGTGACGCGGGTCGTGCTGCACATGGAGTAGACGAACGCCGGGCCCGTCCGCCGCTTCGGACGGACCCGGCGTCCCCGTCCCCCGCCGGCGGCGGTGCCTCGCGTGGCGGGGAGGCTGGGATTCCGCGAGGCGGACGCGCCGGAGGGGAGCTCTTGCGGGCGTCCTACTTGACCGAGCCGGCCATGACGCCCTGCACGAAGTGCCGCTGGAAGGCGAAGAACACGACCACCGGGACCACCAGCGAGAGGAAGGCGCCGGGGGCCAGGACGTCGATGTTGCTGCCGAACTGCCGGATCTGGGACTGGAGTTCCACCGTCAGCGGCTGCGAGGACGTGTCGGCGAAGAGCAGCGCCACCAGCATGTCGTTCCACACCCACAGGAACTGGAAGATGGCGAGGCTGGCGATGGCGGGCCGGCCCACCGGCAGCACCAGCCGGACGAAGATCCGCCATTCGGTGCCGCCGTCCATCCGTGCGGCCTCCAGCATCTCCTTGGGTATCTCCGCGAAGTAGTTCCGCAGCAGGAACACCGCGAACGGCAGTCCGTAGGCCACGTGGAACAGGACCACACCCGGGATCGTGCCGAACAGGCCCAGCTGGCCGAAGAGTTTGGCGACCGGCAGCAGACCGATCTGCACCGGCACCACCAGCAGCGCGACCACCAGCAGGAACAGCGGTTCACGGAACGGGAAGTCCAGCCAGGCGAAGGCGTATCCGGCGAGTGCGGCGATCACCACGACCAGCGCGGTCGCCGGCACCGAGATCAGCACGGTGTTCCAGAACGCGCGGGTGATGCCCGCGTTGTCGAGGAGCGCCGAGTAGTTGTCGAAGGACAGCTGCCCGGGGCTGGTGAAGACGGTCCACCAGCCACCCTTCGCGGTGTCCTCGGAGGACCGCAGGGACGACATGAACAGCCCGGCGAGGGGGGTCATCCAGACCAGTCCGACGACCACGAGGAAGGCCTGGACCACCCCGTTGCCGACGGCGCGACGGATCGCGTTCATCGCTGACTCCTTCGGAAACGGCGGACGTTGAAGACCATCGCGGGGATCACCAGGAGCAGCAGCAGTACACCGAGCGCGCTGCCGAGGCCCTGGTCGTTGCCGCCGCCGAACGACACCAGCCACATCTGGGTCGCGAGCACGGTCGCGTCCTCCTGCACGGGTCCGGGCGCGATGATGTAGACGAGGTCGAAGACCTTCATCACATTGATGACGAGGGTGATGAAGACGACCGACAGCACGGGTGCCAGCAGCGGCACGGTGATCTTCCGGAAGATCTGCCACTCGTTGGCCCCGTCGATCCGCGCCGCCTCCAGCGCGTCCCGCGGCAGCGTGGAGAGTCCGGCGCCGATCAGCACCATCGAGAAGCCGGTCCAGATCCACAGGTACGCCCCGATGATCGCCGGGGTGACCAGCGTCGGGCCGAGCCAGGAGATGCCGTCGTACGGCGGGGCGAAGTTGCCGGCGGGCAGCCGCAGTTCGTACGCGCCCGGGTCGAGGCCGGTGAAGCGGAACGCCCCGTCGGGCCCGGTGGTCGTAGTGGCGACGGTCCGGCCGTCCCGGACCGCCTCGACCGTCATCTCGGGCAGACCGCTCTCCCCGGTGTCGACGCGGCCCTGCTCACCTCCGCCGCCGGGTGTGAAGTCGAGGTAGACGACACCGCGCAGTTCGTCCGCCGCGGCGGTCTGGGAGGCGGCGCCGCTCGCGGGGACCGCTTCGGCGGGCACGTCGCCCGGCAGCACACCGACCAGGCCGAGGGCGGTGGTGCTGCCCGGGGAGACGGGCCCGTCCGTGCGGTAGGAGCCGTCGCCGCCCGCGGTCAGTCCCTGGCCGTCCCTGGCGCGGGCCGTGGGGTAGGTCGAGGTCCCCTCGAAGGAGTCGTGGACGGCGACCGCGGCCGCGTTGAGGACACCCTTGTCGGGGTCCTCGTCGTAGGCGAGCCGGAAGATGATGCCCGCGGCGAGGAAGGACACGGCCATCGGCATGAACAGCAGCAGTTTGAAGGCGGTCGCCCAGCGGATCTTCTCCACCAGGACGGCCAGCATCAGTCCGAGGCCGGTGAGCAGCGCGGGTGCGACGACCACCCAGATCGCGGTGTTCCGTACGGCCTTGAGGGTGGCCGGGTCGCGGAACATCTCCGTGTAGTTGTCGCCGCCGACGAAGGTGTTGCCGGAGGCGTCGAAGAAGCTGCGGCCGACGGAGAAGAGCACCGGGTAGACGACGAGCGCGCCGAGCAGCAGCAGCGCGGGCAGGACGAAGAACAGGGCGACGGTCCGGCCCCGCCGCCGGGCGCGCCGCTGGGGATCGACGGGCGCGGGCGGCGGCGGGGTGCTCGCCTCTTTGACGAGGGTGGCGGTCATGGCCGATCAGTCCTTGTAGGCCTTGGCGGCCGCGGACTCCAGCTGGGCGGCGGTGGCGGACGGGTCGGACGGGTCGCGCAGGAAGTCCTGGAGGATCTTCCATTCGCCGGTGCCCTTGGTGCCGCCGAAGGACGCCGGGGCCTGGTCGGACATGTCGAAGCGGACCGTGTCGCCGGCGTCGATCAGGGACTTGGCGGTGGCACGGGTGACGTCGTCGCCGTAGGAGGCGAGGTCGAGCTTCTTGTTCGGGGAGAGGAACCCGCCGGCCTCGGCCCAGACCGCGGCCGACTCGGGCGAGGCCAGGTACTCGGCGAGCGCCATGCCGGCCTCGCGGTTCTTGCCGTCCTTCAGGACCACGGCCGCGTCGCCGCCGCTGACCACCGGCGGCTCGCCGCCCTCGACCGCCGGGAACGGGAAGAAGTCGGCGTCCTCGCCGATGACCTTGCCGAACTCGTCCTTGGCGACACCGGCGACGAAGTCGCCCTCGTAGACCATGCCGGCCTCGGGCTTGGGTCCGAAGACCTTCTCGACCGAGCCGGGGAAGTCGGTGTTGAGGGCGCCGTTCTGGCCGCCCGCGATGAGCTGCTTGTCCTTGAAGAGCTTGCCGAGCACGGTGAGCGCGTCGACGACGGAGGCGTCGGTCCACTTCAGCTCGTGCGCGGCGAGGGCGTCGTACTTCTCGGGTCCGGCCTGGGAGAGGTAGATGTTCTCGAACCAGTCGGTGAGCGTCCAGCCGTCCTGTCCGGCCACGGAGAACGCGGCGAGCCCGGAGTCGGAGACGGTCTGTCCGGCCTCCAGCATCTCGTCGTAGGACGTGGGCGGTTCGACGCCGGCCTGGGCGAGGGCGTCGGGGCTGTACCAGACGGTCGACTTGTGGGCGGCCTTGAAGTAGACGCCGTAGAGGGTGTTGTCGGCGCTGCCGTAGTTCTTCCACACCGGCGCGAAGTTGGCGGTCACGGCGTCCTGGGCGGGCTTGGACAGCGGCTGGAGCCAGCCCTCGTCCGCGAACTGCTGGAGCACGCCGACCTGCGGGACCATCACGACGTCGGGGGCGTTGCCGCCCTCGATCTTGCTGCCGACGACCGTGGAGACGTTGTCGCCGGTGGAGACGAACTCGGTCTTGACGCCGGTCTTCTCGGTGAACGCCGCCAGGACCTTCTGGAAGTTCTCCTGCTCGGTGCCCGACCAGACGCCGGCCACGGAGACGGTCTGGCCGCTGAGCGGCTTGTCGCCGCCCCCGGCGGAGACGTCGTCGCCGCTGCCGCAGGCGGTCGCGCCGAGCGCCAGGACGAGGGCCGTACAGCCGGTCAGCAGGGTGGTACGTCGTCGCATCATCGTTGATGTCCCTTCGACGGATGGGAAGTTGACGGAAAACCTGGGGTGAGCGGGTGAGCCGGGTGAGCGGGGTGACTCACCTGTCGTTGAGCCACCAGGCGGCGGTGGAGCCGGGCAGGACGCCCGGCGGGCAGTGGCCGCTGGACAGCAGGGGGGTGCCGGAGACCGGTGCCGGGACCGGGGCGGTGCCGAAGTTCACCGCGCAGACCAGGCCGTCGCCGCGCTCGAAGGCGAGGACGCCCGGCTGGCGGTCCATCCAGCGCAGCTCGCCCTCGCCCAGCTGGGGCAGTGCGGCGCGCAGCTGGAGGCCGTCCCGGTACAGGTGCCAGAAGGAGCTGGTGTCGGCGAGCGCGCGGTCGGTGGCGTACTCGGCGAAGTAGTCGGGCTGCGGCAGCCAGGGTTTGGCGCCGGCGGCCCCGGAGGTGAAGCCGAACGGTGAGGCCTGTCCCGACCAGGGCAGCGGCACCCGGCAGCCGTCGCGGATGCGGGCCCGGCTGCCGGTGCGCCGGAAGATCGGGTCGGTGAGCACGTCGTCGGGCAGATCGACGACCTCGGGCAGTCCGAGCTCCTCGCCCTGGTAGATGTACGCGGCTCCGGGCAGCGCCAGCATCAGCAGGGCGGCGGCGCGGGCGCGGGCGGTGCCCAGGCCGCTGCCCTCGGTGGTGTGTCCGCCGTAGCGGGTGACCGTGCGGACCTGGTCGTGGTTGTTGAGCACCCAGGTGACGGTGGAGCCGGTGCCGGCGATGTCCTGCATGGCCTCGGAGATGACCTTGCGGAACGCGTCGGGGTCCCAGGGGGCGCCGAGCAGGTCGAAGAAGAACGCCTGGTGGAGTTCGTCGGGGCGGACGTACAGGGCGTGTTCGCGGGCGCTGGGCACGGAGACCTCGCCGACCAGCAGCCGCTCGTGGCCGTCGCGCTCGGCGTACTCCTCGCAGATCGACCGCCAGTTGCGCCAGACGTCGTGCACCTCGGGCTGGTTCCAGGCGAGCGGGTTGACGGAGTCGCGGGTGCGGGCGTCGACCTCGGGATCGTCGGAGTCGGGCAGGCCGGGGTGTTTGAACAGGCCCGCGGCGACGTCGATGCGGAAGCCGTCGACGCCTCGGTCGAGCCAGAACCGCAGCACCCCGTCGAACTCCTCGGGGACCTCCGGGTGGCGCCAGTTCCAGTCGGGCTGCTCGGGCGTGAACATGTGCAGGTACCACTGGCCGGGGCTGCCGTCGGCCTCGGTGACCCGGGTCCAGGCGGGTCCGCCGAACATGGCGTGCCAGTTGTTGGGCGGCTCGGAGCCGTCCGGGCCGCGGCCGTCCGCGAAGTGGAAGCGGGCGCGCTGCGGGCTGCCCGGCGCGGAGGCGAGCGCCTCGGCGAACCAGGGGTGCTCGTTGGAGCAGTGGTTGGGGACGATGTCCAGCAGGACCTTGATGCCGAGCCGGCGCGCGGCCGACATCAGCAGGTCGAACTCGGCGAGGTCGCCGAAGACCGGATCGACGTCCCGGTAGGCGGCGACGTCGTAGCCGTGGTCGTGCTGGGGCGAGGGATAGAACGGGCTCAGCCATATCCCGTCCACACCGAGCTTGCGCAGATACGGCAGTCCGGCCCGGACTCCGGCCAGATCGCCGATGCCGTCGCCGGTGCTGTCCAGGAAACTGCGCACGTACACCTGATAGATCACCGCGTCGCGCCACCAGTGGCGCCCCGTGAGGGACTGTGCAATCACCCCGTTGGCCTGTCTGTGCGAGCCGGATGTTATGCATGCATGTTAAGTAGGCGTGACACGGGGGTGTCAATGAACTGGCAGAAGCTACCGGGAAGTTGGGGTTCCAAAAAGGGAGATACCAGGGCACTCGGACCCCGAATGAGACGTCCGCGTTACCTAACATGTAACTAGGGCGCGAAAGCCAGGAAAGCGGGAGGGGCGGACGGGAGCTAGCGGCCGGAGACCGCGGCCAGCTCCTTCGCCAGCCGCCGGACCGCGGCCTCGGGCGACTGCCGCCCGGTCATCGCGTCCTGCACCACGGCCTGCACGACCAGACTCACCTGGTCGTACTCCGGACTCTTGGGACGCGGCGCGGCCGCGAGCACACCCGCCTTCAGCGTCGGCAGGTAGGGGAACCTCCGCACGAGCTCCGGATCCTCGTACAGCGCGGCCCGTACGGGCGGCAGGGCGCCGCTGGTGAGGACCTGGCGCTGGGCGCGCTCGCCCGTGAGATAGGCGATCAGACGGGAGGCGGTGTCGGGGTGCCGGGCATGGCTGCTGACGGCGAGGTTGGAGCCGCCGAGCACACTGGTGCCCGGCCCGTCCGAACCGGGCAGCGGCACCGCCCCGATCCGCCCGGCCACCGGTGAGCCCGCCGCCGACGCGACCGCGTACACGTAGGGCCAGTTGCGCAGGAAGAGGAGGTGGCCGTCCTGGAAGGCCTGTTTGGACTCCTCCTCCTTGTAGCTCAGCGCAGCCTTCGGGATCCAGCCCTCGCGCACCCCGCGGGCGAGGAATCCGATGCCCTCGCGGGCCGCCTCGGAGTTGACGGTGACCCGCTCGCCCTCGTCGCCGAGGATGGAGCCGCCCGCCGAGTAGACCGCCTCCGCGGCGTTGACGGTGAGCCCCTCGTAGGGCAGGAACTGGCCCGCGTAGCCGTCGAGGCCGTACTTCGGGGCGACCGTCTCGGCGATCCGTTCCAGCTCGTCCCAGGTGCGCGGCGGCTCGATGCCCTCCTTCTCCAGGATGTCCGCGCGGTAGAACAGCAGGCCGGCGTTGGTGACGTACGGGACGGCGTAGAGCCTGCCCTCATAGGTCGCGGTGTCGACGACCGGCGGCAGGAAGGTGTCCAGCGGGAAGCGTTCGCGCGGCAGCGGCCTGATCCAGCCCGCGGCGGCGAACTGCGAGGTCCAGTTGACGTCGATGTTGAGGACGTCGAAGCGGCTGCGCTCCCCCGACCGAAGATCGGTGGTCATCTGCGCGTGTGTCTCGTCGGCGGAGTCCGGGAGTTCGACGAGGGTGACCTGCTCATCGGGATGCGTGCGGTTCCAGCCCTCCAGCAGGGGGCCGAGATAGCCAGTGAGGTCGCCGGCGGTGGCGAGGGTGACCGGCCCGCGGCCACCGGGGGCGCCGACGTCGGCGCGCACTCCGGATGCCGCGTACCCGGTCAGGACCACCACGAGAACGAGAAGACCCCTACCCGCGGCTCGCATCCACCGCATAGGTTCCTCCTGTACACCCTCCCCGGGCCTCGTCGTCCGGTCAGATGCCATGTATACCTGTTAGGTATGGGCGATACTAGGGTCTGCGGCACATCACCCAGGATGCGAGGAGGAGAGCTCTGGTGCGGCTGCCCCTCCTGGCCCTGCTCGCCCGGGGCCCGGCCCACGGCTACGAGCTGAAGCAGGACCTTGAGCAAGTGCTGGGTGCCGCGTACCCTCACCCGAACGTCGGCCAGATCTACGTCACCCTCGGCCGCCTGGAGAAGACCGGACTGATCGAGGGCGAGGACGTCGAGCAGTCCAGCCGGCCCAACAAGAAGGTCTACCACCTCACCGAGGCCGGACGAGAAGCGCTGCGCGTCTGGTACGACGAGGTGGCCGACGAGCCGCGGGTACGGGACGAGTTCTTTATGAAACTGGCCCTCGCGCCCCGCACCGGACTCGCCGACCAGGTCGCCCTGATCAACAAGCAGCGGCGGCAGTACCTCAACACCATGCGCAGTCTGTCGAAGCTGGCCGCGACCGCGGACCGGGACAACCGCATGGCCCAGCTGCTGATCGAGGGCGCGATGCTGCATCTTCAGGCCGACCTCGACTGGCTGGAGCGGTGCCAGGAAGAACTGGAGGAGCTGGAGTGACCCACACCGACGCTCCTGTGCTGCGCGCGGAGGGCCTGACCAAGACCCACTACGGCGAGGGCGCGCCCGCCCATGCCGTGCGCGGGGTCGATCTCGCCGTCGAGCCGGGCGAGTTCGTGGCGATCACCGGGCCGTCCGGCGCCGGGAAGTCGACGCTGCTGCATCTGCTGGGCGGGCTGCACCGGCCGGACGCCGGACGGATCTGGCTGGACGGCGAGTGCACCGAGACGTACAGCGAGGCCCGCTGGGCGACCAGGCGCCGCAAGCGCATCGGGATCGTCTTCCAGTTCTTCAACCTGGTCTCGAACCTGTCGGTCGCCGACAACGTGGAGCTGCCCGCGCTGCTCGCCGGAGTCGCGCCGAAGCAGGCCCGCGCCGAGCGCGAGCAGCTCCTCGCCGAACTGGGCCTGGTCGGCAAGGAGCGCAGTATGCCCGGCGAGCTCTCGGGCGGTGAGCAGCAGCGCGTCGCGCTCGCCCGCGCCCTGGTCAACCGCCCGCCGCTGCTGCTGGCCGACGAACCCGCGGGCAGCCTGGACAGCAAGGGCACCCGTGAGGTCGTCCGGCTGCTCACCCGCTTCCACCAGCGCGGCCAGACCATCCTGCTGGTCACCCACGACGCCCGGCTCGCCAGCGCCGCCGACCGCGTCATCAGCTTCTTCGACGGCCGGATAGCCGACGACGCGCAACTGCACGGCACGCCGACCCGCGGCACCGGGATATCGGGTGTCCTGGAGCTGAAGGACTGACATGCGGTCCTACGAGCGCCTTGCCGCGCCCCCGACCCTGGCCGTGTCCCTTTCCCTGTCCCCGGCCCCGGCGGTCGCTCCGGCTCCGCCGGCGGATTCGCCCACCCGCCGGCCGAGGGGCTGAGCCCGTGCGAGCCATGTTGCGCTGGACGCACTCCGATCTGCGCACCCACCGTGGAGAGGCCCTGTTCCTGGTGCTGGCCACCGCCGGCATCGTGACCTCCCTGCTGCTCGCCGCCGCCCTGTTCGGCTACGCCACCAACCCCTGGCAGCGCGTCTTCACCCAGGCCAACGGCGCCCATGTGTGGCTGCACACCGGCCCCGCCACCGACACCAGGGGCCTCGCGGGCCTTGGCGGCGTCGAGTCCGTCGCCGGCCCCTACCCCACCGCCTCCGCCACCGTCGCCTCCCGCGGCGCCCGCGCCTCCGTCGAACTGCGCGGTGTCCCCGAGCGGCCCGAGGTCGGCCGCCCGCCGCTCACCGCCGGGCGCTGGCTGGACCCGGCCGTCCCGGACGGTGTGGTCCTGGAGTCCCGGCTGGCCCGCGCCCTGGTCGCCGAACCCGGTGACGTCCTCACCCTCCCCGGCACCGCCCGCTCCCTGACGGTCCTCGGCGTCGCCGACAGCGCCGAGCCGCGCTACCGGGCCGGCGAACGCCCCGGCCTCGTCTGGGCACCACCGGCTGCCGTGCCCGCCCCGGACGGCCGGGTCATCGGGCTGCGCCTGACGGACCCCGAGGACACGGGGTACGCCGTACAGCGCGCCGTCACCCTGCTCGGGGCCGGCGCGATCGGCGAGGTGACCACCTGGGAGCAGGCCCGCGCCGAGGCGCAGGGAGACAACCGGCTGCTCGGGCAGGTCCTCGGGCTGTTCGGGCTCGGCGCGCTGCTCGCGGCCGGGCTCGCCGTGCACGGGGCGATCAGCACCCGGATCCGCGGCCACCTCCCGGACATCGCGATCCTCAAGGCGATCGGCTTCACACCTTCCCAGGTCGTCCGGGTCTTCCTGCTGCAACACCTCGCCTACGCGCTTCTCGGCGCGCTGGCCGCCGCCACGCTCACCGAGGCCCTCGGCAACCGGATTCCGGGACGGCTCGGGGACGCGGTCGGTGTGTGGCAGGGGCTGCCCGGCCACACGGTCACGCTCTTCGCGGCACCGGCGGTCGTGGTGCTGTTCATCGGTGCGATCACCGGGCTCGCGGCCTGGCGGGCGGGGCAGATACCGCCCGTGCCGGTGCCCCGTCCGGTGGCCCCGGCGGGCGGACCGCTCTCGGGGGCGGCGCGCCGGGCGCTCGGGCTGCGGCTGCCGCCCGCGCTGGTCCTCGGCTGGCACAAGGCGTTCACCCGCCGCCCGCGCTCCCTGGCCGCGGTCGCCCGGCTGACCCTCCCCCTGCTGCTGATCGTGGTGGCGATGAGCGCGTGGACCACCATCGACCGCTTCAACGGCGAACCCGAGCGGGTCGGCCTGCCCGCCGCGCTCACCGTCCGCGCCGACCGCGGCCTGGGCGAGGACGGGACCCGCGCCCTACTGGAGAGCGATCCGCAGGTCGCCGCCGCCTACCCCGGTGTGGAGGTGGCCGCGCTGGTCCCCGGCCAGACCGCCACGATCGCCCTGCGCGGCCTGGGCACCGCCGACCGGCCCTACCCGTACGCGCTCGCCGAGGGCCGCCGCGCGCAGGGCCGGGACGAGGCGGTGGCCGGTCAGGGCCTGCTCGACCTGCTGGAGGCCCGGGTCGGCGACTGGGTGCGGATGACGGTCGGCGACCAGCCGCAGATCCTGCACATCGTGGGCCGCTCCATCGAGCCGGAGAACGCCGGGCGGGTGATCACCACCTCGCTGGACACCCTGCGCGAGAACGATCCGGGACTGCGTCCCACGCTCCACCAGATCCGGCTGAGTCCCGGGGCGGACCCGGCCGTGGTCGCCGCCCGGCTGACCGAGGCCGGCGACGGACGCCTCGACGTGCACACCGTCACCAACCCGGCCGACGGGCTCTCCCCGCTGCGCGGAGTGGTCCTGGGGCTGATCGCCGTACTCGCCCTGATCGGGCTGATCGAGCTGCTGACCGCGATCGGCGGCACGGTCCGCGAGAGCGAACGGGATCTGCTGGCCCTGAAGGCGATCGGGCTGTCCCCGCGCCAGATCACCGCGATCACGGTGACGGCGACCGGCTGCACGGCCCTCGCGGCGGTACTGCTCGGCACGGCTCTGGGGGTGCCGCTGTCGCACTGGCTGATCAATCTGCAAGGGCGGTCCAGCGGTATCGGCGCCGGTATCGCCCAGGGTCCGCCGGCCGTGCTGCTGGTGCTGCTCGGCGCGGCCGCCGTGCTGGGCGCGGTCGCGCTGGCGGCACTGCCGGCCGCCCGCGCCGCTCGCCGCCGGTTCGCGGACTCCCTCAGCGCGATCACCTGAGCCCGAGGGAGCCCGTCCGCCGGGTCGTCAGTTACGGCCGCGCAGTCCCCGGTACGTCGCCACCAGGGCCTTGGTGGACTCGTCGAGGCCCGGCACGTCCGCGCCCTCGGTGAGCGCGGGCTCGACCCGCTTGGCGAGGACCTTGCCGAGCTCCACGCCCCACTGGTCGAAGGAGTCGATGTTCCACACGGCCCCCTGGACGAACACCTTGTGCTCGTACAGCGCGATCAACTGGCCCAGCACGGACGGCGTCAGCTCACGCGCGAGGATCGTGGTCGTGGGGTGGTTGCCCTTGAACGTCTTGTGCGCGACCAGCTCCTCCGGCACCCCCTCGGCCCGTACCTCGTCGGGCGTCTTGCCGAAGGCCAGCGCCTGGGTCTGGGCGAAGAAGTTGGCCATCAGCAGGTCGTGCTGGGCCTTCAGCTCGTCGCTCAGCTCGGCCACCGGCTCCGCGAAGCCGATGAAGTCCGCCGGGATGAGCTTGGTGCCCTGGTGGATCAGCTGGTAGTAGGCGTGCTGTCCGTTGGTGCCGGGTGTGCCCCACACCACCGGGCCGGTCTGCCACTCCACGGCCCGGCCCTCGCGGTCCACGGACTTGCCGTTGGACTCCATGTCGAGCTGCTGGAGATACGCCGTGAACCTCGACAGGTAGTGCGAGTAGGGCAGCACCGCGTGCGACTGGGCGTTGTGGAAGTTGCCGTACCAGACGCCCAACAGGCCCAGCAGAAGCGGGACGTTGGACTCGGCGGGCGCGGTGCGGAAGTGCTCGTCGACGGTGTGGAAACCGGCGAGCATCTCGCGGAAGCGGTCCGGGCCGATCGCGATCATCAGCGAGAGGCCGATCGCGGAGTCGTAGGAGTAGCGGCCGCCGACCCAGTCCCAGAACTCGAACATGTTGTCCGGGTCGATACCGAAGTCCGTGACCTTCTCGGCGTTGGTCGACAGCGCCACGAAGTGCTTGGCGACGGCCTCGTCGGCACCGAGGGAATCCAGCAGCCAGGCACGGGCCGAGGTGGCGTTGGTGATGGTCTCGATCGTGGTGAAGGTCTTCGACGCGATGATGAACAGCGTCTCGGACGGGTCCAGGTCGCGGGTGGCCTCGTGCAGGTCGGCGCCGTCCACGTTGGAGACGAAGCGGACGGTGAGGGCGCGGTCGGTGAAGGCGCGCAGCACCTCGTAGGCCATCGCGGGGCCCAGGTCGGAGCCGCCGATGCCGATGTTGACGACGTTCCTGATCCGCTTGCCGGTGTGGCCGGTCCACTCGCCCGAGCGGACCCGGTCCGCGAAGGCGGCCATCTTGTCGAGGACCGCGTGCACCCGCGGCACGACGTTCTCGCCGTCGACCTCGATCACCGCGTCCCGCGGGGCGCGCAGCGCGGTGTGCAGGACCGCCCGGTCCTCGGTCGTGTTGATCTTCTCGCCGCGGAACATGGCGTCCCGCAGGCCGAACACGCCGGTGGCGGCGGCCAGCTCACGCAGCAGGCGCAGCGTCTCGTCGTTGACCAGATGTTTGGAGTGGTCGATGTGCAGATCGCCGACCCGGAGGGTGTAGCCGGTTCCACGGGACGGGTCGGCCGCGAACAGATCGCGCAGATGGGTGTCCGCGAGTTCCTCGCGGTGCTTGGCCAGAGCGGTCCACTCGGGCGTCTGATGGAGCCTGGTACGGCCGTCTGCGTTCATGGATCCCAACCTAGTTGATCAGCGGTGGACGTGAGTCGGCGTCGCCTCGTCAGGGCGTCACACAACAGATACGTGCACCGTGACCACAGGTGTCAGCACACCATGGACGCGCGGGCGGTCCCGCCGTCTGTGGCACAGACAGCTCCGGCCGGACACCTGTGGGTGCCGGCCGGTTCAATCTCTAGATCTCGCCCCGCAGTTTGGCGAGCGCCTCGGCGAGGATCGCCTCGCCGTCCGCGTCGCTGCGCCGCTCCCGCACATACGCCAGGTGCGTCTTGTAGGGCTCGGTGCGCGGCGGTGCCGGGGGGTTGTCCCGGTCCTGCCCTGCCGGAAAGCCACAGCGCGGGCAGTCCCAGGTCTCGGGCACCTGCGCGTCGCTGGCGAAGCTGGGCTGGGTCTCGTGCCCGTTGGAGCACCAGAAGGAGATGCGCAGACGCGGGGCGGACTCGCCCCGCTCGGCCTCGCCCATCGGCCCCGCCCCGACCCGGCTTCCTCGGATCGCGTTGCCACTTGCCACGGTCGTAACTCCCTGCGTGATGGTGCCGCGAAGCGAGTCGGCGTTTTCGCTTCGCTGCGAGCGCCTCAGTCTACGTAAGGCCCAACGCGCGTCCAGTGATTGGAGTTACAGGCCCCACACCTAGACGCAAGCCCCATGATAGGCCGCGCTGTGCAGCGCGTACCGAACATGGGGCGTTACGTACCGATTGGGCTTGCGGATCGGATCCGCGGGGTCAGTCCAGCTTCATCAGCAGGCCGAGCACGATGATGCACGCGACCCAGAGCAGACCGACGACCAGGGTGATGCGGTCGAGGTTGCGCTCGGCGACCGAAGAGCCACCGACGGACGACTGCATACCGCCACCGAACATGTCGGAGAGACCGCCGCCCTTGCCCTTGTGCATCAGCACCAGCAGCATCATCAGCAGGCTGAAGACGATCAGGGCGATCGAGAACCCCATAACCACGGCTGGACCAACTTCCTCGGATCTGGATCGACGACGGGGGCCGAAGCTTCACGGGTGAACTTTCGAAGCCCACCCTCAGAGCCTACGGCCCCCGCAAGGGTACGACGTATCGCCGCTACGGCCTACTCACAAGCCGGTCACTGATCGCGGAAGCGCACGATCTTGACGAACTCGTCCGCGTCCAGGGACGCGCCGCCGACCAGGGCGCCGTCGATGTCCGGCTTCGCCATGATCTCGGCGACGTTGCCGGCCTTGACGGAGCCGCCGTACTGGATGCGGACCCGGTCGGCCAGCTCCTGCGTGTACAGCTCGGCGAGCTTGCCGCGGATGGCCGCGCAGACCTCCTGGGCGTCGTCGGCGCCGCAGACCTTGCCGGTACCGATGGCCCACACCGGCTCGTAGGCGATCACGACCGACTCGGCCTGCTCGGCGGTGACGTCCTTGAGGCCGCCCTCGACCTGGGTGAGCGTGTGCGGGACGTGGTTGCCCGCGTCGCGGACCTCCAGCTCCTCGCCGACACACAGGATCGGGGTCAGACCGTGCTTGTAGGCGGCCTTGACCTTGGCGTTGACGATGTCGTCGGTCTCGGCGTGGTACTGGCGGCGCTCGGAGTGGCCGACGGCCACGTACGTGCACTTCAGCTTGGCCAGCATCGAGCCGGAGATCTCGCCGGTGTAGGCGCCGGAGTCCTGCGCCGAGAGATCCTGGGCGCCGTACTTGATCTTCAGCTTGTCGCCGTCGACCAGCGTCTGTACGGAACGCAGGTCGGTGAAGGGCGGCAGGACGGCGACCTCGACGGCCTCGTGGTCCTTGTCGGCCAGGGCGAAGGCGAGCTTCTGGACGTGTGCGATGGCCTCGAGGTGGTTGAGGTTCATCTTCCAGTTGCCAGCCATCAGGGGCGTACGGGTCGTCATGCGGGGTCAGTCCTCCAGTGCGGCAAGGCCGGGGAGCGTCTTGCCCTCGAGGTATTCGAGGGAGGCGCCGCCACCGGTCGAGATGTGGCCGAATGCGTTCTCGTCGAAGCCCAGGATCCGGACGGCCGCGGCGGAGTCGCCGCCGCCGACGACCGTGAAGGCCGGGGAGTCGAGAAGGGCCTGGGCGACCGCTTTGGTGCCCTCGGCGAAATCGGGGTGCTCGAAGACGCCCATCGGGCCGTTCCAGAAGACGGTGGCGGCGTCGGCGAGCTTCGAGGCGTACAGCTTGCGGGACTCCGGACCGATGTCCAGGCCCATCTGGCCGGCGGGCATGGCGTCCGCGGCGACGGTCGTGGGGTCGGCGGGAGCCTTGGTCTTGAGGTCCGGGAACGCGGGCGCGACCACCACGTCGGCGGGCAGCACCAGTTCGACGCCGCTCTTCTCGGCGCGCTCGATGTACTCGCTCACGACCTCCAGCTGGTCCTCCTGGACCAGGGACGAGCCGATCTCGTACCCCTTGGCCTTCAGGAAGGTGAAGACCATGCCGCCGCCGATCAGCAGGCGGTCGGCCTTGCCGAGCAGCTGGTCGATGACGGCGAGCTTGTCGGAGACCTTGGCGCCGCCGAGGACCACGGCGTAGGGCCGCTTGACGTCCTCGGTGAGCTTCTTCAGGACGCCGACCTCGGTGGCGATGAGGTAACCGGCGTAGTGCGGCAGCCGGGCCGGCAGGTCGTAGACCGAGGCGTGCTTGCGGTGCACGGCGCCGAAGCCGTCGCCGACGTAGACGTCCGCGAGGGCCGCCAGGCGGTCGGCGAACTCGCCGCGCTCGGTGTCGTCCTTGCTGGTCTCGCCCGCGTTGAAGCGCAGGTTCTCGATGACCGCGACCTGGCCGGGCTGAAGGCCGTTGACGGCGTCGTGGGCGGCGGGGCCCACGGTGTCCTGGGCGAACGCGACCGGCGTGCCCAGCAGTTCGGCGAGCCGCTCGGCGGCCTGGAGCAGGGAGAACGCCAGGTCGGGCGCGCCCTTGGGGCGGCCCAGGTGGGAGGCGACGACCACCTTGGCGCCCGCGTCGGCGAGGGCCTTGACGGTCGGCAGGACGGCCCGGATGCGGCCGTCGTCGGTGATGAGGCCGTCGGCCATCGGCACGTTGAGGTCGGCGCGGACGAAGACCCGCTTGCCGTCCACGCCTTCGGCGAGAAGTTCGTCGATCGTCTTCATGGAGCTACTCCTGGTCAGAGACTCTTGATCGTAGGAGGGCCGGCCGGTCCGCGGACGGGCCGGGGTGTGTCTGTACGTGAGTCAGGGCTCGGCCGGCGCGTCCCTGCGCCGGCCGAGCCCTGCTCTCACACGGAGATGCCCGCCCTGTGGATCAGAGCTGGTCGCCGACGAAGACCGTGAGGTCGACGAGGCGGTTGGAGTAGCCCCACTCGTTGTCGTACCAGCCGAGGATCTTCACCGTGTTGCCCTCCTGGACCATGGTCAGGGAGGAGTCGAAGGTGCAGGAGGCCGGGTCGCTGACGATGTCCGAGGAGACGATCTCGTCCTCGGTGTACACCAGGTAGCCCTTGAGGTCGCCGTCCTCGGAGGCCTTCTTGAACGCGGCGTTGACCTCGTCCTTGGTGACCTCGCGCTGGAGCGTCACAACCAGGTCGGTCGCCGAGCCGGTGGGGACCGGGACGCGCATCGCGATGCCGTCGAGCTTGCCCTTGAGCTGCGGCAGGACCAGCGCGGTGGCCTTCGCGGCACCGGTGGTGGTCGGGATGATGTTCTCGGCGGCGGCACGCGCGCGACGCAGGTCCTTGTGCGGGAAGTCCAGGATGCGCTGGTCGTTCGTGTACGCGTGCACCGTCGTCATCAGGCCCTTGACGATGCCGAAGTTCTCGTCCAGGACCTTCGCCATCGGCGCCACGCAGTTGGTGGTACACGAGGCGTTGGAGATGACGTGGTGGTTCGCCGGGTCGTACTTGTCCTGGTTGACGCCCATCACGATGGTGATGTCCTCGTCCTTGGCCGGAGCCGAGATGAGGACCTTCTTGGCGCCGCCGGCCAGGTGCTTGGCGGCGTCTTCCTTCTTGGTGAAGATGCCGGTCGACTCGATGACGATGTCGACACCCAGCTCGCCCCACGGAATGTCGGCGGGGTTGCGCTCGGACAGGACCTTGATCGTCCTGCCGTCGACCGTGATCGTGTCGGCGGTGTGGCTCACCTCGGCCTTGAGGCGGCCCAGGATGGTGTCGTACTTCAGCAGGTGCGCGGTGGTGGCGGTGTCACCCAGGTCGTTGACGGCCACGATCTCGATGTCGGCGCCCTGCTCCAGCAGTGCGCGGAAGTAGTTCCGACCGATGCGGCCAAACCCGTTGATGCCTACGCGGATCGTCACGAACCGATCTCCTCGTTGGTGCGCCGGCTCTCGATGCCGGCGAGCTGTATGGGATGTCCCCGACCACCCACGACCCTACCTCCCCGACGCCGCCGTGGTGACATCGAGACGGCCCCTACACGGACGGGCGGTCCGTACCCGTCAGTAGAGGTACGGACCGCCCGGGGCGCACGGTCCGGCCACCCGATGGGGTGGCCGGACCGTGTGGGTGGTTGACCTGTGGATCAGTCGTCGAGCGAGGCCAGCGCGCGGCGCACCAGCGCGTTGCGGTCGGCTGCCGACGTGAGGTGTTCCAGGCCGAAGCCGAGCAGCACGGTGTCCTCGGTGGTGACCGCTCCGTACGTCTGGAACAGCTCGCCCGCGAGCGCCCAGTCCTCGACGACGGCGGGGCTGCCGGCGGGCGGCCCCGCGACGGTCCACGCGCCGAGGCTGGTCTCGAACCCGTCGACCGGGCCCGCGGCGTCGCCGATGACGACACGCGCGTTGTCGGCGAGCACGCCGTGGCCCCCGGTGCCGGGGTCGGTGACGTAGCTCAGCGACAGCTCGACCGTCTTGCCCGCGTAGGCGGACAGGTCGAAGGAGACGTCCTGCCAGCCGGCGGAGGTGCCGGTCAGGCTGTTCCAGGCGCCGCTGGTCCCGCCGGAGACACAGCCGTCGGCGCTCCGGGAGAGATAGCGGGTGAGCGCGGGGTGGGCCTGGATGAAGAACCCGGCCGCGCACTCGGTGGGCACCGTGGAGGTGGTGGCGCCGTTCCTGTCCGGCAGTGTGGTCCAGTCGTCGGCGCCGGTGGTGCGCGCCTCCAGCAGGGCGTGGTCGTAGCCCTCCTCGGTGTCCCAGAGCAGCTGGGTGCGGAAGGTGGGCTGATCGGCGGCGGTCACCGAGGTGAGGTCCACGGTGCGGGTGAGCCGGTTCCAGGCGTAGTCGGAGTGCTTGACGGCGGCCATGGACGCGCCCTCGAAGGGCCCGTACGGATTGACCGTGCCCGGGTACTGGCCTCCGCCCGCGCTGCGGAACTGCGGGTAGGTGTCGGCCGGCAGTTCGTCGGAGGTGACACCGAAGGACCCGGCGGTGTCCAGCGGGTTGCCGGGCGCACCCCCGAGCGGTCCCGAGGCGCCCGCGAGCGCGCCGGAGCCCTCGAACGCGGTGACGCCGGGCTGCGAGGTGCGGGAGTAGGCGCCCAGGTAGTACTGGCTGAAGTCGTTGGACGGGGTGCCGTCACCGAGGTTGACGCTGCCGCCGGCCCGCTCGCCCGCCTCGATCAGCCGGCCGCCCTCGTTGAGGAAGGCGCGCAGCTGGAGCTGGGTCGGATTGCCGGGCACGGCCGCGCCCGTGTAGTGGACGACGGTGTCGAAGTGGCCGAGCACACCGAGCGCGTCGGGCGCGCCCTGCTTGGCGACGTCCCAGACGATCGCCCTGCGGCCGTTGGCGCGCAGCGCGTCGACGTAGGTCTGCGCCTGCGTGGCCGCGGCGCCTTCCTCGGCGACCACCAGGGTGTCGGCGCGGGGCCGTTCGGCGATGGTGTAGGTGAAGCGCTGGCTGGACACCTTCTTGCCCGCGCGGGTCTCGCCGGTGAACCAGACCTCGACCTTGTCGCCCGGCTCGCCGTCCTGGACCTTGGCGCGGTACTCGTCGAAGTAGAGGTTGTCCTCACCGCCGTAGGTCTCGCCGCCCTTCCAGGACCGCAGTGCCTGGTCGTGCGTACGGCCGCCGTTCACGCGGTACCTGAGCTCCTTGTCGCGCACCGACTTGCGGGCGACGACGGAGATCTCCTGGTCGGCGCCGCGGGAGTACGACGTGGTGAAGGCCGCCGGGGTGAAGTCGGGGGCGTCGACACCGACCGAGGACTTGGGGCGGTCCGGGGTGGCCGCGGACTCGGCGACGGAGAGCGCGAAGGGGATGTTCTTCGCGAACTCCTGCTGGATCAGCTTCTCGTCGTCCGGGAAGTTGAAGCCCGACTGGCAGTCGGCGGGGTTCCACTCGTCGTCCGGGTCGAGGGCCGAGATCGTCTGGCAGGTGGACATCTCCGGGGTGAACATCGCGGTGCCGTTGACGTTGGCCGCGTGTCCGTCGGCCTCGCCGTTAGTCGTGTACAGCTCGGAGGAGACCTGCGGGTGGTAGCCGGGGATCGCCGAGTTCTCGGGGGTGCCGGCGAGCGCCTTGTAGAGGACGTCGTCCGGGGTCTGGGTGGCGACCTGCCAGCCGACGCCGTAGAGCAGCAGTTCCGCGGCGGAGTGGTAGTTGATGCCGTACTCGAAGCCGATCCGGCGTTCGAAGGCGTCGATCGCCTTGGTCTCGGGCTCGGAGTTCGGGCCGGGGCCGCGGTAGGTCTGGCTGGTGGGCTCCGGGGAGGAACCCTCGTCGTCGTAGCCCCACTTGTAGGAGAAGTTGCGGTTGAGGTCGACGCCGTCACCGGTGGAGATGACCCCGTCGCCGTTCATGTCCCGCAGGTTCTTGCGCCAGAGCCGGTTGTCCTCGTTCTCGAACGTGTAGTCGTAGCCGTCGGGGTTGGCCGAGAGCACGAACCACAGCTCGGTCGAGTCGACGATCTTCTTGATCCGCCGGTCGTTGTCGTAGTTGTCCACGTAGTGGTGGAGCAGCCGGCGGGTCATCTCCGGGGTGATCCACTCACGCGCGTGCTGGTTCGACATGTACAGCACGGAGGGCTTGGAGCCGTCCTTGGTCTTCTTGGCGTTCTTGGTGAGCTTGAGCGCGAGGATGTCCTGGCCCTGGACGGTCTTCCCGATGGAGACGACCTTGGTCAGGCCCGGGTTCTCCTGAGCCGTCCGCAGGATCTCCTCCTGGAGACCGCCGCTGCCGCTGTACGGCCGGAAAACGCCGTCGGCCGCGGCCTCCACTCGCGCTTCGGCCTTCGCGGAGACCTTGTGCTCGGCGAGGTCGACGCCCTGCTTCTCCAGCTTGTCGGCCTGCGGTTCGGTGAGGAAGACCTCGACCGTGGCGGTGCCCTTCTCGGGCACCTGTTCGCTGAGTTCGTGGCCGTCCTGGCCGGCCGCCAGCAGCAGGGGTACCTGCTGTTTGGTGACCTCGGCCCGGAAGACCTTGACCTCGTCCCCGTCGGACGAGGAGGGCTTGGCGGCGGGAAGTGAACTGCCGCTCTGCGCCTGGGCAATGGGTGCGATGAACGCTCCGGTCATCAGAAGCGTGCCGACAGCGAGGATCGATCTCGCTCTTCGTCTCATGAACCCCCCTAGCAGGTGCTCGCCACAGTGGCGAATGGTTGCCAGGCTCATGTCACCCGATGATCAAGTCAAGGGGGCGTTCCACGCCGCCAACACGCCGACACCGCCGCCCGGGTGGACGACGGGACGGCGGGAGGGGGTGGTTGGGGGGTGCGGTGCTGGTCGGGGGGGGTGGATGGGTCCTGGGGGCGGGCGGTCCGAGTCGGAGACCGACGGTCGGAATCGGGGGCGGGGGGCTT
Source organism: Streptomyces sp. NPDC088387 (assembly GCF_044753385.1). Lineage (NCBI taxonomy): Bacteria > Bacillati > Actinomycetota > Actinomycetes > Kitasatosporales > Streptomycetaceae > Streptomyces > Streptomyces sp. NPDC088387. The sequence goes on from NZ_JBIVNC010000001.1 coordinate 93,952, forward strand.
GGGGCCGGGGGCCGGGGGCCAGCGGCTCGGGGCCGCGGGCCGGCGGCTTGGGGCCGGAAGCCGGAATCGGAGGCCAGCAGCTCGGGGCCGGAAGCCGGAATCGGCGGCCGGAATCGGCGGTCGGCGTCGGCTGCCGGCGTTCGGCGTCGGCTGCCTGGGGCCGGAGGCTTCGGAGGAGGCCGGGGGGCCGGGGGGGGACCCCCGTCGGCGCGGGGGTCTGCCGGTCGCGGGGGGCCTACGACGACCCCGTCGGGGTCGATGGTCGTACGGCCGCACCCGACCGGCAGGTCCCGCGTACCCGGCGCCCTTGCCGACCGGGCTACCCGGCGACGTTGTCGACCAGGTCCTCGGAGAGGTTGGCGTCCGTGCCCGGGATGCCGAGGTCCCCGGCGCGCTTGTCGGCCATGGCGAGCAGGCGGCGGATGCGGCCGGCGACGGCGTCCTTGGTGAGCGGCGGGTCGGCGAGAGCGCCCAGCTCCTCCAGCGAGGCCTGCTTGTGGTCCATACGCAGCCGGCCTGCGGCGGCGAGGTGCTCGGGGACCTCCTCGCCGAGGATCTCCAGGGCGCGCTGCACCCGGGCACCGGCGGCGACGGCCGCGCGGGCCGACCGGCGCAGGTTGGCGTCGTCGAAGTTGGCGAGCCGGTTCGCCGTGGCGCGGACCTCGCGCCGCATCCGGCGCTCCTCCCAGGCCAGCACCGACTCATGGGCGCCGAGCCGGGTGAGCAGCGCGCCGATCGCGTCGCCGTCGCGCACCACCACGCGGTCCACGCCGCGCACCTCGCGGGCCTTCGCGGCGATCGACAGCCGGCGGGCCGCGCCGACCAGGGCGAGCGCCGCCTCGGGACCGGGGCAGGTCACCTCGAGGGAGGACGACCGGCCGGGCTCGGTGAGCGAGCCGTGCGCCAGGAAGGCGCCGCGCCAGGCCGCCTCGGCGTCACAGGTGGCCCCCGAGACCACCTGCGGCGGCAGCCCGCGGATCGGACGGCCTCTGCCGTCGACCAGACCCGTCTGCCGGGCCAGCTGGTCGCCACCGGCGACCACCCGCACGACGTAGCGCGAACCGCGCCGCAACCCGCCCGGCGCCATCACGATCAGCTCCGAGCTGTGCCCGAAGATCTCAAGAATGTCCCGCTTGAGGCGGCGAGCCGCCATCGCGGTGTCCAGCTCCGCCTCGATCACGATGCGCCCGCTGACCAGGTGAAGGCCGCCGGCGAACCGCAGAATCGCGGAGACCTCCGCCTTCCGACAGCAGGTCCGGGTGACGGGGAGCCGGGAGATCTCATCCTTCACCGCTGGCGTCATCGCCATGGGCCGATCCTTCCATGCATCCGAAAAATACGGTCGTACGCGGCGGCCAGCTGCTCCGGGTCGTGCCGGGGAGTCCCGTCGGGCCGGGCCACCGGCGCCAGCTCCACCGCGGCTCCGAACCGCTTGGCGGCATCGGTCAGCGAGTCGCGATCGGGCACGGCGGCCTCGTCGGCCAGCACCACGTCCAGGGCGAGTTTAGGGGCGTGTCGTCCCAAAACCTCCAAATGACGCTGCGGGGAGAACCCCTCGGTTTCTCCGGGCTGCGGCGCGAGGTTCAGGGAGAGCACCCGGCGGGCCTTCGTCTCGGTCAGCGCGTCCAGCAGTTCGGGGACCAGCAGATGCGGGATGACCGACGAGAACCAGGACCCCGGGCCGAGCACCACCCAGTCGGCGTCGAGGACCGCGGCGACGGCCTCCGGGACGGCCGGCGGGTCGTTCGGCACCAGGTGGACGGACTGGACCTCGCCCGGGGTGAGCGCGACGTTCGCCTGTCCGCGGACCGTGTCGATCGCGTCCGGCAGCTCCGGGTCGTGGCCCCTCACCAGGGCCTGGAGCTCCAGCGGCACGGCCGACATCGGCAGCACCCGGCCCTGCGCGCCGAGCAGCCTGCCGACCAGGTCGAGCGCCTGGACATGGTCGCCGAGCTGCTCCCACAGCGCGACGATCAGCAGATTGCCGACCGCGTGGCCGTGCATCTCGCCCTTGGACTGGAAGCGGTGCTGGATGACCCGGGCCCACGTCTGGCCCCAGTCGTCGTCCCCGCAGAGCGCGGCGAGCGCCTTGCGCAGATCGCCCGGCGGCAGCACCCCCAGCTCGTCGCGGAGCCGGCCGCTGGAGCCGCCGTCGTCGGCCACGGTGACCACGGCCGTGAGGTCGCCGGTGATCCGGCGCAGCGCGGCGAGCGAGGCGGACAGCCCCATGCCGCCGCCGAGCGCGACCACCTTGGGCTGGGCGCCGCGCCGGCGCACCCGGCCGCCCCGCCCCGCGGGGACCGAGCGGCCCTCGGGGGCCATCCGGCGCAGCCTGCTCAGCCGCGGTGTACGTCCGGTCATTCCCGTCCCATGTCCCGGTGTACGACCACCGTCTCCACACCCTCGGCCGCGAGGCGCGCGGCGAGCTTCTCCGACATGGCCACCGAGCGGTGCTTGCCGCCCGTACAGCCGATGGCGATGGTCACATAGCGCTTGCCCTCGCGGCGGTACCCGGCCGCGACCAGCCGCAGCAGCTCGGCGTAGCGGTCGAGGAACTCCTTCGCGCCGGGCTGGTTGAACACGTACGCGGCGACGTCCTCGTTGAGGCCGTTGAACGGGCGCAGCTCCGGGACCCAGTGCGGGTTGGGCAGGAACCGCATGTCCGCGACCAGGTCGGCGTCGACCGGGAGGCCGTACTTGAACCCGAACGACATCACCGTGGCCCGCAGCTCGGGCTCCTCGTCGCCGGCGAACTGGGCGTCCATCTTGGCCCGCAGCTCGTGCACGTTGAGGCTGGAGGTGTCGATCACCAGGTCGGCGTCGCCGCGCAGCTCGCGCAGCAGCTCGCGCTCCGCCTCGATGCCGTCGACGATCCGGCCGTCGCCCTGCAACGGGTGCGGTCTGCGTACCGACTCGAAGCGGCGCACCAGGGCGTCGTCCGACGACTCCAGGAAGACGATCCGCCGGGTGACGTGCTTCGCCTCCAGGTCGGCGAGCGACTCGCGGAGGTTGTCGAAGAACCGCCGGCCGCGCACGTCGACGACGACCGCGATCCGCGCCACGTTGCCCTGGGAGCGGGCGCCGAGCTCCACCATGGTGGGGATCAGCGCGGGCGGGAGGTTGTCCACCACGAACCAGCCGAGGTCCTCCAGGCACTTCGCGGCCGTGGACCGGCCGGCCCCCGACATGCCGGAGATGATCACCAGCTCGGGGATGGCGGTGTCCGGGATCCCGGGTGCCGCCGCGTCGTCCGTACTCACCTGATCTCCGTCGTCCTGCCGTGTGCCGTCCTTGACGGCATCCTCGTCCGGGTCCCTGTGGACCGGTTCCTGCTCGTCGGGACTCTGCTTCTCTTGCTCGGTCATCTCTCCTGCCCCCGTCGCTCGTCCGGGGCGCCCGCTGTCACGGGCTCCCCCGAGGCGTCCGCCGTCGTCCCGGGCGCCTCGTCCTCCATGTCGTCCATGATCTCTCCGGTCGCCGTGTTGACGGCGGGGGCGGCCGGGGCCGCCCGGGCGAGGGCCGCGGCGACGATTTCCGCCGTCTTGCGGCCTATACCCGGTACCTCACAGATCTCGTCGATTGTCGCGGACCGCAGCTTCTTCACCGAACCGAAGTGCTTGATCAGTGCCTGCTTGCGGGTCTCGCCGAGCCCCGGCACCTCGTCCAGCGGGCCGGCCCGGAAGCGCTTGGCCCGCTTGGTGCGCTGGTAGGTGATCGCGAACCGGTGCGCCTCGTCGCGGACGCGTTGCAGCAGATAGAGGCCTTCGCTGGTGCGCGGCAGGACGACCGGGTCCTCGTCGTCGGGGAGCCAGACCTCCTCCAGGCGCTTCGCGAGGCCGCAGACGGCGATGTCGTCGATGCCCAGCTCGTCCAGCGCGCGCCGGGCCGCCAGCACCTGCGGGCGGCCGCCGTCGACGACGACGAGCTGCGGCGGGTAGGCGAACTTCTTCGGCCTGCCGTCCTCGTCCTTGAGGCCCGTACCGATCCCGTCACCGAGGGCGTCCGTGTCGTCGGCGACCTGCCCGTCGCCGTTCGGCGTGGCGTTGATGTCCTTGGGGTCGCTGTCGTCCACCCACTCGCCGGTGCGCTCCTTCTCGGCGAGGTAGCGCCTGAAGCGGCGGGTGATCACCTCGTGCATGGACCGGACGTCGTCCTGGCCCTCGAAGCCCTTGATCTGGAAGCGGCGGTACTCGCTCTTGCGGCCCAGCCCGTCCTCGAAGACGACCATGGACGCCACCACGTCGTCGCCCTGGAGGTGCGAGATGTCGTAGCACTCGATCCGCAGCGGGGCGCTGTCCAGGTCGAGCGCGTCGGCGATCTCCTCCAGCGCGCGGGAGCGGGTGGTCAGGTCCGAGGCGCGCTTGGTCTTGTGCAGCACGAGCCCCTGCTGGGCGTTGCGCTGCACCGTCTCCATCAGGGCCTTCTTGTCGCCGCGCTGCGGAATGCGCAGGGAGACGTTGGAACCGCGCCGGTCGGCCAGCCACTGCTGGACCGGCTCGATCGGGTCCGGCAGGGCGGGGACCAGGACCTCCTTGGGCACGGCGTCGCCGGTCTCCTCGCCGTACAGCTGCTGGAGGGCGTGCTCGACGAGGGCGCCGGTGGTGATCTCCTCGACCTTGTCGGTGACCCAGCCGCGCTGGCCGCGCACCCGTCCGCCGCGGACGTGGAAGATCTGCACGGCCGCCTCCAGCTCGTCCTCGGCGACCGCGATCAGATCGGCGTCGGTGGCGTCGGCGAGCACCACCGCGTTCTTCTCCATGGCCTTGCGCAGGGCCTCGATGTCGTCGCGCAGACGGGCCGCCCGCTCGTACTCCATGTCCTCGGCCGCCTCCGCCATCTGCCGCTCCAGGCGGCGCAGATAGGTGCCCGTGCGGCCGGTCATGAAGTCGCAGAACTCGTCGGCGAGTTCGTGGTGCTCCTCCTGCGTGATCCGGTCGACGCAGGGGGCCGAGCACTTGCCGATGTAGCCCAGCAGACAGGGGCGGCCGGTGCGCGAGGCGTTCTTGAAGACGCCGGCCGAGCAGGTGCGCACCGGGAAGACGCGCAGCAGCAGGTCGACGGTGTCGCGGATGGCCCAGGCGTGCCCGTACGGCCCGAAGTAGCGCACGCCCTTCTTCTTGTGACCGCGCATCACCTGTACCCGGGGGTACTTCTCGTTCATCGTCACCGCGAGGTACGGGTAGCTCTTGTCGTCGCGGTACTTGACGTTGAACCTGGGGTCGAACTCCTTGATCCAGGAGTACTCCAGCTGAAGGGCCTCGACCTCCGTGGACACCACCGTCCACTCCACGGACGCGGCGGTGGTCACCATCGAGCGGGTGCGCGGGTGGAGACCGGTCAGATCCTGGAAATAGTTGGCCAGGCGCTGGCGCAGACTCTTCGCCTTCCCGACGTAGATCACCCGGCGGTGCTCGTCGCGGAACTTGTACACCCCGGGAGAGTCCGGGATCTCACCCGGCCTGGGGCGGTAGCTGGAGGGATCGGCCATGTCTCACACCCTACTGGCGAGGAGTGACAGTCCGACGAGGCTGTGGACAACCACCGGTGTCACTCTGCGTGACCGGCCCGGCGACCACAACCCGGCTCGCCCGGAAGTACCCCCCTCTTGGGCATCAGGTGTTGTCGGGACTAGGTCAACACGCTTCAATGCGGGGGAACTCGGGGCAGGGAACGGCGGCGCGCGGAGCGAAACGGCCCGGCGCCTACGGGGGTGGCCCCACCATCAGCGCGAACGGCCTGACCAACCGTTGACAGTGACAGAAAGGCGCCTGCATGCCGCACGCCACTCAGCCCGTGGAGCACCAGGACATCGCCCCCGCGGAACTGGACACGGTCCTGCGGGGCGGGCCGTTCCACGTCGCGCTGCGCGCCGCGATCGCCGCCCGCGGACTGCCGCTCCAGCGTGTGCAGCACCATCTGACGCGCCACGGTGTGAAGGTCGGCGTCACCAGCCTGAGTTACTGGCAGCAGGGCGCCCGCCGCCCCCAGCGCCCCGAGTCCCTGCGTGCCGTACGCGCGCTGGAGGAGATACTGCAACTACCCGAGGAATCCCTCATACGGCTCCTCGCCGACGCCGACGAGGAACGCACCGGCAAACGCGCCGCCGCCCGCTCCTACCGCTCCCTCGTCGAGGCCTCCGGCATCCTCGAACAGCTGCTCGGCGAACTGGACGCCCCGATCGACGGCGGGCTGCACATGCTCGGTCACCACGAGCGCGTGGACATCGGCGCCCAGCGCGAACTGCTCGGCCGTGAGTCCCACCACATCGTGCGCGCGCACCGCGAGGGCGTGGACCGGTTCGTCGCCGTCCACCACGGCGACCCCGGCTGTGTGCCGGACCGCATGACCGTGCGCGCCCTGGAGAACTGCCGCACGGGCCGCGTCCGCCGGCACCACGAGACCGGTGTGCTCGTCGCCGAACTGCACTTCGACACCCGTCTGCGCGCGGGCGACACCTACCTCTTCCGCTACACCGTGGAAGACGGCACCGCGAACGCCTGCCACGAGTACGTCCGCGGCTTCGGCCCCGCCGGCGGGCAGTACGCCCTCCAAGTCGCGTTCCACGAGCACGCGCTGCCCCTGCGCTGCCACCGGTTCACCCAGCACTCGGCCGCGGCACCCCGCAGCGGCCGCCAGGAGCTGCCCCTCACCGCTCACCACTCGGTACATCTCGTGGAACCGCGCGTGCGGTCCGGGATCGTGGGGATCGGCTGGGACTGGGAGTAACCGAGCTCCGCCGAGGGTCACGGTGAGCAAGCGGTGACTACGGAAGTCCGCGTGGGGTGACGTAAACGCTTGCGCAAGCGTTTACGCGGGCCGCCGAATGGGATACGTTTCCCCGCCAGAGGTGGGTCCGGCAGTCCGCCGGCGGCAACGGGCCCCTACGACAGCGACCGGGGTCGCGGCAGCGGCGAGAAGGGGAGCGGCGTCATGGCGACGATGGCCGACGTGGCCCGCAGCGCGGGCGTCTCGGTGGCGACCGTCTCCCACGTCCTGAACAACACCCGGCCCGTACTCCCCCGCACCCGCCAGGCCGTCCTCGACGCCATCGACGAACTCGGCTACACACCCAACACCCTGGCCCGCTCCCTGGTGACCTCCCGCACCCGCTCGATCGGCCTCGCGGTGTCGGCGATCAGCAACCCCTACTTCACGGAGATCCTCCAGGGCGTCGAGGCCGGCGCCCTCGCCCACGGCTACGGCCTGCTCATCGCCGATCCGCACGACGACCCCGAGCACGAGCGCAAGGTCGTCCAGCTGCTGCACGAACGCCGGGTGGACGGCATGATCATCGCGCCGTCGGCCGACCCCCGCATGCTCCTCGCCTACCTCCGCCGCCACCAGGTCCCCGCCGTCTTCCTCGACCGCCTCGTCGAGGACCCCACGGACACCGGACCCGGCTTCGACCAGGTCTGCGCCGAGAACACCGCCCCCATGACCCGTCTGGTCACCCACCTCGCCGAACTCGGCCACCGCCGTATCGCCCTCGTCGCCGGCCTCCCCGGCCTGAGCACCACGGCCGAACGGATCACCGGCTACCGGCAGGGCCTCGACGCGGCCGACCTCGCGTACGACGAGCACCTCGTGGCCCACGGCGACTCCGCGTCCGAGGGCGCCGCCCGGGCCACCGCCGCCCTGCTGTCCCTCCCCGCGCCGCCGACCGCCCTGGTCACCGGCAACAACGCCATGACCATCGGCGCCCTGCGCACCCTGCGCGATCGCGGTCTGTCCGTACCCGGCGACATCGCGCTCTGCTGCTTCGACGACTTCGCCTGGGCCGACCTGTTCTCGCCCCGGCTCACCGCGATCGCCCAGCCCAGCAGGGAGATCGGCGCCGAGGGGGTGCGAGTGCTTCTCGAACGCCTCGCCGAGCCCGACCGGCCCGGCCGCACGGTGCGGCTGCCCTGTGCCTTCGTCCACCGCAGCTCCTGCGGATGCCCGGAGGGCGCCCCTGCCCCGCCCGACGAAGGTCCCGGCCCGACCGCCGACCCGACCGCCGCCCCGGCATCCGAGCCGGCGGTCCCCGGCAACCCCCTCAGCGCCCTTCCACCGTCCCCCGCAGCCACTCCAGCCACTCCAGCCACTCCAGCCCCCGAAGTCCCTGGTGCCCCAGAGAGGAACGTCCCGTGATCGTCGTCGCCGGTGAAGCCCTGATCGACCTGGTACCGCAGGGCACGGGTGCCCTCGCGGGTCTCCAGCCGGCGCTGGGCGGCGGCCCGTACAACACCGCCGTGGCCCTCGGCCGGCTCGGCTCCCCCACCGCCTTCTGCTCCCGCACCTCCCACGACGCGTTCGGTGAGGCCCTGCTCGACGGGCTGCGCCGGGCCGACGTGGACGTCTCCGGCGTACAGCGCGGCCCCGAACCCACCACCCTCGCCGTCGCCACCATCGACGCCGGCGGTTCGGCCGCCTACTCCTTCTACGTCGAGGGCACTGCCGACCGGCTCTTCGCCGCCCCCGACCGGCTGCCCGCCGGCACCCGGGCGATCTCCTTCGGTACCTGCTCGCTCGTCCTGGAGCCCGGTGCGACCGCGTACGAGGAGCTGCTGCGGACCGCCGCCGCGCAGGGGGTGTTCACCACCCTGGACCCGAACATCCGTGCCGTCCTGATCCCGGACGCCGATGCCTACCGTGCCCGGTTCAGGAGCTGGCTGCCTTCGGTGACCCTGCTCAAGTTGTCGGAGGAGGACGCCCGCTGGCTTGGCGGCACCCCGCGCGAATGGCTCGCGGACGGTCCCGCGGCCGTGGTGGTCACCCGCGGCGGCGACGGGCTGACGGTCTTCACCAGGGACGGCGAGGAGTACTCCGTGCCGGGCGAGAAGGTCGACGTGGTCGACACGATCGGTGCCGGCGACACCGTCAACGCCGCCCTGCTGCACGGCCTTTCGGAGCAGAACGCCCTCTCCGCACCGGCCCTCGCGGACCTGGGCCGGGCGGGCTGGACCCGGCTCCTGCGCTTCGCCGCCCGCGCGGCGGCCATCACCTGCTCACGAGCGGGCGCGGAGCCGCCGTACGCGTCCGAAGTGGGCCGGATCTAAGCGCCGTTCGGCCGATGGCGGCGGATCGCGCGACCGCCGCACGATCGGTCCGTGAGCAACACCGCCTGCCTGTTGTGCTCGATCACTTGGCGGGCTCGGCGCGGCGCAGGCCCGGCGTGCGCCGACGCGGCCCGGCGGGCAGTCCCACGTCGGCGGGGGTGACAGCCTCACGGCGGCTGTGACCTGCACGTGGGTGGGACGGCCGACGAGGTGCGGGTGAGTGCCGTGGTCGGGCTGACCGCGTTGTACGTTCGAGTAGGGGGCGACAACAACACGCTGGGTGCGTTCCTGCGCAGGGCCAGGACGGCTGAACCGGTACGACAACGGGCGGTGTCCCGCGGGGAGTTCCCGCAGGCCACCGCCCGTCCCGACTGTCACCGGTTCGAGTGAGGCCTCCCATGCCCGTCGTTGACGACGCATGGGAGATGAAGGCGTGTCAGGCCTTGCGTGCCCGTGTCGCCTTCTTCGCGGGCGCCGCCTTCTTGGTGGCGCCCGCCGCCTTCCGCGACGCCGTGTTGTTGGCGGTCCCGGTGGCCTTCGCGGTGGCGGTCTTCTTCGCCGGGGCCTTGGCCGCGACGGTCTTCGCCGCCGTCTTGCGCGGGGCCTTCACCGGGGCGGCGTCGCTGATGCGGTCCGCTCCGAGGATCTCGCGCAGGAACTTGCCGGTGTGGCTGGTGGAGACCCCCGCGACCTGCTCGGGCGTGCCTTCGGCGACCACGAGGCCACCGCCGGCGCCACCCTCGGGACCCATGTCGACGACCCAGTCGGCGGTCTTGATCACATCGAGGTTGTGCTCGATGACGATGACCGTGTTGCCCTTGTCGACCAGGCCGGAGAGCACCTTCAGCAGCTTGCTGATGTCCTCGAAGTGCAGACCTGTCGTCGGCTCGTCGAGGACGTAGACCGTGCGTCCGGTGGATCGCTTCTGCAACTCGCTGGCGAGCTTGACGCGCTGTGCCTCGCCGCCGGACAGGGTGGTCGCCGACTGACCGAGCCGGACGTATCCGAGGCCGACGTCGTGCAGTGTCCTGAGGTGGCGGGCGATCGCGGGGACGGCCTCGAAGAAGCCGAGGGCCTCCTCGATCGGCATGTTCAGGACCTCGGCGATGGACTTGCCCTTGTAGTGGACGTCCAGCGTCTCCCGGTTGTACCGGGCGCCGTGGCAGACCTCGCACGGGACGTAGACGTCCGGGAGGAAGTTCATCTCGATCTTGATGGTGCCGTCGCCCGCGCAGTTCTCGCAGCGGCCGCCCTTGACGTTGAAGGAGAAGCGGCCCGGCATGTAGCCGCGGACCTTCGCCTCCGTGGTCTCCGCGAACAGCTTGCGGACGTGATCGAAGACGCCGGTGTAGGTCGCCGGGTTCGACCGCGGGGTGCGGCCGATGGGCGACTGGTCGACGTGGACGACCTTGTCGACGAGGTCGTCGCCGTCCACGCGCGTGTGCCGTCCGGGCACGCTCCTCGCGCCGTTCAGCTCGCGAGCCAGGTGGGTGTAGAGGATGTCGTTGACCAGGGTCGACTTGCCGGAGCCGGAGACACCGGTGACCGCGCTGAACACACCCAGCGGGAAGGACACGTCGATGTCCTGGAGGTTGTTCTCACGGGCGCCGTGCACGGTGATCTGTCGGGACGGGTCGCGCGGCCGGCGGACGTCGGGCAGCGGAATGGCCTTCTTGCCCGCCAGGTACTGGCCGGTCTGGGACTCGTCGTTGGCGAGCAGCTCCTTCAGGGAGCCGCTGTGCACGACGTTGCCGCCGTGCTCGCCCGCGCCGGGACCGATGTCGACGATCCAGTCGGCGACCTTGATGGTGTCCTCGTCGTGCTCGACGACGATGAGCGTGTTGCCCATGTCACGGAGCCGGACCAGGGTCTCGATCAGCCGGTGGTTGTCGCGCTGGTGCAGACCGATGGACGGCTCGTCGAGCACGTACAGGACACCGACGAGGCCTGAGCCGATCTGGGTGGCCAGGCGGATGCGCTGGGCCTCGCCGCCGGAGAGGGTGCCCGCCGCGCGGTTCAGCGACAGGTAGTCCAGGCCGACGTCGACCAGGAAGCGCAGCCGCTCGTTGACCTCCTTCAGCACGCGCTCGGCGATCTTCTTGTCGCGCGCGTTGAGCTTCAGCTCGCCCAGGAACTCGGCGCAGTCGCTGATCGACATCGCCGAGACCTCGGCGATCGACTTCCCCATGACCGTGACGGCGAGGACGATCGGCTTGAGGCGGGTGCCCTCACAGGTGGGGCAGGGCACCTCGCGCATGTAGCCCTCGAAGCGCTCACGGCTGGCGTCGGACTCGGCCTCGCCGTGCCGGCGCTTGACGAAGGGGACGGCCCCTTCGAACGCCGTCGTGTACACCCGCTCGCGGCCGTACCGGTTGCGGTAGCGGACCTCGATCTGGGTCTTGTGGCCGTACAGCAGGGCCTTCTTGGCGCGCTGCGGCAGGCCCGCGAAGGGGATGTCGGTGCGGAATCCCAGCGCGTCCGCGAGGGCGCCGATGAGCCGGCCGAAATAGTCCTTGGTGTGTCCGTGCGACCAGGGGTGGATGGCGCCCTCGTCGAGGGTCTTGTCCTCGTCGGGGACGATCAGCTCGGCGTCGACCTCCATACGCGTGCCGATACCCGTGCACTCGGGGCAGGCGCCGAAGGGCGAGTTGAAGGAGAAGGAGCGGGGCTCCAGCTCCTCGAAGGACAGGTCGTCGTACGGGCAGTAGAGGTGCTCGGAGAACATCCGCTCGCGCTCGGGGTCGTCCTCGGGGAGGTCGACGAAGTCGAGCACGATCATGCCGCCGGACAGGCCGAGGGCCGTCTCCACGGAGTCGGTCAGCCGGCGCTTGGCGGTGTCCTTCACCGTGAGGCGGTCGACGACCACCTCGATGGTGTGCTTCTCCTGCTTCTTCAGCGTGGGCGGCTCGGAGAGCTGGATGATCTCGCCGTCCACACGCGCGCGGGAGTAGCCCTTGGTCTGGAGGTCGGAGAAGAGGTCGACGAACTCGCCCTTGCGCTCGCGCACCAGCGGCGACAGCACCTGGAAGCGGCTCCCCTCGGGCAGCCCCAGGACCTTGTCGACGATGACCTGCGGCGACTGGCGCGAGATCGGGCGGCCGCACTCGGGACAGTGCGGCTTGCCGATGCGCGCGAAGAGCAGCCGCAGATAGTCGTAGACCTCCGTGATGGTGCCGACCGTCGAGCGCGGGTTGCGCGAGGTCGACTTCTGGTCGATCGAGACCGCCGGGGACAGGCCCTCGATGAAGTCGACGTCCGGCTTGTCCATCTGGCCGAGGAACTGGCGGGCGTACGAGGAGAGCGACTCCACGTAGCGGCGCTGGCCCTCGGCGAAGATGGTGTCGAAGGCCAGGGAGGACTTGCCCGACCCGGACAGGCCCGTGAAGACGATGAGCGAGTCACGAGGCAGGTCGAGCGAGACGTTTTTCAGGTTGTGCTCGCGCGCGCCACGGACGATGAGACGGTCGGCCACGCCGGTCCGCACCTTTCTTTGAGAGAAGTGACAGGGGCGAGGCCCCCGTGCTTTCTCAGCGTAGGGGGAGCCACTGACAACGCCGGTCGGATTCCCGGGTTGCATAACAATCCCCGGCCATCCAGCATGCCCGACGCCAACGACGACCTTATAGCACGCGCATTCGATTTATGGCCCGCGTCGACCCGCTTCACCCAAAGGAGTGGCGGGGCTAGGGTCGGCTCCATGACTGATCACGTGCGTGACCTGGACTCTGTACGGGAAGCGACGGAGCGGCTGCTCACCGCGGTCGCCAAGCTGGACAACGCTTCCACGAGAGAACCGTCACGGCTGCCCGGCTGGACCCGCGGTCACGTTCTCGCCCACCTCGCCCGCAATGCCGACGCCCTGGTGAATGTTCTGGAAGGGCGGCCCATGTACGTCTCCGGCGACGCCCGGGATTCCGACATCACCCGGGACGCCCCTCGCGAGCTGGACGTGCAGGTCGCCGACGTCCGCGACAGCGGCGCCCGCTTCCAGGACGCCGGGGCGGCCGTCGCGGACTGGTCCCGGACGGTGGAGCTGCGCAACGGTGTCACCGACTCCGCGTCCCGGGTGCCGTACCGGCGCTGGGTCGAGGTGGAGCTGCACCACGTGGACCTGGGCATCGGCTACGAGCTGGAGGATCTGCCCGCGGAGTTCACGGAGCGGGAGATCGAGTTCCTCGCCGAGCGGTTCGCCGGTCACCCCGCCGTGCCGCCGACCCGGGTGACGGACGGCACGCGCGCGTGGAGCACCGGCCGGGCGGCCGACGAGCCCGAGGTCACCGTCACGGGTGCCCGCGCGGATCTCCTCGGCTGGCTGGCGGGCCGCCGCGCGGGCGCCGCGCTGACCTCGGCGGGCGGACCCCTGCCGACACTGCCTCCGCTGTAGGCCGCGCACAAGGGAGTGCGCCCCCGCGCTGTCCGACCCCCGCCCTAGACTGGCCGGCATGACGTACAGCGGACAGGTGACGGTCGGCGGCCCGGCGGACGTGCACGAGCTGAAGGACCTGATGATCACCAAGATCGCGGTCGGCCCGATGGACAACAACGCCTATCTGCTGCGCTGCCGGGCCACGGACGAGCAGTTGCTGATCGACGCGGCGAACGACGCGCAGACGCTGCTCGGGTCGATCGGCGACGACGGCATCGCGTCGGTGGTGACCACCCACCAGCACGGCGACCACTGGCAGGCGCTCGCGCAGGTCGTGGCCGCCACCGGGGCCCGTACGTACGCGGGCCGGGCGGACGCCGAGGGCATTCCGGTGCCGACGGACGTCCTGGTCGACGACGGCGACACGATCAGGGTGGGGCGCGTGGTGCTCACCGCGCGCCACCTGGTCGGCCACACACCCGGCTCGATCGCCCTCGTCTACGACGACCCGCACGGGCATCCCCATGTGTTCACCGGTGACTGCCTGTTCCCCGGTGGTGTGGGCAACACCCGTAAGAACGCCGAGGCGTTCGCCAGTCTCCTCCACGACGTGGAGACGAAGATCTTCGACGTGCTCCCGGACGAGACCTGGGTCTATCCGGGCCACGGCAACGACACCACCCTGGGCGCCGAGCGCCCGCACCTGCCCGAGTGGCACGCGCGCGGGTGGTGAACTCCCCCTCCCAGGGGGCGCGTCGGGCACGAGGGGCGCGAGTTGTTCATTGGGGGGCGCGCAATCACGTATGCGCGCCCCGTGTGAATTCCGCACACGCGCCGGAGCCGAACGTACGCTCCCGGCACACGTCGTTGCGCGGTCAACTGGTGGGAGCCCCGCGCGGGATGACGGCTCCGGCGCGGTAATGGGCCGCCGGTCCCTCTATCCCCGCCCTCGGCCGGCGGCCCCGGCAAGTCGCTCCAGGCAGCCGCCCGCCAGGGCTCACGTCGCCGCCTGCGCCGCCCCCACCAGCGTCGCGACCCGCTCGACACCGAAGACGTACCCCTGCACACCGCACCCCGCGATGACCCCGTCGGCCCGCTGCGAGACGTACGAGTGGTGCCGGAACGCCTCACGCTGGTGGATGTTGGAGATGTGCACCTCCACCACGGGCATGCCGTCACAGGTGTTGAGCGCGTCCAGAATCGCGACCGACGTGTGCGAGTAGGCGGCCGGGTTGATCACGATCCCGCAGTGGTTCTGCCGCGCCTCGTGGATCCAGTCGACCAGCTGACCCTCGTGGTTCGACTGGCGGAGGTCGACCGTGCCGCCGTGGGCCGCCGCGGCCTTGGCGCAGAGCGCCTCCACGTCGGCCAGCGTGTCGGAGCCGTAGATCTCCGGCTGGCGCTGCCCGAGGAGGTTCAGGTTGGGCCCGTTGAGGATCATGATCGGGGCGTTGGCCAGGCTGCGGGGCACGGTTCCTCCGGTCCGTAAAGGCGGTGCGGTCGCCGGGACCGCTGCTCCGATCCGGTCTATCACGGCGCATCGCCGTCACTCGGCGAAGGCACGGCGCACCTCCGCGCGCCCCCGTAACCCGTGGTCACCGTGGGTAGTTGACGCGGCATGCACGACGTACGCTCCGTAAGGGCACCCAGCATGCTGCGGCTCGCGACCGCCTCCCTGGCCGGGACGGCCATCGAGTTCTACGACTTCTTCGTCTACGGGACCGCGGCGGCGCTGGTCCTGGGGCCGCTGTTCTTTCCGACCTTCTCGCCGCTCGCGGGAACGCTGGCCGCGTTCGCGACCTTCGGCGTGGGCTTTGTCGCCCGGCCGCTGGGATCGGTGCTGTTCGGGCACATCGGGGACCGGCACGGCCGGCGGCCGGTGCTGATGATCTCGTTGCTGCTGACCGGTGCGTCGACGGTCGCGGTGGGCTGCGTCCCGACGTACGACACGATCGGTGTGGCGGCGCCCCTGCTCCTGCTGGTGCTGCGGTTCCTTCAGGGCCTGGGACTGGGCGGGGAGTGGGGCGGTGCCGTGCTGCTCACCGCGGAGCACGCGCCGCCGGAGCGTCGTGGGCTGTGGTCGAGCTTTCCGCAGATCGGGCCCGCGGT
Source organism: Streptomyces sp. NPDC088387 (assembly GCF_044753385.1). NCBI lineage: Bacteria > Bacillati > Actinomycetota > Actinomycetes > Kitasatosporales > Streptomycetaceae > Streptomyces > Streptomyces sp. NPDC088387. Next base: position 109,465 of record NZ_JBIVNC010000001.1, read on the forward strand.
GGGCTTTGTGCTGGCCAACGGCGTGATGCTGGTGCTGTCGGTGACGCTGTCCGACGCGCAGTTCGCGGCCTGGGGATGGCGGATTCCGTTCTGGGCGGCCGGCGCGCTGGCCGTCGGAGGGCTGTTGCTGCGCTCTTCGCTCGCCGAGAGCCCGCAGTTCCTCGAACTCGACGACCGCGCGCGCGTGCCGCTCGCCGAGGTGGTGCGCGACCACTGGCGGCTCGTCCTGCTGACGGCCGGAGCGCTCGCGGTCGGGTACGCGATCTTCTACGCGGTGACGACCTGGTCGCTCGCCTACGCCACGGAACGGCTCGACGTCAGCCGTACCGTCATGCTGGCCTGCATCATGGCCGCCGTGGTCATCAAGGGCTCACTGACGCCGCTGGTGGCCCTGCTCGGCGACCGCTACGGACGGCGGCCACTGTGCCTCATCGGCTGCACCGCGGCCGCCCTGTGGATGTTCCCGCTGGTCGCGCTCCTGTCGACGGGCGCCCCACTGCTGATGTTCCTCGGGTTCCTCGGGGCGATGCTCGCGTTCATCACGATGTTCGCGGTGATCGCCGCCTATCTGCCGGAACTGTACGAGCCGCGCGTGCGCTGCACCGGAGCCGCCGTGGGCTACAACCTCGGCGGGGTGCTCGGCGGCGCGCTCACCCCGATCGTGGCGACGGCGCTCGCCGAGCAGGGCGGCCGGGTGCCGTGGGGTGTGGGCGCGTATCTGACCGGGATCGCACTGCTCAGCCTGGCGTGCTTCGCGCTGCTACCGGAGACGCGCCCGGTACCGGTGCCGGCGGTGCAGCCGGCTTCGGGGTGACGCGGGGTGCCGCAGGGGGTGCGTGAACTCACGCACCCCCTGCGCGGACTCTCACGCACCCCCTGCGGACTCTCACGCCCCCTGCGCACTACGACGGACGGGCCGCCGTCACGGATTGATCGCCAGCTCCAGATACGCCGCGAACAGCACCAGATGGACCCCGCCCTGGAGCGGTGTCGCGCGGCCCGGCACCACGGTCAGTGAACTGACCACGACCGTGAGGGCCAGCAGCACCATGTGGGTCGAGCCGAGGCCCAGGACCAGGGGTCCGGAGAGCCAGATCGAGGCGAGGGCGACCGCGGGGATGGTGAGGCCGATGCTGGCCATGGCGGAGCCCAGCGCGAGGTTGAGGCTGGTCTGTACCCGGTCGCGGCGGGCGGAGCGCAGTGCGGCGATGGTCTCGGGGAGCAGCACCATCAGCGCGATGATCACACCGACGACGGCGTGCGGCAGTCCGGCCGTGCTCACGCCGGACTCGATGGTCGGCGACACCCCCTTGGCCAGACCGACCACCCCGATGAGGGCCAGGCCCAGCAGTCCCAGGCTGGTCAGCGCGGTGCGGGAGGACGGCGCGTCGGCGTGGTCGTCGGCGGTGATGACCGCGCCCTCGCGGGTTATCGGCAGGAAGTAGTCGCGGTGCCGCACGGTCTGGGTCGCCACGAAGAGGCCGTAGAGGATCAGTGACGACACCGCGGCGAAGGTGAGTTGGACTCCGGAGAACTCCGGGCCGGGCTTGCTCGTGGTGAAGGTCGGCAGCACCAGGCTGAGCGTGGCGAGCGTGGCCACGGTCGCGAGGGCGGCGCCGGTCCCCTCTGGGTTGAAGACGGCCGTGCCGTGCCGCAGTGAGGCCACCAGCAGACAGACACCGACGATGCCGTTGCAGGTGATCATCACGGCGGCGAAGACGGTGTCCCGCGCCAGCGTGGAACTCTTGTCGCCGCCGTCCACCATCAGCGTGACGATCAGCGCGACCTCGATGATCGTGACAGCCACGGCGAGGACGAGGGAGCCGAAGGGCTCGCCGACTCGGTGGGCGACGACCTCGGCGTGGTGTACGGCGGCCAGGACGGATCCGGCGAGCACCACGGTGACGACTCCGACGACCACGCCGGGAAGATCGCGGCCCCAGGTGAAGACCAGCAGGACGATCGCGAGCAACGGCACCACGGACGTCCACCGGGCCGTGAGCGACCTGAGCCGAGCGATCATGCTGCGATCGTCGCAGAGGGCCTCGGGCTTCGCACTCCGGTGCGCGTCACCTCCGCCCCGCGATTCCCCGACCTTCTTGAGCTGCTCGTGGCCGGTCGCCCGGTGGGGCTGTCCGTCGTTCCGTCGCTTGTCCTGCACATCGCCTCCTCGGCGTCTCGAACAGCCAAGAGGAAGCGATCGGGCCGGGGCGTGTGCACCGCTCGGCCGTCACCGGGTCCGGCGGATGTCTGCCGCCGCTGGGGACCCCAACCGGCCTTGCGGGGCCGGCCCCTTCATCTCCTCCTGCGCTCGATCTGAAATCGGAATTGATCGGAATGACAATGAATCGGAAGAACACTGTCCACATGCCGGAGCGGCGGTCGGCAGTTCGCCGAGCGCCGCCCCAGTGGTGGTTCAGCCGTGCTCGACGTCCGTCAGACGTCGATGCTGTCCTTCGGGGCGTCGTCGCCCTTGGCCTGCTCCGCCGCGGCCGCCTTCTTGGACGCCCGCAGGCTGGTGATCGTGGTGACGATCAGGACGCCGCAGATCACCCCGAGGGAGACCGGGATACTGATCTCGGGTACATGGACCCCGGACTCGTGCAGTGCGTGCAGCACCAGCTTGACGCCGATGAAGCCCAGGATGACCGACAGGCCGTAGCTCAGGTGGACCAGCTTGCGCAGCAGTCCGCCGATGAGGAAGTACAGCTGCCGCAGACCCATCAGGGCAAAGGCGTTGGCGGTGAAGACGATGTACGGGTCCTGCGTCAGGCCGAAGATCGCCGGGATCGAGTCGAGGGCGAAGAGCACGTCCGTGGTGCCGATCGCGAGCATCACGACCAGCATCGGCGTCATGACGCGCTTGCCGTTCTGCTGGATCCACAGCTTGGTGCCGTGGTACCGGTCGGCGACACCGAACCTGCGCTCGGCGGCCTTGAGGAGCTTGTTCTCCTCCCAGTCCTCGTCGTCCTGGTCGGCGCGGGCCTCCTGGATGAGCTTCCAGGCGGTGTAGATCAGGAAGGCGCCGAAGATGTAGAAGACCCAGGCGAAGCTGGCGAGGATCGCGGCACCCGCGGCGATGAAGATCGCGCGCAGCACCAGGGCGATCAGTACGCCGACGAGCAGGACCCGCTGCTGGTACTGCGACGGGACCGAGAACTTCGCCATGATCAGGACGAAGACGAAGAGGTTGTCGACGCTCAGCGACTTCTCGGTGATGAAGCCGGCGAAGAACTCGCCCGAGGGCTGGCCCCCGCCGAACACGAGCAGGCCCAGTCCGAACAGGGCGGCGAGCACGATCCAGACGATCGTCCAGATCCCGGCTTCCTTGATCGAGACGTCGTGCGGCTTGCGGCCGATGAAGAAGTCGACCGCGATGAGGGCCGCCAGACCCACGATGGTCAGGACCCAGATTCCCAATGAAACATCCACTGCGCCTCCGGCAGTACGTAACGGCAAACAGACAGTCAGCGTCGTCGCTGCCGGAGGTCTCTTCCACCCGAGCTTCCAGTGCGCGTGACGCGCTCGGAAGCCTCGGGCCGACGCCCCGGGATCTGGCCTGATCCGTATTGACGGGTACGCCGCAGTTGGCAGGGAGTACTCCCCTCCGTGGAGACAAGCATACCCATTCACCAAGGAAAGGTAAAGCGTTAGGTAAAGGAAGGATAAAGTGTGCAGGTCAGGAGCGCTTTACCTGATCTTTGGCAAAGGGTGGAGAGAGTGCTGGACGATCAGCCGTGCCACGCACGGCGGGCCGCGGCGACCTGCGTGAGGACCTGCTGGAGCACCTGGCTGCCGGGCGGCACGAGCGGCGGCTCGTAGGTCCAGGCGTGGCCGACCCAGGGGTCGGCGAGGTGGTCGTCCGGGACCGGTGTCAGTCGCAGAAGCGAACGCCACAACGGGTCGAGGAGCGGTCCGTAGGCCGCCGCGTCCTCACGGTCGGCGACCATCATCAGATGGACGCCCACGGCGGGGCCCTCGTCCGCGAGGTAGCGCAACTGCGTCACGGCCCGGTCGTCGAAGCCGTGCGGGAAGTCGTTGACCACCAGCAGTTGCTGGGCGGTGTCGAAGCCGGGCGGGAGCGCGTCGGACGCTCCGCCGCGGATCGCCATCTGCACCAGGTCGACCCGCTGGGTGAGCCGGCTCAGGGTGTCCGCGACGCCGGCGGCGCCGATGGCCGGCGGGGTGGCGAGCACACCGGTCTGCACCAGCGGGGCGAGCGCCTGGGCGCCGGAGCCCGCCGGATCGATCACATGCACGGTGAACTCGCCCGCCGGGTGCACGGCGAGCAGTCGCGCCGCGTGCGCGACCGCGGTCTCCATCGCCAGCCGGCGCATGTCGTGGGAGTCGGTGAACGTGTCGTCCAGCGACGCGGCCCGGCCGCTGTCCACCCAGATACCGCGCTCCAGGGGCAGCCGGAGCAGCAGCGGGACCCGCATCGGGCCGCTCTCGGGCAGGTGGAGGTCGCCCAGCCGCATCGCCATGGGCATCTCCATCGGCACGCGGTAGGCGTGCCAGACGGGGTTGTCCCAGCGCGCGTACATCGCCGGGAGGGCGGGCTCGACGACCTCGGACTCCGCCACGAGCTGGGCGACGTCCCGGTCGAGCACCTGCTTGGCCTGGTCGACCAGTTGGTCGTGCCTGGCCCGTGCCGCCTCACGCGCGGCGTCGCCCTGGCCGCCGATGCGGCTGCGCGGGTCCGACAGGACCTGGTCGAGCTCCTTCTCCATCCGGGACTCGGCGAAGTCGACGGCACTGCGGTACGAGGCCGTGGTGCGGGCCAGGTCCTCGAACATGCCCCAGACCTGGTTGTAGAGCCGCTCCTCCATGGACCAGCCGGTGGCGTCGCCCGCGACGGGCTGAGCGGGCCTTCCGGGCGTGGCGGGGGGTGCGGTCGGTGGGGGCGGCGGCGGAGCGCCGTTCTGCCGGCGCGGGTGGCTGTAGTCGACCGGGCCTCCGGTCGGCGCGGACGGCTGGCCGACGGAGGAGGTGTCGTCGGAGGACGTGTGGCCGGTGTAGCCGGGGCGGGGCGCCGGGGTGCCCGGCGAGGTGCCGTACGGCGAGCCGGTCTGGTCCGGGCCGAACGCCGGGGCCGCCGTCTGGCGGGTACGGTCGCCGTCCTGCGTACGGGGTGGCGGGGCCGCGACCGAGCGGGCGAGCCCCGAGGCCACCGCGTCGTTGATGCTGGTCGCGAGCTGACGGGCCTGCTGGAGGCCCTGGTCGGTGAGGAGTTCGGCGAGGCCGCCCGCGTAGCCCTGGCCGACGGCCCGCACCTTCCAGGCGCCCTGCCGGCGGTAGAGGTCCAGGGCGACCACGGCGGACTCGGCGTCCAGGCCGGTGATGGTGTAGCTGGCGACCTCCGTGCCGTCGAGGCCGGTGACGGCGACGAAGGGGGCCGCGACGGCGCCGAAGGAGAGCGGACCCCCGACGCCGACGGGCAGGGCGAGCAGCACATGGACCCGGTGCACGGCGTCCGGCAGCGCGTCCAGGTCCACCGCGAGACGGTGGTCGGCGGCTGCCTGTCGGGAGACCTCCAGGCCGGGCAGAGTGGGTGCGCCCGGGTGGGCCACCCACTCGACTCCGTGCACCGTGCCGTGCTCGTCGCTGAGCGTGGCCCCGGCCACGACCGGTGTGCCGGCCGAGACGCGGATCTCCAGACGGTCCTCGGAGAGCGGGTGGTTCTGCCCCCGCACCAGCTCGGCCGTCATCGCTTCAGTCCCCCTGTGTCGCGTGTGGTGTGGTGTGCTGCTCGCCGTGCCGCTTACAGGTGCGGCAGGATCGCGGGCATCAGGTCCTGGAAGGTGCGGCCGTTGGCGGGCGTGCCGAGGGCCGTCATCGTCCAGTTGGTGCCCGTGCGGTGCACCTTGGCCATGATCTGGGCGGTGTACTGGCCGCCGCCCGCGAGCGTGTAGCGGGCCAGCTCCTCGCCGTTGGTCTCGTCGACGATGCGGCAGAACGCGTTCTGCACTTCCTGGAACGTCTGGCCCGTGAAGGAGTTCACGGTGAAGACGATCTGGTCGATGTGGACGGGCACGCGGGACAGGTCGACGAGGATCGCCTCGTCGTCGCCGCCCTGGCCGACACCGCCGACGAGGTTGTCGCCGGTGTGGCGCACCGAGCCGTCGTCGCTCACCAGGTGGCGGAAGAAGACGACGTCGACCGGCTGCTTGTCCGCGAACAGCACCGCGGAGGCGTCCAGGTCGATCTCCCGGGTGCGCGAGCCGAACAGGCCACGCCGGGGGGCCGCCTGCCAGCCGAGACCCATGCGCACCGCGGTCAGGCTGCCGCCGTCGTTCTTTTGCAGACTGATTGCCTGACCCTTGGTCATGTTGACGGTCACGCGCTGATTCCCCTCTCGAACTGTCCCCTGTTGCCGCGAAGTCGCGGTTGCACGAACACTACGCAGGGGCACTGACAGTGACGTACCCCGGTTCGGACTTTGTGTCGGTCTTGCAACACAGCACAGCCGACCCCTCGGTCCGGCCCGCCGGCGGACGCCGGTGCAGGGGCCCGGACCGGCTCCTGAGGCGGGTTTCAGCTCAGGCCCGCCTCCTTCATCTGGCGCAACTCCTTCTTCATCTCCGACACTTCGTCGCGCAGTCGGGCCGCGATCTCGAACTGGAGGTCCGCGGCGGCCGCCCGCATCCGCTGGGTGAGCTCCTCGATCTGCTCGGCGAGCTCGGCGGCGGGACGGTCGGTCGGCACCGTCTCCTTGGCCTTGCCCTTCGCGGACCTGGCCGGCTTGGCGGCCGTGGCGCCGGCGAGGGCCTTGTTGCCGAGGGAGGGGACGGGGGCCTTGGTGCCCCGGCCGTCCTTCGCCGCCCTGCGGTAGCCGGAGCCGAGCAGCTGCTCGGTGTCCACGTCCTCGCGGGCGATCTGGGCCACGATGTCGTTGATCTTCTTGCGCAGCGGCTGCGGGTCGATGCCGTGCGCGGTGTTGTAGGCGACCTGCTTCTCACGGCGGCGGTTGGTCTCGTCGATGGCCTTCTCCATCGCCGGGGTGATCTTGTCGGCGTACATGTGGACCTGTCCGGAGACGTTGCGCGCCGCGCGGCCGATGGTCTGGATCAGTGAGGTGCCGGACCGCAGGAAGCCCTCCTTGTCCGCGTCGAGGATCGCGACCAGGGACACCTCGGGCAGGTCGAGGCCCTCGCGCAGGAGGTTGATGCCGACCAGGACGTCGTACTCGCCGGCGCGCAGCTCGCGCAGCAGCTCGACACGGCGCAGGGTGTCGACGTCGCTGTGCAGATAGCGGACCTGGATGCCGAGCTCCAGGAAGTAGGCGGTGAGGTCCTCGGCCATCTTCTTGGTGAGTGTGGTGACCAGGACCCGCTCGTCCTTCTCGACGCGCAGCCGGATCTCGTGCACCAGGTCGTCGATCTGTCCCTCGGTGGGCTTGACGACGACCTCGGGGTCGATCAGGCCGGTGGGCCGGATGATCTGCTCGACGACGCCGTCCGAGCGGGACATCTCGTACTGCCCCGGGGTCGCCGACAGGTACACGGTCTGGCCGATGCGCTTCTGGAACTCCTCCCACTTCAGCGGGCGGTTGTCCAGGGCGGAGGGGAGGCGGAAGCCGTGGTCGACGAGGGTGCGCTTGCGGGAGGCGTCGCCCTCGTACATGGCGCCGATCTGCGGCACGGTGACGTGCGACTCGTCGATGACGAGCAGGAAGTCGTCCGGGAAGTAGTCGAGCAGGGTGTTCGGCGGGGAGCCGGGGAGGCGGCCGTCGAAGTGCATCGAGTAGTTCTCCACGCCGGAGCAGGAGCCGATCTGGCGGAGCATCTCGAGGTCGTACGTCGTGCGCATGCGCAGGCGCTGGGCCTCCAGGAGCTTGCCCTGCTTCTCCATCTCGGCGAGGCGCTCCCCCAGCTCCTTCTCGATGTCGTTGACGGCCCGCTCCATGCGCTCGGGACCGGCGACGTAGTGAGAGGCCGGGAAGACGTACAGGTGGTCGTCGTCGCTGATGATCTCGCCGGTGAGCGGGTGGAGCGTGGACAGGGCCTCGATCTCGTCGCCGAACATCTCGATGCGGACGGCGAGCTCCTCGTAGACCGGGAAGATCTCGATGGTGTCGCCGCGGACGCGGAAGGTGCCGCGGGAGAAGGCCATGTCATTGCGCGTGTACTGGATGTCGACGAAGCGGCGCAGCAGCTGGTCCCGGTCGATCTCCTCGCCGACCTTCAGGGGGACCATGCGGTCGACGTACTCCTGCGGTGTGCCGAGGCCGTAGATGCAGGAGACCGAGGCGACGACGACGACGTCGCGGCGGGTGAGCAGCGAGTTGGTCGCGGAGTGGCGCAGCCGCTCCACCTCCTCGTTGATCGAGGAGTCCTTCTCGATGTAGGTGTCCGACTGCGGGACGTAGGCCTCGGGCTGGTAGTAGTCGTAGTACGAGACGAAGTACTCGACCGCGTTGTTGGGCAGGAGCTCGCGGAACTCGTTCGCCAGCTGGGCGGCCAGCGTTTTGTTCGGCGCCATCACGAGGGTGGGGCGCTGGAGCTTCTCGATCATCCACGCGGTGGTGGCGGACTTGCCGGTGCCGGTCGCGCCGAGCAGGACGACGTCCTTCTCGCCTGCTTGGACGCGCCGCGCGAGGTCGGCGATCGCCGTCGGCTGGTCGCCGTTCGGCTGGTAGGAGCTGACGACCTCAATGGGCGCCACCGTACGTTCGATCTTGGAAACGGGCCGCATGGAATCAACCGTACGACCCACCACTGACAACGGGGGTGGATCGGCCGGAGGACGGGTGCGCGGCGGCCTTCGTTCGCGGGCCGGCGCGGGGTGCGGTCAGCGGGGTGCGGTCAGCGAGGTGCGGTCAGCAGGGTGCGGTCAGCGGCGTTCGAAGGTGCGGGGGCGTTCGTGTTCCTGGGTACGGCGCGGCCGCAGGGCGAGGCGGCGGGACTGGCGCGGGAGGACAAGGGCGTGCGCGGGGACGCCGGGCTTCTCCTCGACGCGCGGCGGGGCGGGACTGCCGGTGATCATCACGGGGTCGAAGACCACCACCGCGGCGGCGAGGCACAGGAAGGCCAGTGGGCCGATCAGCATGGGGGCCAGCAGTCCGGCCGGTGTGTCACCGGTGGCCGGGTCGGCGGTGCTGTGCAGGTGGACGCTGACCGCGGCCATGCCCGTGTAGTGCATGCCGCTGACGGCGAGTCCCATGACGACGCTGGCGCCCACGCTCCACAGCCAGCCCCTGACCTGCCCAGCGGCCCACAGTGCGGTCGTGGCGGCGGCCATCGCGATGACGACGGAGGCGGCGACGGTCAGGGTGTTGTACTCCAGGACGCCGTCCACCTGCATGCCCGCCATGCCCAGGTAGTGCATGGAGGCGATGCCCAGTCCCGTGAGAGTCCCGCCGGTGAACAGGGCGGCGCCCTTCGCGCCCTTGTAGCCGACTATGAAGATCCCGACCCCGACCATGACGATGGCCACGACGAGGCTGGCGTACGTCGTGGGCTTGTGGTAGTGGATGGGCGCTTCCTCCACCGTGAAGCCCATCATCGCGATGAAGTGCATGGTCCAGATTCCGGAGCCGATCGTGGCCGATCCGAGGGCCAGCCAACCGGGTCGCCAGGTGCGTGGCACGAGCAGGGACCTGGAGGCGCAGCGCAGGCCAAGTGCCCCGCCCAGGCAGGCCATGAGGCATGCGACCAGTGGTGTGACGAGGCCGTAGCTGAATCCGTCGACCGTGCCCTGCATGCGCGGCTGCCCTCCCGCCCTTGCGTCCCGGAACCCGTGGGAAACGCCCCCTCCGACGACCGCCCGCGCGGCCGGGGTTGACGCAGAGAGTATGACTCCCGCCGGAAAGCTCGAACGACTTTCCGACAAAGAAACACGGCCTTGCCGCAGTTGTGCGGCCCTCGTGTGAGCCCGCGGGGATCGCGCATTCAATCTGTGGCCGTCCTGCACCCCTCCTCCGTTGACCCTCCGCCGTCACGCCGCCGACTGTCCGTGATCGTCCAACCCGAGGAGTACGCATGCACGGACGCGGGGTGGCCGACTGCGGCCCGGTTCCCGCGCGTCGGCGTTGTCAGTGGTGGGTCGTACCGTGGGCGCATGAGCAGCGATGGGCAGTACGAGCAGCAGGTCGTGTGGGCGGTCGTCGACAGCGACATCGGTCCACTGCTGCTGGCCGCCACCCGAGAAGGCCTGGTCAATGTCGTCTTCCACGCCACCGACGCCGTGCGCGACAGGGCGGTCGACCGGCTCGCGTCCCGGCTGGGCGTCGTCGAGCCGGTCGAGGCGCCCGACTCGCCGTTCCTGGCCGAGCCGATACGGCAGTTCAAGGCGTACTTCGCGGGCGAGCGGCACGACTTCGAGCTGCCGCTGGACTGGTCGCTGATCTCCGGATTCAACCGGCAGGTCCTCCGCGAGCTGGCCGCCGGAGTGCCGTACGGATCGGTCGTCGGGTACGGCGATCTGGCCGGCCGCGTCGGCCAGCCCGGCGCGGCCCAGGCGGTCGGTGTGGCCATGGGCTCCAATCCGCTGCCGGTCGTGGTGCCCTGTCACCGGGTCGTCGAGCGGGACGGCGGTATCGGCGGGTTCGGTGGGGGTCTGGAGACGAAGCGGAAGCTGCTCGCGCTGGAAGGGGTGCTTCCCGAGCCGCTGTTCTGAGACCGGAGGCCGTCCGCAACCTCGGGGCGGAGCCGCTTGACGACTGCCGGAGGCCGCGTCGGTCGCAGCTCGTGGATCGGTCGAGGACGGCCAGAGGCTCTGTCGTCGGCGGGCAGTGGATGGGGCATGGACGGCCGGCGATTTCCTTGATGTCGGCGAGAGGCCTCGTCGTGGACGGCCGGTGGATTGATCCATGACTGCCGTTGGATCGGTCGAGGACTGCCGGAGACTCCTCGGGCGAACGGCTCTCGGCGGCAACGCCCGCCCCTCCCTCCCGGTGTTCACGCACCCGTCCCTCCCTCATCGGAGTGACCGTGTTTCCGGTGCCGCGCGAGGGGTGGTCGGGCCGGGGTGCCGGTAGCAGACTCCGCCGTACGCACAGCCGCTGGCATCCGACTGGCATCCGGCAGAGCCCGGGGCCGAAGGGACGGCGATCACGCATGAGCGGAAACAGGGCAGTGGCGTATCTCAAGCCGGGCGCGGTGGAGGTCAGGACCATCGACCACCCGACGCTCGAGCTCCAGGACGGGCCGGGGGTCGCACCCGACAACGTCGGCCGCAAGTGCCGGCACGGGGTGATCCTCAAGGTGCTCGCCAGCAACATCTGCGGAAGCGACCAGCACATGGTGCGCGGGCGGACGACCGCGCCCGAGGGGCTGGTGCTGGGACACGAGATCACCGGGGAGGTGGTCGAGCGAGGGCCGGACGTCGAGTTCGTCGAAGTCGGCGACATCGTCTCCGTGCCGTTCAACATCGCCTGCGGGCGGTGCCGGAACTGCAAGGAGCGCGCCACGGGCATCTGCCTGAACGTCAACCCGGCCCGGCCGGGGGCCGCTTATGGCTATGTCGACATGGGCGGTTGGGTCGGCGGGCAGGCCGAGTACGCGATGGTGCCGTACGCGGACTTCAACCTGCTCCGGTTCCCGGACCGGGACGAGGCGCGCGAGAAGCTGCTCGATCTCACCATGCTGTCGGACATCTTCCCGACGGGCTTCCACGGCGCGGTCACGGCGGGTGTGGGCGTCGGGTCGACGGTCTACGTCGCCGGCGCGGGACCGGTCGGTCTGGCCGCGGCGGCCTCGGCGCAGCTGCTCGGCGCGGCGGTCGTCATCGTGGGAGACCTCAACGAGGAGCGTCTGGCGCAGGCGCGCAGCTTCGGCTGCGAGACGGTCGACGTCTCACGCGGCGCCGTCGGCGAACAGATCGCGCAGCTCATCGGGGAGCCGGAGGTGGACGCCGCCGTCGACGCGGTCGGGTTCGAGGCACGCGCGCACGGCCCGGACGCCCCCGAGGCGCCCGCGACGGTCCTGAACTCCCTGATGGGCGTCACACGCGCGGGCGGTGCCCTGGGCATCCCGGGCCTGTACGTGACGGAGGATCCCGGCGGGGTCGACGACGACGCGAAGTCGGGGACGCTCCGGGTGCGGCTGGGTCTGGGCTGGGCCAGGAGCCACCGGTTCACCACCGGGCAGTGCCCGGTGATGCGCTACCACCGGGGCCTGATGATGGCGATCCTGCACGGGCGTGTGCACATCGCGAAGGCCGTGAACGCGACCGTGATCGGCCTGGACGACGCGCCGCGCGGCTACGCCGAGTTCGATCAGGGCGCGAGCCGCAAGTACGTGCTGGATCCGCACGGGGTGCTGGCGGGCGTGCGGCCGGTGTGACGGGGACCGTTCCTCCGGTGTCAGGAGGAGTTACCGGGGGCCACGCGCGCGTGGCCCCCGGTCTTCACTCGTAGTGCCGGGCCTCGAAGAAGTTGCCGTCCGGGTCACGGAAGTAGAAGCTGCGGCGGGCCGTGCCGCGGGCGCCGAAGGAGTCGTACGAGAAGTCGGTCATGGGGACGGCGTGTTCCCGCAGGCGCGCGTGGAGCGCGTCGAAGCCGTCCTGCGGGAGGGCGATGCAGACGTGGTTGACGGGGTGGCCGGAGCTCTCCGCGGCGCCTGGCAGCATGTCCATGCGCTCGGCCATGGTGAGCGGCATGAGGTCGACGATGGACTCCTCGTTGAGCCGCATGGACGGGAACGGGGCCTTGCCGGCGGCGAACTCGGCGACCCGCAGCGGCTCCAGGCCGACCGTCTTCTCGTAGAAGTCGGCCGCCGCGATCGGGTCGCGCACCCAGAGAACCACGTGGTCGAGACGTGTCAGGTTGTCCGTCATGCCCCCAGGCTGGTGTGCCGTCCGGCGTGTCGCAAGGGTTTGGCGGGGCGCGCCGCCCGCCAGAGATGAGGCAGGACGACTGACAGGAGACAGGCGTGACGCTGGTGGTGTCCGACGAGGTGCGGGAGGCGGTCGCCGCGCGGCGTCCCGTGGTGGCCCTGGAGTCCACGATCATCGCGCACGGGCTGCCCCGTCCGCGCAATCTGCGGGTCGCGGGCGAGCTGGAGGCGGTCGTACGGCAGGAGGGTGCCGTACCGGCGACGATCGCCGTGCTGGACGGCCGGCCGCATGTGGGCCTGGACAAGGAGCAGCTGGAGCGGATCGCCACCGAGGACGGCATCCGCAAGTTCGGGCACCGGGATCTGCCGCTCGCGGTGGCCTCCGGGGCGAGCGGGGCGACGACGGTCTCGGCGACGGCCCTGCTGGCGGCGCTGGCGGGTGTCCGGGTGTTCGCCACGGGCGGGCTCGGCGGTGTGCACCGGGAGTGGACGGTGACGCAGGACGAGTCGGCCGACCTGGGGCTGCTCGCGCGGACCCGGATCACGGTGGTCTGCGCGGGCGTCAAGTCGATCCTGGACGTACCCGCGACGCTTCAGCGGCTGGAGACACTGGGGGTGGCGGTCGCCGGATACGGCACGGACCGCTTCCCCGGCTTCTACCTCTCCGACTCCGGGCACCCCGTGGACTGGACGCTCGACACGCCGGACCAGGTGGCCGGTGTCATGAAGGCGCAGGACGTGCTCGACGGGCCCGGGTCGGCGCTGATCGTCGCCAATCCGGTTCCTGAGGAGCAGCAGTTGGATCCGGCGCTCCACGCGCGGGTGCTGGCCGACGCGCTGCACGCGTGCGAGACGGAAGGGGTCACCGGTCAGGCCGTCACGCCGTTCCTGCTCGACTACCTGGTGCGCCACACCGACGGTGCCTCCTTGGAGGCCAATCTGGCGGCGGTACGCGGCAATGTCCGGCTGGCGGCGGAGATCGCGGCGGCGTGGGCCCGGACTGCGTGAGCGGCGTGGGAGCGGGGCGGGGAGACCCGGGCGAGGGCGAACTCAGTGGGGTTGCGCGCGGGGCGGATGACAAAGGCGCTCGTTCTCCGCGCGGGGCACTGCTCGTCGTCGGGGACGTGGTCACCGACGTCGTCGCCCGGCATCGAGGGCCGCTCGCCGCCGGTACGGACACGGGCGCCGCCATCCGGACCGTGCCCGGCGGCGCGGGCGCCAACGTGGCCTGCTGGGCCGCCCATTGGGGCTGTCCGGACGTACGGCTGCTCGGGCGTGTCGGTGTGGATGCCGCCCTGTGGCACGAACGGGAGCTCAGGGCGAGTGGCGTCAGTCCACAGCTCGTCGTTGATCCGCGGGCGCCGACGGGGACGGTGATCTGTCTTGTCGACACGGGCGCCGAGGCCGAGCGGACGTTCCTGACGGACAGCGGGGCCTCGCTGTCGATCGATCCCGGTGACTGGTCGGACGGGCTGCTGGACGGCGTCGTACGGCTGCATCTCTCGGGGTATCTGCTGTTCTCGGAACCGAGCCGCGCGCTGGTGGCCGTGGCCTTGGAGTCGGCGCGGCGGCGCGGGGTGCCCGTGAGTCTGGATCCGGCGTCCGTGGGGTTCCTCAAGGACCTGGGTGTCGAACGGTTTCTGGCGCTCGTCGAGGGCATCGACGTGCTGCTGCCGAGCCACGCCGAGGCGTGTCTGCTGACCGGGTTGCCCGACGTGGGCGACGCGGCGGCCGAGTTGAGCCGCCGTGTTCCTCTGGTGGTCGCCAAGCGGGGTGCGGAGGGCGCCTTGGTCGCACGGTCGGGCCGTGTCCTCGCGCGCGTGCCCGCCGTTGCGGCGACCCCGCGCGACACAACGGGTGCCGGTGACGCCTTCACCGGGGCGTTTCTCGCGGCGCTGCACGCGGGTGCGGAGCCGGAGGAAGCGGCGGCGGAGGGGTGCCGCGCGGGTGCGACGGCCGTACAGCGGGTCGGTGGCAGACCGCCGGCCGAGGGGCGGCTCGCGGAGCGACCACCCGCGGAGGGGCCCTAGGCGGAGGAAGGCAGGTCGATGGGCAGCCGGTTCAGGCCTTTCGGCCCCAAGCCGAGATCATCGGGGCCGTCGCCACGTCCAGGGTGCCCGAGGCGACGTTGGCCAGGTGGCGGTCGATGTCCTCGTCCGTGACGAGGTCCGCCTTGACGAGCTGGTCGCGGACCTGGCGGATGGTGGCCGACTCCAGGACCGAGCCGGCGGGTGAGGCGAGCGGGAAGGAGCCGTCGGCCTGCACGTGGTGCAGACCGGCCTCGCGCAGCAGCCTCGGCAGGGTGCGGCCGTAGGCGAGGTCGGCGCCGCGGTCGGCGAGCAGGTGGCGCACCGCCTGCCGCATCCGGTTGGCCAACTGCTGCTCGGGACCGTGCTCGTCCGGGCACGCCAGGGGCTGGAGCCCGGGATCGGCGTCCTCGACGAGGAGCCGGCCGCCGGGGCGCAGGGCGCTGATCATGGAGTGCAGGGCGCGTTCGCGGTCCGGCACATGGACCAGGACGAGCCGGGCGTGGACGAGGTCGAAGCCCTCTCCCGGCGTCCGGTCCTTGCCCACGTCGTGGCGTCGCACCTCCACCGGCGGACGGGCGGCGGAGCCGGTCCACGAGACGTCGATGTCGGTGGCGAGCACCTTGCCGGTCGGGCCGACCTTCCGGGCCAGCCAGGAGACGACGGAGGTACCGCCCGCGCCGACCTCCCAGCAGCGCCACCCGGGTCCGATGCCGAACCCTTCGAGGTGCCGGAAGGTCGTGGGGTCGAAGAGCTTGGCGAGGGCCGTGAAGCGCTCCCCCGCCTCCGCCTGCCGGTTGTCGAGGAGATAGCCGTCCGGTCGGATCATGGCGCGAGTCATGTGCCGATCATCCCAGTTGTTCCGGTTGTCGGCGGTGGGCGACGCTCCGGTACGACGAGATGTCTGCCCGGCGGGCTGGCCGGGCACCTTTGTCCACAGGCGGGAACAAAGCGGAATCCGCCCTATCCACAGGCTTATCCGATCCCGACGGGGTCCTGGCAAACTGGCTCGACAGGGCGCGGAAACGCGGTTCGGGGGAATCCACGCAAGGAGATCAGGATGTCCATGGCAGGGAATCTGCGGAAGGTCACGAGCTTCGGCGCCGTCGACGGCCTCCGCCGGGTGGCTCGCATGGCGCGGCGGCACAAGCGTGTCGACCTGAGCCACCCCGCCCGGTCCCCGCTGGGCTCCTCGGTGGTCAACTGCGTGGCCTACGAGGAGGGCCGCCGTGTGCCGACCTGTGTGAATCTGGTGGACGCGGTGGAGCGGGTGCGCAAGACGGGCGAGGGGTTCGTCTGGCTCGGGCTGCACGAGCCCACGGCCCAGGAGTTCGCCGGGATCGCCGAGCTGTTCGACCTGCACCCGCTCGCGGTCGAGGACGCCATCGAGGCCCATCAGCGGCCGAAGGTGGAGCGGTACGGCGACTCGCTGTTCGCGGTGTTCAAGACGGTCTGCTACGTGGAGCACGAGGAACTCACCGCGACCAGCGAGGTGGTGAACACCGGCGAGATCATGGTGTTCGTCGGACACGACTTCGTGATCACGGTGCGGCACGGCCGGCACGGCTCGCTGGGTCCGATGCGGGAAGAGCTGGAGGCCGCGCCGGACCAGCTGGCCAAGGGGCCGTCCGCGGTGCTGCACTCGGTGGCGGACCACGTCGTCGACGAGTATCTGAACGTTGTGGAGTCCGTGCAGGCGGACATCGACCAGGTCGAGATGGACGTCTTCGCGACGAACGGCGCCCGGGCCGACCCCGGCCGTATCTACCAGCTCAAGCGTGAACTGCTGGAGCTGAAGCGGGCGGTGGTGCCGCTGGGACGGCCGCTGCAAGAGCTGTCCGACCGCACGGCGCGGGTGGTCGACACGGAGATACAGGCGTACTTCCGCGATGTCTCCGACCATCAGCAGCGGGCCACGGAGCAGATCGCCGCGTTCGACGAGCTCCTCAACTCGATTCTCCAGGCGCATCTGGCGCAGGTCACGGTGTCGCAGAACGAGGACATGCGGAAGATCACGGCCTGGGCCGCGATGGTCGCCGTGCCGACGATGGTGTGCGGTGTGTACGGAATGAACTTCGACTACATGCCGGAAACGCACTGGCGCTATGGCTACGGCATGGTGATCGGGCTGATATCCGTCGTGTGTGCGGCGCTGTACCGCGGCTTCCGGCGCAACGGGTGGCTCTGACGGCCGGCCGGCGGACGGATCCGCCGGCCGTGGTCCGAAGCCGTTCGGTGCTCCGCGCCGGACGTCAGCGCGTCATGCTCCTCGCGTAGACGCGTTCGGCCCAGGAGGCGATCTGGTCGTCCGTCAGATGCTGCGCCAGGTCGGCCTCGCTGATCATGCCGACGAGACGTTTGTTGTCGATGACGGGCAGTCGCCGGATCTGGTGCTCCTGCATCTCGTGGATGACCTCGCTGACGTCGGCGCCGGCCTCGATCCAGCGGGGTGTGCCCTGGGCCATCTCACCGGCGGTGACCTTGGCCGGGTCGTGGCCCATGGCCACACAGCCGACCACGATGTCGCGGTCGGTGAGGATGCCGCAGAGCCGGTCGTTGGGGTCGCCGATGGGCAGGGCACCGACGTTGAGTTCACGCATCAGCTGGGCGGCGCGGTCCAGGGTCTCGTGGACGGGGATCCACTGGGCGCCGCGATGCATGATGTCTCCGGCAGTGGTCATGAAGTACCTCCCGGTGCCGGACGGCCGGCGCGGCGCGAGACGCACCGCTAGTCCCGGCGCCCTTCATTCTCGCCGCGACGCCCGGCGAACGCACCCGGAGCGGCCCGCCCGCGAGGAGCGGCCGGCGGGGGCCCGGTGGCTCCAGGAGTGGACGGGCCGCGGGGATCAGGACGCCGGGGGCGGCTCTCAGCCGCTCCATGCCGGATGGCGCGGGTCGTCGGCGCGGACGAGGACGTCGGCGGTGGCGGCGGGGTCGGTCTCGTCCTCGTAGCGCTCGAAGGCGGGGAGCGTCCAGTGGTCGGCCTCGGGTGTGCGGCGGCGCAGGGCGCCCGGGGAGAGCAGGACGTGGACGGCCAGGTCGAAGGGGAACCAGTGCCGAAGGAGGAGGGGGCCGTGCAGCAACAGGATTCCGCCGGGCGGGAGTTGGACGTAGGGGGTGCGGGTGGCGCGGTCGGTGACGGGGTCGTGCAGGTCGGGAAGGACACGGCCGGTGCCATCGGGTTCCAGCGGGCCGAACACCTCGCGCCACAGGGCGCCGGTGTCGAACCAGCCGTCGTAGTAGGCGTCGACGTCCCGGTGACCGTGTTCCAGGCGCAGCGAGGCGGGGCGCAGGAAGCCCTCGGTGCCGACGGCGAGCGCGAGCCGGCCGCGGACGCGCAGCGCCTCCCGGACCAGTTCGGCGAGGTCTCCGGGGCGGGCCGCCGGGGCACCGTCGAAGGCGATCCGGGGCCAGGGGCTGCCGTCGTCCGGTGTCAGGTCGAGCAGCCGGTCGGCGAGCTGGTCGCCGAGCCGTTCCCACGTGATCGCTTCGAATCGCACACGGCCATGATGCCGGGCGGGGCGGAGCCGGCGATCACCGGTCGGCCGCCGCCGGCCGGCGTCCGTCGAGCGCGGGGCGGGGCCTCGGAGTGGATCCCGGTGGTGGGCGGGAATGAAGCGGGTATGGCAGTTCCCGCGACTTCCCGGACGTCCGGCAGCACGTCCACGACGTCGACCACGTCGGGCTCGTCCACACCATCCGTCACGTCCGCGCCCACGCCGCCCGCGTCCGCCATGCCCTCCGGCTCCTCCGGGTCCGCCATGTCCTCCGGCTCCTCCGGCTCCTCCAGCTCCTCCGGGTCCTCCGGGTCCTCCGGGTTCGGTGCGATGCCGGCATCCGCGCCCAGTAACGGGCTGCTCGTCTTTCAGCCTCTGAAGCGCAAGCGGTGTGCGGCCTGTGGCCGGGGGCCGTTGCCGATGCTTGTGCTGGAGGACGCCGCGCCTCGGTGTCTGGACTGCGCCGACCTCGGCCATCTGGTGTTCCTGCCGCGCGGCGACACGGCGCTGACCCGCAGATCCCGGGAGGAGAGCGGCCTGTCGGTGGTCGTGGTCCGGTTCAACCGGCGTCAGTCGCGCTACGAACGGCAGGGTGTGCTGGTCGAGGAGGCGGCGCTGGTCCGGGCCGAGGCGCGCTGTCTCGCGGACTCGGAGGCCCGCAGACGGCGCCGGGTGCGGGACGCGGCACGGCGCGCGGCGCAGGACCTGCGCTTCACGGACGCGTTCGCGCGGGAGATCCGCCGGCTGTTCCCGGGCTGCCCGCAGGACCGCGCGCTGGAGATCGCCGCGCATGCCTCACTGCGGGGCAGCGGGCGGGTGGGCCGAAGCGCGGCGGGGCGGGCACTGTCGGAAGGGGCCGTGATCTCGGCGGTCGTGGCGTCCGTGCGGCACGTGGACACGCCGTACGACCGGCTGCTGATGAGCGGGGTGTCGCGGTACGAGGCGCGGCGGCGGATCGCACCGACGGTGGAGACCGTACTGAGGGCCTGGCAGGGGGCGGGAGCGGCTTCGGCGGGGTGAGGCGGGGCTCCGGTTCAAGGGACGGGCGCGCCCTCTGGACGCTCACGTATGCCGTCGCGCCGCTCGGCCATGGCAGGTGGCCCGTGAGAGGCATTGACTGGTGGTGACGGATGAGGGGCCGGGTGGGACCGGCTCTCCGAAGCAGCGGACGTGGGAGTCGACATGATCGAGGGACCGTACTTCGTGCTGACGGTGGCGGGTGTGCTCGGCACCGGCCTGGTGGCGGGGGTCTTCTGCGCCTTCTCGACCTTCGTGATGCGGGGCCTGGCCGCGCTGCCGCCCGCGCAGGGTGTCGCCGCGATGCAGTCGATCAACGTGATGGCGCTGAAGCCGGCGTTCATGACCGTGTTCGGCGGTACGGCGGTGCTGTCCGTGGTGATAACGGTGGTGACGTTCGTGGTGTGGCCGGACGAGGGGTCGGTCGAGCTGCTGGTCGGAAGCGCGCTGTATCTGTTCGGTACGTTCGGGCTGACGATCGTGGCGAACGTGCCGCGGAACGACGCCCTGGCGAAGGTCGAGGCCGGTACGGCGGAGGCCGCCTCGTACTGGTCGGTGTACGTGCGCGAGTGGACGGCGTGGAACCACGTCCGCACGGTGGCCTCCGGGGCCGCGGCGATCTCGTACGTGCTCGCCATAGCCTGACCGGCCACCGGGTGGCGGCCGAGGAGTCGTCGCCGGTGGCCGACGGCCGTATGGTGGCCGAAAGAGCCCCCTCGCTCCCCCTGGCTTCCCCTCGCCCCCTCCTCTCCGCGCTTCCCCCTCATCCCCGCCCCGGACGCGCCCCCCTCTCCGTCGTCCCTTTCGTCGGTCCGTCGGCGCGCTGCCCGTCACCCCCGTACACAAGGAAGACGGCCATGGCAGATCCCAAGGGATTCATGACGACGCCTCGGCAGGAGTGGCCGCGCAGGCCGGTCGGGGAGCGGGTGCGGGACTGGGACGAGGTGTACGTCCCGGGGGCGTTGCTGCCGATCATCAGTGCGCAGGCGGATCGGTGTATGGACTGCGGGGTCCCGTTCTGCCACGAGGCGTGTCCGCTGGGCAATCTGATCCCCGAGTGGAACGACCTGGTCTCGCGCGAGGACTGGCGGGCGGCGGCCGACCGGCTGCACGCGACGAACAACTTCCCGGAGTTCACGGGAAGGCTGTGTCCGGCGCCTTGCGAGGCGGGGTGTGTGCTCGCGATCAACCAGCCCGCCGTGACCATCAAGAACGTGGAGTGCGCCGTCGCCGACCGGGCGTGGGCGGAGGGGTTTGTGCCGCCGCGTCCGCCCGACCGGCTGTCCGGGCGGACGGTCGCGGTGATCGGGTCCGGGCCGACCGGGCTGGCCGCGGCACAGCAGCTCACGCGGGCCGGGCACACGGTCGCGGTGTACGAGCGGGACGACCGGCTGGGCGGGCTGATGCGGTACGGCATCCCCGAGTTCAAGATGGAGAAGCACCATCTGGAGCGCAGGCTGGCGCAGATGCGGGCCGAGGGGACGAAGTTCCGTACGTCGACGGTGGTCGGGCGGGACGTCCGCGCGGACGAGCTGCGGGCGCGCTACGACGCCCTGGTCATCGCCACCGGGGCCACCGCGTGGCGGGAACTGGACGTACCGGGGCGGGAGTTGACCGGCATCCATCAGGCGATGGAGTATCTGCCGCCGGCCAACCGGGTGTGCGAGGGCGATCCGGCGGTGTCCCCGATGTCGGCCGCCGGGAAGCACGTGGTGATCGTCGGCGGTGGTGACACCGGGGCGGACTGCCTGGGCACGGCCGTACGGGAGGGGGCCGCGTCCGTCACGCAGCTGGACATCTACGCGCAGCCGGGTGCCGAGCGCGACGAGGACGTCGAGCCCTGGCCGACGTACCCGAAGATCTACCGGCTGTCGGCGGCGCACGAGGAGGCCGGTGAGTTGCGGACGGCACCCGCGGCGAGCGCCGACGCGCGGCTGTTCGCGGCGTCCACGCTGCGCTTCACCGGGGACGCCGAGGGGAGGGTGCGGTCGTTGCACCTGGTCGAGGTGGATGCCGGGCGCCGGCCGCGGCCCGGTTCCGGGCGGACGCTCCCCGCCGACCTGGTGCTGCTCGCCCTCGGTTTCTCCGGGCCCGACCGCGCGGACGGGCTGGTCGACCAGCTGGGGCTCACCATGGAGCCGCGGGGCACGATCGCCCGGGACCGGGAGTTCGCGACGAACGTCCCCGGCGTGTTCGCCGCCGGGGACGCGGCCCGCGGTCAGTCCCTGATCGTGTGGGCGATCGCGGAGGGCCGGGCGGTCGCGGCGGCCGTCGACCGTGCCCTGACCGGCAGTTCGACGCTGCCGGCGCCCATCTCACCGCACGACCGGCCGATGACGGTCTGACCGGCGGGCGGCGGTCCGACCGGGAGGGCGGCGGTCCAACCTGAGGACGGTGGTCCGACCGGCCGCCGGCGGTCCGACCGGAAGGCGGCGGTTCTTCAGGCCCGCTCGTCCGTGCCCGCCGCCTTGCCGGTCGCCAGGGCGATCCGGTTCCACGTGTTGATGGTGAGGATCAGGGCGATCACGTGGGCCAGTTCCTGGGCGTCGAAGTGGTGCACGGCCTCGGCGTAGACGTCGTCGGGGACGCCGCCGTCGGCGATCAGGGTGACCGCCTCGGTGAGGGCCAGTGCGGCCTGTTCCCTCGGGGTGAAGAAGTGCCGGGCCTCGCGCCACACGGCGACCAGGTGCAGCCGGTCCTCGCTCTCGCCGGCCTTGCGGGCGTCGTTGGTGTGCATGTGCAGGCAGTACGCGCAGTGGTTGAGGTGCGAGGCGCGGATCTGGATGAGCTCGACGAGGGCGGGGTCGAGGCCCTCGCGGGCGGCGGCGTCGAAGCCGACGACCGCGCGGAAGACCTTGGGCGCGGCCTTGGCGAAGTCGATGCGGGTCTTGTCCGCGACGGAGGTGGAGGTGGAGGTGGGAGGGGTCGTGGTGGCTGCGTCGCGGGTGATCGTGTTCGTCGTCATGACTATGAATCTATGGGCCGGAAAGACCGGCTGTAGGGTGCAATCCCATGGCGGAATCATGGGTCAATTCGGCGGAGCGGATCGGCGCCGACCTGCATGTGGAGCTGACCGGGCCGGGTGGGCGGCGGGCGGCGTTGATCGAGGCGCTGCGGGACGCCGTACGCAGTGGGCGGCTGCCTCCGGGCACCCGGCTGCCGCCCTACCGTTCGCTCGCCGCGGACCTCGGGGTCGCCCGCAACACGGTCGCCGACGCGTACGCGGAACTGGTCGCGGAGGGCTGGTTCACCGCCCGGCAGGGGTCGGGCACCCGGGTCGCGACGGGGGTGGCCGAGCCGCTGCGACACGCCGCGCGGATCCCCAGAAAGGGGCCTCCACGCGCGCGTGGACCACAACACGACCTGCGCCAGGGGACGCCCGACGCGTCGGCGTTCCCGCGGGCGGCCTGGAGCGCCTCCTACCGGCGGGCGCTCCAGCAGGCGCCCAACGAGGCGTTCGGGCCGGGTGACCCGGCGGGCCGCCCGGAGCTGCGGCAGGCGCTCGCCGAGTATCTGGCACGCGCGCGTGGGGTGCGTGCCGAGCCGGACCGGATCGTGGTCTGTTCCGGCTTCGCCCACGCCCTGCGGCTGCTCTTCCAGGGGGTTGCACGTGATCCGGGTGCGGGGCGGGGCCCGGGTGCGGGGCGGGGCCCGGGTGCGGGGCGGGGCCCAAGTGCCGGGCGCGGTGGGAGCGTTCTGCGTGGTCCGCTCGCCGTGGAGGAGTACGGCCTCGGCTTCCACCGCGAGTTGCTGGCCTCGGCGGGTGTACGGACGGTTCCGCTGCCGCTGGACGAGGACGGCGCGCGTGTGGACCGGCTGGAGCGGGAGCGGGCCGTCCTGCTCACGCCGGCCCACCAGTTCCCGACCGGCGGCCCGCTGCACGCCTCGCGCCGCGCCGCGGTGGTCGACTGGGCACGCGCGCGTGGCGGGGTGTTGCTGGAGGACGACTACGACGGCGAGTTCCGCTACGACCGCAAGCCCGTCGGCGCCGTGCAGGGCCTCGACCCCGAGCATGTGATCTACGTCGGCTCGGTCAGCAAGAGCCTGTCGCCCGCGCTGCGGCTGGGGTGGATGGTGCTGCCCGAGCGCCACGTCCCGGCCGTACTGGCGGCCAAGGGCGAGCGCGAGGCCTGGGCGAGCGTCCTCGACCAGCTGAGCCTCGCCGACTTCCTGACGTGCGGCTCCTACGACCGTCATGTGCGGCGTATGCGGCAGCACTACCGCGGGCGCCGTGACCGGCTCGTCGCGGCGCTCGCCGAGCAGGCGCCGCACGTCGCCGTCACCGGTGTGGCGGCCGGGCTGCACGCGGTACTGCGGCTGCCGCCGGGAACCGAGGCGTCGACGGTGAAGGCCGCCGCCTGGCAGGGGGTGGCGCTGGACGGCCTGGCCGCGTTCCGGCATCCGGCGGCCCGGACGCCGGCGGAGGACGGGCTGGTGGTGGGGTACGCGACACCGTCGGAGCACGGGTACGGGGCGGCGCTGGAGGCCCTGTGCGGGGTGCTGCCGCCGGGGTAGGCGGGGGACGGAGCCCGCCCGGAGGACAGGGCGGTGCGGTCTCTCTTCCCCCGTGCCCCCAGTACCCCCGTCCTACAACCCCCGCAGCACACCCCCACCCCCGTCTCCCCCCTCCGCATGAGGACGGAGCCCGCTCCCACCCCCGTCAGGAGGAGCTCCGGGATCACTCCTCCTCCCCGCGCACGAAATCGTGCCGTGCGCGGCCGGTATGTGTCCTGCACCCGACATGAAATCGAACCGCGGTGGGATCATTCCAACAGGAGGCACGCAGTCGTCCGCCGTGATCCGGCTCCCGGCCGCCGCCCCCATCCTTCGTTCCGTCGTCAGGCGCAGGGCCACCCCCGCGCGTCCCCCCTGGTTGGCGGCCGGTCCTGGAGGGTGTTGATGACGACGCTCCACGAACGTCACGGAGAGGGTGCCCGCGAAGGGGACGGGCCCCGGCGGTTCTCGGGCGAGGCGGGCCACGCGGTGGTCCCCCTCGATCAGCCGACCGCCGCACTCCCCCTGCTCGCCGGTTCCAAGGCGGCCAACCTCGCCCGCGCGGCCCGCGCCGGACTGCCCGTGCTCCCGGGGTTCGTGATCCCGTACCGGGCGCTCGACGACACCGCGGCCCTGCGGGACGCCTGGCGGGAACTGTCGGCGGACGGCTCACGTTCCCTTGTCGTACGGTCCTCTTCACCCCAGGAGGACACCCAGGAGTCGTCGCTGGCGGGCCAGTTCGCCTCGGTGCTCGACGTACAGGGGTGGCAGCACTTCCGCTCGGCGGTGCGGACGGTGCTCGACTCCGCGCGGCTGTCCGACGGGGTGACCGCGCCCATGGCCGTCCTGGTGCAGCCGATGCTCACGGCCCGTGTCGGCGGAGTGCTGTTCGGCGCGGATCCGGTGGCGGGACGCGCCGACCGGATGCTGGTCAGCGCGGTCCGGGGCGGCCCGGACAGTCTGGTCGGCGGGGAGCAGGAGGGCACGAACCACTGGCTGAGCGCGCACGGGCGGATCCTGCGCACGGAGCCGGACGGGGCGGACACGCTGCTCGACCGGGACCAACTGCACCGGCTGGCACGGCTCGCACGGCAGGCCCGGCGGGTGTTCGGCGGGCCGCAGGACATCGAGTTCGGTTTCGACGAGGGCGATCGGCTGTGGCTGTTCCAGAGCCGGCCGATCACGGCGATGGCAGCCCGGCCGAGCGCGTCCGCCCGGCTGCTCGGTCCGGGGCCGGTCGCCGAGACCCTGCCGGGACAGCTCGCGCCGCTGGAGGAGGATCTGTGGGTGGCGCCCATGGCCCGTGGGCTCGCCTCCGCGCTGGACATCGGCGGCACCGCGCCGCGCCGGCTGCTGCGCACGGTGCCGGTGGTGACGACGGTCGGCGGTCGGGCCGCCGCCGACCTGCGGCTTCTCGGCGCCGCTCCGCCCCGGCGGCGCTGGCTGGCGCTGCTCAATCCGGCGCCGGGCGCCCGCCGGCTGGGCGCGGCCTGGCGGGTGGGGCGCCTGCGCGGGGTGCTGCCGGGTCTGGCCACGGACCTGGTGGCGGACGTCGACCGGCATCTCGCGAAGGTCCCGCCGCCCGGTGAGCAGACCGCCCCCGAACTGCTCACCGCCCTGCGCTGGTCGCGGAGCGTCCTGGTCTCCCTGCACGCCCAGGAGGCCCTCGCGGGCGCGCTGCTGACCGAGCCGGCGCGGAGCCGTACGGCGGCCGGAGCCGCCCTCACCACCCTGACCCGGGCCCGCGCTCGCGGCGTACCGGACGAGCGGGTGGTGGCCGAAGAACCGGTGGTACTGGCCCTGTTGACGCCCAGCCTGAGCGGATGGCAGGGGCTGCCCGCGACGGCGGGGGGTGCGGCTGAGACGGCCGGAAACGGAGCGCGGCCCGCACTCCCGCCCTCTCGGACGGATCTCCCGGGACCACCCCTACCGCGTCACCAGGCCGACCTCCCGGGACCACCCCTACCGCGTCACCGGGCCGACCTCCCGCGACCGTCCCTCCCGCCGCACCGCACCACCACCAGCCCCGCCCCCTCCCTCCCACCCCGCGAAGCGCTCCGGCTCCGCGTCCGATGGGTGCAGGAGTTGCAGGTCCGGCTGGTACGGGAGGGCGCCCGGCGGATGGGCCTCACCATCGACCGGGCGGGCCTGCTGAACTGGCCTGAGTTCGTGACGGCGTTGCGCGGCGGGCCCCTCCCGGCCGGTATGCACGAACGGCTGCCGCAGCCCCCGTCCGCCCCGCTGCCGGACGCGTTCCG
The DNA here is from genome assembly GCF_044753385.1 of Streptomyces sp. NPDC088387. Lineage (NCBI taxonomy): Bacteria > Bacillati > Actinomycetota > Actinomycetes > Kitasatosporales > Streptomycetaceae > Streptomyces > Streptomyces sp. NPDC088387. The sequence continues at coordinate 135,534 of NZ_JBIVNC010000001.1, forward strand.
GCTCGCCGACGACGGCACGGTCGTGGCCGAACGCCCCGCGGCCCAGGGCGACGGAGGCCGGGGCGTCTCCGGCGGACGCGCGGTCGGGACCGTCTGGGACGGCACCGGCACCCAGCCCCCGGACGCCGTCCTCGTCGTCCGCACCCTCGATCCCGCGCTCGCCCCACTCCTGCCCGGTCTCACCGGCCTGGTCGCGCAGACCGGCAGTCCGCTGTCCCATCTGGCCGTCCTGGCAAGGGAGTTCGGCCTCCCCACGGTCGTCGGGGTCGCGGACGCCGTCGACCGGTTCCCGGCCGGCGCCCGGCTCACCGTCGACGGCACCAACGGCGACGTACGCGTGGGAGGTGCGGCATGAGGCGGCTCTCCTACGTCTTCGCCGGCCTGGCCGCGGCCGGCGCCGGGACGTATCTCGTGGTGTACCTCTACCGGTGGCAGTGGCAGCGGGCGGTCCTGTCCGGCGTACTGCTCCTCGTGGTCGAGGTGTTGCTGCTCGGCCTGGTCCTCATGGGCCGCATGACACGTATCGAGCAGCGTGTCCGCGACAGCGACCGGCGGCAACAGGACGTCCTGGCCCGGCTGCGCGAGCCCCCGGAGCCCGAACTGTCCGGCCGGTTCCGCTGGTTGGAGGAGCGCGGCGACGGCACGTACGTCTTCGTACCGGTCCTCATGGTCACCGGCGTGCTGCTGTCCGGGCTGGCCTGGGTGGTGCAGCGGGTCGCGTCGGCGACGGCCCGCCCGGCCGCGGAACGCCGTCTCGCGGGCCGCCTGGCCGTCCTGGCGGCACCCGACCCGACCGCGTCACGCGACCCACTCGACCCGTACGCCGACGACGACCCGTATGCCGAGGACCCGTACAACGCGCACGGTCCGTACGGCTCATACGGAAAGGCGGACCCGGCCTCCTATCCCGATATCCCCTCCCCCGCTGCCACCCCCCTCGACGACCTGCCCCCTGCCGTCCCCCACCGCTCCCCCGCCCGCACCGCCCGCACGGTGACCGTCGGCGTCCTCGGCGCGGCCCTGCTCGCCGCACTCGTGGTCGGGCTGGCCGATCTCACGCAGACGCGGGAGGAGCGGGCGGACGGGAGTGTGGCCACGTCCGTGCTGCTCAAGGTGGACATGCGCGGGGCCGGCGGCACGGCCGAGCGGCGGTCGCTGGCCGCGCGGCAGGTGTGGGAGAGCTGCCGGGACTCCACCTCCGTACCGCTGCGGAACGCGACGCTCGGCGATCTGCACGACGGCACGTTCGCCGGGGTCGTCCGGCCCGCGCTCACCCCGCACGACCGGATGCGGCTGCGCGGCTGTCTGGAGGACGCGACGTTGCAGCGCACACACCTCACCGTGATGGGCATCGGGAACACCGGCGGCAACTGACGCGGGACAGCGCGAGAGCAGCTCGGAGCTGCGGAAAGGGTCCTATATCACCCTTTCGGGTTACGATGCCCACGCGCCCCCGTCCCCGACACCCCGGTCGCCCATGGCTGTGCTCGCCCCGTCCCCGCCCCTGTCCGCTCTCCCCCAACGCCCCCTGCGCAGACGTGTGCTGCGCTGGCTCGGCGTCGCCGCGATCGGTTATCTGGCCCTGTGGGCCACCGGCGCGCTCGGCATCCTGGCGCTGTCCCAGTGGGCGCGTGCGGAGACCGGGCCACCCGCCGGCACCCGTTCGGTGCGGGGCATCCACAACTTCCAGCCGGTGGACGCCTCCGGAAAGCTGTGGCGCGGTGGCGCGCCCTCCCCGGCCGGCTACCGGACCCTGGCGGGGCTCGGTTTCACGACCGTCGTCGATCTGCGCGCCGAGGACCTCAGCACGGCCCAGCTCGCGGGACCGGGCGACGCGGGGCTGGACGTCGTACGGCTGCCGATTCGTGACGGGCAGACGCCGCGCCCGGAGCAGGTGGACCGGCTGCTCGACGTGGTGGGCACGGCACCGGGTCCGGTGTTCGTGCACTGCGGCGCGGGTGTGGGGCGTACGGGGACGATGGCGGCCGCGTATCTCGTGCGGAGCGGCGAGGAGTCGCCGTCGGCGGCGGTCCGGCGCAATCTCGCGGTGGGACCGCCGTCCATCGAGCAGATCTACTACGGGCTGCGGCTGGACCGGGAACGGGCGGAGCAGCCGCCGTTCCCGGTGGTGGCGCTGAGCCGGCTGGTGGACGCGCCGCGACGGATGTGGTCGTACTTCTGAGCCGGCGGCCCCGGCACGGCTTTCTGAGCCGTTGGCTCCAGCACGGCCTTCTGAGCCGACGGCCCAGCACGGCGCCCAGTGGCCGCGGAGCGTCAGCCCTTGCGCCCGACCACCCCGTACCCCGGAATGACCCCGTCGTCCTGGCCCGGAACGGGCTCGCCGAGTTCCGGCTTCCACCGGTGCACGACGGCGACGCCGGGGTCGACCAGTTCGAGGCCGGTGAAGAAGCGCTCGATCTCGGCGCGGGGGCGCAGGGCGAGGGTGATGCCGGCGGCCTTGATCTTCGCCTCCGCCTCGTCCAGGTGATCGGTCCGGAAGTCGGCGCTGGCGTGGCTCATCATCAGGTAGCTGCCGGCGGGGAGTTCCGCGACCAGCGCGGCGACCAGCTCGTGGGCGCCGTACTCGTCGGGAATGAAGTGCATCAGCGCCACCAGCGACAGGGCGACGGGCCGGCTGAAGTCCAGCACCTTCGCGGCGGCCTCGATGATCGAGGCCGGGTCGCGGACGTCGCCCTGCACGTAGTCGGTGACACCCTCGGGGGTGCTGCGCAGCAGGGCGGCCGCGTGGGCGAGCACGATCGGGTCGTTGTCGCAGTAGACGACCCGGCTGTCGGGGGCGACCTGCTGGGCGATCTGGTGCAGGTTGGGCTCGGTCGGAATGCCGGTGCCGATGTCGAGGAACTGCCGGATCCCCTGCTGGGCGAGCCAGCGCGTGGCGCGCTGCATAAAGGCGCGGTTGACGCGGGCCATGACCGGCACGCGCGGGTCGAGGGCGACCAGCTGCCGGCCGAGTTCCTCGTCGACGGGGTAGTTGTCCTTGCCGCCGAGATACCAGTCGTACATCCGAGCGGAGTGGGGCTTGCTGGTGTCGATCTGGACTGCGCCGGTGGGGTCCTGCCCTGTCATGAGGCACTCCATAAGCGTCGGAACGTCATCTTCATCAATTCAGTATTTAGGACAAGGGAGTTGAGCGACAACGCAGGGCGGTCCGGAAGCGGCCCGGCCGGCCTCAGGTCAGTAGGAAGTCGGCCACCCCCGCCTTGGCGCCCTCGATGAACGCCGTCATCTCGTCGGTGGTGTAGATGAGCGCCGGCCCGTCGGGGTCGGTGGACTGCCGGACCGCGATCCGGCCGTCGGCGAGCTTCATCGCCTCCAGGCAGTTTCCGCCGTTGCCGCCGCTCCACGGCTTGTGCCAGCCCTCGCTGCCCAGCTCCCGGGCAGGCATGCCGTTGTAGATCCGCTCACTGCGGGTCCGCGGCCTCGGCTGGGACGTGATGCCTTCCATTCACAGCTCCTTGCGGAGATCCTTGAGGATCTCCTTCGTGCGTTGTGCCGTAGCGGCCTGCGCCGCCATGCGGTCCATGACCTCGAGGTAGGTGGCCACCTCGGCGCGCGCGTCCAGGTAGACGGCGCCCGTCAGGTACTCGCTGTAGACCATGTCCGGAAGTTCGGGCATGGCGAATCGGAAAAGGACAAAGGGGCCGTAGGTGCCCGGGTGCGGACCCGAGGCGAACGGGATCACCTGGAGTGTCAGGGTGGTCAGCTCGGTGGCCTCCAGCAGCCGGTCGATCTGGGCGCGCATCACCTCGGGGCCGCCGACGGAGCGGCGCAGCGCGGTCTCGTCCATGACGACCCACAGCCGGGGCGCGTCCTCACGGGTGAGCAGGTCCTGGCGCTGCATCCGCAGGTCGACGTGGCGCTCTATCTCCTCGGGCCGGGTCTGGCCGACGGCGCCCGCCTTGAGGACGCCGCGGGCATAGCCCTCGGTCTGGAGCAGGCCCGGGACGAAGTGGGGGTCGTAGCTGCGGATCAGCTTGGCGGCGCCCTCCAGGCTCACGTACATCGAGAACCAGCCGGGCAGGATGTCGTGGAACCGCTGCCACCAGCCGGGCTTGTTCGCGTCCTCGGCCAGCTGCACGAAGGCGCCGGCCTCGTCGTCGGAGACGCCGTACGACTTCAGCAGCAGCTGGAGGTACGGGATCTTGAGCGCGACCTCGGCCATCTCCATACGGCGGACCGTGGCGGGCGCGACGCGCAGGATCCTGGCCGCCTCCTCGCGCTTGAGGCCGGCGCTTTCCCGCAGGTCCAGCAGGCGCCGGCCGAGGACGACCTGGCCGACCGTCGGCGCGGACCGCGGCTCGCTCACGCTCCACCTCCACTCAGGGGACTCACGGGAAAAACTCGGGACTGGCGGAAATCCTGACAGCCGTACGGCGCCATTCGAAGACATTTTCGAAGGTGGGAACAACCCTCGGTGTCCGAACTGGCGCCGCGCAACATGCTGTTGCGAGCAGTGTGCCACGCCCGTCCAGAGAGTCATACGGCACTCTGCATTTTTCAGAGTGACACTTGCCAAGTGTTCACGGCGGGGCGATAGTGGCAAGCGTGATTCCGTCCCCGCCCTTAGGAGCAGACGCCGCCGCAGGCCCCTTCGGCCTCGACGGCGCCGCTACGGGAGCAGGCCCCGCCGAGGCCGCTGCCGAGCGCCGGTTCCGATTCGAACTGGCCGCGCATCCGGGTTCACCCGCGCAGGCCAGACGGCTGACCCGGGCCCGGCTGACCGGCTGGTCGGTGTGCGAGGACACCTGTGACTCGGCGGCCCTCGTGGTCTCCGAGCTGGTCACGAACGCGATAGTGCACACGGCGAGTGGCGTTGTGGTGTGCGAGCTGCACGACGGTGACGACCTCGTGCGGATAGCGGTACGTGACGAGGGGTGTGCGCCGGGTCAGTCCCTGCCGTCCTCACAGCGGCCCGAGGAGGAGCAGGGGAGGGGGCTGCTTCTCGTCGACGCCCTGTGCAGGGCGTGGGGCGCCCAGGAGCACGGCCCCGGGCTGCTGGTCTGGGCGGAGCTGCCGCGCCAGGCCGACGCCCCGCACGACGACCTGGGCTGGGGTGCCCGTCCGAAGCCGGGCGGGCCCTCGGAGGGCGGGTCCGACGACAACGATGCCGAGGGCCTCGTTCCGCCGCCGGCACCGGGTGTGGGCATCTTCCGGCCGGCCTCCGGGATCACCCGGCCACGCGAGCGGGACGGGGAGAGGTGGGGACCGTGAAGCCCACGTCCCGCGGTGGTCAGGTGCTCGGTCTGGACACGCTGGTCCGGCTGGGGCGCGGCCTGCACACACCCGGCACGCCGGTGCAGGGCGGGCCACGGCGGCTGTCCCTGCCGGACGGCATGACGGCCCCGATGGGCTGGGACGCGGTGGCGGTCCCCGCCGACCTCGGCCAGCAGGTCATACCTCGGCTGCCGCACGTGGGGTGCGTCTACGCCGATGAGACGCACTGGTGGTGGCTGGTCCCCGCCGACTCCGACTACGCCCTCGACTGGCCGGACCCCGCCGAGTACGTCGTCGGGGCGTTTGTGCCGACGGTGACGCGGCTGCTTCACCGGCCCGACGGGGCGCTGCCGTACACCCCGCCGATTCCGCTGTATCTGGCGTTGTGCCGGCTGACGGGGACCACGCCCAGTTGGTCGCGGCCCGTCATCGCGTAAGCACTGTCGCGTAAGCACTGTCGCGTAAGCACTGCCGCTTGGGGCCCACTGGGGTGTCTGAGGCGGGGCGTCGTGTTCGGGTCGATGGGGGCTTGTCGCGCAGTTCCCCGCGCCCCTTGAGACCCGGCATTCACCGGCCGGCCCCACCAGCGGGTCCCGAGCCTCGTGCGCCCCCGCGCAAGCCGCCGTGCCCCATCTTTCTTCTCTGCGCCCTCCCCCGGTTCCGTGTGTGCCGCGATAGTGGCCGTTCATTCTCGGGCGGGAGGTTGGTGGTGGGGGCTTTCGGGGGCTGGCGGCGGGGGCGGGTCAAGGAGCGGCCCGGGGTGTCCGAGTCGGAGCGGCTGCTCTTCGGCGGCCCGCTGCGCTACGACACCGGCTGGAGCAAGCACGAGGACGCCTTCCTCGAACTGAACTTCCGGGCGATGATCACCCGGCTGCCCGCCCTGCTCACCGCCAGCCTGCGCCTCGCCCTCCAGGCGGACCGCGGGGCCGCGCGGACCGTGCTGGCCGCCGAGGTGGGCCGGGGTCTGGCACAGGCGGTGAGTCTGCTGGCCGTCAACAGTGTGCTCGCCCGGCTGATCGGCTCGGGCCCGATCGAGGAGCGGCTGCGCGGCGCGGTCCCGGCGCTCGCCACGGTCGCCGCCGTGATGATGCTGGCCGCGCTGCTGCGGGCCGCCTCGACGTATGCCACCGGGCGGCTGGAACCCAAGGTGGAGCGGGTCGCGACCGAGCGGTATCTGGAGCGCGCGGCGGCGGTGGAGCTGTCGGCGATCGAGGACCACGCCTTCCACAAGCTGCTGGACACCGCGCAGTACGGCGCCTCGTCCGCCCGCCGGATGATGTCGTACGCCGCCCGGGTGGTGAACGCGGGGATCTCGCTGATCGCGGCGGCCGGTGTGCTGACCGTGCTGCATCCCGCGCTGCTGCCGCTGCTGGTCACGATGACGCTGCCGAGCGCGTGGAGCGCGCTGACGATGGCCAGGCGCCGGTACGAGTCCTTCCACGCCTGGGTGCAGCACGCGCGGGCCGGCCGGCTGATCGGCTCGCTGCTGATCGAGCCCGCGGCGGCGCCGGAGATCCGGGTGCACGGCGTCGGGCCCTTCCTGCTGCGGCACTTCCGTTCGATGTCGGAGACGGCGGAGGCGGAGCAGGCGCGGCTGGCCCGGCTGGCCGCGCGCACCGGGCTGATCGCGGCGTCCTGGACGGGCCTGGCGACGGTGGCGACGTACGCGACGCTGGGCGGGCTGCTGCTCACCGGGGCGATGGCGCTGTCGGTGGCCGGGACGGCGGTGATCGCGATCCGGACCGGCTCGGGGAACCTGGACACCCTGGTGGTCGAGGTGAACGCGCTGCACGAGGAGGCCCTCTTCGTGGGCGACCTCGAACGGCTGCACCGGGAGGCCGCGCGGCGGATGATCCCGGCGGGCGGGGCCACGCTCCCCGAGGATCCGGCGGAGATCCGCTTCGAGAACGTGAGCTTCACGTATCAGGGCGACCGGCCGCGGCCCGCTCTCGACGACATCACGCTCACCGTGCCGCTCGGCAAGATCGTCGCGCTGGTCGGCGAGAACGGATCCGGCAAGACGACCCTGGTCAAGCTGCTCGCCGGGCTCTATCCGCCCGATCGGGGCCGGATCCTGTGGGACGGCGTCGACGCGGCCGGCGCCGACCGGCGCGAGCTGGCGGAGCGGGTCGCGATGGTGGCCCAGGACTTCAAGCGCTGGCCGTTCACCGCGCGGGTCAATGTCGCGGTGGGCCGGTCGGCCGCTCCGCTCACCGAGGAACGGCTGGCCACGGCGGTCGACGAGGCCGGGGCGGAGGAGGTGGTGGCGGATCTGCCGCACGGCCTGGACACCTTGCTGGCCCGGCACTTCAGCGGCGGGCACGAGTTGTCGGGCGGCCAGTGGCAGCGGCTCGGGATCGCGCGGGCGGCCTACCGGCAGGGCCGGATCCTGATCGTCGACGAGCCGACGGCGGCCCTGGACGCCCGGGCCGAGCTGGAGGTCTTCGAGAAGATCCGCGCCCTGGCCGGCACGGGCCAGACCGTCGTCCTGATCACCCACCGCCTGGCGTCGGTCCGCCATGCCGACCTGGTCCACGTCCTGGACCGCGGCCGCCTGGCCGAGTCGGGCACCCCCGACGAACTGCTCGCCAAGGGCGGGATCTACGCGGAGCTGTACTCACTCCAGGCGGAACAGTTCAGCACGCCGACGCGGACGCGCGGCCCGTAGGAAGCCCCGGGAAGCCCCGTGAGCCCTGGGAAGGCTGGTGAAAAGGCAGCCCGCCGCCCGCCGCCCGCCGCCCGTGAGAAGGTGCGGCATGAGTTCGCCCAGCCCCCTCCTGGTGGCCCCCGCCGCGCTGTGGACCCTCGTCGCCGGTACCGCGCTGCTGGCCACGATCGTGACCGCCGAGCGGGCCAGGCGCCGCGACGCGGACGCCGTCGCCTGGGAGCCGTACGGATTCGACTCCTGGGTGGCGCTCCCGGCAGCGCTCGTGGCGTACGCGCTCGCCGCCGCGGTCGCGGACCGCTTCTCGCTCGGGGCCGCCGCCTTCGCCGTGCTGTGGCCGGCGATGGCCGCCACGTGTCTGACGTACATGGCCGGGAAGTACGCGCCTTCCTGGCCCCGGTGGGGCTCCCCGGCCTTCGCCGCCGTGGGCGCGGGTCTGTACGGTTCCCTGCCCCTGTGAAAACCGGAGCGGCGCCTTCCGCCGCTCCGGCCCGTCCATCGGCTCAGCCTCCCGGCTCATCCCCCGGCTGTCACGCCGCGGCGTCCCCCACGCCGTCGGCCCCACGCACGATCACCAGGAACGCGTCCCCGGCCAGATCCATGACGACCTCCGCCGGGAGGCCCTCCAGCCGGCGTGCCTGTGCGAACTCCTCCGCGGGCCACGATCCTCGCGGCCCGCCTGCGGGAAAGCGTTCGAGCACCTTTCGCCCATTCACCATCTCGCACCTCCAGAAAGCGTCGTAACTTGTAGGAGTTAACGCTCCCGAGAGGTAAAACGCCTCGCACTGTCGCCGTACTGAGACCTAGTTGACACTCGTTCACCGCACGGTGTGAGAAGCGTCTCGGCAGATCAGGCCCCATGGACACGCTTGGTGTCAGTCCTCGTACTCGTCGTGATAGCGGACGCGCTCACTGCCCGCGGGAGCCCCGAAGGCCGACGCGCGTCCCGTGGGTTCCTCCCAGTCCTCCTGGCGGCCGAGTGCGGTGAGGTCGAGGAAACTGGTCGTGGAACCGAGACCGTCGAGGCCGCGTTCGTACGCCGAGTAGGTGTGGAAGACGCGGTCGAGGTCGCGCAGGAAGCAGCTGATCCCCGGCCGCTCGGTCTGCTCCCCGTCCCGTACGACCGTCGCCTCGAAGTCGGCGTTGAAGTCGCTCCCGGCCGACGAGTACCAGGGCAGGGTCCAGCCCATCCGCGCCTTGAAGGGCAGGATCCTCGTGTATGGCGCCCGGGAGACGGCCGCGAACGACGTCCCGCGCGCGTGCAGATGCGCCAGATGGCCGACCTGGTCGAGGAAGCCCGAGCAGCTGCGGCAGCCCGCGTCCCAGTCGGGCGCGAACATGAAGTGGTACACGACGAGTTGGTGCCGCCCCTCGAAGAGGTCGAGCAGGGTGGCCTTGCCGTCACCGCCCTCGAACACGTACTCCTTGTCGACCTCGACCATGGGCAGCCCGCGGCGCTCCGCGTTGAGCGCGTCCCGCGCGCGTGTCGCCGCCTTCTCCTTGAGCAGCAGTTCCTCACGCGCCTTGCGCCACTGTTCGCGCGAGACGACCTCCGGAAGCGACATGGCCCCTCCTGTACAACGGTCCCGTTGAGGTGCTGACCGCGGCACCGCGCGGAACTCATCGCTCTGGGAGAAGTTTTTTCGCGGAATTCTCTTTCGGCAGGTCAGAAGGGTTGCGGAGAGCGGAAGTTCAGGAAGGTGGTGCCTCGCCGTACGTCACCTGGAGCGCGAGCAGGCCCCGGGCGCGCATCGACGGACGCCACCGAAGGTCCGCGTCCGGGCCGGCGTCCGGGGCCGCGAGGGCGAGGTGCGGGAAGCGGTCGAGGAGAGCGGCGAGCGCGATCTGCGTCTCCGCGCGGGCGAGCGGCGCGCCGAGGCAGTAGTGGATGCCGTGGCCGAGGGCGAGGTGTCCGGCGGCGTCGCGGCCGAGGTCGAGCCGGTCGGGATCCGGGAAGCGGGCGGGGTCGCGGTTGGCGGCGGAGAGCGACAGCAGGACGGTCTCGCCGGCCGGGACGGTGACACCGCCGAGGGTGATGTCCTCGGTCGGGAAGCGGCGGACGGCGAGCAGGGCGGGGCCCTCGTAGCGGGCGAACTCCTCCACAGCGGCGGGGAGTCGCTCCGGCTCCCCGCGCAGGGCGGCGAGGTCGTGCGGGTGGCGCAGCAGGGCGAGGACGGCGTTCCCGATGAGCTGCACGGTGTTCTCGTAGCCGGCGAAGAGGATGAGGAAGGCGAGCGACATCAGCTCGTCCTCGGTGAGCCGGTCGGCACCGTCCCGGGCGGGCGGGTCACCGTTCTCGGTGTGCCGGTCGCCCTCGTCCCGCACCGCGATCAGGTCGGACAGCAGGTCGTCGGCGGGTTCGGCGCGCTTGGCGGCGATGAGGCGGGTGAAGTATCCGAGCATCGCGACGACGGCGTCCTTCGCGGCCTGCGGACGGGCCGGGTCCGGCGCGACGAGGGCGTCGGTCCAGGCGCGGAAGTCACGGCGGTGCGGGCCGGGCACGCCGAGCAGGTCGCAGATGACGGTGATCGGCAGGGGCGCGGCGTAGGCCGCGATCAGGTCGGTGGTGCCGTGCGGACCGAGGGCGTCGAGGAGCCGGTCGGCGGTCTGCCGTATGGGGGTGCGGAGTTGCTCGACACGGCGTGGCGTGAAGGCGCGGCCGACCAGCCGGCGGATGCGGGTGTGGTCGGGCGGGTCCATGTTGAGGAGGTTGGCGTCGAGCGCGGGCGGCAGGGCGAATCCGCGGTAACCGCCCTCCCCCGCATGCCGCTTGTCGAGCGAGAGCCGTGGGTCGGCGAGCGCGGCGCGGACGTCGTCGTAGCGGGTGACGAGCCAGGCGGGCGATCCGTCGGGTCCGTCGACGCGGTGCACGGGCGCACTGTCGCGCAGCCGCCGGTAGACGTCGTACGGGTGATCGAGGAGGCCGTCCGCGAGATCCATGATCCCAGCCTACGCATCCCGCGTGGGCCCCCTCAGGTGTCGTACTCCTGGATGCGCCGGCCGTGGCTGCGGTCCAGCAGTGCGGGCATCCGCGACCCCAACTCCCTTACCACCGCGGGTACGTCGAGGGTCAGCAGCTCGCGGTCGCGCATGAGGATCCGGCCGTCGACGATCGTGGTCCGTACGTCGGCGGAGCGGGCGCTGTGCACAAGGGTCGCGGCGAGGTCGTGGACGGGCTGGGTGTGCGGTCCGGTGAGGTCGACGAGGACGAGGTCGGCGCGGCGGCCGGGTGCGATGCTGCCGATCGTGTCGCCGAGTCCGACCGCGCGGGCGCTCTGGAGTGTGGCGTGGTGCAGGGCCTGACGGGAGGTCAGCCAGCGGGGATCGCCGGTGGTGGACTTCTGGATCAGGGCGGTGAGGGCCATGGACTCCCACACGTCGAGGGAGTTGTTGGAGGCGGCGCCGTCGGTGGCGAGCCCTACGGGGACGCCGATCTCGCGCAGGGCGCGTACGGGTGTGGTCGTGGGCCAGGCGAACTTGAGGTACCCGCGCGGGGCGGTGGCTACGGCCGTACGGCCGCCCGCGCGCTCCAGGACCGGCAGGTCGCGGTCGAGGATGCCGGTGCCGTGCGCGATGAGAAGGTCGGTGCCGAGGAGTCCGGTGCGTTCCAGGATCTCGATGGGCGTGACGCCGTGCCGGGCGAGGCTCGCCTCGGCCTGGTCGCGGTTCTCGGCGGCGTGCAGATGGACCGGGAGGCCGTGCGCGCGGGCCAGTTCGGCGGTGGCGGCGAGGTCGGCGTCGGTGACGGTGTAGGGGGCGTGCGGCGCGAGAGCGGTGGTGATACGGCCGTCCGCGCCCCCGCGGTGCCGCAACGCGAACTCCAGTGACCTCTCCCGCCCCTGGTCCCCCTGCGTGGAGAAGAACGCCTCCCCGAGATGCGCCCGCATCCCACTCTCCTCGACCACGGCGGCGACGGCGTCCATCGTGAAGTAGTGGTCGGCGAAACAGGTCACGCCCGCGCTGATCATCTCGGCGCAGGCGAGCCGGGCGCCCAACTCCACGTCCTTCTCGGTGAGGTTGGACTCGACGGGCCAGACGACGTCGTTGAACCACTCCTCCGTCGGCAGGTCCTCGGCGAGTCCGCGCAGGGCGACCATCGGCGCGTGCGTGTGGCAGTTGATGAGGCCGGGCATCGCGAGCTGCCCACGGGCGTCGAGGGTCTCGGCGGCGGCCAGGCCCACGACCTCCCCGGCCCGGGTCACGGCGTCCACGACCCCGTCCCGTACGACGATCGCGGCGTCCTCCTCGAACCCGATCCGCTCCTGCTCGTCGTGGACGAGGACCGTGCATCCGGTGATGACGAGGTCGGCGGGACGGCGATCGGAGGCGTGGAGGTCGGAGGCGTGGAGGTCGGAGGCGTGGAGGTCGGAGGCGCTCCCGTCGGAGGAGTGGAGGTCGGCGGGTCCGCGGTCACCGGGGCCGCGGTCGGCAGATCGGCTCATCGCGCCAACGTACGACGGTGTCGTGCCGCCGTGTGAGCCGAACCGCGCGATCCGGTCACCCGGCTGTCGCCCCGCGCGCCGGTGCCGCACGCTGGCAGGACAAGAGCCCGTCCCGGCTCCCTGGAAGGAGCCACACATGCTCCTCGGCACCTGGAACCTCGAGAACCTCTGTCTCCCCGGCGGCCCGTCCGGCCCGAAGGACAAGTCCGCGTACGACACCAAGCTCGCCGCCCTCGCCGCGGTGATCGGCGAGCTCGACCCGGCGCTGCTCGGTGTGCAGGAGGTCGGCGACCCGGCCGCGCTGCGGGACCTGGCCGGTCTGGTCGGCGGCGACTGGCACATCGCCCTGTCGGAGCACCCCGACAGCCGCGGTATCCGGGTCGGCTTCCTCAGCCGTACCCCGCTGGAGGTGCTGGCCGACACCACCGCCTTCCCGGAGCGGCTGCGTCCGGTGCAGGTGGAGGACTCCGGCGAGACCATCGCGGAGTCGGGGCGTGGCCTCCTCGCGGTGGAGGCGGCGACGGCCGGCGGTCCGCTGCGGGTGGCGGTGGCGCATCTGAAGTCCAAGCTGCTGACGTTCCCGGGCGGCCGCTTCCAGCCCCGGAACGAGGGGGAGCGTGCGCGGTACGGCGCGTACGCCCTCTACCGCCGGGCCGCGGAGGCGACGACGTTGCGGGCGCTGGCGGACGAGCTGCTGGCGGGTGACGGCAGGGAGCGGGACGTCGCGGTGCTGGGCGATCTCAACGACGAGCCGCAGGCGGCGACGACACAGATCCTGCTGGGCCCGCCCGGCTCCGCCGTCGGCACGGCCGGCTTCGACCAGCCGGACCGGGGCGACGCGGCCCGGCTGTGGAACATCGCCCCGCTGATCCCCGCCGATCGCCGCTTCTCCCGGGTGAACTCCGGCCGCCGCGAGCTCATCGACCACGTGCTGGTCAGCCACCGTCTTGTCCACCGGATCACGGCGGCGTCGACGGGTCTGCCCGACGAACCGCAGCCGCCGCGGCTGCCGTCGGTCGGCCCGGATCCGGCGGACCGCCGCGGGGCGGCGGGTTCGGACCACGCGCCGGTGTGGGTACGGATCGGCGACTGACCGACGGAGCGCTTGAGTCCCCAGGGCGCTTGAGCCCCCGTGAGCCCCCAGGGCGCTTGAGCCCCGTGAGCCCCCGACGCCTCAGCCGGGCCGGACGGCGACCGGCAGGTCGGAGTGGTGCAGGCCCAGGCGTACGCGCTGCTCGTCGAGGGCGCGCAGCAGTTCGGCGAGCCGGCGCGTGTGCCCGGGGGTGAGCTGCCCGGAGTCGTCGAGATGGACGGCACAGGCGGTGGTGGTGTCGACGAGCCGTTCCAGCAGGGCGGCGACCTCGTCCGCGCCCTCGGTGTGCCGGGCGAGCAGGGGCAGTTCGGCCTCGGCGAGGGCGATGGCGGCTCGGGCCTCGGCGACGGCCCGGTAGGCCTCCCGGCGCAGGAACCAGCGGTGCGGGCGGGGGTTGGGGGTGTCGGCGTCACGGGGCGCTCGCGCGTCGGGCCGAGGCTCCCCTTCGGCCTCGGCCATGACATGGCTCAGGTACGCCTGGGTCGCGCCCCCGGCCGCCGTGAGCCGGGCCCGTACTCCGCCGCCCCGCCGTCCGGGCAGCGGCAGATGCCCCACGACCAGCACGATCACGCAGGCGAGGAGCGTCTCGCCGATGCGGCCGGCGGAGGCCTGCGGTTCGCCGCCGACCATGACCAGGGCGAGCACGAGGACGGTGACCACGCCGGTCTGGGCGGCGAAGTGCCGGGTGGACACGGGGATGAGCGCGCCGCACAGGGCGACGAGGGCGACGAGCCCGCCCGGGTTCGGCAGCACGGCCGCGAACCCGGCGAAGGCCAGGGCCCCGAGCACGGTCCCGGCCGCCCGGCAGAGCACGCGGGACGCCAACGGCCCGAGGTCGGGCTTGACCAGGAAGACGGCGGTGGCGGGCAGCCAGTACCAGTGCCGGTGCTCCCCGTGGAACTGGAAGTGGTGGAGCGCCTGCGCGACGGCGGCGGCACCGCCGAAGCTGAGCCCGACCCGGAGTCCGTACTCCCGGCCGCCCGCTCCGACGACGGCCCGCAGCAGCCCACCGAACGACCGCCGCCGCCGGTGCAGCCGCTTCCTGCCGTCGTCGCCCCGGTCGAAGGTCTGCGCGGCGTCGAGGAGGGCGGCGTCGAGGGCGCGCAGGGCGGGGTCGGAACGCCGGGGTGCGGGCAGGGGCCCGGCGCCGCGGGTGCCGTCGCGGACGGTGGCGGCGAGGCGGCGGGGCCCCTCGGACGCCTGGTCGGAGGCGGTGCGTCCGGCCCAGGCGAGCGCGGTGGCGGCCTCGGCGAGCGGGAGCGCGGCGGCGTACTGGGCGTGCAGCCGCCGTTCGGTCACCGAGGTGGCGTAACGCCACAGCCGTGGTCCGGCGAGGGCGTCCTGTGCCTGGTCGAGCGCGGCGGTGAGGGAGGCGCGCCGGTCGGTGGCCCGGGGGGTTCCGGCGGCGTCGAGCAGGGCGGCGACGGCGTCGTACACGCGGGCGACGGCCTCGCGTTCGCCGTCGAGCAGATAGTCACTGGTGAGGGCGCGTGGGCTGGGCAGCGCGAGCCGCAGCACGATGAGCCAGCCGGCGCCGGCGAGGAAGGCGAGCCCGCGCACCCAGCCGGCGTCGGGCAGCGGCATCCCGGCGCCCACGGCGGACGCGACCAGGAACTGCGTCCCGGCCGCGGAACCGACAGGACCGGCCGCGCTCACACTTCCGCCGACGACCCCGAGCAGGGCGAACGCGACGGCGAGCCAGGCACCCCGGACGGCCCCGTCGGCATACGCCGCGAAAAGCCCGTCGACATACGTCCCGAGGACCATCCCCGCTGCCCCGGCGAGCGCGGGAACCCCCAACCGTCCGATCGCGACCCGCCGGCTCCCGCCCCGGTCGTTGATTCCGGCGAGCATCGCGGCGATGGCGGCGACGACACCGAGGGAGACCCGTCCGATCTCCACGGCGAGCAGCAGCAACGGCCCGGCGGCGAGCGCGCCGCGCACCACGGCACTCCACGGAACGGGCCCACGCTGCGCACGCAGCGCATGAGCGAGCCAGGGCGGAACGGAGAACACGGGGCGGTACACAGGGCTCCTGCCGGAACGAGGGCGAGGTCTGCCTTCGGGCGACGGTGGCCGGGAGACGGGCTGTGCTCCACACGGTAGATCGCGAACTTGGAGACAACGGGACGATCGTGTTTCGGCCACGTGACATTCGGCCGGAGGTCAGGCCTCGCTGTCCGACCACACACTGCTCATGAGCGCCCGTCGTGGTTCCGGTGCCGGCAGGCGGCGGAACTGTGCGGGCCCCTCACGGTGGATGCAGTCGACGCCGTAGCGATGAAGCAGGTTGATGTCCTGCGGCAGCGGGGCCCGGGGGAAGAGACCGGCGAGGCGGTGCGCGGGTTGCGGGCTGTACGGCGCGTAGTCGAGAAGTTGTCCCAGAGCTTGGCGCACATGTGCGTGTTCGGCCGTGCTCTTCGCCTCGATCACTTCCGCCCCGTCGGCTCCGTGGACGTAGAGATCGCTCACGCCCGAAGGGCAGAAGAACCGATGCGCGGACCGGCCCGAGCCACGCAGGAACTCCCGGTACTCCCTGACGAGTCCGGCCTCCCGACGGTCGACGACGATCATCCGGCCGGTGCGCCGATAGCCCGTCCGAAGCGTACGCAGTTCCTCGGCCGCCGCGACACGGATCGCGGCCCGCTCCTCGGCCACGCGGTCGCGAGAGAGCGGTGCCATCGCCGACTCCCATTCCGTGCCGGGTGTAATCATGAAGTCCTCGAGGACGGACCGCGCCTTTTCGCCACGGAGAACCAGCTGGCCGGGGAAGTTGAATGCGGGGCTGTAGCCGATGGACGAGTTCAGTTCGGTGTAGGTGAAGTTCGCCGGAAACACGTCAAGGAGGCTGTACACAGTGTGCCAGCTCGGCCCTCCGGGCTGCGGCGGCCAGAGCCGATCGGCGAACGCGCCGTTGCGGAAGATCGCTCCGACCTCTCCTATAGCGCGTACCTGATTCTGCCCCGTGAACAGCACGACGTCGCCGGTGCCGACATCGGCGAACTTCTTGTCGTGCGCTGGGGTGGCGCCCCAGAAACGGGCGTGACCCTCGGGATGCAGGGCCTCAAGCCGGGCTCGCTGGTCACGTGTCACCAGTTCGTCGTAGCGCGGCTCGGTGAAGGCGACCGGACGATCGACCGTGTCGGCCCAATGACGCCGCGTTTCAGTACTGCCGTACGACGGCGAAATGAGCACCAGTGTCATGTGTTCTGCTTTCCTCGGGAAGTGGCGTCCTCGTAACCGCCGTCCGTCAACTGCTCGTGGTCTCAAGGAGTTCCCGCGCTGCGGTGATCGCCTCGGCCAGCGCGTCCGGTCCCGATTCCGTGGCCATGCCCCCGAGAATGCCGTCCGCCGCCCGAAGTCCCGCCTGCTCCAACAGACGCTTCTCATTGGTCACCCACTCACCCCGGTGGGCGAGAACGGCATGGGCGGCCTGAGTCATCGCCACCGCGATGGCCCCGGCCACCTCTGTCCGCCGCCCGGCGGGTGCGTGATGGGCCATGGCATAGTCGAGCGTGGCGCGGGCCACCCCGAGCCAGCGGGCGTGGGCGCTCGCGCGCAGCTTCTCCGGAAAGGCCGCCGGCCGCGCCAGAGTCCCGTACAGCACCTGGTTGATGGCGAGTTCGGCGACCAGGAGATACGTGGGGATACCGGCCAGGTGGAAGAGCAGCGCCTCCACCTGGTAGCGGCCCTCCTCCGCCTCCGCGAGAACCCGTTTCACGACGTCGAGGTCGCGGTAGTGCACGTCCACGCGTCGCCCGTCGATCGTGAGCCAGGCCCCGCCGTTGAACACCCCGCCGCCCCACCCGCCGACCTCGAACACCTCTCCCTCCCAGCCGATCGCGCGGAGGTCGGCCGGGTCGAAGGGGCCGCGGTAGTAGACGGCCATGTCCCAGTCGCTGTCGGGACGGTGGGTGCCCTGGGCACGGGAGCCGCCGAGGGTGACGGCCTCGACCGTCGCAAGCGCGGCCAACCGGTCGGTGACCGTCCGCAGGAAGGCGGTCTCGTCGCTCAACTCCGCCATGACCACTGCCTTTCCCACGAACTCGAACGCCGCCCGGCCGAATGTATCGGCTGGTCGGTCGTGGCCCGACCTGATTTACGGCCGGTGCCTTCTCCTCCGCCGGGCAACTCGACGAACCCCTGCGTCACATACGGCCGATGCCGTCGCGCACAACGAAGGTCATGTGCTGAATGTGACCCATTTTGATCCACATCTCGGCGTTGCCCGAACCCTTCGGTCCCTCCTCCTCCGCGCACTTCTGCATCCACTGTTCGCCTTCGCTGTAGCCGGCACCGCGGAACGGCCCGGCCTCCGTCATCGAACGCGCCGCGGCGCGAACCCGGTCGGCGCGATCGGGGCCCCCGCGCAACGGCGCTCGAGCGATGAGAAAGCTGTCTGGTGTGGTGTACCGGAACAGGCCCGATGGCGGACCGTACCGATGGGCGAGCGGAGGGATGCCGGCGGCGCCGGCATGTTCCACGGAGTAGTCGCCGTACACCACGGAGCGCGGTAATGAAGGCCGGGCGGCGTGCACACTTCCGTGGAGGTGGTGGTCGTGGCGCGGCACCGCGTACATGCCCGGGGCACCGGGGCCGTCCTCGGGTGAGCGAGGGAAGGCCCCGGCGACGAGTACCACCGTGCGCCAGCGCCGCAGTGTGCCCAGCACGTCGACCGCGGCGATCGCGCTCTTGACGCTTTCGTCGCCGAACGCGACGGCACCCATGTCCAGAATCAGATCGGTCGTGGACGGCTGGAGGCAGAGGCGGTCGACCATGTCCAGCAGGCAGGCCGCGCTGTGCTCTTCCGGTGGCTCGTCGACCAGCAGGCGTATCCCCAGACCGCGGCCGCCGAGAAAGGCCAGGTCCGCGGTATGGCGCTGCAAGGTGGGGTCGCGTTCGGGACCGGTCACCAGACGCAGGTTGCACCTGGACGCCAGCCGCCACAGGGCCGCCGCCGAACCTCGGACCCGGCTCTCGACGTGCACGGCGTCGAGCCACCCCGGCATCGAGTCGGTGGCCTCGACGAGCCTGTCCACCTTGGGCGTCAGCCACCTCTCCAACTCCGCCGGATCGTCGTTGGGGTCGAGGTCGTACCGCTCGTCCCGGGGCCGCTCCGGACCGTGGTGCGGTGTCAGTGTCCAAAGAGGTTCCGTGCGCCGCCGTACTCGAGGGTCCAGGGCCTCGTACGCGGCCCAGGCCCGCGGTCGGACGGGCAATACCGGCACATACGTCGGCTCGACCATCGCGGCTCCCCCTCGGACCCCTCGCCCGTCGAACTGCTGTCGCCCTGGGCACAGGGTGAGTGGACATGGTTCGTACCGAAAGAGCGCAGTTCTGGCCAGAATCGGAGCGAAAGCGGTGCGCCGAAAATTCGGATGCCTTTGCCGCAGGCAGCCGCAAAGATCCTCAGGTTGGCCACCGTCCGTCCAAGGAGCCGCCGTGATCAAGCGTGTGACCGTTCCCAGCCTCTTTCCGCCGCCGGCCTACTCGCACGTCTCCGTGGTCGAGGCGGGTGCCAAGGTGGCCTTTCTCGCCGGTTCCGTGCCGCTCGACCGTGAGGGGCGGTTGGTGGGGGAAGGCGACCCCGTGCGGCAGGCGGAGCAGGTGATCAGCAATCTGCGGGAGCAACTGCACGCCGTCGGGAGCGGCTTGGAGCATGTGGTGTCGACCGATGTGTATGTCGTGAGTGGTGACACGGCCGCGCTTTCGGCCGTGTGGGAGGTGGTGGAGGCGTCCGGCCTGAGCGCCGGGCCGCATGCGTCGACGCTGCTCGGGGTGGCCTGCCTCGGGTATCCGGGACAGCTTGTGGAGATCACCGCGACGGCCGTGGTGCCGGAGGGCGACCGTCCCTGAGCGACGGGCACATGCGACCGCGGGTGCCGCTCAACCGTCCCTCCTCCCCCACACCCTCCCCTTCGCCAGCGGCCGCGCATAACCCCCGACCCGGCTCGTCGACAGGCCCAGCCCCACCAGCGACTCCGCGAGTTTCACCGCCGCGCCCAGCCCGTCCACCACCGGAACACCCAGCTTCTCGCCCAGCGTGCGCTGGAGGCCGGTCATGCCGGCGCAGCCCAGGACGAGGACCTCGGCGCCGGCGTCGAGGGCGTGCTGGGCCGCGGCGAGGAACGCGGTGGTGGTGCGGGTCCCGGCGGTGAGTTCGAGGACGCCCAGCCCGGTCTCACCGAGCTGGCCAAGCTGCTCGACCGCGCCGCCGCCGCGACGGAGGCGGGGGACGCGGAGACCATCACCGACATCAACACCCGCTTTCACGACCGCATCCTGGCCACCGCCGGCAACCATCTGCTGATCTCCGTGATGGAACCCGTCGACGGCCGCCTGCGCTGGCTCACCCGGCGCAACGAGGAGTGGCCGCACCTGCTCACCGAACACCGCGAGCTGTACGAGGCGATCGCGTCCGGCGACCCGGATCGCGCCCGCGCCCACGCGCTGGGGCACGTGCGCGCCAACTACGAGTCGACGGTCCGGCACCTGTTCGGGGAAGCCACGGAACCACTTTAGGATTCGGCAAGCCTCCGAATCACTTCAGGGTTCGGCAAGCCTCCGAATTACTTCAGGGTCGGCAAGCCTCGGAATCACTTCAGGAATTGGGCCACTTGTCGATACGGCCGACCGCAAGCCGGCTCACGACGACCTTCCGTACCTGTCCGTCGCCGCGATCAGCAGCTCCGCCGTCCCCGGTGCCCCCGCGTTGTGCCCCACCTCGTCCACCACGAACAACTCGCTCCCCGGCCAGGCGTGATGCAGCCGCCACACGGTGCCCTGGAGGTTGCCGAAGTCCAGGGCGCCCTGCACGAGCGTGCCCGGAATCCCCTCCAGCAGCGGGGCGTCACGCAGGACGACACCCTCGTCGTTGCCCTCGCCCAGGAAGTGGTCCTGGCCCCAGTAGTGCGTCACGGTACGGGCGAAGCCCATCCGGAACACCGGGTCCTCGTACCGCGGCACCGAACGAGGCGGCGCCGGTACGATCGCCGTCTCCCAGTCCGTCCAGGCCCGCGCCGCGCGCTCGCGTACCGCCGGGTCGGGCGATTCGAGCAGCCGGTGGTAGGCCGCCGCGAGGGAGCCGTCCCGCTCGTCCCGCGGAACCGGTTCCAGGAACCGGGCGTAGGCCTCGGGGAAGATCCTTCCCAACCCCCTGGTCATCAGGGCGACTTCGGGGTTCGCACCGGTGGCTACGCCGGCCAGCACCAGCTCCGAGACGGCGTGCCGATGCGTC
Source organism: Streptomyces sp. NPDC088387 (assembly GCF_044753385.1). Taxonomy (NCBI): domain Bacteria; kingdom Bacillati; phylum Actinomycetota; class Actinomycetes; order Kitasatosporales; family Streptomycetaceae; genus Streptomyces; species Streptomyces sp. NPDC088387. The sequence continues at coordinate 156,206 of NZ_JBIVNC010000001.1, forward strand.
TGCGCGTACCGCAGCCCCAGCACCGAGCCCCACGACACGCCCCACACCAGCCACCGTTCGATGCCGAGGTGCCGGCGCAGCAGTTCCAGATCGGCGAGGACATGGGCCGTCGTGTTGACGCTCATGTCGGTGTCGTAGGCGCTCGCGTGCGGTGTCGAACGTCCGCAGCCCCGCTGGTCGAGCAGCACGATCCGGTAGACGGCCGGATCGAAGTAGCGCCGCATGCCGGGCGAGCTGCCGGAGCCGGGACCGCCGTGCAGCACCAGCGCGGGCTTGCCGTGTGGGTTCCCGCAGACCTCCCAGTGGACGCGGTTGCCGTCACCGACGTCGAGCATGCCCTGGTCGTACGGTTCGATCTCCGGGTAGAAGGTCACCGCGGCACGCTAGCGGCCCTGTGTCGCAGGCGTCGCCTCAATCAACGGGTCCGGGCGCCCGTGGGGTCAGACCCGCCGTCCGTGCGGCCGCGCTCAGCACCTCCCGCAGCATCTCCGGGGTGAGGCGGCCGGTGAAGGTGTTGCGCTGGCTGACGTGGAAGCAGCCGAAGAGATCCAGGCCGTCGAGCCGTACGTGTGCCCCGTGGGCGAAGGCCGGGCGGGGGCGCGGCAGACTCACGCCGGACTCGGCGAGGGCGGGGAGCGTGGCCTGCCAGCCGAAGGCGCCGAGGGCGAGCACCACCCGCAACGTCGGCCGCAGCAGACGGAGTTCGTCGACCAGCCAGGGACGGCAGGTGTCGCGTTCGCCGGGGGTGGGTTTGTTGTCGGGTGGCGCGCAGTGGACGGGCGCGGTGATGCGGACGCCGTGGAGTTCGAGGCCGTCGTCGAGGGAGACGGAGGTCGGCTGCGACGCCAGGCCGACGTCGTACAGCGCCTGGTACAGCACGTCTCCGGAGCGGTCGCCGGTGAACATCCGTCCGGTCCGGTTGCCGCCGTGGGCCGCGGGTGCGAGGCCGACGATCAGCAGCCGCGCGTCCGGCGGCCCGAACCCGGGCACCGGCCGGCCCCAGTACGTCCAGTCGGCGAAGGCGGCCCGCTTGACCGCCGCGACCTCCTCGCGCCAGGCGACGAGGCGGGGGCAGGCGGCACAGTCGGCGACCCGCGCGTCCAGTTCGACGAGGCTGTCCATGCCCCCACCGTCCCCCACGGACCCGTACTACGTCCAAGCGGCCCCCAACGCGACGAACCCGCAGATGAGCACGGACAGAATCGCCAGGAGCGGCGTCACGAACCGCAGGTACTTGTTGTAGCCGACCTTCGCGAGGGCCACACCGCCGATGGTGACCGCGGTCGTCGGCACCCAGAGGGTCATCCAGCCGCTCGCGGACTGCCAGGCCGTGACGACGACCGCGCGGGAGACACCGGCGAAGTCGGCGAGCGGGGCGAGGATCGGCATGGCGAGCGTGGCATGGCCGGACGTGGACGGGATCAGGAACGCCAGCGGCAGATTGACCAGGAAGACGAGGATCGCGAAGACCCCGGACGAGGTGTCCTCGACGACGCCCTCGATGGAGTGCAGCACGGTGTCCGTGATCTGCGCGTTGTTCATGATCACGGTGACCCCGCGGGCCAGCACGATGACGGTGCCCCGCCCCCGCCCCGCATCCGGAGTGGGCCGGCGAGGTGCCGTGCCCGGCGGACCCCGGCCCCGCCCCTCGTCGGAAAACACCTCCGGCTCACCGGCACCGGCCGACTAAGGTCGACGCCATGGCTTCCGAGAACACGGACGACATCAGGGGCAACCGGGGCGATGTGCGTGCCGGTGGGGATGGGCGTGCCGGCGAGGGTGCGGGTGCCGGTGGGGGCGGGATCGCCGCCGGTGCGGGTGCCGGGGTGGCCGCGGCTTCCGGTGCGGGTGCCGGGGTGGCCGCGGCTTCCGGTGCGGGTGCCGGGGTGGCCGCGGCTGCCGGTGCAGGTGCCGGGGCGGCCGCGGCTTCCGGTGAGGTCGGGGCAGCGCCCTCGGGCGAGTCCGGCACGGCCGGGTCACCGTCTGCCGGATCACCCTCTGCCAACGCCGACGGACCCGGTGCCGACGACCCGAAGATCGCCGCCGCCATCGCCGCCGCGAAGGCCGCCGCGCCGACCGGTGGTGAGAGCGTGCGGATCGACAGCTGGATCTGGTCGGTACGCCTGGTGAAGAGCCGTTCCATCGGTGCCGCCGCCTGCAAGGGCGGGCACGTCCGGGTCAACGGGGAGCGCGTGAAGCCCGCCCACTCACTGCGCGTCGGCGACGAGGTGCGTCTGCGCAACGAGGGCCGGGACCGGGTCGTGGTGGTCAAACGCCTGATCCGCAAGCGCGTGGGCGCCCCGGTCGCCGTCCAGTGCTACATCGACAACAGCCCGCCGCCCCCGCCCCGCGAGGCCATCGCACCGGCCGGCATCCGGGACCGCGGGGCGGGCCGCCCGACCAAGCGCGACCGCCGCGACCTGGAACGCCTGCGTGCGCTGCGCGGTCTGGGCACCAACTTCGGCGACCCGGGCCGCCCGGCGGGTCAGTGACCCCACGGCCGAGGTGACCGGCCCGAGGACGGCGGACGCGGCGCCGCCGACGGCCGTATCGGCCATCGGCGGTGTCTCGGCCGGGCAGGACCCGCGGGCCCTGCCCGGCCGTAACCGATACGGCCGTAAACATCACGGCCGTGACCGTCAAGCACCTCGCGGGCCCCGCCCCAGCAGCCGGGCCAGCTCCACGTTCTGCCCACGCCGTGCCCAGGCGATCAGCGCCAACGGCACGATGAGGATCAGCGGTGTCGCCGCGTACTCGCCGCCGAAGTAGACGACCTGCACCACAAACGCACCCACCATCAGCGCCGACAGCCCCATGGCCGCCACCGACTGCGTCACCGGGATCAACAGCCCTATCGCACCGGCCAGTTCCAGCACACCGACGGCGTACATCCCCGCGCTGCCCCAGCCCATCTCGTGGAAGGAGTCGGCGGCGGAGGCGTGCGCGGTCAGCTTGGGCAGTGCGCTGGCGACCGCGAAGAACAGCGCGAGCAGCACCTGTAGTCCACGCAGCGCGATACGGGCGCGGCGGCCCCGGGCCGTCGGCGACTCGGCGATGACGGGACGGGTACCCGCGGCGAGCGAACCGCCGGAGTGGCGGTCCGGCGCGACGGCGGTGGCGGAAGCGGTGGAGGCGACGGAAGCGGTGGTCTTCGACATGGGGGTCTCCTGAGTGAAGCGGTCCATCCTGCAATCACAGAGGTAGACCCCCGCCGCTGCCCGAACTCATCGCCTCCGGCGCGGACATCATTCCGAATGCCGTTCCGTCCCGGTCATCCCCGTCCGCACGCCCCGGCGCTCACCCCTCCGCCGGCACCGCCCGCACCCATATCCGGTCCTCCGTCAGGTACTTGTCGACTCTGAGGCCGGCCTCCGCCAGCACGTCCTCGAACTGCTCCCGGGTCAGGGGCCGCGCCAGGAAGGTCTGCGTCCAGGCGGCGTCCGGGAAGTCGTACTCGGCGCGGACCGAGTTGACGCCCTCGCCCACCGGTTCCGACGACACCATACGGACCGTGAAGCCGCTGGGGTCGACGCGCTCACGCGGCAGATCGGTGTGGTAGTCCTCCCCTTCCCGCTGGACCAACACCCGGCCGCCCGGCGCCAGATGGCGGACGCAGGCGCGCAGCATGCCCCGCCGTACGTCGGCGTCCCCGTTGTGCACGAGGAACGACGCGAGCAGCACCACGTCGAACGTCTCGTCCAGGTCCAGGTCCTCGATGGGGCTGCATATCGTCCGTGCACCCTTGACGCGTTCGAGCATCTCCGGGGACTCGTCGACCGCCGTGACCGTGAAGCCGCGCTCCAGCAGCGGGTGGGTCATCCTGCCGACCCCGCTGCCCAGTTCCAGAATCCGGGCGCCCGCCGGAACGGCCGCCGCGATGATGTCCGGCTCGGCGCCGACCGGCAGCCGTGAGTAGAGCTCCACCGCGCAGCCGTCCGGAGTGATCGCCCCCGGGCCCGTACCCTCGTATCCCTCTCGCATCTCCACCCTCATGCCCGTCCAACGGCCCGCCGCCGCAAGCCCGTTCCCCCCTCGAACACCTTCACCCTTTTGAGTGATGTGCGCGCAGGCGGGCAACCCTTGGGCGGGCCACCCTCACGGGCAGGCATCCCTCACAGGCAGGCAGCTCTCACGAGCAGGCAGCCCTCATAAGCACGCACCCCTCACCAGGGAAACCAGCCGCGCCGGACGTACCAGTGGCCGCCCGCCCGCAGATGGTCACCGACGGCGCGCTCCACCGCCGTACGCCGTGGCAGCTCCGCGATCGCCAGTTCCGGGTCGCCGAACACGAACTGCACCGGCGTCCGGTCGGCCGGCTCGACGTCCTCCTGCTCGACGTCCTCCGGCACCACGTGGAACCGGTCCTGGAACCGGACGATGTTGGACTCGGCGGACAGGTACCGCTTCAGCTGCGGGTCGAGCAGCCAGGAGTGGCAGACGCCCGCCACCGGCGGCTCCTGCGGGTAGTACCGCGCGAAGAACTCCCGGGCGAGGGTGATGGAACGGTCGCATGCGGCCGGGGACAGCGGCCCGTGGAAGTCGGGGATGTGGAGGCTCAGACACGGCGTCCCGGGCGCCACGTCGAGGCCGGCCGCGGGGAGCGCCCGTGATCCGGGTCCGCCGAGCCGCGCCCGCTCGAACTGAAGCCGCCCGAGCTGGTACAGCTCGCCGCGGAAGTGCCGGCTGATCCACCAGGGCACGTGGAACCCGGTCCGTCCATGGCGTCGGCGGTGGACCGCCATGTTCCGCCCCAGATCGGCGAGGGTGCGGCGCGAGACGTCCGCGGGAATGCCCAGTTCCTGGTGGTACGCGCGCGTGCGGGGCGCGGTGGCGACGAACACGTACACCGCGAACAGGCCGCCCAGCGCCTCGGGTCCCTCGGCGACCCGGTCGGCGAATCCGTCCGGGCTCCACTCCCCGCCGGTCATGTCGGCGGGGTCGATCACACCGATGTCGCGCCCCAGTTCCTCGACGCACTCCTCCAGCAGACGCATCGCGCCGGCGTCCGCCGTCAGCGTGCGCTGCCCTGCCACGAGCTCGTTGATGTCCTCGTGCGACACACCGAGGTCGAGGAGCACCTCGGGAAGGTCGTCGACATCCGGCAACACAGAGCCACCCCCAGTAAGAAAGCCTCCGCGCCCTCCCCGCGCGGGCCGCTCACCAGCGACGACCGCCCTTTGAGAACGCCCCACCGAAGAGTACGTTGCAAGCAAGGAGCCGTGATCCCATGCCGAGACGTACGGGCAACGAGCCGCTGACCGCGCGCAGCGCACTGCGGGCGCGTTTCTGGCTGACCGTGTGGGGGCTGATCTGGGCGGTCTTCGGAACCGTCGCGTTCGCTGTGGCCGGGCGTCCGGGATGGGCGATCGCGTGCGGGGTCCTGTGGCTGGTGATCACCGTGGACATGGCGATGGTCCTGCGTCACATCCGCCAGGGCCCGCACTACCAGCCGGGCCGGGACATCCCCCCGTACGAGCCGGTCCGCCCCGCGTCGAACACAGGCTCCAAGGACCGCAAGAACCTCTAGGCCTCCTGGGATCCCCAGGACCCCAGCACCTCCAGGAACCCTGGGACGTCAGAGATCGAACTGCGCGGCCTTCAGGTACTGCGGGTTGGGGTCCAGCGCGGCGGCCAGCCGGAAGTGGCGCTTGGCCTGGTCGGGCCGCCCCTGCCGCTCGTAGGTGCGGGCGAGCGCGAAGTGCGCGTAGGCGTTGTCCGGCTCGCGCTCCAGGACGACGGTGAACTCCAGCTCGGCGGGCCGCAGTTGGGCGGCGGCGAAGAAAGCTCGCGCGCGCAGCAGCCGGGCGGCGGTGTTCTCGGGGTGTGCGGCGATGACTGAGTCGAGCAGTTTCACCGCGCCCCGCGGATCCCGCGCGGCGAGCAACTGCTCGGCGGCACGGAAGTCGATGACATGCGTCTCCGGTGTACGTCCGGTCGATCCGCTGGTGTCGGGCACGGCACAGTCCTTCCCTCTCTGGAAGGTTTCAACGCCCGCGCGGGGCGCCGCTATTCCTCGCCCGCGATTTTCGCGCCCGCGCGGAGCCCTGTTACGCCCGCGGCGGCTGTGCGGAGCGCCGTGCTCGGTCTTCGAGCTCGGCCCACACCTCACGCACCCGGCGCTCCAGCTCGTCGAGCGGCACGTCGTTGTCGATCACGATGTCGGCGATCTCCAGACGCTTCTCGCGCGTGGCCTGGGCGGCCATCCGCGCGCGGGCGTCCTCCTCGGTCATCCCGCGCAGCCGGACCAGCCGGTCCAGCTGGGTCTCCGGGGCCACGTCGACGACGATCACGACGTCGTACAGCGGCGCGAGGCCGTTCTCGGTGAGAAGGGGTACGTCGTGCACGACGACGGCGTCCTCGGCGGCGGCCGCCTCCAGCTCGCTGGACCGCCGGCCCACCAGGGGGTGCACGATCGAGTTCAGTACGGCGAGCTTGTCGGGGTCGGCGAAGACGACGGACCCCAGCCGGGGCCGGTCGAGACTGCCGTCCGCCGCGAGCACGTCAGGGCCGAAGGCCTCGACGACGGACCCGAGCCCCGGCGTACCGGGCGCGACGACCTCGCGCGCGATGCGGTCGGAGTCGATCAGGACGGCACCGCACTCCACGAGGAGCCGCGACACCTCGCTCTTGCCGGCGCCGATCCCGCCGGTCAGGCCCACCTTCAGCATGAGCCGAAGCTTAGGGCCTGGTACCGGCGCCCGGACCGGGCGCCCCCGGGAGCCAGGTGGGACAAGGAGGCCTCGGGGGCCTCAGTTGTCCCCTTCCCGCTCCGCCAGGAACCGCTCGAACTCCAGCCCGATCTCGTCCGCGGACGGGATCTCGACGGGCTCGGCGAGCATGTTGCCGCGGGTCTCCGCGCCGGCGACCGCGTCGTACTGGTGCTCCAGGCCCTGGACGAGCGCCGTCAGCTCCTCGTCGCCCTCCTGGATCTGCCGGTCGATCTCCGTCTGTGTGCGGTGGGCGTCCGTGCGCAGGGCATGGGCGATACCGGGGAGAACCAGGCCGGTGGCTCCGGTGATGGCCTCCAGGACGGTGAGGGCGGCGTCCGGGTACGCCGAGCGCGCGATGTAGTGGGGCACGTGCGCGGCGACGCCGAGGACATCGTGACCGGCCTCCATGAGGCGGTACTCGACCAGCGACTCCGCGCTGCCGGGCACCTGGGCCTCCTCGAAGGGGCTGGTGTGGCCGGGGACCAGCTCGGAGCGGTTGCCGTGCGGGGTCAGGCCCACGGGGCGGGTGTGCGGGACGCCCATGGGGATGCCGTGGAAGTTCACCGTGAGGCGTACGCCGAGTCGCTCGACGACCTGCTGCACGGCGGCGGCGAAGCGCTCCCACTCGACGTCCGGTTCGGGGCCGGACAGCAGCAGGAAGGGTGCGCCGGTCGCGTCCTGGACGATCCGGACCTCGATGGCGGGCTCTTCGTAGCCCGTCCACCGGTCGCGGCGGAACGTCAGCAGGGGCCGGCGGGCGCGGTAGTCCACGAGCCGGTCGTGGTCGAAGCGTGCGACGACCTGGTGCGGCAGCGAGTCGAGCACCCGGTCGACGATCTGGTCACCGGTCTCGCCCGCGTCGATGTATCCGTCCAAGTGGTAGAGCATGACAAGACCGGCCGACTCCTGGGCGAGCGCCATGTCGACGACGGCCAGCCCCTTCGGCTCCCACGTGTACAAACCCTGCGGATCAAGCACAGTGACCGCTCCTCCTCGTTGTTCCTCATCAACAACGTGACGCGGAGCACCGACATTCCCACCCCCGGAACGCTCCTGCATTCCCCAACCCGCAGGCTCCGGGTCACAGACCGAACGCAGGGCGTCGGCAACGCCGAGAAGGGGCGCGGGGAACTACGCGACCAGCCACAACGCACCCGCGCCCAAAGGGCCACCGAGCCACCCCGGAAAACGCTGAAGGCCCCGCACCCAAAAGGTGCGGGGCCTTCAGTTACCGGCTAAGGCTCAGCGGCAAGCGCTCAGCTCTGGCCACCCGCCAACTTCTCGCGAAGCGCGGCAAGCGCCTCGTCCGAGGCAAGCGCACCGGAGTTGTCCGGGCCCTCGGAGGAGTACGAACCGCCGCCGCCACCGGACGCGGCCGGAGCCGCACCCGCCGCGTCGCCACCCTCGGCGGCCGCCGCGGCGTCCGCCTCGCGGGACTTGATGACCTGGGCCTGGTGCTGCTCGAAGCGCTGCTGCGCCTCGGCGTACTGGCCCTCCCAAGCCTCGCGCTGGGTCTCGTAGCCCTCGAGCCAGTCGTTGGTCTCGGGGTCGAAGCCCTCGGGGTAGATGTAGTTGCCCTGGTCGTCGTACGACGCGGCCATGCCGTACAGCGTCGGGTCGAACTCGACCGAGGCCGGGTCGGCACCGAAGGACTCGTTGGCCTGCTTCAGCGACAGCGAGATCCGGCGACGCTCGAGGTCGATGTCGATGACCTTGACGAAGATCTCGTCGTTGACCTGGACGACCTGCTCCGGGATCTCCACGTGGCGCTCGGCCAGCTCGGAGATGTGGACCAGACCCTCGATGCCCTCGTCCACGCGGACGAACGCACCGAACGGAACCAGCTTCGTGACCTTGCCGGGCACGACCTGGCCGATCTGGTGGGTCCGGGCGAACTGCTGCCACGGGTCTTCCTGGGTCGCCTTCAGCGACAGGGAGACACGCTCGCGGTCCATGTCGACGTCGAGAACCTCGACGGTGACTTCCTGGCCGACCTCGACAACCTCGGACGGGTGGTCGATGTGCTTCCAGGAGAGCTCGGAGACGTGAACCAGACCGTCGACGCCACCCAGGTCCACGAAGGCACCGAAGTTGACGATCGAGGACACGACGCCGGAGCGGACCTGACCCTTCTGGAGGGTCGTGAGGAACGTCTGGCGGACCTCGGACTGGGTCTGCTCCAGCCAGGCACGGCGGGACAGGACCACGTTGTTGCGGTTCTTGTCCAGCTCGATGATCTTGGCCTCGAGCTCCTTGCCCACGTAGGGCTGGAGGTCGCGAACACGGCGCATCTCGACCAGGGAGGCCGGGAGGAAGCCGCGGAGGCCGATGTCGAGGATGAGACCACCCTTGACGACCTCGATGACGGTACCGGTGACGATCCCGTCCTCTTCCTTGATCTTCTCGATGGTGCCCCAGGCACGCTCGTACTGGGCACGCTTCTTCGAGAGGATCAGGCGGCCTTCCTTGTCCTCCTTCTGAAGGACAAGGGCCTCGATCTCGTCACCGACGGCGACGACCTCGTTCGGGTCGACGTCGTGCTTGATGGAGAGCTCGCGGCTCGGGATGACGCCTTCGGTCTTGTAACCGATGTCGAGCAGGACCTCGTCCCGGTCGACCTTCACGATGACGCCGTCGACGATGTCGCCGTCGTTGAAGTACTTGATCGTCTCGTCGATCGCGGCGAGGAAAGCTTCCTCGTTACCGATGTCGTTGACCGCTACCTGCGGGGTGGTTGCGGTGGTCTCGGTGCTGCTCGTCATGTGGGAAAGGGCTCCGGTACGGACATTGAAGTCGTAGGTACTGCTTACGCCGGGAGCCCGTTTCGCTCTGAAGAAGCCGGACAGCCTAGGAAGCGCCACCGAAAAACACTGGTGACGCCTCGACAACCGAGGGGACATACAACAGATGCGAGCGCAGCCTGCTACGTCTGAGGAGCGCAGGCCCGCAGCGCAACTTGTAGCATACGGGGGCAGCCGGGCAGGGTCAATGCGCGAAGACGCACACCCGGGGCGGATCGCCGCATACCCGGCACAAGAGCCGTCCCAGGAGGCCACGTAGGCCTGAGAGACCTCTTTCGTGGCACCGCCCGAACCCGGCTGGACGGAAGAGTACGACGAGGGAGCCGATCATCCAAGAGTCCGTATCGCCCGAGCCGGCCTTCGAGCCACCCGAGCCGGAGGCGACCCGCCGTGACGCCGGCGTCGCGGAGAGTTCCCGCGCCAACCGCGGCTGGTGGGACCGCAACGCGGACGAGTACCAGATCGAGCACGGCACGTTCCTGGGGGACGACCGTTTCGTGTGGGGGCCCGAGGGCCTCGACGAGGTGGAGGCCGAACTGCTCGGCCCGCCGGAGGACCTGAAGGGCAAGGACGTACTGGAGATCGGCTCCGGGGCCGCCCAGTGCTCCCGCTGGCTCGCCGCCCAGGGCGCGCGCCCGGTCGCCCTGGACCTCTCCCACCGGCAGCTCCAGCACGCGCTGCGCATCGGCAGCCCGTTCCCGCTCGTGCAGGCGGACGCGGGCGCGCTGCCGTTCGCGGACGCCTCCTTCGACCTGGCCTGCTCGGCGTACGGGGCGCTGCCCTTCGTCGCCGATCCGGTGCTGGTGCTGACGGAGGTGCGGCGGGTGCTGCGGCCGGGCGGCCGGTTCGTGTTCTCGGCGACGCATCCGATCCGCTGGGCGTTCCCGGACGAGCCGGGCCCCGAAGGGCTCACCGTCTCGTCCTCCTACTTCGACCGCACTCCCTATGTCGAGCAGGACGACGACGGCCGCGCGGTGTACGTCGAGCACCACCGCACCCTGGGCGACCGGGTCCGGGACGTGGTGGCGTCCGGCCTGCGGCTGGTGGACCTGGTCGAGCCGGAGTGGCCGTCCTGGAACACATCGGAGTGGGGCGGCTGGTCACCGACGCGCGGCCGGCTGATCCCGGGCACGGCGATCTACGTCTGCGCACGGGACTGACCCCCCTCATATAGAGGACGGTTTCCGAGCCCCCTCCTGAGGACTCCGGTTTCCCCGGGCGTACGACACTGGGTGCGTGATCCGCCACGACGCCCTCGACGCGCTGCCCGTACGCACCGCCCTGCCCGCCCTGCGCGAGGCCCTCGACGGGCCCGGGACCGCCGTCCTGGTCGCGCCGCCCGGCACCGGCAAGACGACGCTGGTGCCGCTGGCGCTCGCCGGGCTGCTCGGCGACGGCCCCGCGCGGCGGGTGGTCGTGGCCGAGCCGCGGCGGATCGCGGCCCGCGCGGCGGCCCGCCGTATGGCCTGGCTGCTGGGCGAGAAGGTCGGCGACAGCGTCGGCTACACCGTGCGCGGCGAGCGGGTGGTGGGGCGCCACGCGCGCGTGGAGGTCGTCACGACGGGTGTGCTGCTCCAACGTCTCCAGCGGGACCAGGAGTTGGCCGACGTCGATGTCGTGATCCTCGACGAGTGCCATGAGCGGCATCTGGACGCGGACACAGTGGCCGCGTTCCTGTGGGACGTACGGCAGGCGCTGCGGCCGGAGTTGCGGCTGGTGGCGGCGTCGGCGACGACGGACGCGGATGGCTGGGCCGGGCTGCTCGGCGGGGCGCCGGTGGTGGCCGCCGAGGGGGTCGCGCATCCGGTGGAGGTGGTGTGGGCGCCGCCTGCCCGTCCGGTACGGCCGCCGCACGGGATGCGGGTCGATCCGGCGCTGCTGGCCCATGTGGCGTCGCTGGTACGGCGGGCGCTGACCGAGCGGTCCGGGGACGTGCTGTGTTTTCTGCCCGGCGTGGGCGAGATCGCCCGGGTCGCGGGGCAGCTCGGGAACCTGGGCGGCGTGGAGGTGCTCCAGGTGCACGGCCGGGCGCCGGCGGCGGTGCAGGACGCGGTGCTGGCTCCGGCGGCGGGGCGGCGGGTGGTGCTGGCCACGTCGGTCGCCGAGTCGTCGTTGACGGTTCCGGGCGTGCGCGTGGTCGTCGACTCCGGGCTGGCGCGCGAGCCGCGGGTGGACCACGCGCGCGGGCTGAGCGCGCTGACGACGGTACGGGCCTCGCAGGCGGCGGGGCGGCAGCGGGCGGGGCGGGCCGGGCGGGAGGCGCCGGGCGCGGTGTACCGGTGCTGGGCGGAGGCGGAGGACGCGCGCCTGCCGCGCTTCCCGGCACCGGAGATCAAGGTGGCCGACCTGACGGCGTTCGCGCTCCAGACGGCGTGCTGGGGCGATCCGGAGGCCTCCGGGCTCGCTCTGCTGGACCGGCCGCCCGCCGGGGCGATGGCCGCGGCGCGCGAGGTGCTGACGGCGGTCGGGGCGGTGGACCCGGCGGGACGTGCCACCGCGCGGGGCGCCCGCCTAGCGCGTCTGGGGGCGCATCCGCGCCTGGGGCGCGCGCTGTTGGACGCAGCGCCCCTGGTGGGCGCGGAGCGGGCCGCCGAGGTGGTCGCCCTGCTCAGTGAGGAGGCGCCGCGCGAGTACGGCGACGACCTGGCCGCCGCGCTGCGGGCCGCCCGGCGCGGCGGTGACGGCTATGCCGCGCGGTGGCGTGCCGAGGTGCGGCGACTGCGGGCCGTCGCGGAGGAGGCGTCCGGCACACCGGCCGGCGCGCCGGAGGGGGAACGGCTCGTGGGGCTGGTGGCCGCGCTGGCGTTTCCCGAGCGGGTCGCGCGGGCCGACGGCGGTTCGTATCTGATGGTGTCGGGGACCCGCGCGGAGACCGGTCGGGGCAGCGCGCTCGGCGGGGCGTCCTGGATCGCCGTGGCCGTCGCCGACCGTCCGGTGGGCCGGGGGCACGCGCGGGTACAGCTCGGCGCGGTCGTCGACGAGGAGATCGCGCGCCGCGCGGCGGGGGCCTTCGCCGACGAGCGGGACGAGGTGCACTGGGCCGACGGGGACGTCGTCGCACGCCGGGTGGAGCGGCTGGGGGCCGTCGAGCTGACGGTGCGGGCGCTGCGGAACGCCGACTCCGGCCTCGTACGGGAGGCGCTTCTTGAGGGGTTGCGCAGGGAGGGGTTCGGGTTGTTGCGGTGGTCGCCGGACGCGGTGGTGCTGCGGCAGCGGCTCGCCTTTCTGCACCGGCGGCTGGCCGGGCCGTGGCCCGATGTCGGCGACGACACGCTGTACACGCGTGTGGACGAGTGGCTGGAGCCGGAGTTGAGCCGGGCGCGGCGGCGGGCCGATCTGGGGCGGATCGACGCGGGTGCGGCGCTGGGCCGGCTGCTGCCCTGGGCCACGGGTGAGGCGGTGCGGCTCGACGAGCTGGCGCCGGAGCGGATCACCGTACCGAGTGGGTCCAGAATCCGTATCGACTACGGCGACCCGGGGCAGCCCGTGCTGGCGGTGAAGTTGCAGGAGATGTTCGGGCTCCAGGAGTCGCCGGCCGTCGCCGGGGTGCCGTTGCTGGTGCATCTGCTGTCGCCCGCGGGCCGCCCGGCCGCGGTGACGGCCGACCTGGCGTCGTTCTGGAAGGACGGCTACAAGGGCGTACGGGCGGAGTTGCGCGGGCGGTATCCGAAGCATCCGTGGCCGGAGGACCCGGCGGGTGCCGAGCCGACGCGGTACACGAACGCGCGGCTCAGGCGGTGACCGGCTGTGGTTCCGTGGCCTGTTCGGGCGCGGGGTCGCCGGGGCGGCGGCCGCGTGCCTCCAGGTACAGCGCGAGGGCGAGCAGCAGGACGCCCAGGGAGAGGAAGCCCCAGGGGAGGTACGAGGTGAGGAGCAGGACGAGAGTGCGGTTGGACTTGACCAGGTCGACCGTGGACTCGATGTAGTCCTCGCGCATCTTCACGTGCCCGGAGAACGCCGTCACCTTGTCGCGGTCCCCCAGGAGGGTGCCGCCGCGCAGTTCCTCCTTGTGGATCTCCTCGCCGTAGACGGGGGCACCGGTGAGCGGTTCGACCCAGAACTTGCGGACCGTGGTGTACCAGCGGGTCGTACCGGTCTCGGCGATCGACTCGGGTGTGACGCCCTCCACGGGCAGGACCTTGGGGAAGGGCACCTTCGTCCAGGGGATGGTCTGCTCGAAGTAGTAGACCTCGACACCCCGGAAGTCCTGGGTGCCCTTGTAGTGGATGGGGGCGGTGATGCGGGCCTGCGCGTCGAAGTACTCGTAGTCGCGTTTCTCGGTCAGGAAGGGCCATTTGAACTCGATGCCCTCGCGGCGGACCCGGTCGCCGTCGACCATCTCGCCGGTGGCGTGGACGGGTTCCTGGGTGTGGGCGTCGAAGATGTAGCGCTCGGGGACCTTGGAGACCATCTCGCCGTCGGCGTCCTGGACGTAGGACAGGCTGTCCCAGACGACGACGTCGCGGCCCGCGGTCTCCTCGATCTTCTCGGAGGCCTCCACGTTGCCCTTGAGGGTCTGCACGATGGTGACCTTGGGGACCGTGCGGGCCTGCATGGTGCCGTAGTCGAGGAGCGTGGCGTCCTTGGCCTCCAGGACCATGTCCTGGTACTGGTTCGCCGGGACCTTGGCGAGGCGCGGGAAGGCGTACCAGCGCATGAGGGGCGCGAGCGCCGCGAAGAACACGGCGAGGGCGAGCAGGACCAGGCCGGACTTTCGGCGCATCTCGGCCTCCCTCCGGGGCGGTTACGGGTGTGCGGGGACCGTGGTGAGCAGCGGTTTCGGCGAGGTCTTTCCGGTCGGGGAGCCGGCCGCGGTGAGGGCCAGGACCAGGCCGAGCGCGAGGACGAGACCGGTCGCGGCGGCGATCAGGGCGCGCATGCGGGGCCTCCCGGTGTCGGACTGCGGAACTGAGGGACCGTCAGGTCCGGCACCGTAGCAACGCGCGCGTGAGATGAGAACACGTCGTACAGCACAACGAGGGCGCCCCTCCACCGAAGTGGAGGGGCGCCCTCGTGCGGGATGTGCTCGCTACGCGCTGGGCGACGCGGAAGGGCTCGCTTCGGCGCTCTCCGACGTCGACGGGGTCGGCGTTGGGTCCGGCGCCTTGGTGACGGTCAGCTCCAGGGTCAGCGTGGCGCCGCCCGTGGTCGTGACACGGAGCAGGTACGTGCCGTCCGCGTCGTCCGCGTAGAGCTTCGGCAGCTTCAGGCGGCCGTTCGCATCCGTCGCCAGGTCCGTCAGGGTGCGTACGGCCTTGTTGTCGGCGTCCTTGAAGTAGGGGCCCTTGTCGTTGGCGGTCGGGTCGTCCGCGGACTTGACGAGCGTCGCGGTGGCGGCGACCTTGTCCGCGGCCGCGCCCTTGTACGTCGCGTCCAGGGTGACGTCGTCGGCGAACTCGCCGCCCGCGACGCAGGTCAGCGCCTCGGTGCCGACCCGGGTAAGGGCGTCGGCGGCACGCGCGGTGACACTCGCCTTGAAGTCGGGACCCGGTACCGAGCGGCCGACGAGAGTGGCGCGGACGACCAAGTCGCCCGTCTTCTCGCCCGCCAGGAGCGCGGGCGCCACCGCCTTGCCCGAGGCGTCGGTGACGGCCACGGCGACCTTCTCGCCGCCGGTGAACGTGGTGTCGGTGTCGCCGACGACGGTGAACCGGACGCGGACCTTCGCGACGGCCTTGTCGGTCTTGGTCTCGGCCCGCGCGGTGATCTTGCCGTCGAACGCGTCGCCCGCCATGGCGGTGAGCTTCGTGGTGCCCGCGTTCTCCAGGTGGTGGACCGTGTCGGTCGGCGTGGGCGTGGAGGTCGGCGGCGGCGTGGACGGCGGAGTCGTCGGCGGCTTGGACGGCGGCGTCGACGGGTTGCCGGAGTTGCCGGGCTTCGGGTTCTGGGTGCTCGGCGGGTTCGAGGCGGGCGGCGTGGTGCCGGGCGGGTCCGTGTTGTCGCTGCGGTCGACCGGAAGCGTGCCGGTGCCGTCCGGGATCTCGTGGGTGCCCTCGCGGTAGTAGTCCAGCCAGGACAGGACCGTGTTGAGGTACTCCGTCGAGTTGTTGTAGCTGAGGATCGCGCTCTTCATGTCGCCCGTCGTCGCCAGGTCCCAGCCGTTGCGGCACAGGTAGTGGCCGGCGGCGAGCGCGGCGTCGTAGATGTTGTTCGGGTCCTCGCGGCCGTCGCTGTTGCCGTCGCGGCCGGCCCAGGCCCAGGTGGAGGGGATGAATTGCATGGGGCCGACGGCCTGGTCGTACGTCGCGTTGCCGTCGAAGGCACCGTCGTCGGTGTCGCGGATGAGGGCGAAGCCGTTGCCGTCGAGCTGCGGGCCCAGGATGGGGCTGATGGTGGTGCCGTCCGCGTCGACGTTGCCGCCGCGGGCCTGCCCGGACTCCACCTTGCCGATGGCGGCGAGGAGTTCCCAGGGGAGGTTGCAGCCGGGCTTGGAGCTGCGCAGTTCGGCCGCCGCCTGCTGGTAGGCGTCGAGGACGGTCGCGGGTATGCCCGCCTGGGCGTCGCCGGTGGCGACCGGCGTGCCGTCGGCCGTGGTCGTGGGCGAGGGGGTCGGGGTGGTCAGCGGCGGCAGGTCCGTGTAGTACGGCGAGTTGCCGGTCGCGCTGTCCGCGCTCGCGTCGGACGAGGACTGGGAGTCGGCGGTGCTCTGTCTGCCCTGATCACCGGCTGCGACGCCGGGCGCCTGCGAAGCGGACAGTGCCGCCACCGCCGCCGCGGCCAGGGCGGTGGTCGCCGCTCCCTTGCGAAGCCGACTGCCGAATTGCGCCGCCATGAATGGAACCCCTCCCATGGACGCCCGAGCGCCCGCCTCTATCTGCGGTTCAAGCCGTGTTGTTGAGCGAGTGCTCGCAGTGCCGCACTCGCTCTTGTGTGACGACCGGGGCGCCCCGAAAGTTGCACCCGCGACATCCGGACCTTCGCCCGGCGCCTCGGCCCACGCGACCCTACGACAACTTCCTTTGTGCAGGGACCCGTTCCTGCCCGATTTTCACCACTTGGCCACATGCCGTTGTCCACCTGTCGGCGCCCAGGCTTCCACGGCCGTCCCGGATACTGAAGGGCGCATTCGATCACGGAACCGGAATCCCCGGTGAACGTCCGCCCCAGGGAGCCCCTTTGCCCTTCACCCTCAGCCACGCGGCGGCCGTGCTGCCCGCCGTCCGCGCGGACGGAACCGGTCGCGGCCCGTTGGTACCGGCCGTGTTGGTCGCGGGCTCCTTCGCGCCCGACATGACCTATTACGCGGCGAGTGTCCTGTCCGGGGCGATGGAATTCGGCGACGTCACGCACTCGTTCGCCGGCGTCTTCACCGTCGATGTGCTGATCGCCTGGGCGCTGGTCGGTCTCTGGCTGCTGGTGCGCGAGCCCCTCGTCGCCCTGCTGCCGCGCGCCCGGCAGAACCGGGTCGCGACGCTGCTGCGGTGCGGGGCGCCACGCGCGCGTGTCCGGCCGTCCACGGCCGCGCGGTGGGCCGCGCGTTGGTACGTGTCCGCCGTCGTCGGCTCGCTGACCCACGTGGTGTGGGACGCCTTCACCCACCTCGACCGGTGGGGCATGCGGGTCTTCCCCGTCCTGGGCCGTGAGGTGGCCGGGTCGCCGCTGTACTGGTACTTGCAGTACGGGGGGTCCGCCGTGGCCGCCGTTGTCATCGCCGTGTTTGTCGTGCACGCGCTGCGCGGGGTGGCGGCTGCCGAGCCGGTGGGGGTGCCGTCGCTGTCGCGGCGCGAGCGGTGGCTGGCCTGTGTGGTGATCTGCGGCTGCGCCGCGGGGGCGGCTGTGGAGCGGGCGGTGCGGTGGTGGGCGGAGTTTCGGGATGTCGCCAAGCCGTGGGAACTGATTCCGACGCTGTGTTTTGGCGGGGGCGCGGGGTTGGTGGTGGGGGTGCTGGTGTACGCGGTGGCGGTACGGGGGTGGCGGCGGCCGGCTCGGGTTGGTGGGGGGAGGGAGCGGGTGGGGGTGTGAGGGGTGGGGGGGTGCGGCGGGTGTGGGTGCGTTGCTGGGTGCGGGTGCGTTGGGGCTTGTCGCGCAGTTCCCCGCGCCCCTGAAGGGGTGGTGCGGGTGCGTTGCCGGGTGCGGGTCTGTTTGGGCTGAGCGCGCAGTTCCTCGCGCCCCTGGGGGGGAGTGTGGGGGGGCGTTGCCGGGTGCGGGTGCGTTTGGGCTTGTCGCGCAGTTCCTCGCGCCGCTGAGGGGGTGCTGGCCGTGGGTGTCACTGTGGTGTGTTCGGGGTTCCTTTGCCGTGGGCTCCTGCCGGGGTTGGGGCTGTGAAGACCGTCAGGGTGTGGGGTGGGCGGGTGCGTGGCAGGTGGGCGATCAGCAGGGTCAGGTGGCCGCGGGCCAGGTCGGCCCACAGGCGCCAGACGGGCGGGTCGCCGGGACGCGCCGGGACCGGCTCCCTCGTCGCTTTCACCGGCGTGCAACGGCTGCGGAGATCCTTCGCGGTGTGACGCAGGGCCTCGGCCGGGCCGATGGCGAGGCGGGCGGTGCTTGCACCGGCGGCGAAGGCCGGCACCGGCGGAGGCGGCGTCGACGACGCCGGCCGGCGGTGGAGCATGCGTATACCCATGGCGGCATCTTGACGGCCCGAGCACCCGGGGGGCGTTTTCGCGGGGGCCAGGTGAGTGACGGCTCTCCGGGGTCATCGCGGTGAAAAGCCCTCCTACCAGGCACTTCGCCACGCCGACCGACGGGCCCGGCGGGCGGGCATAGGCTGGCTGGACACGAGTCGGGTCCGGGCCCGCGAGGAGCTGCGGCAGGCCGAGATCGAGCTGATGCACCGGGGGGAGCGCGTCGCCGAGCTGCGGCTCCGGCTACCACCCGGCCCCGTCCTCGATGACTACGTCTTCGAGGAGGGCCCCGCCGATCTGGCGGCCGGCGACTCCCCGGTACGGCACGTGCGGCTGAGCGAGCTGTTCACGGCCCCGGGGCGCGAGCTGTTCCTCTACCAGATGATGTTCGGCAAGGCGGACACGGAGCCGTGCCCCATGTGCACGATGTGGTGCGACGGACTCAACGGCGTGGCCCACCACCTCACGCAGAACGTCGACTTCGCGGTGGTCGCCGCCGCCGACCTGCCCGCCCTGCGCGCACACGCCCGAAGCCGGAACTGGACGCGGCTGCGGCTGCTCAGCGCCGCGTCCAACACGTTCAAGTACGACCTGGACAGCGAGGACGCCGAGGGCCGTCAGGACTCCACGATCTCGGTGTTCACCCGCGACGACGACGGTTCCGTAAGGCACTTCTACTCGGCGCATCCCCGGATGTCCGAGGACGTCGAGGAGCGCGGCACCGACCTGATCGCCCCGGTGTGGCACGTACTGGACCTGACCCGGCGGGGCCGGGGCGACTGGTATCCGACGCTCGACTATTGACCTCGGCCGGCCACTTGAGCCCGGCCATTGCGCCAGTCCTACGGTCACCCTGGCCATTGCGCCAGTCCAACGGTCGCCCCGCCCGGTCCGCGCCTTCCAGTGCGCCGGCCTTATAGTGCGCCGGCCCTCTAGTGCGCCGCCGACTCCCAGTCCGCACCCACTCCCACCGAGACGTCGAGCGGGGCCCGGAGGTGGACCGCGTTCGCCATCTCGTGGCGGACGATCTCCTCCGTGGCGGCCCGCTCGCCGGGGGCGATCTCCAGGACGATTTCGTCGTGGACCTGGAGGAGCATCCGGGACGCGAGGTCCGCCTCCCGCAGGGCCCGGTCGACGTTGAGCATGGCGATCTTGACGATGTCCGCCGCCGTGCCCTGGATCGGCGCGTTGAGGGCCATCCGCTCGGCCGCCTCGCGGCGCTGCCGGTTGTCGCTGTTGAGGTCGGGGAGGTAGCGGCGGCGCCCGAAGAGGGTCGCCGTGTAGCCCGTGGCCCGTGCCTCGTCGACGGCCCGGCGCAGATAGTCCCGTACACCGCCGAACCGCTCGAAGTAGGCGTCCATCAGCGCGCGGGCCTCCCCCGCGTCGATGTTCAGCTGCTGCGAGAGGCCGAACGCGGACAGACCGTAGGCGAGGCCGTACGACATGGCCTTGATCTTGCGGCGCATCTCGGCGTCGACCGCGGCGGGCTCGACCGCGAACACCTGTGAGGCGGCCGTGGTGTGCAGGTCCTCGCCGGTGGTGAAGGCCTCGATCAGGCCCGCGTCCTCGGAGAGGTGGGCCATCACCCGCAGTTCGATCTGGCTGTAGTCCGCGGTCATGAGGGACTCGAAGCCCTCGCCGACCACAAAGCCCCGGCGGATCGCGCGGCCCTCGTCGGTGCGGACCGGGATGTTCTGAAGGTTCGGGTCGGTGGACGACAGGCGGCCGGTCGCGGCGACCGTCTGGTTGAACGTGGTGTGGATGCGGCCGTCCGTCGCGACCGTCTTGATCAGGCCCTCGACAGTGACGCGCAGCTTCGCCTGCTCACGGTGGCGGAGCATGATGACCGGCAGTTCGTTGTCCGTCTGGTTGGCCAGCCAGGCCAGTGCGTCGGCGTCCGTGGTGTAGCCGGTCTTGGTCTTCTTCGTCTTGGGCAGCGCCAGCTCGCCGAAGAGCACCTCCTGGAGCTGCTTGGGCGAGCCGAGGTTGAACTCATGGCCCGCCGCCGCGTGCGCCTCCTTCACCGCCTGCTGCACGGCACCGGCGAACATCTGCTCCATGGCCTCCAGGTGGCTCCTGTCGGCGGCGATGCCGTGCCGCTCCAGGCGGGCCAGCAGCACGGACGTCGGCAGCTCCACGTCCCGCAGCAGATCGGCCGCGCCGACCTCCGCGAGCCGGCCCTCGAAGGCCTCGCCCAGGTCGAGGATGGCGCGGGCCTGCACCATCAGCGCCTCGGCCTCGGCGCCGTCGTCCGCGCCGAAGGCGAGCTGGCCGTCGGCAGCGGCGGCGGGCGCCAGCTCCCGGTGCAGATACTCCAGGGACAGCGCGTCCAGGTCGAAGGAGCGGCGGCCCGGCTTGACCAGGTACGCGGCCAACGCGGTGTCCATGCCGACGCCGGCGATGCTCCAGCCGTGCTCGGCGAAGACCCGCATGGCGCCCTTGGCGTTGTGGAACACCTTGGGCCGGTCCTGGTCGGCCAGCCAGGACGTGAACGCCTGCTCGTCGGCCTCGTCCAGCTGGGACGGGTCGAACCAGGCGGCCGGCCCGCCCGCCGTCGCCAGGGCGACCTCGGCGACCGAGCCGCTGCCCAGCGCCCAGGTGTCGACCGTGGCCACGCCGAGGGTCTCGTCCGCGTGCTCGGCGAGCCAGCCGGCCAGCTCGCCGGTGCCCAGCACACTGCCGTCCAGCTCCACACCCGCGGCGACGACCGGCGTCGACTCGGCCTCCTCGGAGCCGGGGTCGACGGCGAAGAGCCGCTCGCGCAGCGAGGGGTTTCTGATCTCCAGGGTGTCCAGCACCAGGGCGACGGCCTTGCGGTCGTACGGGGCGCGCTCCAGGTCGGTGACCGACCGCTCCAGCTCCACGGCCCGCTCCAGCTCGGTGAGCCGGCGGTTCAGCTTCACCGCGTCGAGGTGGTCGCGCAGATTCTGCCCGGCCTTGCCCTTGACCTCGTCGACGCGCTCGACGAGCTCCGTGAACGACCCGAACTGGTTGATCCACTTCGCGGCCGTCTTCTCGCCGACGCCCGGGATGCCGGGGAGGTTGTCGGACGGGTCGCCGCGCAGGGCGGCGAAGTCGGGGTACTGGGCGGGCGTCAGTCCGTACTTCTCGAAAACCTTCTCGGGGGTGAAGCGGGTCAGCTCGGAGACACCCTTGGTGGGATACAGCACCGTGGTGTGCTCGCTGACCAGCTGGAAGGAGTCCCGGTCGCCGGTGACGATCAGCACGTCGAAGCCCGCGGCCTCGGCCTGGGTCGCGAGCGTGGCGATGATGTCGTCCGCCTCGAAGCCGTCGACGGCGAAGCGCTGCGCGTGCATCGCGTCGAGCAGCTCGCCGATCAGCTCGACCTGGCCCTTGAACTCGTCCGGGGTCTTGGAGCGGTTCGCCTTGTACTCGGTGAACTCCTCGGAGCGCCAGGTCTTGCGCGAGACGTCGAAGGCCACCGCGAAGTGCGTGGGCTCCTCGTCGCGCAGCGTGTTGGCCAGCATCGACGCGAAGCCGTAGATCGCGTTCGTCGGCTGGCCCGTCGCGGTTGTGAAGTTCTCCGCGGGCAGCGCGAAGAACGCGCGGTAGGCCAGCGAGTGCCCGTCCATGAGCATCAGCCGCGGACGGCTCCCGCCGGGGGTGGTCTCGGTCTTCTTCGATGCTGTTTCTGCCACGACCCCGATCCTGCCACGCCGCACTGACAGTCGGCCCCGACCGGCGGATGCGCGCCGCGGCCCGCGGAGGGCGAACGCACCGCGAACCGCGCCCCCGGCGGACGGGCGGACGGCACTCCCCGCTCCCAGAGGCCGGGCGGACGGCCCTCCCCGCTCACGCAGCCCCGGGCGGACGACCTCCCCGCCCCCCAGATGCCGGGCCGGACAACCTCCCTGCCCCCAGACGCCGGGCGGACGGCCCTCCCCGCCCCCGGAGGCCGGCGCACCGCCCTCCCGCCTCACACGCACTTCCTACTCCCCTCCCGCCATCGTTGTCACAGGCGCGTGGGAGTATCGGAGATGTACTTGGCACACGCAGCGACTAGGAGAGCGTGCGATGGCGACAAAGCCGCCGAAGGCCGACCCCGTCCAGGACGCGCCGCAGGTCGCAGAGCCGAAGCACACCGCGGCGGGGCTTCCCGCGGTCGGCCACAGTCTGCGCATCGCCCAGCAGCAGATGGGCGTCCGGCGCACCGCGCTGACGCTGCTGCGCGTCAACCAGAAGGACGGCTTCGACTGCCCGGGCTGCGCCTGGCCGGAGCCGGACCACCGACACGCGGCGGAGTTCTGTGAGAACGGCGCGAAGGCGGTCGCCGAGGAGGCCACGCTGCGGCGGGTCACCCCGGAGTTCTTCGCCGCGCACCCGGTAGCCGACCTGGCCACCAGGAGTGGGTACTGGCTCGGCCAGCAGGGCCGGCTGACCCACCCCATGTACCTCCCCGAGGGCGGCGAGCACTACGAGCCGGTCGCGTGGGAGCGCGCGTTCGACATCATCGCCGAGGAGCTGTCGGCGCTCGGCTCCCCCGACGAGGCGCTGTTCTACACGTCGGGCCGTACGAGCAACGAGGCGGCGTTCCTATACCAGCTCTTCGCCCGCGAGTTCGGCACCAACAACCTGCCGGACTGCTCCAACATGTGCCACGAGTCGTCCGGTTCGGCGCTGGGCGAGACCATCGGCATCGGCAAGGGCAGCGTCCTGCTGGAGGACCTGTACCAGGCTGACCTGATCGTCGTCGCCGGCCAGAACCCGGGCACGAACCACCCGCGCATGCTGTCCGCCCTGGAGAAGGCCAAGGCCAACGGCGCGCGGATCATCAGCGTCAACCCGCTGCCCGAGGCGGGCCTGGAGCGCTTCAAGAACCCGCAGACCCCCAAGGGCCTCACCGCGGGCGCCTCGCTCACCGATCTGTTCCTCCAGATCCGCATCGGCGGCGACCAGGCCCTGTTCCGCCTCCTGAACAAGCTGATCCTGGAGACCGAGGGCGCGGTCGACGAGGAGTTCGTCCGCGAATACACCCACGGCTACGAGGAGTTCGTGAAGGCGGCCCGCGCGGCCGACTGGGACGAGACTCTCACCGCGACCGGCCTCACCCGCGCGGAGATCGAGCAGGCCCTGGACATGGTCCTGGCCTCGAAGCGCACGATCGTCTGCTGGGCGATGGGCCTGACCCAGCACAAGCACTCGGTGCCCACGATCCGCGAGGTCGTCAACTTCCTGCTGCTGCGCGGCAACATCGGCCGCCCGGGCGCGGGCGTGTGCCCGGTGCGCGGTCACTCCAACGTGCAGGGCGACCGCACCATGGGCATCTTCGAGCGCCCGGCGCCGGCCTTCCTGGACGCGCTGGAGAAGGAGTTCGGCTTCGCTCCCCCGCGCGAGCACGGCTACGACGTCGTACGGGCCATCCGCGCGATGCGCGACGGACAGGCGAAGTTCTTCTTCGCCATGGGCGGCAACTTCGTCTCCGCGTCCCCCGACACCGAGGTCACCGAGGCGGCCATGCGGCGCGCCCGGCTCACCGTGCACGTGTCGACGAAGCTCAACCGCAGCCACGCCGTCACCGGCGCGCGTGCCCTGATCCTGCCGACCCTGGGCCGCACGGAGCGCGATCTTCAGGGCAGCGGCGAGCAGTCCGTGACCGTGGAGGACTCCATGGGCATGGTGCACGCCTCGCGCGGCCGGCTGGCGCCGGCGAGCGCGCAGCTGCTGTCCGAGCCGGCGATCGTGGCCCGTCTCGCCCGGCGTGTCCTGGGCGCCGAGTCCCGCACTCCGTGGGAGGAGTTCGAGAAGGACTACGCCACGATCCGGGACCGCATCGCGCGCGTGGTCCCCGGTTTCGAGAACTTCAACGAGCGGGTCGCCCACCCCGGCGGCTTCGCCCTCCCGCACGCCCCGCGCGACGAGCGCCGCTTCCCGACCGCCACCGGCAAGGCCAACTTCACGGCCGCGCCGGTGGAGTACCCGGCGCTGCCCGAGGGCCGGCTGCTGTTGCAGACGCTGCGCTCGCACGACCAGTACAACACCACGATCTACGGCCTGGACGACCGCTACCGGGGGATCAAGAACGGCCGCCGGGTGGTGCTCGTGAACCCCGAGGACGCCCGTGAGCTGCACCTCGTGGACGGCTCGTACGTCGATCTGGTCGGCGAGTGGAAGGACGGCGTGGAGCGGCGGGCGCCCGGTTTCCGGGTGGTGCACTACCCGACGGCGCGCGGCTGTGCCGCCGCGTACTACCCCGAGACCAACGTCCTCGTGCCGCTCGACTCCACCGCGGACACCAGCAACACCCCGGCCAGCAAGTCCGTCGTGGTGCGTCTGGAACAATCGGGAACCGACTGAGCGTTTGCTCAGGCACCGCGACGAGCGCGGACGCTGACCGGATCGACGAACGGAGTCGGGCCCCATGGGCGAGCAGCAGCAAGTGAAGTTCCCGCAAGAGGTCATCGACGAGTACGCGGCGCTCGGCGTCGACCTGCCCGCCCTGTTCTCCGCGGGACACCTGGGCACGCGCATGGGCGTACAGATCGTGGAGGCGTCGGCGGAGCGCGTCGTCGGCACCATGCCGGTCGAGGGCAACACCCAGCCCTACGGCCTGCTGCACGGCGGCGCGTCGGCGGTGCTGGCCGAGACCCTCGGCTCGGTCGGCTCCATGCTGCACGGCGGCAGCACCAAGATCGCCGTCGGCGTCGACCTGAACTGCACCCACCACCGCGGCGCCCGCTCGGGCCTGGTGACCGGCGTGGCCACCCCGGTGCACCGGGGCCGCTCGACGGCGACGTACGAGATCGTGATCACCGACGAGTCCGACCGCCGCGTCTGCACGGCCCGCCTGACCTGCCTGCTCCGCGATGTGAACCCGGGAGACGCGGAGCGGGTCCGCACAACGGGCTGACGCGGAGCGGGCCCGCACGACGCGCGCCAAGCCCACCGCCCCGCGCCGGCCGAGCGCCGCGAAGGGGCCGCCCCGCGTCCCAACGGCCCGTTGCCCCCCGGCACCCCGCCCCTTAGCGTCGAGGCATGGGAACGGGGCCGGGTGCGGCGGCGGGAAGACCCCTTCGGTCGGTGGGGGTCGGGCTGGTACTGGCGGCCTGCGCGCTGCTCACCGGATGCGCCGATCCGCAGCCCCGGGCCGCACCGTCGGCCGCGGACACCGTCACACCCGCCCCGCACACCACCCCGCCCGCCGAAGTGTGCGCCCGGATCATCGGGCACTGGTCACGCAAGGTGCTGGACGACAACACCTACGGCGACTACCAGTCGATGGGCCTGTCCAACGGACAGTACGAGATCCTGATGAACGTCGTGGACGCCGCGCGGGCCGAGCAGCGGCGTGCAGGCCGCGCCTCCGCGGAGCAGTTGATCGACCGTCAGGCGGACGAGCGCTGCACGGAGCGATACCGCGACGGCAACCCCAGTGCGGGGCCGTGGAGTTGAGCGGCGTCGGCCCCGTGGAGCCGGGCGAGGGCACCCACCAGTGGGAGGCGCCGCCCGAGAGGGGCCCCGCGCACGGGCCCGCCGGGCGGCTCCGGCCCCGGCAACGCCGCCGAATCCTCGCGGGCGCGGCCGCCACCGGCCTCGTGATCGCCGCCGGTTACCTCTACGCCACCCGCCCCGAGCCGCCCCCGGCGCCCGAACCCCCGTACCCCTCCCAGGTGGTGGGCCTGCACTACACCGGCACCCACGACACGGCGGCCCGCGCCGGGAGCTTCGTCTTCTCGGTGGACGTCACCGCGCGTTCCGGACCCGACGTCACCGTGGTGCGCATCGGCCAGCCGTACGCCGGTCTTTCCCTGACGTCCATTCCTCGGGCGCCATTCCGCACAACCACCGGAATCCCCCGCAAGATCACTATCAGTATGAAGGTCACCGATTGCGGAAAAGTGCCGCGGAATGTCGTGCTCCCTTTCCTTGACGTAACGCTACGTAATGCGCGCGCAATAGAAGCACACAGTTTCATCCTGGGTGAGCACTATGCGCAGGACCTCGCGGATGCCCTGCAAGTAGCCTGCGGCAACGAGTTCGCGACATCACCAAATAGCTAAAACACTACTGATAGCGGGCGGCTGGTCCTGCGCGTCTCAACATGCGGACAGGGCGAATCGGCTGGAATTCCGCGCATCCGCCCGGCGCGTACCGCTCTGCATTACGTCGTGTCATAACAAGAGAGTCACAGCCTTCGTCAGACACTCCTACACGTTCCCTACACCCGCTTAGAGTCACGGCCAGTCACCGCGCCGTCGGATTCGACGTCAACCGGCGTCCCTTTCGGACCCAGCGCTCGACTCGGCGTCTTCCACCGGGAAGATCCGCGCCAGGGAAAGGACTGATCGTGCGTCAACGTTCGCTCATCGCCATCACCGCCGCGCTGGCGGCGGGAGCGCTCACCCTCACCGCCTGCGGTTCGCGGGACGAGGACGGCGGCTCGGACTCCAGCGGCGGTGGCACCACCGTCGTCATCGGCGTCGACGCCCCGCTGACCGGCGACCTGTCCGCGCTGGGACTGGGCATCAAGAACTCCGTCGACCTGGCCGTCAAGACGGCCAACAAGGACAAGGTCGTCGACGGGGTCACCTTCAAGATCGAAGCCCTCGACGACCAGGCCCAGCCCTCCTCCGGCCAGCAGAACGCGACCAAGTTCGTCGCCGACAACGAAGTACTCGGAGTCGTCGGCCCGCTGAACTCCTCCGTCGCCGAGTCGATGCAGAAGGTCTTCGACGACGCCAACCTCGTCGAGGTCTCCCCCGCCAACACCAACCCCGCCCTGACCCAGGGTCCGGACTGGCAGACCTCCAAGGCCAGGCCGTACAAGTCGTACTTCCGCACCGCGACCACGGACGCCATCCAGGGCCCGTTCGCCGCGCAGTACGTCTTCAACGACGCCAAGAAGAAGAAGGTCTTCGTCATCGACGACAAGAAGACCTACGGTGCCGGCCTCGCCGCCACCTTCTCCGCGGAGTTCGAGAAGCTCGGCGGCGAGATCGTCGGCACCGAGCACATCGACCCCGACACCAAGGACTTCTCGGCCGTCGCCACCAAGGTCAAGAGCACCGGCGCCGACGTCGTCTACTACGGCGGCGAGTACCCGCAGGCCGGCCCGCTCAGCAAGCAGATCAAGGCCGCGGGCGCCAAGATCCCGCTCGTCGGCGGTGACGGCATCTACAGCGCCGACTTCATCACTCTGGCCGGCGCGGGCGGCACCGGCGACCTCGCCACCTCCGTCGGCGCCCCCGTCGAGACGCTCCCCTCCGCCAAGGAGTTCGTCGCCAACTACAAGGCCGAGGGCTACAAGGAGGCCTACGAGGCCTACGGCGGCTACTCCTACGACTCGGCCTGGGCGATCATCGAAGCCGTCAAGAAGGTCGTCGAGGACAACAACGGCGAACTCCCGGACGACGCCCGCGAGAAGGTCACCGCCGCCATGCAGAACGTCACGTTCGACGGCGTGACCGGCACGGTCGCCTTCGACGAGTACGGCGACGCCACCAACAAGCAGCTCACCGTCTACTCGGTCAAGGACGGCGACTGGGCCGCCGCCAAGTCCGGCACCTACGAGGGCTGACCCACCCGCACCCACCAACGAGCCGCGCGGGGCGCCGCACCACTGGCGCCCCGCGCGGACTCGCATCCGGTCACTTCCCTCGCATCAACGACCCTCTCGGAGGACTTGCGGTGAACGAACTGCCGCAGCAGCTGGTCAACGGCCTGCTCCTGGGATCCATGTACGGGCTGGTCGCCATCGGCTACACGATGGTCTATGGCATCGTCCAGCTCATCAACTTCGCCCACGGTGAGATCTTCATGATGGGCGGCTTCGGCGCCCTCACGGTCTACCTGTACGTGCTGCCCGACGGCACGTCGCTGTGGGTCGCGCTGCCACTCATGCTGATCGGCGGCGTCCTCGTCGCCGTCCTGGTCGCCGTAGGAGCGGAACGGTTCGCCTACCGTCCGCTGCGCACCGCGCCACGGCTGGCACCGCTCATCACCGCCATCGGCCTCTCCCTGGCGCTCCAGCAGGCCATCTGGGCCTGGTACCCCGACGCGCGATCCGCGATCACCTTCCCGCAGATCCACGGCGGACCCTTCGAGATCGGCAACGTCACCATCCAGACCGGCGACATCTTCCTGCTGAGCGCGGCCCCCATCAGCATGGCCATCCTCGCGTTCTTCGTCATGAAGACCCGCACCGGACGCGGCATGCAGGCCACCGCCCAGGACCCCGACACCGCCAAACTCATGGGCATCAACACCGACCGCATCATCGTGGTCGCCTTCGCCCTCGGCGCCACGTTCGCCGCCGTCGGAGCCGTCGCCTACGGCCTCAAGTACGGCGAAGTCCAATTCCGCATGGGCTTCATCCTCGGCCTCAAGGCCTTCACCGCCGCCGTCCTCGGCGGCATCGGCAACATCTACGGCGCCATGCTCGGCGGCCTGGTCCTCGGCGTCGCCGAAGCCCTCTCCACCGCCTACATCTCCGACATCCCGGGGATGGAACAGTTCGGCAGCCAGTCCTGGGCCAACGTCTGGGCGTTCGTACTCCTCATCCTCGTGCTCCTCTTCAGGCCACAGGGCCTGCTCGGCGAGCGCGTCGCGGACAGGGCGTGATCCTCCGATGACCACACAGACCACTGCACCCGAGACCCCCCGCAAGGTCAACGCCGGCAAGCACGCCGGACTCATCGGGATCCCGCCCCAGCTCGGCCGCGCCCTCGCCACCGGCGGCGGCGTCCTCACCGTCGTCTCCACCTTCCTTGCCTGGACCTGGACCGCCGACTTCCCCGGCGACCTCACCGTCTACGGCTACCCCGGTGGACTCCAGGTCCTCGTCCTCATCGGCGGCGCACTCACCACCCTCTTCGGCCTCGCCTCCTACGGCGTCAAAGGCCTGCGCTGGCTCACCCCCGCGGGCGCCGACGGCGCACTGAAGGTCGCCGCACTCGGCGCCTTCGCCACCGCCTGGTACACGATCATCGCCATCAGCGCCCAGCTCGGCGGCCTGGTCAACCTCGAACCCGGCGCCTACATCGTCGCCCTCGCCACCCTCGCCGCCGTCCTCGGCTCCCTCGCCCTCCCCTTCCAGTGGCCCGACCCGGAACAGGCCGACCCCGAGGACACCGGCTGGGAGCAGTTCCGCCAGAAGCTGCGCGGCATCCGCTCCGTCATCAAGGGCTCCCTCGCCGGCGGCACCTCGACACCCGCGCGCACACTGCCCGGCTACGCCGAGATCCTCATCATCGTCGCCACGCTCGCCCTCGGCCTGATCGTCTTCACCTACGGCATCGGCACCGAGTACGACGAACTCTTCGTCGGCTTCCTCATCACCGCCGGATTCGGCTTCGCCGCCGCCGCCAAGGCAGGACTCGTCGGCCGCATCTCCGCCCTCACCGGCAAGCACCGCAACGTCACGATGATCGGCGCCTTCGTCGCCGCGGCAGCCTTCCCCTTCACCCAGAGCGACGACCAGTACGCGACCATCGGCGTCTACATCCTGATCTTCGCCACCGTCGCCCTCGGCCTGAACATCGTCGTCGGCCTCGCCGGCCTCCTCGACCTCGGATACGTCGCCTTCCTCGGCGTCGGCGCCTACACCGCGGCCATGGTCTCCGGCTCCCCCTCCTCGCCGTTCGACATCCACCTGCCGTTCTGGCTCTCCGCCATCCTCGGCGCCGCCGTCGCCATGATCTTCGGCGTCATCATCGGCGCACCCACCCTGCGGCTGCGCGGCGACTACCTCGCCATCGTCACCCTCGGCTTCGGAGAGATCTTCCGCATCACCGTCCTCAACATGGACGGCACCTCAGGACCCGACATCACCAACGGCTCCAACGGCATCTCCTCGATCCCGAACCTCAACATCCTCGGATTCGACTTCGGCGAGGAACACACCTTCGGCGGCTTCACCATCGCGCGGTTCGCCAACTACTTCCTGCTGATGCTCCTCATCACGCTGGTCGTCGTCATCGTCTTCCGCCGCAGCAGCGACAGCCGCATCGGCCGCGCCTGGATCGCCATCCGCGAGGACGAGACAGCCGCCCTCGCCATGGGCATCAACGGCTTCCGCGTCAAGCTCATCGCCTTCGCCCTCGGCGCCGCACTCGCCGGCCTCGCAGGCACCGTCCAGGCACACGTGACCTACACCGTCACACCCGAGCAGTACCAGTTCGCCCACGTCGTCCCACCGAACTCCGCCTTCCTGCTCGCGGCCGTCGTCCTCGGCGGCATGGGCACCATCAGCGGACCCCTCGTAGGCGCCGCACTGCTCTACCTCATCCCCGCCAAGCTCCAGTTCCTCGGCGACTACCAGCTCTTCGCCTTCGGACTCGCGCTCGTCCTGCTGATGCGCTTCCGCCCGGAAGGCCTCATCCCCAACCGGCGACGCCAGCTCGAATTCCACGAAGAGACGGAAGCACCCACAGTCCTCGGCAAGGCAGGGGCCTGACCCATGACAACCGACACCATCACCACCGGCCAGGCCGTCCTCGACGCCCGCGGCGTGACCATGCGCTTCGGCGGCCTCACCGCCGTACGAGACGTCGACCTCCAGGTCAACAGCGGCGAGATCGTCGGCCTCATCGGCCCCAACGGCGCCGGCAAGACCACCTTCTTCAACTGCCTCACCGGGCTCTACATCCCCACCGAGGGCGAAGTCCGCTACAAGGGCACCGTCCTGCCGCCCAAGTCCTTCAAGGTCACGGCAGCCGGCATCGCCCGCACCTTCCAGAACATCCGCCTGTTCTCCAACATGACGGTCCTGGAAAACGTCCTCGTCGGCCGCCACACCCGCACCAAGGAAGGCCTCTGGTCCGCCCTCCTGCGCGGCCCCGGCTTCCACCGCGCCGAGAAGAGCTCCCGCGAACGCGCCATGGAACTCCTCGAGTTCGTCGGACTCGCGAGCAAGGCCGAACACCTCGCCCGCAACCTCCCCTACGGCGAACAGCGCAAGCTCGAGATCGCGCGAGCCCTCGCCAGCGAACCCGGCCTCCTCCTGCTCGACGAGCCCACCGCCGGCATGAACCCGCAGGAGACCCGCGCCACCGAGGAACTCGTCTTCGCCATCCGCGACCAGGGCATCGCCGTCCTCGTCATCGAGCACGACATGCGGTTCATCTTCAACCTCTGCGACCGCGTCGCCGTCCTCGTCCAGGGCGAGAAACTCGTCGAGGGCGACAGCGCCACCGTCCAGGGCGACGAACGCGTCATCGCCGCCTACCTCGGCGAACCCTTCGAAGACGCACCCGGCGCCGCCGAGGTCGCCGAGGTCGAGGCCGCCGAAGCACAGGCCACGCCGGGCAAGGAGAACGACCGATGACCGCACTCCTCGAAGTCGAAGACCTCCGGGTCGCCTACGGCAAGATCGAAGCCGTCAAGGGCATCTCGTTCAAGGTCGAGGCCGGCGAGGTCGTCACCCTCATCGGCACCAACGGCGCCGGCAAGACCACGACCCTGCGCACCCTGTCCGGCCTGCTCAGGCCGGCCGGCGGCCACATCAAGTTCGGCGGGCGATCCCTCAGGAAGATCCCCGCCCACCAGATCGTCTCCCTCGGACTCGCCCACTCCCCCGAGGGCCGGCACATCTTCCCCCGCATGACGATCGAGGACAACCTGCGGCTGGGAGCCTTCCTCCGCAACGACAAACCCAAGATCGAGAAGGACATCCAGCGCGCCTACGACCTCTTCCCCATCCTCGGGGAACGCAGGAAGCAGGCCGCCGGCACCCTCTCCGGCGGCGAACAGCAGATGCTCGCGATGGGCCGGGCCCTCATGTCCCAGCCCAAGCTCCTCATGCTGGACGAGCCGTCCATGGGCCTGTCCCCGATCATGATGCAGAAGATCATGTCGACGATCGCCGAACTCAAGTCCCAGGGCACGACGATCCTGCTCGTCGAACAGAACGCCCAGGCCGCGCTCTCCCTGGCCGACCACGGCCACGTCATGGAGGTCGGCAGCATCGTCCTGTCCGGCAGCGGGCAGGACCTCCTGCACGACGAGTCGGTCCGCAAGGCGTACCTCGGCGAGGACTGACCAGCACTGCACGCTACGACGAGGCCCGCGTCCCCCTTCCGAAGGGGGACGCGGGCCTCGTCAATGCCGGTCAGGACGGGACGTCAGCCCTTGTCCCCGCCCTTGGGCGCCTTCTTCTCCGCGGCGTCCTCGATCACGGCCTCCGCGACCTGCTGCATCGACATCCGACGGTCCATCGACGTCTTCTGGATCCAGCGGAACGCGGCCGGCTCGCTCAGCCCGTACTCGGTCTGGAGGATGGACTTCGCCCGGTCCACGAGCTTGCGGGTCTCCAGGCGCTGGCTGAGGTCGGCGACCTCGCGCTCCAGCTCCTTCAACTGCGTGTACCGCGAGACGGCCATCTCGATGGCCGGTACGACATCGCTCTTGCTGAAGGGCTTCACCAGATACGCCATCGCCCCGGCGTCCCGGGCCCGCTCCACGAGGTCGCGCTGCGAGAAGGCGGTGAGCATCAGGACCGGCGCGATGGACTCCTCGGTGATCTTCTCGGCGGCGGAGATGCCGTCGAGCCGGGGCATCTTCACGTCCAGGATCACCAGGTCCGGCTTGTGCTCGCGCGCCAGCTCCACGGCCTCCTCGCCGTCGCCGGCCTCACCGACGACCGTGTAGCCCTCCTCCTCCAGCATCTCTTTGAGATCGAGCCGGATCAGGGCCTCGTCCTCGGCGATGACGACACGGGTCGTCAGCGGAGGCACGTGCGACTTGTCGTCGTCGGGCACGTCTACGGGCTGGGGCGACTCGGGGGCGGTCACGGGGGCTCCTTGGTACGGGCCGGCAGGTGCTGCTGGATATGCAGCCTACCTAGAGGCGGGGAGCTGGAGTGACCCGGTATGCTTCCGAGCAGCCAGTCCTGCCGGGTTGGTGGAAGGGCATACACGGATGTCTCAAACACATCTGCCCGAAAGGGCTTGCGGGTTCGAATCCCGCACCCGGCACTGTTCGATCAGGAAGCGGATGTCCACGTTCTCGTGAACATCCGCTTTTTGCTGCGCACTGTCGTGATCACTCACCCAGAGTAGTCGTATGCATTTTCACGGCACTGAGGTTCGACAGCGGGCACTCACCCTCCTCCGCGACGGCGCAAAGAACGCCGACGTCGCCCGCGAGTTCAACGTTCCATCGGGAACGATCGCCTACTGGAAGCATCTGGACCGAGCGAAACGCAACGAGTGTCCAGGCAAGCACGACCCCAAATGCCCACGATGCGACGGCCGCGAGTTGGACGAGCCGGCGTACAGCTACCTACTGGGCCTGTATCTGGGTGACGGCCACATCAGCCACTACTCCGAGCACCGCGTGCCGAACCTGATGATCACGTGCGACGAATCCTGGCCCGGCCTGATGGACAAGTGTGAGCAAGCCATGCGCACGGTCTTCCCCGACAACGCCGTCTGCCGCGTCCGCAAGACAGGATGTCGCAACGTGAAGGTGTACTCGAAGCACCTGCACTGCCTCTTCCCCCAGCACGGCCCCGGCAGGAAGCACGAGCGCAGCATCGCCCTCGAGCCCTGGCAGTGGAAGATCGTCCGCACGCACCCCTGGGACTTCATCCGCGGCCTCATCCACTCCGACGGCTGCCGGGTCACGAACTGGACCACCCGTCTCGTGGCCGGTGAGCGAAAGCGCTACGAATATCCCAGGTACTTCTTCACCAACAAGTCGGACGACATCAGGCGCCTCTTCACCGACGCTCTCGACCTGGTCGGCGTCGAATGGACCACCCTCGCTCGCGGCAGCGACCCCTTCAACATCTCCATCGCCCGCAAAGCCTCCGTCGCCCTCATGGACGCCCACGTGGGACCCAAGTACTGAGCCGCGCCACCCGGGGCCCCCGGAGGGGCCCCCGCAAGGGCTACTTGTCGTCCTCGCCGATGTGGTGGATGCGGACCAGGTTGGTCTTGCCCGCGATGCCCGGCGGGGAGCCGGCCGTGATGACGACGATGTCGCCCGGCTCGCAGCGGCCGTAGCGGGTGAGGAGTTCGTCGACCTGGTCGACCATCGCGTCCGTGGAGTCGACGTGCGGGCCGAGGAAGGTCTCGACGCCCCAGGTCAGGCTCAGCTGGGAGCGGGTCGCCGGGTCGGGGGTGAAGGCGAGGAGCGGGATCGGCGAGCGGTAGCGGGAGAGGCGGCGGACCGTGTCGCCGGACTGGGTGAAGGCGACGAGGAACTTGGCGCCGAGGAAGTCGCCCATCTCCGCGGCCGCGCGGGCGACGGCGCCGCCCTGGGTGCGGGGCTTGTTGCGTTCCGTCAGCGGGGGCAGGCCCTTGGCGAGGATGTCCTCCTCGGCGGCCTCGACGATCTTCGCCATGGTGCGGACGGTCTCGACGGGGTACTTGCCGACGCTGGTCTCGCCGGACAGCATCACCGCGTCGGTGCCGTCGATGACCGCGTTGGCCACGTCGGACGCCTCCGCGCGGGTCGGGCGGGAGTTGTCGATCATCGAGTCCAGCATCTGCGTGGCGACGATGACCGGCTTGGCGTTGCGCTTGGCCAGTTTGATGGCGCGCTTCTGGACGATCGGCACCTGTTCGAGGGGCATCTCGACGCCGAGGTCGCCGCGGGCGACCATGATGCCGTCGAACGCGGCGACGATGTCGTCGATGGCCTCGACGGCCTGCGGCTTCTCGACCTTGGCGATGACCGGGAGGTGGTGGCCCTCCTCGGCCATGATCCGGTGGACCACGTCGATGTCGCGTCCGCTGCGGACGAAGGAGAGGGCGATGACGTCGAAGCCCATGCGCAGGGCCCAGCGCAGGTCGGCCTCGTCCTTGTCGGAGAGGGCGGGGACGGAGACGGCGACGCCGGGCAGGTTGAGGCCCTTGTGGTCGGAGACCATGCCGCCTTCGACGACGGTGGTGCGGACGCGGGGGCCGTCGACCTCGATCACCTCGAGGCTGACCTTGCCGTCGTCGACGAGGATGCGCTCGCCGGGGGTGACGTCGGCGGCGAGGCCCTTGTAGGTGGTGCCGCAGGTGTCGCGGTCGCCCTGGACGTCCTCTTCGACGGTGATGGTGAACGTGTCGCCGCGTTCAAGCAGTACGGGACCTTCGGTGAATCGGCCGAGGCGGATCTTCGGGCCTTGAAGGTCGGCGAGGAGGCCGACGCTGCGGCCGGACTCGTCGGCGGCCTTGCGAACGCGCTGGTAGCGCTCCTCGTGATCGGCGTAGGTGCCGTGGCTGAGGTTGAAGCGGGCGACGTCCATTCCGGCGTCGACCAGTGCCTTGATCTGGTCGTACGAGTCGGTGGCGGGGCCCAAAGTACAGACGATTTTTGCTCGGCGCATGTTTCGAGCGTATGCCTTACCGGCGGGTAGAGAATTGGCCGGGCATGACGACTCAACAACCGTTGGGTGAAGGGGTGTTGACAAGGCTTGAATTGTGCGCGGGGGCGCTCTGATGAGCATTTTTGGGTGGCTGCGCGCGACCGTGCGAATACGCCTCGGATATCACGTGGAAATGCCGCGAATTCCCCTTCGAATGGCAGGCGAGCACGCCTTTTCGGCGGCGGTTTCGGAGCCGTCCGCGGTCAGAGCGCCGGTGGGGTCATGGTGAAGCGGGCGTTGACGCTGGCGTAGACGTGCTGGCGCTGGGGTTCGAGGTCGAGGGGTGCGGCGGCGCTGTCCTCGGCGGCGCCTCCGTAGGCGACGCTGCGCATCCGGCCGGGGGTGGCGGAGTAGGGCTGCGGGGCGTCGGCGCCGATGTCGGCGAGTTCGACGAGGGCGGCGAGGGTGGTGCCGAGGGCGTCGGCGTACTCGCGGGCGCGCTGGACCGCTTCGTGGACCGCTTTGCGGCGGGCTTCGCGGTGGGCGGGCGAGTCGGGGCGCAGGGCCCACCAGGGGCCGTCGATGTGGGTGAGGTCGAGGTCGGCGAGGCGGGTGGTGAGTTCGCCGAGGGCGGTGAAGTCGGTGAGTTCGGCGGTGATGCGGACGGCGCCCTGGTAGGTGCGGATGCGTTCGCCGCGGCCGTGTTTGGTGAGTTCGGGGGTGATGGAGAAGGCGCCGGTCTCGACGCGCTCGACGGCGTCGCCGTAGGACTTCACGAGGTCGAGTGCGGTGGTGTTGCGGCGGGTGAGGTCGTCGAGGGCGGCGCGGCGGTCGCGGCCGCGGGCGCTGACGGTGATGCCGATGCGGGCGAACTCGGGGTCGACTTCGAGGTGGGCCTCGCCGCGGACGGCGATACGGGGGGCGTCGGGGGTGCCGTAGGGGACGGCGGCGGGCTGGGGTTCGTCGGCGGTGGGTGTGGTCATGTGTCCCACTCTGTCACTGGGGGCGTGGCTGGTGACGGGGTTTCAGCTCGGCCGGCCCACCGGTGGGGTCATCGGATCGCAACCTCGTGCCTCTGTTGCCGCTGGTCGTGTTCGGGTCAGAATCTACGCGCGTTACGCGTTGGGTGGCCGTGTCTGCCGTGACTTGAGGAGAGGACGTCATGCCGTTGAATCGCCGTAGGTTCCTGGAGAGGTCGGCCGCGACGGGGGCGGGGGTGGCGGTCGCCGGAGCGGTCGCGGCGCCCGCGGCGCACGCGGGAGGGAAGGGAAGGCCGGTGCGCTACTCGTTCACCGTGATGGGCACCACGGACCTGCACGGCAACATCTTCAACTGGGACTACTTCAAGGACGGCGAGTACGCCGACGCGCAGGGCAACGCGAAGGGGCTGGCGCGGATCGCGACGCTGGTGGCGCAGGTCCGCAAGGAGAAGGGCCGCCGCAACACGCTGCTGCTGGACGCGGGTGACACGATCCAGGGCACGCCGCTGACGTACTACTACGCAAAGGTCGATCCGATCACCGCCGAGGGTGGTCCGGTGCATCCGATGGCGCAGGCGATGAACGCGATCGGGTACGACGCGGTGGCACTCGGGAACCACGAGTTCAACTACGGCATCGAGACGCTGCGCAAGTTCGAGGAGCAGTGCGACTTCCCGCTGCTGGGCGCGAACGCGGTGGACGCGAAGACGCTCAGGCCGGCCTTCCCGCCGTACTTCATGAAGCGGTTCCCGGTGCCGGGCGGGCCGCCGGTGAAGGTGGCGGTGCTGGGGCTGACGAACCCGGGGATCGCGATCTGGGACAAGGCGCTGGTGCAGGGCAAGTTGGCGTTTCCGGGGCTGGAGGAGCAGGCGGCGAAGTGGGTGCCGAAGCTGCGGTCGATGGGTGCGGACGTGGTGGTGGTGTCGGCGCACTCGGGCTCGTCGGGCACGTCGTCGTACGGTGATCAGCTGCCGTATGTGGAGAACGCGGCGGCGAACGTGGCGCGGCTGGTGCCGGGCATCGACGCGATCCTGGTCGGGCACGCGCATGTGGAGATCCCGGAGCTGCTGGTCACGAACGAGGCCACGGGCAGGACAGTCGTGCTGTCCGAACCGCTGTGCTACGCGGAGCGGTTGACGTTGTTCGACTTCGAGCTGGTGCTGGAGCGTGGGCGCTGGCGGGTGGAGTCGGTGAAGGCGTCGCTGCGCAACTCGAACACGGTGGCGGACGATCCGCGGATCAGCCGGATGCTGGACGACGAGCACACGAAGGTCGTGGAGTACGTCAACCAGGTCGTCGGCAGTGCGACGCAGACGCTGACGACGGTCGACGCCCGTTACAAGGACGCGCCGATCATCGATCTGATCAACAAGGTGCAGGAGGACGTGGTCACAGCGGCGCTGGCCGGTACGGAGTACGCGGCGCTGCCGGTGCTTTCGCAGGCGTCGCCGTTCTCGCGGACGTCGCAGATCCCGGCGGGCGAGGTGACGATCCGGGATCTGTCGGGTCTGTACGTGTACGACAACACGCTGGTCGCGAAGGTGATGACGGGTGCGCAGGTGCGGGCGTACCTGGAGTACTCGGCGGAGTACTTCGTGCGGACGGCGCCGGACGCGGTGGTCGACGTGGAGAAGCTGACGAACGCGGGCAACCGTCCGGACTACAACTACGACTACGTGTCGGGGCTTTCGTACGACATCGACATCGCGCAGCCGGCGGGGTCGCGGATCAGGAACCTCGCCCGTGGGGGTGTGGCGCTGGACGATGCCGCGCGGTTCGTGTTCGCGGTGAACAACTACCGGGCGAATGGCGGCGGTGCCTTCCCGCATGTGGCGTCGGCGCAGGAGGTGTGGTCGGAGTCGACGGAGATCCGGACCCGGATCGCGGAGTGGGTGACCGCGAAGGGTGTGCTGGATCCTCAGGACTTCGCGTCGGTGGACTGGAGGCTGACGCGGGACGGCACGCCGGTGTTCTGATCCGCGCCGGCCGGCCTCAGATTCCGTCCGCGAGCGGGGTGAGTGTCCTCGGGGTGCGGGCGGCCGGGATCTGGGGCCGCTGTTCGAGTCCGAAGGTGGTGAAGGCGGTACGGCCGGGCAGGGTGTACGTCTCCTTGCCGGTGAGGGCGTTGAGGATGGTGGCGCTGCGCCAGGCGGCGAGGCCGAGGTCGGGGGCGCCGACGCCGTGGGTGTGGGTCTCGGCGTTCTGGACGTGGACGGCGCCGGTGACGGACGGGTCGAGGACGAGGCGGAAGTCCTTGTCGACGCGGGGGCGTTCGCGGCTGTCGCGGCGGATGTAGGGGTCGAGTCCGGCGAGGATGCGGTCCAGAGGGCGTTCGCGGTAGCCGGTGGCGAGGACGACGGCGTCGGTGGTGAGCCGGGAGCGGGTGTTCTGCTGGGTGTGTTCGAGGTGGAGTTCGACCTTGGTGGTGGCGAGCCGGCCGGCGGTGCGGACGTGGACGCCGGGGGTGAGGACGGCGTCGGGCCAGCCGCCGTGCAGGGTGCGGCGGTAAAGCTCGTCGTGGATGGCGGCGATGGTGTCGGCGTCGATGCCCTTGTGGAGCTGCCACTGCGAGCCGGTGAGGCGGTCGCGGACGGGTTCGGCGAGGGCGTGGAAGTAGCGCGTGTAGTCGGGTGTGAAGTGTTCGAGGCCGAGCTTGGAGTACTCCATGGGTGCGAAGGCCTCGCTGCGGCCGAGCCAGTGGAGTTGTTCGCGGCCGGCGGGGCGGTGGCGCAGGAGGTCGAGGAAGACCTCGGCGCCGGACTGGCCCGAGCCGATGACGGTGACGTGGCCGGCGGCGAGCAGGGCGTCGCGGTGGTCGTGGTAGTCGGCGGCGTGCAGGACGGGGACGCCGGGGGCGTCGACGAGGGGTTTGAGCGGGTCGGGGACGTGGGGTTCGGTGCCGATGCCGAGGACGATGTTGCGGGTGTAGGTGCGGCCGAGGGCTTCGGCTTCGCCGTCGGTGTCCAGCTGGGTGAAGTCGACTTCGAAGACGTCGCGTTCGGGGTTCCAGCGGACGGCGTCGACCTGGTGGCGGAAGTGGAGTCCGGGGAGGCTCTCGGAGACCCAGCGGCAGTAGGCGTCGTACTCGGCGCGCTGGATGTGGAAGCGCTCGGCGAAGTAGAAGGGGAAGAGCCGGTCGCGGGCCTTGAGGTAGTTGAGGAACGTCCAGGGGCTGGCGGGGTCGGCGAGGGTCACGAGGTCGGCGAGGAACGGCACCTGGATGGTGGCGCCGTCGATGAGCAGGCCGGGGTGCCAGTCGAACGCGGGGTGCTGTTCGTAGAAGACTGCGTCGAGTTCGGCGAGTGGCTGTGCGAGTGCGGCGAGGGAGAGGTTGAAGGGGCCGATTCCGATGCCGACGAGGTCGCGGGGGGTCTCGGGGTGGGGGCGGGGGTCCGGATCGGGGGCGGGTTCGGGGCCGGGGGCGGACTTGGGCGTGGGGGTGAGGGTGGGCTTCGGGGTGGGGGACGTCTGGGGCGTGTGGGGGGTGCCGGGGGTCATTCGGGGGTGCTTCCTTCCACCAGGTTCAGGAGGGCGGCCAGGTCTTGTGGCCGGGTGTGCGGGTTGAGGACGGTGGCCTTGAGCCAGAGGCGGCCGTCGAGCCGGGCGCGGCCGAGGACGGCGCGGCCTTCGGCGAGGAGCGTGCGGCGTATCTCGGCGACGGTGGCGTCCGTGGGGGCGGTGTGGTGGCCGGTGGGGGCTCCGGGGCCGGCGTTGCGGCCGGTGGGGGTGGCCGTGGGCCGGAAGAGGACCGTGCTGATGGTGGGCCGGTCGTGGAGTTCGAAGCCGGGGTGTTCCTCGACGAGCGTGGCGAACTGCTGTGCGAGGTCGCAGACGCGGTCGACCAGGGCGCCGAGGCCCGTACGGCCGAGGGTCCTGAAGGTGACGGCGATCTTGACGGCGTCGGGGCGGCGGCTGGTGCGCAGGGAGCGGCCGAGCAGGTCGGGCAGTCCGGCGGTGGTGTCGTCGGGGGCGTTGAGGTAGTCGGCGCGTTGGTGCAGGGCGGCGAGGTCGGTGGCGTCGCGGACGGTGAGGGCGCCGGCGGCAAGCGGCTGCCAGCCGAGTTTGTGCAGGTCGAGGGTGACGGTGTGGGCGGCGTCGAGTCCGGTGAGGCGCTCGCGGTGCCGGTCGCTGAAGAGGAGTCCGCCGCCGTACGCGGCGTCGATGTGCAGCCGGGCGCCGTGGGCGTGGCAGCGGGCGGCGATCTCGGGGAGTGGGTCGATGAGCCCGGCGTCGGTGGTGCCGGCGGTGGCGGCCACGAGGAGCGGGCCGGACAGGGCGCCGAGGGTGTCGTCGAGGGCGGTGGGGTCGAGGGTGCCGGCGGGTGCGGGTACGACGACGGGTTCGGGCAGGCCGAGCAGCCAGGCGGCGCGCGGCAGGGAGTGGTGCGCGTTGGCACCGTGCACGAGGCGCAGGCCGGGGCCGTGGGTCTCGCGGGCGAGGAGCAGGGCGAGCAGGTTGGACTCGGTGCCGCCGGTGGTGATCAGGGCGTCGGCGGCGTCGGTCTCGCGGGCGAGGGCTTGGCAGACCAGGGACTCCAGTTCGGAGGCGGCCGGGGCCTGGTCCCAGGAGTCGAGGGACGGGTTGAGGACGGCGACGGCGAGGTCGGCGGCGGTGGCGACGGCGAGCGGTGGGCAGTGCAGATGGGCGGCGCAGAGCGGGTCGGCGGGGTCGGCGGCGCCTTCGGCGAGCAGCCGGACGAGTGCGCGCAGGGCGTCCGGATCGCCGTCGTGCGGCAGTACGTCGTCCACGGCGTCGCGTACGCGTACGGCGACGGCGTCGGGTCCGCCGGCCGGGAGCGGGCCGCCGCGCGCGTGGCGGCCGGTGTGCAGGGCGTCGAGGACGGTGTCGAGCAACGGCCGCAGCGCGTCGGGGCCTTGGGGTCCTGAGGCCAGGGGCGGAGTGCTCATGGGTCCTCCGTGCGCGCAGCGGAGTTCCAGCTTGTACGGGGTGGGGGGCGGCGCGCCCGGAAAGTGCGGGGATCGGACCCGAAAGGGGGTATGGGCGGGGGCGTTGCCGTGGGCGGCAGTGCCTCGGCCCACGGCTTCGCCGTGGGTGCAGGTGCCCCCGCCGTCGGGTCAGTCCCGCGCGGTCGAGTGGGTCTCCCGTACCCGCAACGCGCGTGCCAGGTCGTCGAGTTGGTCCACGATCTTGCGCCGCAGGGCCGGGATGGGATCCGCGTCGCGCAGACAGGTCTCGCCGAGGCGCAGGGCGTCGGCGTCGACGGCGTAGTCGGGGAAGGCCCAGCGGCCGGCGGCTTCGCCGATGGCGGGGCCGCGGCGGGCGGCGAGGGCGACGGCGTCCTCGTAGAAGCGCGGGACGTACTCCCGTACGAGGTCGGCCTGTTCGGGCTGCCAGAAGCCGCGGGCGGTGGCGGTGAACAGGTAGTTGGAGAGGTCGTCGTGGACGAACATGGCCTCCCACGCGGTGCGCTTGGCCTCGGCGTCGGGCAGGGCGGCGCGGCAGCGGGCGGCGCCTTCCTGGCCGGTGGCGCTGGGGTCGCGTCGCAGTTCGGCGGTGATGACGCTCTCGTCGACGGCGCCGAGGACGGCGAGCCGGCCGAGGATGCGCCAGCGCAGTTCGGGGTCGAGTTCGGGGCCGCCGGGGACGATGCCGTCGGCGAGCCAGGCGCCGATGGTGTCGGGGCGGGTGGTGACGTCGATGAAGTGGCGTACGGCGATCAGGCGCAGGCCGGGGTGGGAGCCGTCCTCGGTGCGGCGGATGAGGTCGCGGCACAGGGCGCTGAGGGTGGCGAGTGCCTCGGGGCGGGCCTCGGGGGTGAGGTAGCGGTCGGCGATCTGGGTGGCGGCGAAGCCGAGGACGCCCTGGACGACGGCGAGGTCGGTCTCGCGCGGGAGGTGGGCGCGCGCGGTCTCCAGGTAGGTGGCGGGCGGGAGTTCGCCGTCGCGGACGGCGTCCCTGAGGGCGTTCCACACGACCGCGCGGGTGAGGGGTTCGGGCAGTCCGGAGAGGTGGGTGCGGATCGTCTCGAAGGACTCGGGGTCGAAGCGGACCTTGGTGTAGGTGAGGTCGCCGTCGTTGAGGAGGAGCAGTGCGGGGCGCTTGCCGACGGACTCGGGTGCGGTCTGCGGGATGTCGAGGTCGAGGCGGTCGCGCAGGACGAGCCGGCCGTCGTTGTCGGAGTGGTCCTGGTCGTAGAGGCCGACGGCGATGCGGTGGGGGCGGTCGCCGGCGTGGTCGACGGTGAGGGTGTAGGTGCCGTTGTCGCCGCGGGTGACGCGGGGGGTGAGGGTGTCGACGCCGGTGGTGCGCAGCCAGGCGTCGGCCCAGGCGTGGACGTCGCGTTCGGTGGCGGAGGCGAGGTTGTCGATGAAGTCGGCGAGGGTGGCGTTGGCGAACCGGTGGCGGGCGAAGTGGGTGTTGATGCCGGCGAGGAAGTCCTTCTCGCCGAGCCAGGCGACGAGTTGGCGCAGCGCGGAGGCGCCCTTGGCGTAGGAGATGCCGTCGAAGTTGAGCAGGGCGGCGGCGGTGTCGTCGACGGCTTCGGGGGCGACGGGGTGGGTGGAGGGGCGCTGGTCGGCGTCGTAGCCCCAGCCCTTGCGGACGACGGCGAAGTCGGTCCAGGTGTCGGTGAAGCGGGTGGCTTCGATGAGGGTCTGGTAGCCCATGTACTCGGCGAAGGACTCGTTGAGCCAGATGTCGTCCCACCACTTGAGGGTGACGAGGTCGCCGAACCACATGTGGGCCATTTCGTGGGCGATGACCATCGCGCGGGTCTGCCGCTCGGTGTCGGTGACGGCGGAGCGGTAGACGAACTCGTCGCGGAAGGTGACCAGGCCCGGGTTCTCCATGGCGCCGGCGTTGAACTCGGGGACGAAGGCCTGGTCGTAGGAGTCGAACGGGTAGGGCTCTTCGAACTTCTCGTGGTAGCGGTCGTAGCACTGCCGGGTGATCTCCAGCAGTTCGTCGGCGTCCGCGTCGAGGTGGGGAGCGAGGGACTGGCGGCAGTGGATGCCGAAGGGCAGTCCGCGGTGTTCGGCGCGTACGGAGTGCCAGGGGCCGGCGGCGACGGCGACGAGGTAGGTGGAGATGGGCTGGGTGGGGGCGGCCTGCCAGCGGCCTTCGCCGTGGTGTTCGGTGATGCTGTTGGCGAGGACGGTCCAGCCGTGCGGGGCGGTCACCGTCAGTTCGAACACGGCCTTGAGGTCGGGCTGGTCGAAGGCGGTGAAGACGCGCTGGACGTCGTCCATGAACAGCTGGGTGTAGACGTAGGTCTCGCCGTCGCTGGGGTCGGTGAAGCGGTGCATGCCCTCGCCGGTGCGGGAGTAGCGCATGGCGGCGTCGACGCGTAGTTCGTGCTCGCCGGCGGTGAGGTGCAGCGGGAGCCGGTTGTCGTCGAGGGCGGCCGGGTCGAGGGGCTGTCCGTCCAGCGTGACCGAGCGCAGTTCGGCGGGCCTGACCTCGACGAAGGTGTCCGCGTCGGCGCGGGCGGTGAACCGGATCACGGTACGGGAGTCGAAGGTCTCGTCCCCGGTGGTCAGATCGAGGTCGATCACGTACCGCTGGATGTCGAGGAGCTTGCCACGGGTCTGCGCTTCGTCGCGCGTGAGAACGGACATGCAGGCCATGCTGCCTGATGGCTCTGACAACGCACAGGGGCGGCCCGCTTCGTGCTCGGTTCGCACCGCCATGTCCGGTATGCGACTGCTATGCCAGTCTTGTCCGAGTCGTATCCGAGTCATGTTCGGGTCGTGTTCGGGTCATGTCCGGCCGG
This sequence comes from Streptomyces sp. NPDC088387, assembly GCF_044753385.1. Lineage (NCBI taxonomy): Bacteria > Bacillati > Actinomycetota > Actinomycetes > Kitasatosporales > Streptomycetaceae > Streptomyces > Streptomyces sp. NPDC088387. The sequence goes on from NZ_JBIVNC010000001.1 coordinate 200,250, forward strand.
CCGGGGTCATGTCCGCTCCTGTGTGGAGGCGGATGCGGCCCTCGGGCCGTCGCGCTGTACGGGTACGCGCGTGGGCAGGGAGCCGTCGGGGAGCGTGGTGTCCTTCGCGAGCTGGGCGCGCAGTTCGTCCACTTCGCGCGCGAGTGCCTGGTGGCGCTGGTGCGCGTCGTACAGGAAGCGGACCTTGGTGCGCAGCGCCCAGGGGTCTATGGGTTTGATGAGCAGGTCGGCGACGCCGAGTTCGAAGGCGGCGGCGGTCAGTTCCTGGTCGGGGCCGAAGCCGGTGAGCAGGACGACGGGGATGTGCTGGGTCTGTTCCAGGCGGCGCAGGTAGCGGACCACGTCCAGGCCGCTGACGCCGGGCATGCGTACGTCGAGGAGCAGGAGGCCGACCCCGCCGCGCAGGACGTGCTTGAGGGCCTCGTCCCCGCTGGTGGCGCGGGCCAGGAGGTAGCCGAGCGGGGCGAGTGCGCTCTCCAGGGCGTACAGCGTGTCCTCGTGGTCGTCGACGATGAGGATCCTGGCGTCCGACGGCATGGCCGGCCCTCCCTCCCACGTGGGTCACCAGCCTAAGTCCCCGTCGCCTACGGGGAGTGCCCGTCGGCTGACGAGGAGTGCCCGTGAGTGTCCGGTGAAGGGCGCTCCCGCGCGGGAGGTGCCGTGCGCGGCTCGCGTCCCGCGAGGTCAGCGCGGCGTGGCGGCCCTGTTGCCGACGGTGTCCTCGGCGATCCGCTCGTGGTGGCGGATCACCTCGCCGATGATGAAATTGAGGAACTTCTCAGCGAACGCCGGATCCAGTTTGGCGCTTTCGGCGAGTCCGCGCAGCCGGGCGATCTGCCGGGACTCGCGGTCCGGGTCGGCGGGCGGCAGCTGGTGCAGGGCCTTGAGGTGGCCCACCTGCTGGGTGCACTTGAAGCGTTCGGCGAGCATGTGGACGACGGCCGCGTCGATGTTGTCGATGCTGTCGCGCAGCCGGTCGAGCTCCTCGCGGACGGCGGGCTCGACGTCTCCGGTACCGGTGTTGCTGGTGGTCATGGGCGAACACCCTACGTGGCCGGGGCGGGTTCACGCCGTGCTGGAGGTGGTCCGTCCCAGGGGGCGGACAGCGGGCGCGGGCGTCCCGGGTCCGACGGTGCCGTCTCAGGCTCCGAGGGTCTTGTGGAGGTAGACGTCCTCGTGGCCGCCGGGGACCCCGCCGAGCCGACCTGCCTCGCGGTAACCGAGGCCCTTGTAGAAGCCGGGGGCCTGGAAGGTGTACGAGGAGACGGTCATGTCCGTGCAGCCGCGCCGTACGGCCTCCTCCTCGGCCGCCCGCATCAGGCGGCTGCCCCAGCCGGCGTGCCGCTGGTCCTCGCGCACCCACAGCAGGTGCACGGAGCACAGGCCGCCCCAGACGGACCCGGTGAGGCCGCCGACCAGCTCACCCGCCGGGTCGGTGACGGTGACGGAGATGTCCTCGGGCTCGGGGAGACCGACGGCGGTGGTGTTGAACACGGTCAGCTCGGCGTCGAGCCGCTTCTCGAGGGCGTCGTCCGCGCCGCCGACACGCAGGACGGGGCCGGTGGGAGATTCGGTGGTCACCGCCCGACGGTAGCCCGAGGTCAGCGGGCACGGCACCCGCTTTTCGCCCCGCCCGGCGCTCGCCCCGGGCGGGAGTGCTCGTAGAGTGGAATCGGGTGGTTCACGGCGTCATGGGGGTATGGGCGTGGCGAACGACGGACCGGTCGAGCACGGCTTTCCGCACCTGGAGACGGTGCGGGCCGCGATCACAGCGCTGTACAGGAGGCTGTCGTACGACACGATCCAGACGTTCTCGCAGAGTGTGGCCCCGGCGGACGTGGCGTTCGCCGACACGGACGATCTGCATCTCGGGGCGCAGCGGGTGGCGCGTGAGTTCGTGCGGCACTACCGGCTGCCCGACGCGCGGCTGATCGTCGCCTTCCGCGCGATGCGGCACGCGGCGAACGTCGAACTCACCGCGGGGCCGGAGTACTTCGTCGAGCTGAACGACCGGTTCCGCACCCACCGGCGGGACATCGGGGCGGCGCTGGCGCACGAGACGATGCATGTCTATCTGCACCGCCTGGGGCTGTCGTTCCCCGGCACGCGGGACAACGAGATCCTGACGGACACCGCGGCGGCCTATCTGGGCGCGGGCTGGCTACTGCTGGACGCGTACCGGGAGGACGCGGCGTCGTCGCAGAAGCTCGGTTATCTCACTCCTGAGGAGTTCGGTTACGTCCTGGCCAAGCGGGCGCTGGTGTTCGGTGAGGACCCGTCGGTCTGGTTCACCAGTCCGCAGGCGTACACGGCGTATGTGAAGGGCATGGCGCGGGCCCGCCGGGACGAGCAGCAGCCTCCGCTGACGGCGGCGGGGTGGGCGGGGCGGCGCCGGTACGCGCGCGACAGGCGCCACGCCCAGGACCACGCCGGGGACCGTGCCCGGGGCCACGTCCTGGCCGCCGCTCCCGGGGCGGTGTACACCTTCTCGGCGGACGAGGAGCCGCTGCGGGTGTCGTTCCCCTGCCCGACCTGCAACCAGCGGATCAGGGTGCCGGTGCGGGGGCGGGTACGCGCGCGGTGTGCGTTGTGCAGGACTGTGCTGGAGTGCGATACATAGGCGACCTCATGCCCCGTAGACGGCGCCCGGTGGCTCCGCGCGGGTGAGGAGTTCGCGGGCCGTCTTGCCCGCCTCGGCCGGGGTCCAGCGGGTGCCCTTGTCCGCGGTGGGGCCCGCGCGCCAGCCCTCCATGACGGTGATCCGGCCGCCCTCCGCCTCGAAGACGCGTCCGGTGACGCCGTCGCTCGCGGCGGAGCCCAGCCAGACGACGAGCGGGGAGACGTTCTCCGGGGCCATGGCGTCGAACCCGTCCTCGGGTGCGGCCATGGTCTTGGCGAAGGCGCGTTCCGTCATACGGGTCCGCGCGGCGGGCGCGATGGCGTTGACCTGGACGCCGTAGCGGGCCAGTTCCGCCGCCGCGACGAGGGTCAGCCCGATGATCGCGGCCTTGGCGGAGCTGTAGTTGCCCTGTCCGACGGAGCCGAGGAGACCGGCGCCGCTGCTGGTGTTGACGATCCGCGCGGTGGGCGTACGGCCCGCCTTGGCCTCCGCGCGCCAGTGTGCCGCGGCGTGTCGCAGTGGCAGGAAATGGCCCTTGAGGTGGACGTGGACCACGGCGTCCCAGTCGTCCTCGTCGAGGTTGACGAGCATCCGGTCGCGCAGGAACCCGGCGTTGTTGACCAGCGTGTCGAGCCTGCCGTAGGTGTCCAGGGCGGTGTGTACGAGTGAGGCGGCGCCGACGGTGGTGGCGATGTCGCCGGCGTGCGCGACGGCCTCGCCGCCCGCCGCGCGGATCTCCTCCACGACGCGGCCCGCCGGCGTGTCGGGGGCGGTCTGCGGGGTGCCGTCGAGCTGGACGCCGAGGTCGTTGACCACGAGGCGCGCGCCCTCGGCGGCGAACGCGAGGGCGTGGGCACGGCCCAGGCCGCGGCCCGCGCCGGTGACGACGACGACCCGTCCGTCGCAGATTCCGGTCATGTCGGGTCTCCTTGAATGGACGTGTCTGCGGGGGCAGGGGTGCTGTCCGGGGCGGGCCGGGAGCCGGCTGCCGCGCGGTCCTTGTTGGCGGTCGCCGCGTCGAGGAAGGCGGGCCGTTCGCCGCCGCCGTGGACGAGGAGGCTCGCCCCGCTGATGTAGGCGGCGGCGTCGGAGGCGAGGAAGACCGCGGCGGCGCCGACGTCGGCGGGTTCGGCGAGGCGGCCGAGCGGGACGGTGGCGGCGACGGCGTCGATGCCGTCCCGGCCGCCGTAGTGCAGGTGGGCCTGTTCGGTGCGGACCATACCGACGACGAGGGTGTTGACGCGGACGTCGGGTGCCCACTCGACGGCCATCGAACGGGCGAGGCTCTCCAGGCCCGCCTTGGCCGCCCCGTACGCCGCCGTCCCCGGCGACGGCCGGCCGCCGCTGACGCTGCCGATCATCACGACCGAGCCCCTCGTCCGCCGGAGATGTTCGTACGCGGCGAGCGAGGCCGTCAGCGGGGCGATCAGGTTCAGCTCGACGACCCGGACGTGCCGGGCGGCGTCCGCGTCGGCGAGGCGCCGGTAGGGGGCGCCGCCCGCGTTGTTGACGAGCACGTCGAGGCGGGGCAGCGCGGCGAAGAAGTCCCGCACGGCGTGGGGGTCGCGCAGGTCGAGCGGTACGAACTCGGTTCCGGCGACGGGCACTTCGGGTGGCCGGCGGGCACAGGTGACGACTCGTGCGCCGGTGTCGGCGAAGGCCTTCGCGATGCCGGCGCCGACACCGCGGGTGCCGCCGGTGACGACGACGAGCCGGTCCGGGACGACGAGCCGGTGCGATTCCCGCACAGCGTCGGACGCCGGGTTTTCCACAAGGTCGGACACGGGGTTTTCCACAGGCCCTCCCGCCTCGATCCGCCTGCTGCTAGCTTCGAAGCCTGACACCTAACAAATGTTTGGTGGAAAGGCAGTCGAGTGCGAAGGTAGCTGATGCGTCCATGGGTGTCTCCACCTCGTCCGCGGAAAAGGGGATTTCCGTCGTGACGGTCGACTTCCCACCGGTCAACGCGGTTCCGGTGGACGGCTGGTTCGCGCTGGCCGACGCGGTGCGCGGGGCCGGCCGTGACGGCGAGGTGCGCTGCGTGGTGCTGGCGGCGGAGGGCCGCGGGTTCAACGCGGGTGTGAACATCAAGGAGATACAGACAAGGGGTCAGACCGCGCTGGTCGGCGCCAACCGGGGCTGTCTCGCGGCCTTCTCGGCGGTGTACGAGTGCGAGGTGCCCGTGGTGGCGGCCGTGCAGGGCCACTGCCTGGGCGGCGGCATCGGCCTGGTGGGCAACGCGGACGTGATCGTGGCGAGCGAGGACGCCACCTTCGGACTGCCCGAGCTGGACCGCGGGGCGCTGGGCGCCGCCACGCATCTGGCCCGGCTGGTCCCACAGCACCTGATGCGCGCGCTGTACTACACGTCCCGCACGGCGACCGCGGCCGAGCTGCACACGCACGGTTCGGTGTGGCGCGTGGTGCCGCGCGCCGGACTGCGCGCGGCGGCACTGGAGTTGGCCCGCGAGATCGCCGCCAAGGACGGCGAGCTGATCCGGCTGGCCAAGGCCGCGATCAACGGCATCGACCCGGTCGACGTGCGGCGCAGTTACCGCTTCGAGCAGGGCTTCACCTTCGAGGCGAGTGTGAGCGGAGTGGCGGACCGGGTCCGCGACAGCTTCGGACAACGGACGGCCGGACAGCGGACGGCCGGACAACCGACGGCCGGACAACCGGAGATCGGACAGCCGACGGTCGGACAGGCGACGGACGGACGGGCGACGGACGGACGGGCGACGGACGGAGGGGGCCATGAGCGACAAGACCATGACCGCTGAGGAGGCGGTCGGACGGCTGGCGAGCGGCATGACCGTCGGCATCGGCGGCTGGGGTTCGCGCCGCAAACCGATGGCCCTGGTGAGAGCGCTCCTACGATCGCGGGTCACCGATCTCACCGTGGTGTCCTACGGCGGTCCGGACGTCGGGATGCTGGCCGCGGCGGGCCGGATCCGCAAGCTGGTCGCCGCCTTCGTCACCCTCGACTCGATCCCGCTCGAACCGCACTACCGCGCGGCGCGCGAGCGCGGGGCGTTCGAGCTGGTGGAGGTCGACGAGGCGATGTTCATGTGGGGCCTGCGCGCGGCGGCGAACCGGCTGCCGTTCCTGCCGGTGCGCGCCGGCATCGGCTCGGACGTGATGCGGGTCAACGCGGGTCTGAAGACGGTGACTTCGCCCTACGAGGACGGCGAGACGTTCGTCGCCATGCCCGCCCTGCGGCTGGACGCGGCGCTGGTCCATGTCAACCGGGCCGACCGGCAGGGCAACGGCGCCTACCTGGGGCCCGACCCGTACTTCGACGACCTGTTCTGCGAGGCGGCGGACACGGCGTACGTCTCGTGCGAGCGGATCGTGGACACGGCCGAGCTGACCAAGGAAGCGGCCCCGCAGACCCTGCTGATCAAGCGGCACACGGTGACGGGGGTGGTCGAGGCGCCGAACGGATCGCACTTCACGTCCTGCGCGCCGGACTACGGCAGGGACGAGGCCTTCCAGCGGGAGTACGCGACCAGGCCGTGGCAGGAGTTCGCGGACCGGTTCCTGGACGGGGACGAGCCCGCGTACCAGGCGGCGGTGCGGGACTGGCACAAGGAGCGGACGTGATGAACGGACCACTGGACGGACCGGAGGAGTCACGCGGCACGGCAGGCGACCTCGTCACGGCCGCGACCCGCGCCGAGTACTGCGTCATCGCCTGCGCCGAGGCCTGGCGCGGTGCCGGGGAGATCCTGGCGAGCCCGATGGGCCTGATCCCGTCGGTCGGCGCCCGGCTCGCCCGGCGGACGTTCGCCCCCGATCTGCTGCTGACGGACGGCGAGGCCCTGCTGGTCGGTCAGGACGGCACGGTGGAGGGCTGGTTGCCGTACCGGCAGCACCTGGCGCTGGTCACCGGCGGCCGACGGCACGTGATGATGGGCGCGAGCCAGATCGACCGGTTCGGCAACCAGAACATCTCCTGCATCGGCGACTGGCACCAGCCGAAACGCCAGCTGCTCGGAGTGCGCGGGGCACCCGTCAACACCCTCAACAACCCCACGAGTTACTGGATCCCGAAACACTCGCCCCGGGTCTTCGTCGAACGCGTCGACATGGTGTGCGGCGTCGGCTACGACCGCGCGGCCGGCGCCCGCTACCACCGCATCCCCCGGGTGGTGACCGACCTCGGTGTCCTCGACTTCGAGACGCCGGACCACTCGATGCGACTGGCCTCGCTGCACCCGGGGGTGACGGTGGAGGAGGTCACGGAGGCGACGGGCTTCACGCTGACGATCCCGGACGAGGTGCCGTACACCCGCGACCCCACGGCGGAGGAGCTGCGCCTGATCCGCGAGGTGATCGACCCGGCGGACACCCGGGCACGGGAGGTGGGCCGATGACACCGCCGGCTCCCGCGCCCTCGCCCGCGCCCGCGCCCGCTCCTGCACCCGCACCCGCACGGAAGGCGGACGGCTGATGGACACCCGCCTCACCCGCCTCGTGGGCGTCAGGCATCCCGTTGTGCAGACGGGCATGGGCTGGGTCGCCGGCCCACGACTGGTCTCCGCGGCGGCGAACGCGGGCGCCCTCGGCATCCTCGGCTCCGCGACCATGACACCCGACCGGCTGCGCGAGGCGATACGGGAGGTCAGGTCCCGTACCGCCGAGCCGTTCGGGGTCAATCTCCGCGCCGACGCCTCGGACGCGCCCGAGCGGATCCGCGTCATCGTCGAGGAGGGCGTGCGGGTGGCGTCCTTCGCCCTGGCCCCGTCCCGCGAGCTGATCGACGAACTCAAGGCGGCCGGCGTGGTCGTGGTCCCGACCGTCGGTGCGCGGCGGCATGCCGAGAAGGTCGCGGCGTGGGGCGCGGACGCGGTGATCGTGCAGGGCGGGGAGGGCGGCGGGCACACCGGTGACGTGGCGACGACGGTGCTGTTGCCGCAGGTGGTGGACGCGGTGGAGATACCGGTGGTGGCGGCGGGCGGGTTCTTCGACGGGCGGGGGCTGGTCGCGGCGCTGGCGTACGGGGCGGCGGGGATCGCGATGGGGACGCGGTTCCTGCTCACCTCCGACTCCACGGTGCCGGACGCGGTCAAGGCGAGATATCTCGCGGCGACCGTCAAGGACGTCACGGTCACCCGGGCCGTGGACGGCATGCCCCACCGGATGCTCCGCACGGAGTTGGTCGACGCGCTGGAGAACACGGGCCGCGTGAGAACGCTCCTGCGGGCCGCACGTCACGCGGCCCGCTTCCGCCGCCTCTCGGGCACCGGCTGGCCCACCCTGCTCCGCGACGGCCGCGCCCTGAAACACGGCAAAGACCTGACCTGGAGCCAGGTCCTCCTGGCGGCGAACACCCCCATGCTCCTAAGAGCCTCCATGGTGGAAGGCCACCCGGACCTGGGCGTCATGGCCTCCGGCCAGGTAGCCGCCCTGATAGACGACTTGCCGTCGTGCGACGCCCTGATGACCAGGATCATGGGGGAGGCGGAGGAGGTCCTGAAGTCCCTGACAACCACGGAGTGAGGGGCGTGGCGTGGATGCCGTCAGGGGCGCGGGAAACTGCGCGACAAGCCCCCACCCACTCGCACCCGGTACACAACCCGCCCCCCACCCCACCACCTCATCCACCGCTCCCCTCAAACCCGCTCAACAATCGTCACGTTGGCCTGCCCACCCCCCTCACACATCGTCTGCAACCCGAACCGCCCCCCGACCCGCTCCAGCTCATGCAGCAACGTCACCATCAACTTCGCCCCGGTCGCCCCCAGCGGATGCCCCAACGCGATCGCCCCACCATTGACATTGACCTTCTCCGGATCCGCCCCGGTCTCCTTCAGCCAGGCCAGCACCACCGGTGCGAACGCCTCGTTGATCTCGACAAGATCGATGTCCCCCATCGTCAGCCCCGTCTTCTTGAAGGCGTGGGCGGTCGCGGGGATCGGCGCGGTCAGCATCCGGATCGGATCCTCACCCCGCACCGACAGGTGGTGCACCCGCGCCCGGGGCCGCAGCCCGTGCTCCCGCACCGCCCGCTCGGAGGCGATGAGCAGTGCCGCCGCCCCGTCGGACACCTGGGAGGAGCAGGCTGCCGTGACGGTGCCACCGTCGATGACGGGCTTGAGCGCGGCCATCTTCTCCAGGGAGGTGTCCCGCCGCGGCCCCTCGTCGGCGCGGACATCGCCGTAGGCCACGGTCTCCCGGTCGAAGCGCCCCTCGTCGATGGCCCGCAGGGCCCGCCGGTGCGACCGCAGGGCGAACTCCTCCTGGTCCTGCCGGCTGATCCCCCACTTCGCGGCGATCATCTCGGCGCCGACGAACTGGTTGACGGCCCGGTCCCCGTAGCGCGCCTGCCAGCCCTCGCTGCCGGCGAAGGGGCCCGCGGTGAAGCCGAGGGGGACGGCGGCCTGGCGGGTGGCGTAGGCGATGGGGATCTGGGACATGTTCTGCACACCGCCGGCGACGACCAGGTCCTGCGTGCCGGAGAGCACCCCCTGTGCGGCGAAGTGCACGGCCTGCTGCGAGGACCCGCACTGCCGGTCGACGGTCACGCCGGGCACCTCCTCCGGCAGCCCCGCGGCCAGCCAGCAGGTGCGGGCGATGTCGCCGGCCTGCGGTCCGACGGTGTCGAGGCAGCCGAAGACCACGTCCTCGACGGCGGCCGGGTCCACCCCGGCCCGCGCGACGAGCTCCTTGAGCGCGTGCGCACCCAGGTCGGCGGGATGGACCGTACTGAGCCCGCCCCCGCGCCGCCCGACGGGCGTACGGACCGCTTCGACGATGTAGGCCTCGGCCATGACGACAACTCCCTCACCCGAAGGGGCACTTGGCAGAGCCGGACGGGTCACTCCCGTACGGCGATCCCGTCCAGCACCATCGACAGGTACTGCCGGGCGATCTCCTCGGCGCTGTGCTGTCCGCCCGGCCGGTACCAGGACGCGGCCACCCAGACGGTGTCGCGCACAAAGCGGTAGGTGAGGCGGACGTCGAGGTCGGCGCGGAAGACCCGGTCCGCCACGCCGCGTTCCAGCGTGGACAGCCACGCCTTCTCGAACTTGCGCTGCGACTCGGCGAGGAACACGAACCGTTCCTGCGCGACGAGTTGCCTGGACTCCTTCTGGTAGATCGCGACGGCTGCGCGGTGCCGGTCGATCTCCTTGAACGACTCGGTGACCAGCGCGGCCAGCGTCTCGCGCGGCCCGAGTCCGGCTTCGAGGACGCTGTCGTAGCCGTCCCAGAGCTCGTCGAGGAAGGTCCGCAGGATCTCCTCCAGCATCGATTCCTTGGAGTCGAAGTGGTAGTAGAGGCTGCCCGCGAGCATCCCGGCGTGGTCGGCGATCTTCCGTACGGTCGTGGCGTTGTAGCCCTGTTCGGCGAAGACCTCGGCGGCGGTGTGCAGGAGTTCGTGCCGCCGGTCGGCCGCGGCGGCTCCACCCCCGCCCTTCTTCACGGCACCACCCGTGTTGGGTTTCTTCACGGCGGTCACCTGGGGCTTCTTCTTGGTCGGCACGGGTCCATTGTGGTCCTACGGGTGCCGGCTGCTGACGGAGACGACCTCGCCCGTCATGTAGGAGGAGTAGCCGGAGGCGAGGAAGACGATCACGTTGGCCACCTCCCAGGGCTCGGCGTGGCGGCCGAAGGCCTCGCGCCCGGTCAGTTCGGCGAGCAGTTCGGGGGTGGTGACCTTGGCGAGGTGCGGGTGCATGGCGAGGCTGGGCGCCACGGCGTTGACCCGGACGCCGTACTCAGCGGCCTCGATCGCCGCGCATCTGGTCAGTGCCATCACCCCGGCCTTCGCGGCCGCGTAGTGCGCCTGTCCGGCCTGGGCGCGCCAGCCGACCACCGAGGCGTTGTTGACGACCACTCCGCCGGTGCCGGCGGCGCGCAGGATCCGCAGGGCGGCGCGCAGGCAGCGGAACGTGCCGTTCAGTGTCACGTCGAGGACGTTCGACCACTGGTCGTCGGTCATGTCGGCGAGGTCCGCGGTGCCGCCGAGTCCGGCGTTGTTGACCACGACGTCCAGCCGGCCGTGCGCCTCCACGGCCGCGTCGAACAGTGCGCGCACCTGTGTGTCGTCGGTGACGTCGCAGCGTACGGCCGTCACCGCGGCGCCGAACTCCCCGGCGAGCTGTGCCTCGTGCTCCTTGAGGCGCCGGGCGTGGGCGTCGCTGATCAGCACGCGGGCGCCCTCCTCCAGGAGGCGTCGTGCGGTCGCGCCGCCGATGCCGGCTCCGGCCGCCGCCGTGACCACGGCGGTGCGTCCGGCCAGCAGTCCGTGGCCGGGTACGTAGGCCGGACTCTCGACGATTGTCATAGCGCCACGGTAACCTACCAAACACTTGTTAGGGAAGGACGGCGACCGTGGATCTCACCCACTCACCTGCCGACGAGGCGTTCCGGGCCGAGGCCCGCGCATGGCTGCGCGCGCACGTGCCGCGCACCCCGCTGCCCTCCCTGGAGACCGCCGAGGGCTTCGCCGCGCATCGGGAGTGGGAGGCACAACTGGCCGCGGACCGCTGGTCGGTGGTGTCCTGGCCGGCCAGGTTCGGGGGGCGGGACGCGGATCTGATGCGCTGGCTGGTCTTCGAGGAGGAGTACTGGGCGGCGGGCGCCCCGGGCCGCGTCGGGCAGAACGGCGTCAGTCTGCTCGCCCCGACCCTCTTCGACCACGGCACCGAGGAGCAGCGCGCCCGTGTGCTGCCCCCGATGGCCTCCGGCGAGGTGGTGTGGGCGCAGGCGTGGTCGGAGCCGGAGGCGGGTTCGGACCTGGCGTCGCTGCGGTCGCGGGCGCGGCGCACGGACGGCGGCTGGCGGCTGGACGGGCACAAGACGTGGTCCTCGCGGGCGGCTTTCGCGGACCGCGCGTTCGGCCTGTTCCGCAGCGAGCCGGACACTCCGAAGCCGCACCAGGGGCTGACGTATCTGATGTTCGACCTGCGCGCGCCGGGTGTCACCGTCCGGCCGATCGCCCGGCTGGACGGCAGGCCCGCGTTCGCGGAGCTGTTCCTGGACGACGTCTTCGTGCCGGACGAGGACGTCATCGGCGAGCCGGGCCGGGGCTGGCCGATCGCGATGTCGACGGCCGCCAACGAACGCGGGCTGACGCTGCGTTCCCCGGGCCGTTTCCTCGCCGCCGCCGACCGGCTGGCCGCGCTGTGGCGGGAGCGGGGCGGCCCTGCGGCCCTCCGCGACCGGGTGGCCGACGCCGTCATGGGGGCACGCGCGTACCAGCTGTTCACGTACGCCGCCGCCACCCGCTTCCTGGCCGGGGAACCACTCGGCCCGGAGTCCAGCCTGAACAAGGTGTTCTGGTCCGAGCTGGACATTGCGCTGCACGAGACGGCCCTCGATCTGCTGGGCGAGGAGGGCGAGTTGGCCGACCACGACTGGGCGGAGCGGTACGTCTTCGCACTCGCCGGCCCGATCTACGCGGGCACCAACGAGATCCAGCGGGACATCATCGCCGAGCGGCTGCTCGGCCTGCCGAGGGGACGCCGCTGATGCACCTGCGCCCGGACGCCGAACAAAGCGCCTTCGCGGCCTCCCTGGACGCGCTGCTGACGTCGGCCGACACACCCGGGGTGGTCCGGGACTGGAGCCGCGGCGACCACACACGCGGACGTGCGCTGTGGTCCCGTATCGCCGAAGCGGGTGTCTTCGCGCTGGCCGTCCCCGAGGCGTACGACGGTCTGGGCCCCCGGCCGGTCGAACTCGCCGTCGCCTTCGTCGAACTGGGCCGCCACGCGGTGCCGGGCCCACTGGTGGAGACGGTCGCGGCGGCGGCGCTGCTCGCGGAGCTGCCGGACCCGGCACCGGCCAAGCGGCTGCTGCCGTCCCTCGCGGCCGGAGAGAGCCTCGCGACCCTCGCACCACCGTCCCAGGCGTGCGCGCTGGACGCCGACGCGGCGGATCTCCGCCTCGCCCTCACCCCGCGGACCCTGCGCCTCTCCCCCGGCCACGGCCCGGTCCGCCCCTCCCTGGACCCCGCCCGGCGCCTGGCCCCACTCCTCCCCGGCGGCGAACTCCTCGCGACCGACCCGCCCACGCGCACACCCACCGCCGCCACCAGCACGGCGCCGGCCACCGCCACCCCCATGGCCGGCGCCACCACTATCGCCACCGCCACCGCGGTCGCCCTCGCCTGGGCCCGGCTCGCCACCGCCGCGCAGGCGCTCGGGGTCGGGCTCGCGCTGCTCGACCGGACGGTCGAACATGTGCGGCGGCGCACGCAGTTCGGGGTCGCCATCGGCTCGTTCCAGGCGGTGAAACACCGGCTGGCGGACGCGCGGATCGCGCTGGAGTTCGCCCGCCCCCTGGTGTTCGGCGCCGCGGTGACGATGACACCGGCCGACCTCGCCGCGGCCAAGGTGAGCGCCTGCGAGGCGGCGTACACCACGGCCCGTACGGCGTTGCAGCTGCACGGCGCGATCGGCTACACGGCGGAGTTCGACCTGTCCCTGTGGCTGACCAAGGCCCGCGCGCTGCGCACCGCCTGGGGCTCGCCGCAGGAGTGCAGGGCGGCCGTGCTCGGTGAAGGCGGGTGAGTCAGTGCCGCGACTCTCCGCCCGTCACTTCCTGGGGCTCGCCCTGCGCCGGCCGCTCCGGAAGCTCCTCCTGCGCCGAGTGCCCGACCTGACCGCCATGACCGCCATGACCGCCGTGATCGTCGTGACCGTCGTGCGCGCGGTGCTCCAGATACTCCTCCGGCGTCGGCTTCGGCACGTGGGTGTCCGGTCCGTACAGGCCGCGGGCGAGCCGGGCCCGTACCCGCTGCGCCACGGTGACCCGGCGCCGCACGCCGCCGGCGTCGACGAGGGGGCCGATCTCGTAGGCCCGCGGCTGCTCGTGCTGGGTGAGGGAGTACAGCTGGTCCCGCGCGAGCGGCTCGTGGACCTCGATGAACTCACCGTGCGGGAGCCGTTTGATGGTGCCGGTCTCCCGGCCGTGCAGCACCTTGTCGCGGTCGCGGAGCTGGAGGGCGAGACAGATCCGTTTGGTGACGTAGAAGGCGAGGACGGGGACGACGAAGAACCCGACACGGACGAACCATGTGATGGCGTTGATCGACAGATGGAGATGGGTGGCGACGATGTCGTTGCCGCCGCCGATCAGCAGGACGACGTAGAGGCTGAGCCAGGCGACGCCGAGGCCGGTGCGGACGGGCGCGTTGCGCGGCCGGTCCAGGAGGTGGTGTTCGCGTTTGTCGCCGGTGATCCAGGACTCGACGAACGGGTAGAGGCCGATGGCGAGCAGGATGACCGGGAAGAGGGTGAAGGGGATGAAGACACCCGGGATGAGGGTGTGGCCCCAGAGGTTGATCTCCCATCCCGGCATCACCCGGATCAGCCCCTCGGAGAAGCCGAGGTACCAGTCGGGCTGGGCGCCGGTGGTGACGAGGTCCGGGCGGTAGGGGCCGAAGGCCCAGACGGGGTTGATCTGGGCGATGCCGCCCATGATCGTGAGCACGCCGAAGACCAGGAAGAAGAAGCCGCCGGCCTTGGCCATGTAGACCGGCAGGAAGGGCATACCGACCACCGACTCCTGCTTCTTGCCGGGGCCGGGGAACTGCGTGTGCTTGTGGTAGAAGACCAGGATCAGATGGGCGGCGACCAGGCCCAGCATGATCCCGGGCAGCAGCAGCACATGGATCGGGAAGAACCTCGGGATGATGTCGAAGCCGGGGAACTCGCCGCCGAACAGGAAGAACGAGATGTACGTCCCGACGATCGGGATCGACAGGATGGCGCCCTGCGCGAAGCGCACACCGGTGCCGGACAGCAGGTCGTCGGGGAGCGAGTAGCCGGTCAGGCCGGTGATGATGCCGAGGAACAGCAGGGTCCAGCCGAACAGCCAGTTGACCTCGCGGGGCTTGCGGTAGGCGCCGGTGAAGAACACCCGCATCATGTGCACGAGCATGCCGGTGACGAAGACCAGCGCGGCCCAGTGGTGGATCTGCCGGATCAGCAGCCCACCGCGTACGTCGAAGCTGATCTCCAGGGTGGACTCGAAGGCGCGGGTCATCAGGACGCCGTTGAGCGGCTCGTAGGAGCCGTCGTACACCACCTCGACCATGCTCGGCTCGAAGAAGAGCGTCAGATAGGTGCCGGTGAGGATCAGCACGATGAAGCTGTACAGGCAGATCTCGCCGAGCAGGAACGACGGGTGGTCGGGAAAGACCTTGCGCATGTTGGCCTTGGCCAGACCGTAGATGCCGAGCCGCCCGTCGGCCCAGTCGGCCAGCCGCTCCCCCCGCGGAAGCGACCCCCTGCGCCCCGCCGCCCCCGCACTCTCCGCCACCCCGGAACCGACAGCACCGTCCGCCCCGGAACCGCCGCTCTCCGCCGCCCCGTTCACCGATCCCGCGCCGTCCATAAGCCGTCGCCTCCCCGTCGGAATCCCCTCAGACTGTCACGCCCCCGGGGGCCGGGCCAACGGTGCCGGCAAGCGGGTGAGCCCCTTTCTCCCACCACCTCAGGACAGCGAATCCCCACCACCTCGGGGCAGGATCCCAACCCCCCGCGCCGCCACCAGCCACTCCGGAAACTCCCCCAGCAGACGGTCGTACAACTCGGCGTCGGACAGCTTCATCGGATCCGTGCCCGCCGGAAAGAACCCGGCGTTGTCGACGACCCGCAGCCCCGGGACGGCGAGTTCGTCGAGCCGGCGCAGGAAGTCGAACTGGTGGTTCGTCGGATCCCCGAACCCGATGAACTGCCAGAACAGCGGCAGCCCGGCCGCCCGGCACAGATACCGCTCGGCGGCGAACCGCTGCGTGGGGCCTCCGTCGGTCTGGAAGACCACCAGGGCGGGGTCGGTGGAGCCGCTGTCGAGGTAGTGATCGATCACGGTGTCCATGGCCAGGTGGTAGTTGGTGCGGCCCATGTGCCCGAGCCCGGCCACGATCCGTTCCACACGGCCGTGATGGTCCGCGAGCGCGATCTCGGTGACGGCGTCGATACCGGTGGAGAAGAACACCAGGGGTACGCGGCCGTCGTCGTCCAGCTGCGCGGACAGACTCAGCACCCGATCGGCGAGGGCCTGCACACTGCCGTCCTTGTAGTACGGCCGCATGGAACCGGAGTGGTCGACCACGAGATACACGGCGGCCCGCTGCCCGTCGAGGCCGTGCCGCTCCACGGCCGCGCCGGCGCTCTTGTACAGGCTGACCAGCCCGGGGGCGGCCTCCTCGACCTTGCTCAGACTGATCGCCGCCACGCCCGCTCCCCTCGGTCCCCCACCGGAAGCCGCGAGCGTACGCCCCACCCGCCGCGACACTCCCGAAGTCGGCGAGAACGGTCACAGACGAACGGCGGCGGGCAAAAAGAGGCGGCGTCTGCCCGGGTCCGGTCGGGGACGTGGGGGCAGACGCCGTCTGCGGGTGCTGTGGGGGGACGTCCCGGTGGGACGTCCCCCCGACATCCCGCCCGTACGCCGTTGTACGGGAGGCCTGTGGGGGTCCGTCAGACCATCAGGGCGCGGTCCGTCGGACGGATGGGGGCCGGCAGGTCGCTGGCGCCCGTGAGGAAGCGGTCGACGCCGCGGGCGGCCGAGCGGCCCTCCGCGATCGCCCACACGATGAGGGACTGGCCGCGGCCGGCGTCACCGGCGACGAACACACCGGGGACGTTGGTCTGGTACTCGGCGTCGCGGGCGACGTTGCCCCGCTCGTCGAGGTCCAGGGCGAACTGCTCGACCAGGCCGTTCTCGCGGTCGGTGCCGGTGAAGCCCATGGCGAGGGTGACCAGCTGGGCCGGGATCTTGCGCTCCGAGCCCGGCTTCGGGGTCAGCTTCCCCTCGATGAACTCGACCTCGCTGAGGTGCAGCCACTGGACGTTGCCGTCCTCGTCGCCCTCGAAGTGGGTGGTCGAGACCGAGTAGACGCGCTCGCCGCCCTCCTCGTGCGCGGAGGTGACCTTGTAGAGCATGGGGAAGGTCGGCCACGGGTGGGCGACCTCGTTCCGCTCCTCGCCCGGACGGGGCATGATCTCCAGCTGCGTCACCGAGGCCGCGCCCTGGCGGTGGGCGGTGCCCACGCAGTCGGCGCCGGTGTCGCCGCCGCCGATGACGACGACGTGCTTGCCCTCGGCGGTGATCGGCGGGGAGACGTAGTCGCCCTCCTGGACCTTGTTGGCCAGCGGCAGGTACTCCATCGCCTGGTGGATGCCCTTGAGCTCACGGCCGGGGACCGGCAGATCGCGGGCGGTGGTGGCACCCGCGGCGATGACCACGGCGTCGTAGCGCTTGCGCAGGTCGGTCGCCCTGAGGTCGCGGCCGATCTCGATGCCGGTACGGAAGCGGGTGCCCTCGGCGCGCATCTGCTCGATCCGCCGGTTGATGTGCCGCTTCTCCATCTTGAACTCGGGGATGCCGTACCGCAGCAGCCCGCCGATGCGGTCCGCGCGCTCGTAGACGGCGACGGTGTGGCCGGCCCGGGTGAGCTGCTGGGCGGCGGCGAGACCGGCGGGTCCCGAGCCGATGACCGCGACCGTCTTGCCCGACAGGCGCTCGGGGATCTGCGGGGCGACGTCCCCGGTCTCCCACGCCTTGTCGATGATGGAGACCTCGACGTTCTTGATGGTGACGGCGGGCTGGTTGATGCCGAGCACACACGCCGACTCGCAGGGCGCGGGGCAGAGGCGACCGGTGAACTCCGGGAAGTTGTTGGTCGCGTGCAGCCGCTCGGAGGCGGCGCCCCAGTCCTCGCGGTAGGCGTAGTCGTTCCACTCGGGGATGAGGTTCCCGAGCGGACAGCCGTTGTGACAGAACGGGATGCCGCAGTCCATGCAGCGGCTGGCCTGCTTGCTGATGATCGGCAGCAGGGAGCCGGGGACGTAGACCTCGTTCCAGTCCTTGAGGCGTACGTCGACGGGGCGGGAGGTGGCGACCTCGCGGCCGTGGTTCAGAAAGCCCTTCGGGTCAGCCATTGATCGCCGCCTCCATCATCTTCTCGGTGATCTCGGACTCGGAGAGTCCCGCCTGCTCGGCGGCGTCCTTGGCGGCGAGCACTGCCTTGTACGTACGGGGGATGATCTTGGTGAAGCGCTCCGCCGACGCGTCCCAGTCGGCGAGCAGCTTCTCGGCGACCGTCGAGCCGGTCTCCTCGGCGTGGCGGCGCACCACGTCGTGCAGCCACTGCTTGTCGGCGTCGTCGAGGGCCTGTACGGCGTCCAGGTTGCCGGTGTTGACGTTGTCCGGGTCGAGGTCGATGACGTAGGCGATGCCGCCGGACATGCCGGCCGCGAAGTTGCGGCCGGTCTCGCCGAGGACGACCGCGTGACCGCCGGTCATGTACTCGCAGCCGTGGTCGCCGACGCCCTCGGAGACCACCAGCGCGCCGGAGTTGCGCACGCAGAAGCGTTCGCCCGTACGTCCGCGCAGGAACAGCTCGCCGCCGGTCGCGCCGTAGGCGATGGTGTTGCCCGCGATCGTCGAGTACTCGGCGAGGTGGTCGGCGCCCCGGTCGGGGCGGACGATCACCCGGCCGCCGGAGAGGCCCTTGCCGACGTAGTCGTTGGCGTCGCCCTCCAGGCGCAGCGTGATGCCGCGCGGGACGAAGGCGCCGAAGGACTGGCCGGCGCTGCCGGTGAAGGTGATGTCGACGGTGTCGTCGGGCAGTCCGGCGCCGCCGAACTTCTTGGTCACCTCGTGGCCGAGCATGGTGCCGACCGTGCGGTTGATGTTGCGGATCGCGACCTGGGCGCGGACCGGCTGTGCGTCGGTCGCGCTGTCGGCGGCGAGCGCGTCCGCGGCCAGCTTGATCAGCTCGTTGTCGAGCGCCTTCGCCAGTCCGTGGTCCTGCTCGATCAGCTGGTGGCGTACGGCGCCCTCGGGCAGGTCGGGCACGTGGAACAGCGGCTCCAGGTCCAGGCCCTGTGCCTTCCAGTGGTCGACCGCGCGGGTGACGTCGAGGACCTCGGCGTGGCCGACGGCCTCCTCGATGGTGCGGAAGCCCAGCTCGGCGAGGAGTTCGCGGACCTCTTCGGCGATGAACCGGAAGAAGTTGACGACGTACTCGGCCTTGCCGGAGAAGCGGTCCCGCAGGACCGGGTTCTGGGTCGCGATGCCGACCGGACAGGTGTCCAGGTGACAGACGCGCATCATGACGCAGCCGGAGACGACGAGCGGCGCGGTCGCGAAACCGAACTCCTCGGCGCCGAGCAGCGCGGCGATGACGACGTCGCGGCCGGTCTTCAGCTGGCCGTCGGTCTGGACGACGATCCGGTCGCGCAGGCCGTTGAGCAGCAGGGTCTGCTGCGTCTCGGCGAGCCCCAGCTCCCAGGGTCCGCCGGCGTGCTTCAGCGACGTCAGCGGCGAGGCACCCGTACCACCGTCGTGGCCGGAGATGAGCACCACGTCCGCGTGCGCCTTGGACACACCGGCCGCGACCGTGCCGACGCCGACCTCGGAGACCAGCTTCACGTGGATCCGCGCCTGCGGGTTCGCGTTCTTCAGGTCGTGGATCAGCTGGGCCAGGTCCTCGATGGAGTAGATGTCGTGGTGCGGCGGCGGGGAGATGAGGCCCACGCCCGGCGTCGAGTGCCGGGTCTTCGCCACCCACGGGTACACCTTGTGACCGGGCAGCTGGCCGCCCTCGCCGGGCTTGGCGCCCTGGGCCATCTTGATCTGGATGTCGTCCGCGTTGACCAGGTACTCGCTGGTGACACCGAAGCGGCCGGAGGCGACCTGCTTGATGGAGGAGCGGCGGGCCGGGTCGTACAGCCGGTCCGCGTCCTCGCCGCCCTCACCGGTGTTGGACTTGCCGCCCAGCTGGTTCATGGCGATGGCGAGGGTCTCGTGCGCCTCCTTGGAGATGGAGCCGTACGACATGGCACCGGTGGAGAAGCGCTTGACGATCTCCTCGACCGGCTCGACCTCGTCCAGCGGGATCGGGTCCCGGCCCGAGGTGAGGCCGAACATGCCGCGCAGCGTCATCAGCCGCTCGGACTGCTCGTTCACGCGCTCGGTGTACTTCTTGAAGATGTCGTAGCGCGCGCTGCGGGTGGAGTGCTGGAGGCGGAAGACGGTCTCGGGGTCGAACAGGTGCGGCTCGCCCTCGCGGCGCCACTGGTACTCGCCGCCGATGTCCAGCGCCCGGTGCGCGGGCGCGATGCCGGAGGCGGGGTACGCCTTGGCGTGCCGGGCGGCGACCTCCTTGGCGACGACGTCGATGCCGATGCCGCCGATCTTGGTGGCGGTGCCGTTGAAGTACTGCTCGACGAAGCCCTGGTCGAGACCGACGGCCTCGAAGACCTGGGCGCCGCGGTAGGAGGCGACGGTGGAGATGCCCATCTTGGACATGACCTTGAGGACGCCCTTGCCGAGGGCGTAGATCAGGTTGCGGATGGCCTGCTCGGCCTCCATGCCGGGCAGGAAGGTGCCGGCGCGGACCAGGTCCTCGACGGACTCCATCGCGAGGTACGGGTTGACCGCGGCGGCGCCGTAGCCGATGAGCAGGGCGACGTGGTGGACCTCGCGGACGTCACCGGCCTCGACCAGCAGGCCCACCTGGGTGCGCTGCTTGGTGCGGATGAGGTGGTGGTGAACGGCGGAGGTGAGCAGCAGCGACGGGATCGGCGCGTGCTCGGCGTCGGAGTGCCGGTCCGACAGGACGATGAGCCGCGCGCCGTTCTCTATGGCGGCGTCGGCCTCGGTGCAGATCTCCGCGATACGGGCGGCGAGGGAGTCGCCACCGCCGGAGACCCGGTAGAGGCCGGACAGGGTGGCGGCCTTGAAGCCGGGCATGTCGCCGTCGGCGTTGACGTGGATGAGCTTGGCCAGCTCGTCGTTGTCGATCACCGGGAAGGGCAGCAGGACGGACCGGCAGGCGGCGGCGGTCGGGTCGAGCAGGTTGCCCTGGGGGCCCAGCGACGAGCGCAGGGAGGTGACCAGTTCCTCGCGGATGGCGTCCAGCGGCGGGTTGGTGACCTGGGCGAACAGCTGGGTGAAGTAGTCGAAGAGCAGCCGGGGGCGCTCGGAGAGGGCGGCGATGGGCGAGTCGGTGCCCATGGAGCCGATCGGCTCGGCGCCGGCCTTGGCCATCGGCGCGATCAGAACGCGCAGCTCCTCCTCGGTGTATCCGAAGGTCTGCTGGCGGCGGGTGACCGAGGCGTGGGTGTGGACGATGTGCTCGCGCTCGGGCAGGTCGCCCAGCTCGATCTCGCCGGCTTCGAGCCAGTCCCCGTAGGGGTGCTCGGCGGCGAGTTCGGCCTTGATCTCGTCGTCCTCGATGATCCGGTGCTCGGCGGTGTCGACGAGGAACATCCGGCCGGGCTGGAGGCGGCCCTTGCGGACGACCTTGGCGGGGTCGATGTCGAGGACGCCGACCTCGGAGCCGAGGACGACGAGGCCGTCGTCGGTGACCCAGTAGCGGCCGGGGCGCAGTCCGTTGCGGTCGAGGACCGCGCCGACCTGGGTGCCGTCGGTGAAGGTGACACAGGCCGGGCCGTCCCAGGGCTCCATCATCGTGGCGTGGAACTGGTAGAAGGCGCGGCGGGCCGGGTCCATGGAGTCGTGGTTCTCCCACGCCTCCGGGATCATCATCAGCACGGAGTGCGGCAGCGAACGGCCGCCGAGGTGCAGCAGTTCGAGCACCTCGTCGAAGGAGGCCGAGTCGGAGGCGTCCGGGGTGCAGACCGGGAAGACCCGCTCAAGCGCCTTGCCGTCGGACCCATCGGAACCGAACAGATCGGACACCAGCTGCGACTCACGGGCGCGCATCCAGTTGCGGTTGCCCTTGACGGTGTTGATCTCACCGTTGTGCGCGACGAACCGGTACGGGTGGGCCAGCGGCCACGACGGGAACGTGTTCGTCGAGAAGCGGGAGTGGACGAGCGCGATCGCGGAGGCGAACCGGCGGTCGGACAGGTCCGGGAAGAAGGGCTCCAGCTGGCCGGTGGTCAGCATGCCCTTGTAGACGATGGTCCGCGCGGACAGCGACGGGAAGTAGACGCCCGCCTCGCGTTCGGCGCGCTTGCGCAGCACAAACGCCTTGCGGTCGAGGTCGATGCCGGTGCTGGTGCCGTCGCCCACGAAGATCTGCCGGAAGGCGGGCATGGTCGAGCGGGCGGTGGCGCCGAGCAGTTCGGGGGCGACGGGGACGTCGCGCCAGCCGAGGACGGTCAGGCCCTCGTCGACGGCGAGCGTCTCGATCTGTGAGACGGCCTCGTCCGTGGTGGCGTTCGGCAGGAAGGCGATACCCACGGCGTAGGCACCGGCGGCGGGCAGCTCGAATTCGGCCACCTCGCGGAAGAACGCGTGGGGCACCTGGGAGAGAATGCCGGCGCCGTCGCCCGAGTCGGGCTCGGAGCCGGTGGCACCCCGGTGCTCCAGGTTGCGCAGCACCGTCAGGCCCTGCTCCACCAGCGTGTGGCTCGCCTCGCCGGTGAGGGTGGCCACGAAACCGACGCCGCACGCGTCGTGCTCGTTACGGGGGTCGTACATTCCCTGCGCGGCAGGGCGAGCATCCATGAAGGACCAGTTCTGGCCATTCCCGGAGTGCTGGGACGGCTGGTGCGGCGTACGCATCGGCTCTCCCGTCGTCGTCATCTGGCTGGGGGTTGCCACCAGGCCTTTCGGCGCTGGGGAGGTGCGTAGGGACGACGTTGGCCCTCTGCGAGAGTGCAAAATTTCGTGCAGGTTACATGATGGAACGATTCTCGGGAAGCGGGATAGACCGTTCCAACATGCGGGACGCCACGGGGGTACGCGACATCGGACACCGCGCTCGGCGGCGGAGGTTTGCGGGGGCCGACGTGAACAGATCGATGTCCGTCGGCCCGAGAGAGGAGGGGCGGGCGTCGTCGCCTGCCCCACCGGCACACTGCGGGCTTCATTGCCCACAGTGCTTACGGCTCATGCCCATTGGTTAATCGCTCGAAACCAGCGAGTAACGGCTACCTATGCGGCTCAATGCATATGTTCCAGCCGCGTTACCCTACAGCCGTTCCGAACAGGCTGCCCAGGGCGTATGTCACACCGGCCGCGGCACCCCCCAGCGCGAGCTGCCGCAGACCGCTGAACCACCAGGTCCGCGCGGTCACCCTGGCCACGACGGCACCGCAGCCGAACAGCCCGAGCAGGGCCGCGAGCACGGCCGGCCACAGCACGGTGGCACCGAGCAGATACGGCAGTACGGGCAGCAGCGCGCCGAGCGCGAACGCGCCGAAGCTCGACACGGCGGCCAGCAGCGGCGAGGGCAGCTCGCCGGGATCGATGCCCAGCTCCTCGCGGGCGTGGATCTCCAGCGCCTGCTCGGGATCCTCCGACAGCTGCCGGGCGACCTCGCGGGCGAGCGCCGGCTCGACCCCGCGCCCCACGTAGAGCGCGGCGAGCTCGGCCTCCTCGTCCTTGGGGTGCTTGCGCAGCTCCCGGCGCTCGACGGCCAGCTCGGCCTCGACCAGCTCGCGCTGCGAGGCGACGGAGGTGTACTCACCGGCGGCCATGGAGAAGGCGCCCGCGGTCAGGCCCGCGAGGCCGGTCAGCACGATGGCCTGCTGCCCGGCGGAGCCGCCCGCGACGCCGGTCATCAGGGCGAGGTTGGAGACGAGACCGTCCATGGCACCGAAGACGGCCGGGCGCAGCCAGCCGCCGCTCACATCGCGGTGCGTGTGGTTGTCGCGGTGCGCCTCGTGGAGCGTCGCCTCGGTCTCGATGATGGCCATGCCGGGTCCCCCAGATCGCAAATCTAGACTGATTCCATTTCTTGACTCCGACCAGAGTACGCCCGCGATCATCCGCCCGCCAGCAAGGAAAGGCTGGACTAACCTGCGGCTTTACCTTCTTTGCTCGTTTGTTGATCATGGCGCTCATATGTCGACCGGGTGACGCTGGGGCTCCTGAGGCTGCGTGGCCCGGCGCACCGGGGACAGTTCCGCAAATGGGTTCCCAGAACCCTGAGAGGAGAGGCCGCCATGGCATCCATCGCCTGCGTTCCCTCGGTCCCGGCCCCCGGGAACGCCGCCGAAATCCGTGAGCGGGCGCGCGGCGCACTGCTCGGCCTGGCTGTCGGGGACGCCCTCGGGGCTCCCGCGGAGAACCTGAAGCCCTCCGAGATCCGGGCCCGCTGGGGCCGTATCACCGGCTACGTCGTCGACCGGCCCGCCGGTACCGACGACACCGAGTACGCGATCTTCTCGGGGCTGCTGCTCGCCCGGCACGGCTCCGCGCTCACGCCCGCGCATGCCGAGGCGGCCTGGCACGCCTGGATCGCGGACCGCGCGGAGGGGCCGTTCCGCGGCGCCGGGTTCAGCGAACGGGGCACGCTGGAGAACCTGCGCCGCGGTCTCGCCGCCCCCATCTCCGCCCAGCACCGGCACGCCTGGAGCGACGGACTCGCCATGCGGGCGGCGCCCTTCGGTGTCTTCGCCGCGGGGCGCCCGGCCGAGGCGGCCCGCCTGGTCGCGATCGACGGCTCGGTCAGCCACGAGGGAGAGGGCATCTACGGCGGCCAGGCGGTCGCGGCCGGGGTCGCCGCGGCGATGGGCGGGGCGCCCACCATCGCGGTCGTCGCCGCCGCGCTCGCCGTCGTCCCCGACGACTCCTGGACCGCCCGTTCACTGCGCCGCGCGGTCGCGGTCGCCCACCGCGGCGAACGCGCCGTCCGCTCCGCGGTGGTGATCGGCGGCTACCCCTGGACCGACCTCGCACCCGAGGCGGTCGCCCTGGCCTTCGGCGCGTACGCGGCGGCCGACGGCGACTTCGGGGAGGCGGTGCTCACGGCGGTCAACATGGGCCGCGACGCCGACACCACGGCGGCGGTGGCGGGCGCCCTGGCGGGCGCGACCCGGGGTGTGTCGGCCATCCCGCCCGACTGGGCGGCGGCGATCGGCCCGGCAAGGGGCAGCTGCCTCCCGTCAATGTCCGGCCACCACGTCCTGGACGTGGCGGAC
Organism: Streptomyces sp. NPDC088387; assembly: GCF_044753385.1. NCBI lineage: Bacteria > Bacillati > Actinomycetota > Actinomycetes > Kitasatosporales > Streptomycetaceae > Streptomyces > Streptomyces sp. NPDC088387. Next base: position 224,732 of record NZ_JBIVNC010000001.1, read on the forward strand.
CTCCTCACCCCGGACGTGGAAGAAGACCAGAGCCTCAAAGAGGTGGTCGCATGACACCCCCGGCCCCCTGGACCGACTCCCCGACCAACCCCCACGAAAACCACGGCCCAGCGGCCAACGAAAACCACGGACCCGCAGCCGCCGACGGCGGACCCGCCCCACAGGGGCCACCCGCACCCGACATCGAAACCCGCACGGGTGGTGCGGGTGGGAACCCAGGGGCCGAAGGCGAAGCCGAGGCCAGAACCGGGGCCGGGGCCGACACCCACGCCGCCGCCGACCCCGGCAACAGAGTCGAGGGCCTCCTCCTGGGCCTGGCCGCAGGCGACGCCGCCGGCTGGCCGGCCGCCCGCCACAGAGCCACCCGCATGCCCGAGTGGACACGAAGACTCACCCGAGAACTCGACACCTTCGCCGAGCACAACGCCACCACCACCCTCCCCGTCCCCATCGCCCTCAACCAACCCCCCGAGCCCCTCCGCCTGGGCCCCTCCGACGACGCCGAATGGGCGGTCTTCGCCGCGGAGGCGGTCCTGCGCGCCGGCGACGACTCCGTACTCGCCGACCTCAGCCGCGCCCGCCGCATGCGCGCCGCCATCGACCTGACCTGGAACGCCGTCGCGAGCGAGGTCGCCGCCGCCGCGGACCGCGCCCCCGAGGTCGAGTCCGCCGTACTCCCCCTGCGCGCCCGTATCTCCGTACGGGCCGGTCTCGGCAACCTCGCCGCGGGCCTGCGCCCACCCGCCACCGGCCACGACAACCCGCACTACTTCGACGACGCCGCCTGCGTCCGCGCCTGTGTGCTCGCCGTCGCCCACCCCGGCGACCCCCGACTCGCCGCCGAACTGGCCGAGTTCGACGCCCGCTACACCCAGGACGGCGACGGTGTGCACGGCGCCAGAGCGATGGCCGCCGCGCTCTCCCTCGCACTCACCGGCGCCGACGTGGACACCTGCGTACGAGCCGCGCTCGCCGAACTCCCCGAGGCGACCGAGATCGGCCGCAACGCCCGCCACGCACTGGCCCTGGCACGGACGGCGGACGACGCGTTCTCCCTCGTCCCCCTCCTGGAGCACCAGATCGTCGACCACGTCTACAGCTACGGCATCGCCGCCGCCGAGACCGTCCCCGTCGCCCTCGCCCTGTCCACCGCGGCCCGCGGCCGGATCGCCGTCGCCGTACCGGCCGCCGTCTGTCTGTCCCGGCTCGCCGACTCGGCACCCGCGCTGGCCGGCGCGCTCACCGGCGCCCTCGGCGGCGGCGCCGCGATCCCGGCGTCCTGGCGGGACACCTGCCGCACCCTCTCCGGCTGCGCGCTCCCCCGTCTCACCGGCACCGACCTGGTGGAACTCGCCGAACTCCTCGTAGCCGCACAACCGGCCCCCACCGGAGGATGATTCGGGGCATGACGCCCAAAGAATCCAAAGCAGCGGAAACCCATGGAGCCGACCTGGACGAACGGATCACGGAGGCCCTCGTGGGCGCCGCCGTCGGCGACGCCCTCGGCGGCCCCGTCGAGGGCTACAGCCCGGAGCAGATCACCGAACGGCACGGCGGCCGCGTCCACGGCGTCGTCGGCCCCTGGAACGGCGACGCCTGGCGCACGGCCCGCCCCATCGCCCCGTACCACAAGGGCGACGGGCACGTCACCGACGACACCCTGCTGACCCATGCGCTGGTACGGGTCTACGCCCGGGTCCGCGACCACCTCGACGCGTACGCGATCGCCGAGCACCTGGTCCCCGACCTGATGACCACCCCGCGCTGGATCCCGGAGCTGGAGGCCGAGGCGCTTCCGCTGCACCGCGTCTTCCTCGCCGAGAAGTGGCTGGTGGCCCGCCTCCACTACGGCCACATCGACCCCCGCGAGGCGGGTGTCGGCAACATCGTCAACTGCGGTGCCGCGATGTACATGGCACCGGTCGGCCTGGTCAACGCGGCGAACCCGGCGGGCGCGTACACGGAGGCCCTGGAGATCGCGGGCGCCCACCAGTCGTCGTACGGCCGTGAGGCGGCGGGTGTCTTCGCGGCGGCGGTAGCGGCGGCGTGCACCCCGGGCGCGACCCCCGACTCGGTTGTCGCCACCTGTCTCTCCCTGGCGAAGGACGGCACGCGGGCGGCGATCGAGGCGGTGTGCGAGGAGGCGTCCCGGCACCGGGACTTCGAGTCGGCGCTGGCACCGCTACGGGCGGCGGTGACCCCGTACGACACGGTCGGCCCCGACTACCGCTCCCCCTCCCTCGGCGCCCGTCGCCCCTCCCGGCTGCACGCGATCGAGGAACTCCCCGTGGCGCTCGGGATGTTGGTCGTCTCCGGCGGCGACTTCCGCCAGGCGGTCCTGGGCTCGGTGAACTACGGCCGCGACTGCGACTCCATCGCCACGATGGCCGGCGCGATCGCCGGCGCCCTCGGTTCCCCGGTCCCCGGCGACTGGTCGAAGGCCGTCTCCGAGGCGAGCCGCCTCGACCTGTGGGAGCCGGCGCGCACCCTGTGCGAAATCACGGGTGAGATCTTCAAACGGGATGTGCTCCGGCGCCGTACCCACGAGCAGTTGTTCACTGCCATGGGAGGCACCGCATGCTCCGCTTGACCTGGGTCCAGCCGGAAGACCTGATCGGCCACGAACTCCACCAGGCGACCCTGGACGGCCGGGAGCCGTCGAAGATCGCCGACCGCTGGACGGCGGCGGGCGGCCATCCGGCCCCACCCCGGGCCGGCGCGTCCCCCACCCCCGCCTCCCGCTACCTCCGCCTCCTGGCAACGGACCTCCTCGACGAACTCACCGACCTCCCCAGCAAACTGACGGACCACGAACCCACAGACCTGGAGGCAATCAGGCAGAGCTGCGGGCAGTCGTGCCGCTGGGGCGACGGGGGTCCCCCCGCTCGAGCGAAGCCGGGAGTGGGGGAGGGTGGGCGCGGCGGCACCCGGCAAGCGCCGGTAGGCGAAACCCACCGCGCTCGCCTCCACGCAGCCTGGCTGGGCCGAGCCGCCGGATGCCTCCTCGGCAAGCCGGTGGAGAAACTCCCCCTCACCGGCATCCGCCAACTCGCCCGGTCCACCGGCAACTGGCCCCTCACCACGTACTTCACGGCCAAGGGCGTCCCCGAGCCCCTCACGACCGCGTACCCCTGGAACCGCCGCTCCGCCCCCACCTCCCTCGCCGAGAACATCGACGGCATGCCCGAGGACGACGACCTCAACTACCCCCTCCTCAACCTCCTCCTGCTCCAACGCCACGGCAGGGACTTCACCACCACGGACGTCGCCCGCCTCTGGCTCGACGAACTCCCCGCCGGCCGCACCTTCACCGCGGAACGCGTCGCCTACCGCAACCTCCTCTCCGGCATCGAACCCCCGCACACCGCCCGCCACCGCAACCCCTTCCGCGAGTGGATCGGCGCCCTGATCCGCGCCGACGTGCACGGCTGGACCAACCCCGGCGCCCCGGAGGCCGCCGCCGCACAGGCCCACCGCGACGCCGTCCTCACCCACACCGCCAACGGCGTCTACGCGGCGATGTTCACCGCGGCCACCATCGCGACCGCCGCCACCGGCACCGCCGACGTCCACACCGCCCTGCGCACGGGCCTGGCGGTGATCCCACCCCGCTCCCGCCTCGCGGACGCGATCACCCACGCGGTCCGACTCGCCGAGTCCCACGAGGACTTCGACGACGTCGTGGACGCACTCCACGCCCACCACGCCGCCCACCACTGGGTCAGCGCCATCCCCAACACCGCGCTGATCGCCGCCGCGCTCACCCATGCCGACGGCGACTTCTCCGGCGCCATCTGCCGTGCCGTGTCCGGCGGCTGGGACACCGACTCCAACGGCGCCACGACCGGCAGCATCGCCGCCCTGCTGGCCGGTTCCCCGCACGCCCTGCCCGACCGCTGGACCGCCCCGCTGAAGAACCGACTGTCCACCTCCGTCGGCGACTTCAACGGCGTCGGCTTCGACACCCTGGCCGACCTCACCGCCGACCTCACCCACCCGGAGACATCCAGCCCATGACCCATATCGCCGTACTCGGCAGCATCAACATGGACCTCGTCGCCTACGTCGAGAAGGCCCCCCGGCGCGGAGAGACCGTGACGGGCCGGGAGTTCCGTACGATCCCCGGCGGCAAGGGCGCCAACCAGGCGATCGCCGCCGCCCGCGCGGGTGCCAGGGTGTCGATGGTCGGCGCCGTCGGCAACGACGGCTTCGGCACCCAGCTGCGCTCCGCCCTCGAACACTCCGGCGTCGACACGGACCTCCTCCAGACGGTCGACGGCCCGTCCGGCACCGCCCACATCGTGGTGGACGACGAGGGCGGCAACGCGATCGTCGTGATCCCCGGCGCCAACGGCACCGTCGACCATCTCGCCGCGGGCGACGAGGGCCTGATCGCCTCGGCCGACGCGCTGCTGCTCCAGCTGGAGATCCCGCTCACCGCGGTCCTCGGTGGAGCGCGCGCCGCCCGCGCCCACGGTGTCCGTACGATCCTCACCCCGGCCCCGGCGAGACCGCTTCCCGACGAACTCCTCGCCTCCGTCGACCTGTTGGTGCCCAACGAGCACGAGGCCGCAGGGCTCACCGGCCGCACCGACCCCCGCGAGGCGGCGACCGCGCTGCTCGAACATGTCCCGGAGGTCGTCATCACCCTCGGCGCGGCCGGCAGCCTGCACGCCGTCCGCGGCGCCGAACCGGTCACCGTCCCCGCGCCGCGGGTCACCGCCGTCGACTCGACCGGCGCCGGTGACACCTTCGTCGGCGCCCTGGCCGTGGCGCTCACCGAGGGCCGCCCGATGCCGGACGCCCTGCGCTGGGCCGCCGCGGCCGCCGCGCTGTCGGTACAGCGGGAGGGCGCGTCGGCGTCGATGCCGTACCGCACGGAGATCGAGAACCGGTACACGTCATGAACCAGCCCGCTCCCCCGTCCGACGCCCACGCCACTCCCCTCCACGACGCCCACGCCACTCCCCTCTCCGAAACCCACACCGCGAGCCGCACCGCCCCCCTCTCCGGTGTGCGCGTCCTCGATCTCGCCACCCTCTTCGCGGGCCCGCTCGCCGCCACCTTCCTCGGTGACTTCGGCGCCGACGTCGTCAAGGTCGAGCACCCGACCCGACCGGACCCGTCGCGCGGCCACGGCCCGTCGAAGGACGGGGTCGGCCTGTGGTGGAAGTTCCTCGGCCGCAACAAACGGACCATCACCCTCGACCTGTCCAGGCCGGGCGGCCGCCGCACCCTGCTGCGGCTCGCCGAGTCCGCCGACGTGATCGTGGAGAACTTCCGCCCCGGCACCCTGGAGAAGTGGGACCTCGGCTGGTCCGAGCTGTCGGCCGCCAACCCCCGGCTCGTCCTCACCCGGGTCACCGGGTTCGGCCAGTTCGGGCCCTACGCGCACCGGCCCGGCTTCGGCACGCTCGCCGAGGCGATGAGCGGGTTCGCCGCGATCACCGGCGAACCACACGCACCGCCCACCCTCCCGCCGTTCGGCCTCGCCGACTCGATCGCGGGCCTGGCGACGGCATACGCGGTCATGACCGCCCTCGCCGCCCGCGACCGCACCGGCGAGGGCCAGGTCGTCGACATGGCGCTGATCGAGCCGATCCTCACGGTCCTCGGCCCGCACCCCACCTGGTACGACCAGCTGGGCCACGTCCAGGAGCGGACCGGCAACCGCTCCGCGAACAACGCCCCGCGCAACACCTACCGCACCGCCGACGGCAACTGGGTCGCCGTCTCCACCTCCGCGCAGTCGGTCGCCGAGCGCGTGATGCGGCTCGTCGGCAGGCCCGAGCTGATCGACGAACCGTGGTTCGCGACCGGCGCCGACCGGGCCCGGCACACCGACGTCCTCGACGAGGCGGTCGGCTCCTGGATCGCCGCCCGCTCCCGCGCGGACGTGCTGGCCGCGTTCGAGAAGGCGGAGGCCGCCGTCGCCCCGATCCAGGACGTACGGGACGTGATGACCGATCCCCAGTACGCGGCCCTGGACACCATCACCACCGTCGACGACCCGGACCTGGGCCCGCTGCGGATGCAGAACGTGCTCTTCCGGCTGTCGGCCACACCCGGCGCGATCCGCTGGGCCGGCCGTCCGCACGGCGCCGACACCGAGACGGTCCTCACCGAGCTGGGCCTGACCCCGGCGGAGGTCGCGGGACTGCGCGAGGAGGGCGCCCTGTGACCCCGCTGACCTGGCTGTACGCCCCCGGGGACCGTCCGTCGACGGTTGCCAAGGCGCTCGGCTGCGGGGCCGACGTGGTGGTGATCGACCTGGAGGACGCGGTCGCCCCGGACCGCAAGGAGTACGCCCGTGCCGCCACGGCCGATCTGCTCGCGGACCGGCAGCCGGTTCCCGTCCATGTCCGGGTGAACGCCCTGGACGGCCCGTGGGCCGCGCTCGACCTGAAGAGCGTGTCCGCGCTGCCGGGCCTGTCCGGCCTGCGGCTGCCCAAGGTCACCTCCCCCGGCCGGCTCGTCCACGTCGCCGAGACCTCCCCCGGCACCGGTGGCGGCGCACCACCCCTGTACGCCCTCCTGGAATCGGCCCTCGGTATCGAACACGCCTACGCCATCGCCTCCGCCCACCCGGCGGTGCACGGCATCTCGCTGGGCGAGGCCGATCTCCGGGCCGAACTGGGGGTCCGCGACGACCGGGGCCTCGACTGGGCGCGTTCACGGATCGTGCTCGCCGCCCGTGCCGCCGGACTGCCGTCGCCGCCCCAGTCGGTGTATCCGGACACCCGTGACCTGGAGGGTCTGGCCGCCAGCAGCGCCCACGGCCGCGCCCTGGGCTTCCTGGGCCGCGCCGCCATTCATCCGCGTCAGCTGCCGGTCATCGAGCGGGCCTATCTCCCCACCGCCCAGGAGATCGAGCGGGCGGAGACGATCGTCGAGGCGGCCGGCTCGGACGCGGGCGCCCAGGCCCTGGCGAACGGCACCTTCGTGGACGCGGCGGTGGTGGCGGAGGCCCGGCGCACACTGGCCCTGGCCCACCGCGGCTGATCCCGTACGACGACGAGGGCGCCCGGAGAAACTCCGGGCGCCCTCGTCGTCGTCATGAGCGACCCTCAGGTCTTCTTCGTCGTCACGTCGTCCTTGGCGTCGTCCTTCGCCTCGACCTCGGTGTCGGCCTCGTCCTTCGGGTCCTCCCCGGCACCGGAGTCCGTGGCGTCGCCGTCACCGGCGGTCGCGGCGGCACCCTCGGAGTCACCGTCCACGGCACCCGGCTCGACGATCTCCTCGCGGCCCGGACGCTTCTTCGCGGACACCACGAAGTAGACGACGGCCAGGACGAAGACCAGAATCGCCGTCCAGTTGTTCAGGCGCAGACCGAGGATGTGGTGGGCGTCGTCGACGCGCATGTACTCGATCCAGAAGCGGCCCACGCAGTACGAGGCGACATACAGGGCGAACGCCCGGCCGTGGCCCAGCTTGAAGCGGCGGTCCGCCCAGATGACCAGCGCGGCGACGCCGACGCACCACAGGAACTCGTACAGGAACGTCGGGTGGTAGTAGCCCGGGACGCGGCCGTCCGCGGAGGACGTGATGTGCAGCGCCCACGGCAGATCGGTCTCGCGTCCGTACAGCTCCTGGTTGAACCAGTTGCCCCAGCGCCCGACCGCCTGCGCGAGGGCGATGCCGGGGGCGACCGCGTCGGCGTAGGCCGGCAGCGGGATGCCCCGGCGGCGGCAGCCGATCCAGGCGCCGAGCGCGCCGAGCGAGATCGCGCCCCAGATGCCGAGGCCGCCCTCCCAGATCTTGAAGGCGTCCACCCAATCACGGCCCTCGCTGAAGTACAGCTCGTAGTCCGTGATCACGTGGTAGAGCCGGCCTCCGACCAGGCCGAACGGCACCGCCCAGACGGCGATGTCGGCCACGGTGCCGGCCCGGCCGCCGCGGGCGAGCCAGCGCCGGTTGCCGAGCCAGACGGCCAGGAAGACACCGAGGATGATGCAGAGCGCATAGCCGCGCAGCGGAATGGGGCCGAGATGCCACACCGAGCGCGACGGACTGAAAATATAGGCAAGTTCCATGGCAGGGTCGACGCTACCGTGCGAAACCGGTGGCACGGCAGGCGGCCCGGCTACGGGTCGATAACAGGCGGGCGCCGGGTCCGCCCGCGCCCGCCCGTCGGCGGCTCAGCCCTTCGCGGCGTCCTCCACCATCTGCTTCAGCTTCGCCGGGGTCATCGACTGGTCCTGGTAGATGTTCGTGCCGTTCAGCAGGACGGTCGGGGTGCCGGTGAAGTCGCTGCTGGTGAAGGCCTCGTTGGACTTGTCCACCCAGGCGTCGTGCGTGCCGTCGGTGACACAGGTGCGGAAGGCGGGGGTGTCGAGCCCGTCGACCTTGGCGGCCAGCTCGATCAGCCTGTCGTTGCTCGCGAAGGCGTCGTCGGTCTCCGGCGGCTGGTTGTCGTACAGCACGTCGTGGTACGCCGTGAACTTTCCGGTGTCCTGGGCGCAGGCCGCCGCGTTGGCCGCCTTGCGGGAGCCGCTGCCGCCCATGTTGCCGTCGATGATCGTCGCCAGGTGGTACTCGACCTTGAGCTGTCCCGCGGCCGTCAGCTCGTGCACGGTCTGGCGGTACGTCGTCTCGAAGGACTTGCACGCCGGGCAGCGGAAGTCCTCCCAGACGGTGAGCGTCGACTTGGCGCTCTGCTCCCCGACGGGCAGGGCCAGGCTGTCCTCGCCCTGCGCGCCCGAGGGCGCGACCACCGGGCCGGCCTCGCTGTCGCCGTCGTCCTTCCCGGCGTTCGCGGCGACGACGCCGATCACCGCCGCGAGGCCCAGCACGCAGACGACACTGGCGCCGACGATCAGCGCGCGCCGGCGCTTCTCCGCGGACTTCTGCTTCTCGCGCTCGACCGCCAGCCGCTCGCGGGCGGTGCGCTTTCCGTCACGGTTCTTCTCGCTCACACCCCGGAAACGAACCGGGGAGGCGCCCAGCGCCTCCCCGGCCCCAGGTCCACCCGTTCGAGTGACCTGGTACGAAATGTCCGGTCCGTTGTACCGGTGCCCTACGCCTGTCCGCGCACGCCCCTGGCGAGATCGGCCGCGAGTTCCCGGACCGCCACCAGGCCGGCCGCGTCGTCGGGCGCGTCCAGCATGCGCTTGACGAAGGCCGAGCCGACGATCACGCCGTCGGCGAAGCCGGCGACCTCGGTGGCCTGGGCGGCGTTGGAGACGCCGAGGCCGACACAGACCGGGAGTTCGGTGGTGGCGCGGGTGCGCTCCACCAGGGTCTGCGCCTGTGCGCCGACCGAGGCGCGGGTGCCGGTGACGCCCATCAGCGAGGCCGCGTAGACGAAGCCGGAGCCCGCCGCGGTGATCCGCGCGAGCCGCTCGTCCCTGCTGCTGGGCGCGACCACGAAGACCGTGGCGAGCCCGTGCTTCTCGGCGTGCTCGCGCCACAGTGCGGACTCCTGCACCGGCAGGTCGGGCAGGATGCAGCCCGCGCCGCCCGCGTCGGCGAGTTCGGCGGTGAACCGCTCGACGCCGTAGCGGTCGATCGGGTTCCAGTACGTCATGACGAGGATCGGCTTCCCGGTGGCCGCGTGGGCCTCGCGGACGGTCCGCATCACGTCGGCGATCTTCACACCGCCGCGCAGCGCGATGTCGTCGGCGGTCTGGATGACCGGGCCGTCGAGGACCGGGTCGCTGTGCGGCAGCCCGACCTCCACGACGTCGGCGCCGCCGTCGATGACGGCCTTGACCGCCGCGATGCCGCCGTCCACGGTCGGGAACCCGGCCGGCAGATAGGCGATCAGCGCGGACCGGCCCTCCGCCTTCGCGGCGGCGAGGGTGTCCGTCAACAGCTGGATGTTGCCGCTCACTTGGCGTCCCCCTCGATCTCCGCGGTGTCCGTGTCCGCGTCCGCCGCGACCTCGGCGTCGGTGTCGTACAGGCCGAAGTAGCGGGCGGCGGTGTCCATGTCCTTGTCGCCGCGGCCCGACAGGTTGACGACGATCAGCGCGTCCTTGCCCAGCTCCCGGCCGACCTCCAGGGCGCCGGCCAGCGCGTGGGCGCTCTCGATCGCCGGGATGATCCCCTCGGTCCGCGACAGCAGCCGCAGGGCCTGCATCGCGGCGTCGTCGGTGACCGCGCGGTACTCGCCGCGCCCGCTGTCGCGCAGGTAGGAGTGTTCCGGGCCGACGCCCGGGTAGTCCAGACCGGCCGAGATCGAGTACGGCTCGGTGATCTGGCCCTCCTCGTCCTGGAGGACGTAGGACCGCGAACCGTGCAGGATGCCGGGCTCGCCCGCGGTCAGGGTGGCCGCGTGCTCGCCGCTGTCGACGCCGTGCCCGGCGGGTTCGCAGCCGATGAGGCGTACGTCCGTGTCGGGGATGAAGGCGTGGAACAGGCCGATGGCGTTGGAGCCGCCGCCGACACAGGCGACGGCCGCGTCCGGGAGGCGCCCGGCGCGCTCCAGGAGCTGGCGGCGGGTCTCGACGCCGATGACGCGGTGGAAGTCGCGGACCATGGCGGGGAAGGGGTGCGGGCCGGCGACCGTACCGAACAGGTAGTGGGTGTGGTCGACGTTGGCGACCCAGTCGCGGAAGGCCTCGTTGATGGCGTCCTTCAGCGTGCGGCTGCCGGACTTCACGGCGATGACCTCGGCGCCGAGCATGCGCATGCGGGCCACGTTCAGGGCCTGACGCTGGGTGTCGATCTCGCCCATGTAGATGGTGCATTCGAGACCGAAGAGCGCGCAGGCGGTGGCCGTCGCGACGCCGTGCTGACCGGCGCCGGTCTCCGCGATGACGCGGGTCTTGCCCATGCGCTTGGTGAGCAGGGCCTGGCCGAGGACGTTGTTGATCTTGTGCGAGCCGGTGTGGTTGAGGTCCTCGCGCTTGAGGAAGACACGGGCGCCGCCGGCCTCCGCGGCGAAGCGGGGGACCTCGGTGAGGGCGCTGGGCCTGCCGGTGTAGTGGACGAGGAGGTCGTCGAGTTCGCGGGCGAACTCGGGGTCGTGCTTGGCCTTGTCGTACTCGACGGCGACCTCGTCGACGGCCGCGACCAGGGCCTCGGGGATGAACTTTCCGCCGAAGGCGCCGAAGTAGCCCTCGGCGGAGGGGAGTTGACCCTGTGGGTCGGGGATGAAGAAGTTGCTGGGCATGGGTGAGCCTCACGGTGAGTGTGTGGAAAAGACACTAATTCGCCGTGGGGGCGGAGATCAGATGTTGACCGCGGGCCGTCAGTGGCTTGTCGCGTAGTTCCCCGCGCCCCTGAAGGGGCGCTGCCATCGGCGGCCGTTCACCTGGCCGGGCTCGTCACCGATGACGTACCGCACGCGGCGACCGTGGACACGCCTCGCGGGAGCGCGGCAGCCCCTCGGGCGGCAGCCGCGCGCCAGACGGGCGTAGCGGTCCACGGTGGTCACGGTGAGAGTCATCGGGGTCAGCCTAGCGGGAGATCAGCCGCGGCCGTGGCGCAGTGCCGGGTGTTCGCCCGCCGCCACCAGGTCGGCCACCGCGGTCTTGGGGTCCTTGCCGGTGACGAGGGACTCGCCGACCAGGACGGCGTCGGCGCCCGCGTTGGCGTAGGCGATCAGGTCGTGGGGGCCGCGGACTCCGGACTCGGCGATCTTGACGAGGCCGTCCGGGATCTCGGGGGCGACCCGCTCGAACGTGCCGCGGTCGACCTCGAGCGTCTTGAGGTTGCGTGCGTTGACGCCGATGACCTTGGCGCCCGCGTCGATCGCGCGCTCGACCTCGTCCTCGTCGTGGACCTCGACGATCGGGGTGAGCCCGATGGACTCGGCGCGCTCGACGAGCGACTCCAGGGCGGACTGCTCCAGGGCGGCGACGATCAGCAGCGCGAGGTCGGCGCCGTAGGCCCGCGCCTCCCACAGCTGGTACGACGTGACGATGAAGTCCTTGCGCAGGACCGGGATGTCCACGCGGGCGCGGACGGCCTCCAGGTCGGCGAGCGAACCGCCGAAGCGGCGCTGTTCGGTGAGGACGGAGATGACGGCCGCGCCGCCCGCCTCGTAGTCCGCGGCGAGTCCGGCCGGGTCGGCGATCGCGGCCAGCGCACCCTTGGAGGGGCTGGAGCGCTTGACCTCGCAGATGACCTTGACGCCTTCGCCCCGGAGCGCGGCCACACCGTCCTTGGCGACGGGAGCCTTCGCCGCGCGCTCCTTGAGCTCGTCGAGGCTGACGCGCGCCTGCCGCTCCGCGAGGTCGGCACGGACTCCGTCGATGATCTCGTCGAGCACACTCACGCGAGCGGCCCCCTTCCAGACGGTTGGCTGTTCCGGCGCTTGGGCTTCGATCCCTCGTCCTCGCGGCCGGTCGGCCGGCGGACGAAAACCGGTGGTCACTGCGATGGTATCCGTAGCGGGGCGTAGGCCTCGAATCCGGTTGACGCCGTTCCCACTACCTGGACGTTCCCTGAATGATCAAGGATGCAACCAGCCACCGAACGGAAGGTTCCGGACAACCGAGAAAACGGCCAGCGCGGCGCCCGCCGACCACAGCCACGCCGGGTGCGGATCGACCCGCATCGGCCGGCCGCGCGCCGCGCGAACCACCCAGACGGTCCATACGACGGCGAAGAAGGCGTAGCCGAGGACGGCCGCCGCGTTCGCCTGGAAGGCCGCCGCGAGGTCGCCGTGCGCGACGGCGTACGCGCTGCGCAGGCCGCCGCAGCCGGGGCAGTAGAGGCCGGTGACCTGGAGGAGCGGACAGGCGGGGTAGTGGCCGGGCTCGTTGGGGTCGACGGCGCCGACGTACGCGAAGGCCGCGCCCACGGCCGTGAGCAGGCCCAGGGGCACGGCGAGCCGCCTGGCCGCGGTGGGGCCGGCGGGGGTCGCGTGCGGGTTGTCGGCGGTCACGCCTCGCATTGTGCCGCGCGGAAAGCCCGGACGCACCAAGGGCGGGACGCGCGGACGCACCAAGGGGCGGACCCGGCAGTGGGCCCGCCCCCGGAAGTCGTGGAGGTCAGCTCTCGGCGCCGACCGGCTCGCGGGTGGTGACCGCGGGCTTGCTCTTGGCCGCGCCCGGCACCATCGCGAGCGGCTCGGCCTTCGGCAGGCCCAGGCCCATCAGGCGCATGACGCCGCCGACGACACCGCCGAGGACGATGATCGCCATGCCGCCCCAGAAGCCCAGCGGCTGGTCCATCACCATGAAGGCGCCCGCCACGCAGAAACCGATGAAGGCGATGATGACACCCGTCCAGGCGGCCGGGGTGTGACCGTGACCGTGGCTGCTGCCCGCCATTGCTTGCTCCTCGTTGCTGTGTGCGTGTCCTGAGCCTGACGCTCGTGTTCCATTGTCCCGCACGCGCGTGTGTGCCGTGAGCGGGGGTCGCGTCGGACGTGTGTCCCGTTCACCACATCGGGACCTTCGCCCCGGACGAACGGCCCACCGGCCCGGCGCTCTACTGGCGGTCCGTGCCCGTCGTGGGGTCCTCGCCGCGGTCGATGGCCTTCCAGAGGTCCTCGGGGCGGTCGGGGTCGACGGTGGGTGCCCGGCGGGGGCGGGGCGCGCCGTTGCGTTCGTAGCGGCCGGACATCGCGGGCCACTGGCGGCCGTAGCGCAGGGCGAGCAGGCCGGCCAGCAGGATCAGCACACCGCCGACGGCCGCCACGTAGGGCCAGGCGGTGTGGGTGAGCGCGTCGACGGTGGCGGAGGTGTCGCCGGAGGCCTGGGCGGCCTTCTCGTCGAGCGCGGTGCTGTCAGAGGCGCCGAGCAGGGCGGCCGCGACGGTGCCGGCGCCGGAGAGCGCGAGCAGACCGGCGACCGCGAAGCGGCCGGCGCGGCGGACGGCGAAGACGGCGACCAGCGCGGCGAGGCCCACTATGGCCAGCGCCGCGGGCACGCCGGTGACATCGCTGCCGGAGGCGGTCAGCGGGAAGTCGCCGCCGGCCACGGTCGCGGTGCCCGCCGACCACTCCTGGCGGGTGGCGAGCAGCGCCACGGCCGCGCCGAGCGCGCCGAAGCCCAGGGCGAGGGCGAGGCTGAGCCGGCCGGCCCGGAAGGAGCCGACGGCCACGGTGCGGGGGTGAGGAACAGCAGTCACGTACTCCACTATCGCCTGCCACCCCCGTCCGGCGTCACCCGGGGTTCACGTGAGAAGCGCCCTATTGTGCGAGCCGGTTCGCCGTGTGGACGGCGCGCAGGACCGCCGCCGCCTTGTTGCGGCACTCCGTGTCCTCGGCGAGCGGGTCGGAGTCGGCGACGATGCCGGCCCCGGCCTGCACGTACGCCGTGCCGTCGCGCAGCAGGGCCGTACGGATCGCGATGGCAGTGTCGGAGTCGCCGGCGAAGTCGAGATAGCCGACACAGCCGCCGTACAGCCCGCGGCGGGAGGGTTCGAGCTCGTCGATGATCTGCATCGCGCGCGGTTTGGGGGCGCCGGACAGGGTGCCCGCGGGGAAGCAGGCCGTGAGGACGTCGAACGCCGTGCGGCCCGCCGCGATCCGGCCGGTGACGGTGGAGACGATGTGCATCACGTGCGAGTACCGCTCTACGGACATGAAGTCGACGACCTCGACGGAGCCGGGTTCGCACACGCGCCCCAGGTCGTTGCGGCCGAGGTCGACGAGCATCAGGTGCTCGGCGCGCTCCTTGGGGTCGGCGAGCAGTTCGTCGGCGAGTGCCTGGTCCTCCTGCGGGGTGGCGCCGCGGTGCCGGGTGCCGGCGATGGGGTGGACGAGCGCGCGGCCGTCCTCGACCTTGACGAGCGCCTCCGGGCTGGATCCGACGACGTCGAAGCCCTCGAAGCGGAACAGGTACATGTACGGCGACGGGTTGGTGGCCCGCAGGACCCGGTAGACGTCCAGCGCGCTCGCCGTGCAGGGGGTCTCGAAGCGCTGGGAGGGGACGACCTGGAAGGCCTCGCCCGCGCGGATGCGCTCCTTGATGTCCTCGACGGCCGCCTGGAAGTCGGGGCCGCCCCACAGGGCGGTGTACGGCGGCAGTTCGGAGGGCGGCAGGGTCGCCGGGGGCTGGGCGACCGCGCGGGTGAGGTCGGCCTCCATGGCGTCCAGGCGGGCCATGGCGTCCGCGTGGGCCTCGTCGACGCCGGTGTCGAGGTCGTTGTGGTTGATCGCGTTGGCGATCAGCAGGACCGAGCCCTCCCAGTGGTCCATGACGGCGAGGTCGCTGGTGAGCAGCATGGTCAGCTCGGGCAGCCTCAGGTCGTCCCGGTCGCCGGGGCCAATCTTCTCCAGGCGGCGCACGATGTCGTAGCCCAGGTAGCCGACCATGCCGCCGGTGAAGGGCGGCAGGTCCTCCTGGTGGGGGGTGTGCAGGGCCTCGATGGTGGCGCGCAGGGCGGCGAGCGGGTCGCCGTCGACGGGGACGCCGACCGGCGGGGTGCCGAGCCAGTGGGCGTGGCCGTCCCGCTCGGTGAGGGTGGCGGCGCTGCGGACGCCGACGAAGGAGTACCGAGACCATTTGAACGCCGTGCGGCCGTTCTCCGCGGACTCCAGGAGGAAGGTGCCGGGGCGTTCGGCCGCGAGCTTGCGGTAGAGGCCGACCGGGGTGTCGCCGTCGGCGAGGAGCTTGCGGGTGACCGGGATGACCCGGCGGTCGCCGGCGAGCTTGCGGAACGTCTCGAGGTCCATGGCGGCCGACCCTACTGATCCGCGGCCGGTGCGCCGGAACCGGCGCCGCCGTCCTTGAGCAGCACGTCGGCGTCGAAGCAGGTGCGCGTGCCGGTGTGGCAGGCGGCGCCGACCTGGTCGACCCGGACGAGGACGGTGTCGGCGTCGCAGTCCAGCGCGACCGACTTCACCCACTGGAAGTGGCCGGAGGTGTCGCCCTTGACCCAGTACTCCTGGCGGCTGCGCGACCAGTACGTGCAGCGGCCCGTGGTCAGGGTGCGATGCAGCGCCTCGTCGTCCATCCAGCCCAGCATCAGCACCTCACCGGTGTCGTACTGCTGGGCGATGGCGGGCAGGAGTCCGTCGCCGCTGCGCCTGAGGCGGGCGGCGATCTCGGGATCCAGTCGGCTGGGCCGGCGGGGCGTACTGGTCATGCCGCCCATTGTGCCGCGCGCCACCGACAGCCCCGGTCACGTGTCCACTGGGCGGACCGGGCCCCCGGTCGTACGCTGGCTGTATGTCGACCTTCGCCAAGCGTGAACGGCTTCTGCTCGCCGATCTCTTGGAAACCTCCGGTCCGGACGCCCCGACTCTGTGCGAGGGGTGGGTCACCCGTGATCTCGCCGCGCACGTGGTGGTGCGCGAGCGCCGCCCCGACGCCGCGGGCGGCATCATGATCAAGCAGCTCGCGCCGCGGCTGGAGAAGGTGATGGAGGAGTTCGCCGCGAAGCCGTACGAGGAGCTGATCCAGCTCATCCGGACCGGCCCGCCGCGCTTCTCGCCCTTCAACCTCAAGCAGATCGACGAGGCGTCCAACACCGTCGAGTTCTACGTCCACACCGAGGACGTCCGCCGCGCCCGGCCCGACTGGGCGCCCCGGGAGCTGGACGGGGTCTTCCAGGACGCCCTGTGGTCCCGTCTGGAGCGCACGGCCCGCCTGATGGGCCGCTCCGCGCCCACGGGTGTGGTGCTGCGCCGCCCCGACGGCCAGACCGCGGTCGCCCACCGCGGCGCCCCGGTCGTCACGGTGACCGGCGAGCCCTCGGAGCTGCTGCTCTTCTCCTACGGCCGCAAGAGCGCGGCGAAGGTGGACCTGGACGGCGACGAGAACGCCGTCGCCAAGCTGCGGCAGGCGAAACAGCTCGGTATCTGAGTCCTACTTCGGGAGTTCGGCCGCGCCCTGCTTAGGGAGCTCGGGCGAATCCTGCTCAGGGAGCTCGGGCGAGTCCTGCTCAGGGAGCTCGGGCGAGTCCTGCTCGGCCCGGTCCCGCTTCGGGAGTTCCCCCGCGTCCCACTTCGGGAGTTCCGCGCGGCGCAGGCCCGGCACGCACAGGGCGATCACCCCGCCCAGCCCGCACACCGCCGCGCTGACCGCGAACACGGGTCCGGTGCCCCAGACGCCGATCGCGGCGGCGGACAGCGGCATGCTCAGGGGTGCGAAGCCGAGGCTGACCAGGCCGGAGACGGCGGTCACGCGGCCCAGGCAGGCGGGGTCGGCCTGGGTCTGGATCAGGGCCCCGCACAGGGCGCCGCTGAGGCCGGCCAGCAGCCCGACGAGCAGGGCCACGCCGGCCGCCGCGAGAACGCTGGGCACCTGCGCGAGGGCACCGATGGCCACCGCCCCGGCGAGGATCGTGTACCCCGCCACCCGGCCGGCGTGCGGAAGGCCGCCTCGTACGGTGAGCAGCAGTGAGGCCGTACCGGCGCCCACGCCGAACCCGGCGAGCACCCAGCCCATGCCGGACGCGCCCCAGCCGCGCTCGTCGGCGAGCAGGGTGAGGCCGACGTTGAGCGGGCCGACGAAGCCGAGGTCGCCGAGGGCTATCGCCAGCATGAGCGGGGCGAGCACCCGGTGGTGCCGGATGTGGGCCAGGCCGCCCTTGAGGTCGCTCCACGCGGTGCCCTTGGCGGCTTCCCGGTCGTCGGCGGGCAGCTCGCGCGTGCGTACGGAGACCAGCAGCGGTACCGAGACCGCGATGAGCAGTCCGGCGAGGGCGAACGCGCCCGCGGCGCCACCGACCGCGACCGCGAGGCCGCCGAGTGGTGCGCCGACCACGCTCGCGAAGCGGATGCCGAGGCCCCGCATGCCCTGCACGCGCGCGAGTTGCCCTCTGCTCGTCATCCGCGCGGGCAGTGCCCCCACGGCGGGCAGGAACACGGCGTCGACGGTGCCGAAGACCAGGGCGAGCGCGGCCAGCGGCCACAGGCCGGGGCTGGTGAGGAAGAGCAGGACCGCGACCGCGAGCACCGCGACACAGCGCACCGCGTCGCTGCCGATGACGACCAGGCGTGGTCCGAGCCGGTCGGCGAGCACTCCCCCGCCGAGCATCAGCAGCGCCCGCGGTACGGCGCTCACCGCGACGACCAGACCGGCCTGGGACGGTGAACCGGCCTGGACGGCGGCCCAGGACAGGGCGAGGTAGTAGACGCTGTCGCCGATCATCGAGGCGGTGTAGGCGGTGAGCCAGCGCAGGACGTTGGCGTCGCGGTGGGCGGGCGGGGCCGGGGCGACGGGCGGGGTGACCGTGGCGGTCGTTGCCATGGGGGCGGCCTCTCAGAGCCGGAACGGGAAGGCGTTCGTGTGCACGGCGACGTTCTCCCGGCCCGCGGAGTCGCCGGCGGCCTCGGCCGCGCGGGCCCGCTCCTCGTAGCGGCGCATGAGGTCGCGCATCTCGGCGACCAGTTCGGCGAGTTCATCCGGCGTCAGGCGCAGGGTCGACTCGGACGACTCCTGGGCGGCGGCCCACGCCGGCGGCCAGGTGGTGCGTTCGTCGAGGAAGCGCCGGTACATGTCGGCGCGCTGGTCGAAGAAGAGCCGGCTGGCCGCCGTGTGGACGGCCGCCTTCTCCGGAGCGTCGCGGAAGTCCTCGTCGCGGATGGTGACGCCGTCCGAGGCGGGCTGCCACCAGCGCTCGCGGCCGTCCCCGCTGCGCGGCTCGGCCTCCTCGATGAGCCCGTGCTCGGCGAGTTTGCGCAGGTGGTAGCTGACCAGGGAGACGGCCTCGTCGACCTGCTCGGCGAGCTGCGAGGCGGTGGCGACCCGGGCCACGGTGAGTCCCCGGTAGAGCCGCATGCGCAGCGGATGCGCCAGCGCCTTGAGGGTGCCGAGATCGGTGATCCGGCGGTTGTGCTCCTTCTCCGTCATACCCTCACCGTAGATACGAAAGAAAAGTTGCGCAACAAATTTTGCGCAACTTTCCTTTCGCTCCTACGGTCGACCGACGCACCCGTCCCGGGCCGTCACCAGCGCACGGGCAGCTCCCGCACACCCCGGATCAGCAGTCCGGGCACCCAGGGCAGCTGTGCCTCGTCCGCGTCCATCGCGAGGTCGGGGCAGCGTTCGAGCAGCGTGCGGAGCGCGATCCGGCCCTCCAGCCGGGCCAGGGGCGCGCCCAGGCAGTAGTGCAGGCCGTGTCCGAAGGCGATGTGGCCCCGGGCGTCGCGCCGGATGTCGAAGCGGTCCGGGTCGTCGAAGCGCGCCGGGTCGCGGTCGGCGTCGGCCATCACGATCAGCACGGTGGAGCCCGCCGGGATCACCGTGCCGCCCATCCCCACGTCCTGGAGGGCGAGCCGGTCGGTGCAGGCCTCCACCGGGCCGTCGTAGCGCAGCATCTCCTCGATCGCCCCGTCGAGGAGCCCCGGGTCGGCGCGGAGCGCGGCGAGTTGGGCGGGGTGTGCGAACAGGGCGCGCAGCCCGTTGCCGAGCAGATTGACCGTGGTCTCGTGGCCGGCGATGAGCAGCAGGACGGACATGCCGATCAGCTCGTTGGGCGAGAGCCGGTCACCGCCCTCGTCGACGGCGTGGATCATCGCGCTGAGCAGGTCCTCGCCGGGGCTGCTGCGTTTGGCGACGATCAGCTCGCGCAGGTACTCGGTGGTCTCCTGGTAGGCGAGCCCCTCCGCCTCCGGGCTGCTGCGCGCCACCATCTCGTTGGACCAGCGGCGGAACGCCTCACGGTCCATGCCGGGCACCCCGAGCAGTTCGCAGATGACGGTCATCGGCAGCGGAAAGGCGAAGGAGGCGATCAGGTCGCCGCGCCGCTCCGGGGCCGCGAGCATCGTGTCGAGCAGCTCGTCGGTGATCTGCTGGATGCGCGGGGCCAGCGCCTCGATCCGGCGCGGGGTGAACTCCCGTGCCACGAGCCGGCGCAGCCGGGTGTGGTCCGGCGGGTCGGACATCAGCATGTGCGCGAGCGCGGGCTGGTCCTGGTCGGTGTTGACGATCTGCCCGATGTCCCCGGACTGCATCCACGCCCGGCTGAGCCGGGGGTCGGTGAAGGCGGTCCGGCAGGCCTCGTGGCCGACGACGAGCCACAGCTCCTCGCCGTCCGGTGCGCGCACGTGGTGGACGGGCCCGTCGGCCCGCAGCCGCGCGTAGACGGGATAGGGATCGCGTACGAAATCAGGGCTGAGCTGCAAGAGGTCGACGATGGGCCGGACCGCCATGATGGTTCCCCCGCTTCATGGGTAGCTCTGGCACGCCTACCCAGTGACCGCGGGGGGCCAACGTCGTTTTCCGGCCCGTTGGCCGATGTCAGCGGACCGGGTGGCCCGCCTCCCGCAGTGCCTGCTTGACCTCGCCGATGCGCAGATCGCCGAAGTGGAACACCGAGGCGGCGAGGACCGCGTCCGCGCCCGCCGTGACGGCCGGGGCGAAGTCGGCGAGCCGTCCGGCGCCGCCGGACGCGATGACCGGGACGGTGACGTGCCGGCGGACCGCCTCGATCATCTCGATGTCGTAGCCGTCCTTGGTGCCGTCCGCGTCCATCGAGTTGAGCAGGATCTCGCCCGCGCCCAGCTCGGCGGCCCGGTGCGCCCACTCGACGGCGTCGATGCCGGTGCCCTTGCGGCCGCCGTGGGTGGTCACCTCGAAGGATCCGGACTCGGTGCGCCGCGCGTCCACCGAGAGGACCAGCACCTGCCGGCCGAAGCGCTCCGCGATCTCCCGGAGCAGCTCGGGGCGGGTGATGGCCGCCGTGTTGACGCCCACCTTGTCGGCGCCGGCCCGCAGCAGCCTGTCCACGTCGTCGGCGGTGCGCACACCGCCACCCACGGTCAGCGGGATGAACACCTGCTCGGCGGTGCGGCGCACCACGTCGTACGTCGTCTCGCGGTTTCCCGACGAGGCGGTGATGTCCAGGAAGGTCAGCTCGTCGGCGCCCTCGGCGTCGTAGACCTTCGCCATCTCGACGGGGTCGCCGGCGTCGCGCAGGTTCTGGAAGTTGACCCCCTTGACGACCCGGCCGTTGTCCACGTCCAGGCAGGGGATGACCCTTACGGCCAGCGTCATGCGGGGGCTCCTCGGAAGGCTTCCAGTTCCACCTCGACCAGGATGCGCGGGTCGACGAAGCCGGAGACGACCACCATGGTCATCACCGGGCGCACGGAGTCGAAGACCTCCTTGTGCGCCCGGCCCACCTCGTCGACGTCGCGCGCGTGGGTGAGGAGCAGCCGTACGGCGGTGACGGACTCGGGGCCGAGCCCGAACCCGGCGATCGCCGCGAGCGCGTTGGCGATCGCGACCCGCGTCTGCTCGTACGGATCGCCCTCGCCGTACAGCACGTCACCCTTGAAGGACGTGGTGCCGCCGACGACGACCCGGTCGCCGGCCGCCACCGCGCGGGCGAAGCCGAAGGCCTCCTCCCAGGGGCTGCCGCTCTGCACCCGGCGTACGTCACTCATGACCGCACTGCCTCAAGGGCCGCTTCCAGGGTGAACGCCTTCGCGTACAGCGCCTTTCCGACGATGGCGCCCTCGACGCCCTGCTCCACGAGCCCGGCGATGGCCCGCAGGTCGTCCAGGGACGACACACCGCCGGAGGCGACCACCGGGCGGTCCGTCGCCGCGCACACGTTGCGCAGCAGTTCCAGGTTGGGGCCCTGGAGGGTGCCGTCCTTCGCGATGTCCGTGACGACGTACCGCGCGCAGCCCTCGTTGTTGAGGCGCTCCAGCGTCTCGTAGAGGTCGCCGCCGTCGCGGGTCCAGCCGCGGCCGCGCAGGGTCGTGCCGCGTACGTCGAGACCGACCGCGATCTTGTCGCCGTGCTCGGCGATGACCTTGGCGACCCACTCCGGGGTCTCCAGGGCGGCCGTGCCGAGGTTGACGCGGGTGCAGCCGGTGGCGAGCGCGGCGGCGAGGGTGTCGTCGTCGCGGATGCCGCCGGACAGCTCCACCTTGATGTCCATCGCGCCGGTCACCTCGGCGATCAGCGACCGGTTGTCGCCGGTGCCGAACGCGGCGTCCAGGTCGACCAGGTGCAGCCACTCGGCGCCCGAGCGCTGCCACTCCAGGGCGGCCTCCAGCGGCGAGCCGTAGGAGGTCTCGGTGCCGGACTCGCCGTGCACGAGGCGGACGGCCTGGCCGTCACGGACGTCTACGGCGGGGAGGAGTTCGAGCTTGGCCATGTCTCTACAGGGTTCCGATCCAGTTGGTGAGCAGCTGCGCGCCGGCGTCGCCGGACTTCTCGGGGTGGAACTGGGTGGCCCACAGGGCGCCGTTCTCCACGGCGGCCACAAACGGCTTGCCGTGCGTCGACCAGGTGACGAGCGGCGCGCGCAGCGCCGGGTTCGTGGTCTCCAGGGACCAGTCGTGGACGGCGTAGGAGTGCACGAAGTAGAAGCGGGCGTCCGCGTCCAGGCCGGCGAAGAGCTCGGAGCCGGCCGGGGTCTCGACGGTGTTCCAGCCCATGTGGGGGACGATCTCCGCCTGGAGCGGCTCGACCGAGCCGGGCCACTCGTCGAGGCCCTCGGTCTCCACACCGTGCTCGATCCCGCGCGCGAAGAGGATCTGCATACCGACGCAGATACCCATCACGGGGCGGCCGCCGGCGAGCCGGCGGCCGATGATCCAGTCACCGCGCGCGTCCCTGAGGCCCTTCATACAGGCCGCGAACGCGCCGACACCGGGGACCAGCAGACCGTCCGCGTTCATGGCCTTGTCGAAGTCGCGGGTTATCTCCACCTCGGCGCCCGCGCGGGCCAGTGCCCGCTCGGCCGACCTCACGTTGCCGAAGCCGTAGTCGAAGACGACGACGCTCCTGCCGGCGCTCAATTCCACACCTCCAGGCGGAGGACCCCCGCCACCAGGCACATCGCGGCACCGATGGAGAGCAGCACGATCAGGCCCTTCGGCATCTTCTGCTTGGCGAAGGAGTAGATGCCGCCGGCCAGGAACAGGCCGACGACGATCAGCAGGGTGGAGGTGCCGTTCACAGGGCGCCCTTCGTGGAGGGGAGGATTCCGGCGGCGCGCGGGTCGCGCTCCGAGGCGTAGCGCAGGGCGCGGGCGAGCGCCTTGAACTGGCATTCCACGATGTGGTGCGCGTTGCGGCCGTACGGCACGTGGACGTGCAGCGCGATCTGCGCCTGCGCGACGAAGGACTCCAGGATGTGCCGGGTCATCGTGGTGTCGTACGCGCCGATCATCGGCGCCATGTTCTCGGGCTCGGTGTGCACGAGGTAGGGGCGGCCGGAGAGGTCGACGGTGACCTGGGCGAGCGACTCGTCCAGCGGGACCGTGCAGTTGCCGAACCGGTAGATGCCGACCTTGTCGCCGAGCGCCTGCTTGAAGGCGGCGCCGAGGGCGAGGGCGGTGTCCTCGATGGTGTGGTGCGAGTCGATGTGCAGATCGCCCTCGGTCTTCACGGTCAGGTCGAACAGACCGTGCCGGCCGAGCTGGTCGAGCATGTGGTCGTAGAAACCGACCCCGGTCGACACCTCGACCTTGCCGGTGCCGTCGAGGTCGATCTCGACCAGGACGGACGTCTCCTTGGTCGTGCGCTCCACGCGTCCTACGCGGCTCATGCCTTGTGCTCCTTCTGCAACTCACGGACCGCGTCCAGGAACGCGTCGTTCTCGGCCGGCGTGCCCGCGGTGACCCGCAGCCACCCCGGTACGCCGTTGTCCCGGACCAGGACACCCCGGTCGAGGATGCTCCGCCACGCCTCCTGGGCGTTCTCGAACCGCCCGAACTGCACGAAGTTCGCGTCGGACGCGGTGACCTCGTAGCCGATGGCGCGCAGTTCGGAGACCAGCCGGTCCCGTTCGGTCTTCAGCTGCTCGACGTAGCCGAGCAGGGTGTCGGTGTACTCCAGGGCGGCCAGCGCGGTCGCCTGGGTGACGGCCGACAGGTGGTACGGCAGCCGTACGAGCTGGACGGCGTCGACGACCGCCGGGTGCGCGGCGAGATAGCCGAGGCGCAGGCCCGCGGCGCCGAACGCCTTCGACATCGTGCGCGAGACGACGAGGTGCGGGCGGCCTTCGAGCAGCGGCAGCAGCGAGTCGCCGTGGCTGAACTCGACGTAGGCCTCGTCGACCACGACGATCGACGGCTTCGCCGCCTGCGCGGCCTCGTACAGCGCGATCACGGTCTCGCGCGGGAGCGCGGTGCCGGTGGGGTTGTTGGGGGTGGTGACGAAGACGACGTCGGGCCGGTGCTCGGCGATCGCCTTCGTGGCCGCGGCGACGTCGATGGAGAAGTCGTCCTTGCGCGGGCCGGAGATCCAGCCCGTGCCGGTGCCGCGCGCGATCAGGGTGTGCATCGAGTACGACGGCTCGAAACCGATGGCGGTGCGGCCGGGCCCGGCGAAGGTCTGGAGCAGCTGCTGGATGACCTCGTTGGAGCCGTTGGCCGCCCACACGTTGGCGAGGCCCACCTCGTGGCCGGCCGTGTCGGTGAGGTAGCGGGCGAGCCGGGTGCGCAGTTCGACCGCGTCCCGGTCGGGGTAGCGGTTGAGGTTGCGGGCCGCGTCGCGCACCCGCTCCGCGATCCGCTCGACCAGCTCCTCGGGCAGCGGATAGGGGTTCTCGTTGGTGTTCAGCCGTACGGGGACGTCCAACTGGGGCGCGCCGTAGGGGGACTTGCCCCGCAGCTCGTCCCGGACGGGGAGTTCGTCCCGGACGGACGAAGACGGATTGCCGCTCACTTGCTCTCGGGAACCTTCCACTCGAACCTCGCCTTGACCGCCGCGCCGTGCGCGGGCAGGTCCTCCGCCTCCGCCAGGGTCACCACGTGACGCGCGACCTCGGCCAGCGCGTCCCGCGTGTAGTCGACGATGTGGATGCCGCGCAGGAACGACTGCACGGACAGCCCCGAGGAGTGGCAGGCGCAGCCGCCGGTGGGCAGGACGTGGTTGGAGCCGGCCGCGTAGTCGCCCAGGGAGACGGGCGCCCAGGGGCCGATGAAGACCGCGCCCGCGTTGCGCACCCGGTCGGCCACCGCCGAGGCGTTCGCCGTCTGGATCTCCAGGTGCTCGGCGCCGTACGCGTCGACGACCCTGAGGCCCTCCTCGACACCGTCGACGAGGACGATCGCGGACTGCCTGCCCTTGAGGGCCGGGACGATCCGGTCGTCGATGTGCTTGGTCGCCGCGACCTGTGTCACCAGCTCCTTCTCGACCGCGTCCGCGAGTTCGGGCGAGTCGGTGACGAGGACGGCGGCGGCGAGCGGGTCGTGCTCGGCCTGGCTGATCAGGTCTGCGGCGACGTGCACGGGGTCGGCCGTGGCGTCCGCGAGGACCGCGATCTCGGTCGGGCCGGCCTCCGCGTCGATACCGATCTTCCCGGTGAAGTAGCGCTTGGCTGCGGCGACCCAGATGTTGCCGGGGCCGGTGACCATGTTGGCGGGCGGGCAGGACTCGGTGCCGTACGCGAACATCGCGACGGCGGTGGCGCCGCCGGCCGCGTACACCTCGTCGACGCCGAGCAGCGCGCACGCGGCGAGGATCGTCGGGTGCGGCAGGCCGTCGAACTCGGCCTGTGCCGGGGACGCGAGCGCGACGGACTCGACACCCGCCTCCTGCGCGGGCACCACGTTCATGATCACGGAGGAGGGGTAGACGGACCGGCCGCCCGGCGCGTACAGCCCGACGCGGTCGACCGGGACCCACTTCTCGGTGACCGAGCCGCCGGGCACGACCTGGGTGGTGCGGGTGGTGCGGCGCTGCTCGCGGTGGACGATCCTGGCGCGCCGGATGGACTCCTCCAGGGCCGCGCGCACGTCCGCGTCGAGCTCCGCGAGGGCCTTGTCGAGCGCCTCGGCGGGCACCCGCACCCGGTCGAGCCGGACGCCGTCGAACCTCTCGGCGAAGTCGATCAGCGCCGCGTCGCCCCGATGATGCACGGCCTCGCAGATGGGCCGCACCTTCTCCAGGGCGGCCGCAACGTCGAAGTCGGCTCGGGGCAGCAGGTCGCGCAGGGCGGGACCCTCCGGGAGGGCGTCGCCGCGCAGATCGATTCGGGCCAGGTAGGAAGAGAGCAGCACGCCCCCAATTCTCGCAGACCGGGATGGGGCGACGTCCGCGCGTATCAAACGGTGATACAGACCGCGGGGCACGGGTGATACAGACCGCTGGCCATGGGTGACACCGGCCGCCGGGCAGCCGGTCCGGGCTTGCGGAAGATCCCCTTCACTTTCCGCGTTCGAGGCGTCACTCAGCGGGCATGAACGGTTGTACGAAACCCATGAGGCACACGAGGAAACGGGGAGGAAGGACACCGTGAGCGAGGGGGCCGGCATCCGGGACGGAGACCTGCCGGACGATCTGACCGCGACCGAGGCCGGCATGTGGCAGGCCTACCGCAACGGCACCGAGTACGACCTGAGCAGCGGCGACACCGTCGTCGACGATCCGCACGGCGGCCACCCCTGGGGGCCGGGGCGGACGGTACGGGCCCGCATCGTGTGCTGGCTGCTCCTGGACGGCCCGCCCGCGCTCGCCGGCCGGGTCGCCGCGCTGAAGCTCACCGGGGTGCGGATCAGCGGCACGCTGGACCTCGCGGGCGGCGCGGTCGAGCCGTACGTCGAGCTGCGCGGCTGCCGGTTCGACCGGGAGGTGCTGCTGCCGGAGGCGCGCTTCAGGACCGTACGCCTGGTGGACTGCTCGGTGCCCCGCCTGGAGGCGGCCCGGCTGCACACCGAGGGCGATCTGCATCTGCCGCGCTGCCGCTTCCACAACGGCATCCGGCTCTCCGACGCGCACATCGGCACCGATCTGCTGCTCAGCCAGGCCGTGGTGTACCGCGACCGCAGCGGCCGCTCGATCGCCGCCGACGGTATGACCGTGGGCCAGGACCTACAGGCGGAGATGCTGGAGTCGCACGGCGAGCTGAGCCTGCGCAGCGCGACCGTCGGCGTCTCGCTGAGCCTGCGCGGCGCCCGGCTGATCAACCCGTACTCCCGGCTGGCGCTGAACGCGCCCCGGCTGACCGTCGAGCGGACCCTGTACCTGACGCCGGCCGGCGTCGGCGGCGGCGTCCAGCTCAGCGGGCGGACCCCGGCGCGTGGCACCCGGATCCAGCGCTTCGAGTGCCGGGGCGGGGTGCGCCTGGACGACGGGCGGTTCGGCGACGCGGTCGACATGGAGCGGGCCCGGTTCACCTTCACCGACGACCAGGAACTGTCGCTGCGCCGCGTGCAGGTGCCCGAACTGCGGTTCCTCGGGGAGCGGCCGGAGCGCGGCAAGGTGGTGCTGTCCGGCGCCCGGGTCGTCAACCTCGTGGACCGCGCGAGCGCCTGGCCGGGACCCGGCAATCTGCACATGGGCGGCTTCGCCTACGAGAACCTCGTGCCGCAGGGCCCCTTCCCGCTCGCCGAGCGGCTGGACTGGGTGGCCGCCGCGACCGCCGAGTACAGCCCGGAGCCGTACGAGCGGCTGGCGGCCGTCCTGCGCAACGGTGGCGAGGACGAGGACGCCCGCGAGGTGCTGCTCGCCAAGCAGCGCCGCCGCCGCGAGACGCTGCCGCCGGCCGCGAAGCTCTGGGGCATCGTGCAGGACGTCACGGTGGCCTACGGCTACCGGCCGGGGCGGGCCGCGGTGTGGATGGCGGTGCTGTGGGCGGCGGGCTCGGTCGCCTTCGCGTACGCCGGGAAGCCGGCCGTCGGCGAGAGCGCCGGCGACCCGCCGTGGAACCCGACCCTGTTCGCCCTGGACCTGCTGCTGCCGGTGATCGACCTGGGCCATGTCGCGTACTGGCAGCTGCACGGCGGCTGGCAGTGGCTGGCGGCGGCCCTCGTCCTCCTCGGCTGGATCCTGGCGACGACGGTCGCCGCGGGCGCCACCCGGCTGCTGCGGCGGGGCTGAGACGCCGGGGCGGGCGCCGGGGCGCGGCGGGGGCGGGCTGAGACGCCGGTGCCAGGGCGGGGGCGGGGCTGACACCGGTGCCGGAGCGGGGGCGGGGCTGACACCGGTGCCGGAGCGGAGGCGGGGCTGAGACGCCGGTGCCGGGGCGGCACCGATGTGACCGCCGGTGTGAAAGTTGTGCGTGGGGCGGCGCCGCCCCGCGCACGCCGGACAGCGATCAGCCGCCTTTACCCGGCCTTGACCCCAGCGCGTACAACTTTCCGGAGGTTCTGTGGAGGGGCTGGCGCGCGCCCGAGCCGCCGACTTTCAATGGTCGACACCATGGCTCTGCTGCCCCCATTTATGCGGGGTGCCCGGATCGCCCGGAGCACCGAGCACCTCCCCGCCGGACTTCCCGCCGACGACGAGGTGCTGCTCGACGTTCCCGACAACCGGCTCGGCCCGGCGCTGGTCGCGGCCGCGCGCGGCGAGTGGCAACCGGTGGCCCGGCTGCTGGCCGGCACCCGGGAGGACGCCGAGTGGGAGAACCGCGACCGCTACGCCCGCCGTCTCGCCGCCTTCGCCCACGCGCGTACCGAGTGGTTCGAGGACTGGCGGGCCGCCGCGCCGCGCGACCCCGACGCCCTGCTGGTCGCCGCGCACCTCGCGGTGGGCAGGGCCTGGCTCTCCCCCGCCCGCGTCGAACTCCTCGCCTCGGTGAGCCCGCTGATCGACGCCGCCGCCGAGGCCGTGCCGCACGACCCGGTGCCGTGGCGGCTCGGCCTGGACCACGCGCGGGGCGCGAACGCGGGGCACGCCGAGTTCGAGCGGCTGTGGACGGAGGCGGTCCGCCGCTCGCCGCACCACTACGGCTGCCATGTCGCCGCCCTGAAGTACCTGGCCGCCTACTGGCACGGCTCGCACCGCGCCTGCTTCGACTTCGCCGAGCCCGCCGCCGACGACGCCCCGCCCGGCTCGCTGGTCCAGGCGCTGCCGGTGCGCGCCGCCCTCGGCTATCTCTCCGACGGCTGCGGCGAGGCCGTGCCGCGCGCCCGGCTGGACGCCGCCGCCGACCGCGCGATCGACCTCTCGGCGCGTCTCGCGCCGGCCGACCCGTGGCCCGCCGAGATCCGCAACGTGCTCGCGTACGTCCTGATCCGGCTGGACCGGCGCGCCGACGCACTGGACCAGCTGCGGCTCATCGGCCCGTACGCCACGACGTTTCCGTGGGACCGGGGCGCCGAGTTCTTCCCCCGGCACCCGGGCACGGACGACCCGCTGGGCCTGTTCCTGCTGGCCCGCAGAGAGCTGCGCGCGGCCCCCGCGGGAGCCGCCCGGCCGCATTCCGCACATCCATCAGGTGGGCACGGCGGACGCGCCCACCGCTCCGACCACTAGGCTTCTGCGGCGTGACCACCGTCCGGCTCCCGCTCTTCCCCCTGAACTCGGTGCTGTTCCCGGGGCTAGTGCTTCCTCTCAACGTCTTCGAGGAGCGCTATCGCGCCATGATGCGCACGCTGTTGAAGACGCCCGAGGAGGAACCGCGCCGGTTCGCCGTCCTGGCGATCCGCGACGGCCACGAGGTGGCCCCCAGCTCACCCGGCATGCCGGATCCGACCGCCGTGCCCGACCGAGGGCCCGCGGCGGGGTTCGGCGCCGACCCCGTGAAGGCGTTCCACGCCGTGGGATGTGTGGCCGACGCGGCGACGATCCGGGAGCGGGCCGACGGCACGTTCGAGGTCCTCGCGACCGGGACGAACCGGGTCAAGCTGCTGTCCGTGGACACGTCGGGACCGTTCCTGACCGCCGAGCTCGAGCTGCTGACCGAAGACCCGGGCGACGAGGCCGGGGCGCTGGCGGAAGGGGTGCTGCGGGCGTTCCGGCAGTACCAGAAGCGGCTGGCCGGGGCGCGTGAGCGGTCGCTGGCGAGCGGCGCCGACCTGCCGGACGAACCGGCCGTCGTCTCGTACCTCGTGGCCGCCGCGATGATGCTGGACACGCCGACGAAGCAGCGGCTGCTCCATGCGCCCGACACCGCGTCCCGGCTGCGCGACGAGCTGAAACTCCTTCGCGCGGAGACCGCGATCATCCGTACGCTGCCGTCCCTGCCGGCGTCGGAGCTGACGCGCGGCCCGACGAGCCTGAACTGACCACGGATCCGGGACGTATGGCCAAGAAGACGAAGAAGCAGCAGTCCGGCGGTACGCCCGCCACGGTCGCCCTCACCGCGGCGGGCGTCGACCACACGGTGCACGCCTACGAGCACGACCCGGCGCATCCCTCGTACGGCGAGGAGGCGGCCGAGGCGATGGGGGTGTCCCCCGAGCGGGTGTTCAAGACGCTCGTGGCGGACGTCGACGGGACACTCACGGTCGCCGTGGTCCCGGTGGCCGGCTCGCTGGATCTGAAGGCGCTGGCGGCGGCGGTGGGGGGTAAGCGGGCGGCGATGGCCGACCCGGTGCTCGCCGAACGCACCACCGGGTATGTGCGGGGTGGGATCTCGCCGCTGGGGCAGCGGAAGCTGTTGCGTACGGTGCTGGACGACTCGGCGTCGGGCCATGCCACGATCTGTGTCTCGGCGGGGCGTCGGGGGCTGGAGGTCGAGCTGGCCCCCCAGTCCCTGGCCACCCTCACGAACGCGATCCTGGCCCCGATCGCCCGCGCCTAGCCCTCCGGGCGGGTCACTCAAAGTGCGACCCGGTGGGGGCCGATCGCGCAGTTCCCCGCGCCCCTGAAACGCGGCCGCCAGCCGCGGGCAACCGACCGCCGCTGCGGGCAGTCGTGCCGCAAGGCGGCACGGGTGGGCGCAGCGGCACCCCGTACGCGCCGGGCTGCGCAGACGCCCCCGGCCCGCACCCCCGCGCCGGGCGCCTCGCACCCCGGGTTCAGACCTCGTCGCGGGGGCCGAACAGGGCCGTGAGGCCCAGGTGGACCACCAGCCCCGCGACCGACCAGGCAAGCAGCACCCCCTTCGTCCCCAACTCCAGCGGCGCCGAGAACGAAACCCCCTGCCCCACATCCTTGGCATGCGCCAGCACGTCGTCCGACGGCCCCAGCCACATCCCCACCCGCCAGGCGATCAGGGAGGCCACCAGCCCCCCGACCCCCAGCGCCAGCACCAACGGCACACCCCCGCGCCGCCGGAACAGGAACACCGCCCCCGCGGTCACCGCCCCGAACGCCAGCGCCAGCAGAGTGAACGTTCCGTCCACCCCGATCGCCTGCTCGCCCTCGGTGTCCTGCACGTACACGGCCCACGCACCGTCCGCGACCTCGCCGACCAGCGGCACGCGCGGCGCCAGCCAGACCCACAGCGCCCCGAGCAGCACCCCGCACACGGCCAGCGCCACCAGGATCACGCCGGCTTCGCGTATCTCGGTCTTCATGCCGGGCCCGTCCTGAACCGGCCCTCCCGGCCCGGCGTATCCGCCGTGTGCGGCGTCCGACGCGCCCTCACCGCCATACCCGGGCGCGGGCGGCGACTGCCAGGTGCCGTCGGCCGACGGGCCGTGCGAGGACTGTTCGTGCGGTGGCGGAGGTGGTGTCAACGGAGCGCTCACCCTGACATCGTGCCAGGCCCGCCCGCGCGGCGCGTCACCGGACGGCCGCCCGACGGTACGCCCACGTCGCGACGCCCAGCGAGATCACCCCGACCACGGCGCACACGGCCAGGTCACCGAGGACGAACGCCCAGTTCGTGGAGCCGGAGAAGGTCCGCGCGTACGCCTCGACGCCGTACGTCGACGGCAGCAGGTCCCGCGCGAACCGGACCGCGTCCGGCATCCGCTCGGGGGGCAGCACACCGAGCAGCAGCGCCGCCGACATACCGAGCTGACCGAGGAGCGTGGCCAGCTCGGGCCGCGGCGCGAGCAGCCCGAGGGCCGCGCCGAGCCCGGCGAGCGCGGCGCCGGCCAGCGGGATCACGGCGAGCAGGATCCAGAGGTTGGTCAGCGGCAGCCCGAAGAGCACACACCCGAAGACGGCGGTCACCACGGTCCCCGGCACGGTGAACGACGCGTACGCGCCCGCCGCACCCAGCACCACGGCCGCCGGCGGCACCGGCAGGGTGGCGTAGTGGTCGAGCCCACCGGTGGCCCGCAGCTGCCCGAAGTACTGGGCGAGCAGGTTCAGCGCGACGAAGGCCACGACGAGGATCGAGGACCCGGCGACCACGGCCTCGGCCTGGCTGCCGCCGTCCACCACCCCACGCATCATGATCAGGATGCCGACGGACTGGAAGGTCGCGACGAACAGCAGCGGGATCCGCGCCACCCGTGCCCGGGACAGCTGGGCCCGGTAGACGGCCACCAGCGACGGCCACAGCCGCGCCCGTGGCGCCAGCTCGGCCGCCGCCCGGGGGCGCTCCTTGATGGCCGGCGCACTGCCCGGCAGCACCTCTGCGGGTACGACACTCACGTCGCGCTGCTCCCCTTCCCGGAGTTCCCGAGCTCTGTCGCCGCGGCGGCCCGGTCCGCCGTCCGTGCGGCGGCCCCGTTCGCCACGAGTACGGACCCGGGGGCCCGGACACTCAAAGCCGTGCACGAGCCCGGCCCCGGAGCGGCCGCCCGCGTGTCCCTCGTACCGCTCACGTCTTCACCAGTCCCTGCCGCGCGCCTCCGCCCAGCGCCAGGTACACGTCCTCCAGGCTGGGGGTGGCGAGCGTGAAGTCGTCCAGCGCGGCGAACGCGGCCCCGCCGGTGACGGTGGCGACGACCGCGCGGGCCTCCTCTGGCGCGAGCCGCAGTGTCCAGCGGCGGCCGGACTCGACCGCGCCCTCGCGCAGCGCCGCGACCTCGGGCACCTCCAGCGGCGCCCGCTCCCGCCACACCAGCTCCACCCGCACCTCGCCGGCGACCTGTTCCTTCAGCCCGGTCGGGGTGTCGCAGGCGATCACCCGGCCCCGGTCGAGGACGGCGACCCGGTCCAGTACGGTCTCGGCCTCGATGACGTTGTGGGTGACCAGCAGCACGGTCGTACCGCGCTCGGCCCGGCGGCGGTCCACCGCGGACCACACCGCGCGGCGGGCGACCGGGTCCATACCGGTGGTGGGTTCGTCGAGGACGAGCAGGGGCCGTTCGCCGACGAGCGCGGCGGCGAAGCACGCCAGCCGCCGCTGCCCTCCGGACAGCTTGCGGATCGGCCGCCCGGCGATCGGCGCGAGCCCCAACTCGTCGAGTACGTCGTCCCGCTCGGCCCGCGCGACCCGTGCCTCCAGGCCGCGCAACCGTCCGGTGGTCTCGGCGGCCAGGGAGACGGTCAGATCGTCGAGGGCGCTGGACTCCTGGCCGAGGTAGGCGAGGATCCGCGAGGCCCGCTCGGGATGGCGCACGATGTCGTGGCCGAGGATCTCGACGGTGCCGCGGTCGGGCCGCATCAGCCCGGTGATCTGGCGTACGACGGTGGACTTCCCGGCGCCGTTCGGCCCGAGCAGTCCGAAGATCTCGCCCCGGCACACGTCGAGGCGTACGTCGTCGGCGGCCCGTACCTCGGGGGTCGCGGGAACCCCGCGGCGTCCACGCACCGCCGGATACGTCTTCGACAGCCCGCGCACGGCACACACGACCTCACCCCTGTCCTGGACGGCCTGTGCTCCGTGCGTACTCACAAGGGACGACTCTATCGGGCGCCCGTGGTGTCCACTGAGGCGCCCCAACGTCCGTAACGTCCAGGGTGGCGGCTCCACGGACGTCATCTCACACGCAGTCTGTGAGATGTGCGTGAGATGTAGGCGCATCACGGGTGGGGCGCCAGGCACAGAGCACGGCCCCGGTCGGCAGGGGTTTCCGGACCCCCGCCGACCGGGGCCGCGTTGCGTCCACCGTAGCCATAATCGAACATGTTTTCTATATAAACCGGCGGCATATGCCGAGCTGCCGCATACGACAACCCGCCCCGTCGAAGGTTTCCGGTCCTTCAACGGGGCGGGGGCTCAATGGGGGCCCTACGCTGAACCTCAAGATCACATAAAGCCTGTTGTCACCAGGCTGACTAATAATCAGGCAGGTCAGAGCGTTTGTCGAGTGCCTCGCGACCTCACTGACGACCCCTGGCGCCCGGACCGGCAGCGCATCGGGAGGGCCATCCGCGACGCCCGCATAGCCCACAACCTCACGCAAGAGTCGGTGATCTTGGCCATCCCGATGAACCGCAGCTACTACCAGGACATCGAGGCCGGCCTCGCCAACCCGACCCTGGAGACCCTGCTCGACATCGCCAGCGCGATCGGCGTCCCGCTCTCCCACCTCGTGCGCTGAAATGACCTTCCACCCCGGCGGCCGGTGACGTCCAAGAACTGTCGTGATAGCCAGTGGTTATGAAGGTTTGCTTTGTGACGCGGTCGGTGTACAGCTGGCCGATCTCGTGCGTTGAGCGGCCGCCCTGTTCTGCTCGCCGTCGGGCGGCCGCTCACCCGTCGCCCGGCCGGATCCTCGGCGGCCAGACGGCGGGGGTCACCGGAACTCTTCGCGGATGTAGAAGTTGAAGTGCAGGTCGGGTTCGTGGCCGGGGTGCAGCGTGCAGAAGCTGCCGCCGTCGGGGTGCTCGATCCAGCAGTAGCCGCCCGCCCGGCCGGCGGATTTCTCGGCGATCCGTGCCCGTGCTTCCGGGTCCTTCGGCGGTTTCGTCAGCTTCATCGTCGGTGGTCCCTCACGAGGCGGTACAGGATGCGCCCGACGTCGCACACCTCGGCGTCGTCGGTGCACTGCTCGCAGTCCGGGATGTGGGAGTAGAGGCCCCGGTGGGCGCGCTCGGCGACGCAGGACGGGCAGCTGCGCGCGCACCAGCGCATGCCGGATATGGCCGTCGAGCCGCACGGTGACAGGGGCTCGCCGAGGTCGACAGCCGTTGCGACGGGCAGCGGGCAGTTGCACCACACGCAGGCAGCGCCGAGGGTCTGGTCAACAGCCAGACCATCGATCTCGGGCAGCACCAGGACGGCGACCACGTCGGCGGGGACGTCGTAGGCGAGGGCGTTCATGCGGCGGCTCCTCGCTGGAGTGCGTGAGCCAGTCGCACCGCAACGTCCGCGCGCACCCGCCCGAGGTCGACGAGTCCGAGGGTCGGCGAGCCCGGGTCGACGGCGAGCGACGGCAGCACTATGCCGGCCTGGTCCAGCGCCGCCCGCAGGGACTCCATGGCGGCGAAGGGATCGGTGTCGTGTGGCTGGTGGTTGGCCATGAACAGGACGGTATGGACGCGCCGTTGACAGCTGCCATGCGATGTTCTCGAATGTTCTCAGGCAGTGAGCGAATGTTCTTGTCTGGTCTCACAAAGGGGTCGAGGCGCTGTAGTGCGGGGGCACCGGGCCTGGTGATGCTGGAGTCACTGCACCCCGGCAACGAGGGAGACGAACCATGGCGCGACGGATCCGGTTCAACGGCACCGACAGCAAGAACGGGGCCTGCCCAGCAGTACACGAGGACATCGACAGCGGTGAGATCATCGTCCAGGGGCGGCCAGTCAGTGACCCCGACGACACCGACCAGCTCCAGCACCTGGGACCGGAGGACGTGGCGGTCGCCGTCCCGCGCGAACTCCTCGTCAACCACGGCCCGAAGGAGCTGCACCGCGTGCCCAAGCTGATCGACCTGGAAGAGTTCGGGCAGCTCTTCCACCACTTCAAGCACTCAGCGTGGCACCTGGAGACCCGACGCGGCTACGCCTCGGACCGCGACGACTCCGGCTACGCCGAGTTCCTCGCCACGGGCACGGCGCCGTGCGACCTCGACAGCGACTGGTGCACGAACATCCGCCGGCAGACGGCGGCCGGAAAGTACGTCGGCCGTGTGCGCGTCGTCGACAACCCGCCCACCGAGGGCCAGCGATTCCTCCTCAGCTACGCCCGATGCAACGCGGCCACCGGCGAGGATGCACGCAACGTGTGGCGACAGGATGCCGAAGGGGCGCACCTGCCCGCCGAGGACTTCTGGGTCTTCGACAGCCGCCTCGTCGCGGTCCTCAACTTCGACGGCCGGGACGTCTTCAACGACGTCGAGATCATCACCGAGCCTGCCGAGGTGCTGCGGTACTGCCAGGTCCGGGACGCTGCGGTCCACGCGTCGGTGCCCTACGACCAGTTCGCGGCACAGCTCGGCACGAAGGAGTAGAGCACCGCCGGTGAGCACGGACTACCAGCAGGCTCGCGAGGCCCTCGGACGACGCCTGAGGGAGCTACGCCTGTCGGCCGTTGGAGGCCGTCTCACCGGCACGCAGCTCGCGCAACGCCTCGGCTGGCCGCACTCCAAGGTGTACAAGCTGGAGGGCGGCCGGCAGACCGCCACCCCGGAGGACCTCCGAGCGTGGGCCGACGGCGTAGGCCAAGCCGAGGCTGTGGAGGAACTGCTAGCCCGGCTGCGCGGGTTCGAGTCCCACATCCGTTCGTGGCGTCGACAGCTCGCCGCCGGGCACCGGCCCGTCCAGGACACCTGGAACGTGGCCGTCGACCAGGCTCGGACCATCCACGCCTGGGAAGAGGCCGTCATCCCCGGCATGCTTCAGACCGCCGACTACGCCCGGCACATCTTCCTGCGGTACGCCGACCTCTACGGCACGGCACGGGACACCGAGGAAGCCGTGCGGTCCAGGATGGAACGGCAGACGTGGCTGTACCAGGGAGGCCGGCGCTTCCACGCCCTGCTGTGGGAACCCGCGCTGCACGCCCTCGTGTGCCCGCCCTCCGTTCTCGCCGCGCAGCTGGACAGGCTCGCGGGCCACGTCGGGATGGACACGATCGAACTCGGGGTCATCCCCCTCACGGCCTCTCTGAAGGTCCCCACCGCCAACGGGTTCTGGGTACTCGACAACAGCCTGGTCATCGCCGAGGACTGGCACGCTGAACTCTGGCTCGACGACACCGAGACGGTGGCCTCCTACCGGCGTGTGTGGGACAGGCTCGCCGAGTCGGCGGTGTACGGCGCCGACGCGCAGAACGTGATCAACCGAGCCCGCCGGGGACTCCACCCGCGCTGATCTCGGGCATGACGAAACGCCCCCTCCCGCCCGAAGGCGAGAGGGGGCAAACCGTTTCAGCGGGCGAAGAGAGCGATAGCGCCGGTAGCCGCACCCGCAACACCGGCCAGAACA
Organism: Streptomyces sp. NPDC088387; assembly: GCF_044753385.1. Classification (NCBI taxonomy): domain Bacteria; kingdom Bacillati; phylum Actinomycetota; class Actinomycetes; order Kitasatosporales; family Streptomycetaceae; genus Streptomyces; species Streptomyces sp. NPDC088387. The sequence goes on from NZ_JBIVNC010000001.1 coordinate 261,422, forward strand.
CCGATCGTCGGCATGGGCCAACGTCCACGCTCCAGCGAAGCAACACGGGGCTCGATGTCGACCGTCTTCGGAGCACTCTCCAGCACCCGAAGCCGGTTCTCGTGATCGTTGATCTGTACGGCCTGCCCGGTGAGCGCTTCGAGCTTGGAGTCGACTCGGGTCACAGCGTCGTGCAGGGATCTCATCTCCTGGTACATCTGCGCTGACGAGATGTAGACGCCGGGGTCCGGCGCCGTCACTGGCGGCTCACGGTCTCGGTCCGGCCCGGTCCGTCGGCGGTGCCCGTCGCGAGCGCGGTGAGGACCGTGAGGACGCCGGCGCTCGCGCCGAGCGCCAGACCCTGGCCCCAATCGACGTCGAGGACGCCGGTGGTGTCGAGGCCGAGAGTGGCCACGAGGGTCTGCGACACGGTGCGCACAGTGCGCTCGCCGGTGGCCTTCCAGAAAGCACGGGTGAACATGGCTACTCCTTGACGTCGAAGCCGCGGCGGGTGCCGAGCTTGGTGAGGCTGCTCTTGCCGGGGATGCCGTCGGCGTCGGCGCCGCGCCACCCACAGCGCATCTGCCACAGGCCGTACGCGGCCTTTGTGGCGGTGCCGAAGTGCCCGTCAGCGAGGGAGCCCGCGAGGAGGCCTTCCTTCACAAGGGCGTCCTCGACGACCTTCACGCCCGCGTACGAGACCGGCGTGCCCTTCTTGGGCGGGTCGCTCTTGGCGGCCGCGATGAGCTGGGACAGGTCGACCACCGGGCGGGCCGTGCCCGGCTTCGGCGTGGCCGGCTTCCCGCCCGGCCGGGGCGCGCCCTTCTGCACCCACGCGTACAGCGGGCCCCCCGGGCACAAGGTGGCGAGGCCGTCCTTGTGTCCCTTGACCTCCTTACCACCGCCGTGGTCCTGGAGGTGCTCGATCGCGTCCCGAAGGGCACTGAGTAGCTCGTCGGTCGGCTGCGTCACTCCGGTCTTGCCGATCAGCCCGAGCACGGCGTAGTGCGCCTTGTTGAGGGTCTGGTTGCCGTTGGCGCCCGTGCGGCGGCCGACGCCGCGGCCCTCCAAGACGTAGCCGTGGACGCAGGCGGCGTAGTTATAGGCCACGTCTGAGTAGTTCTCGACCTTGTTGGCGAGGTGGGCGGCGCGGATGTCCCGCCACAGGGCGATGCACCGCTGGTGATCCTTGAGCAGAGCCGTCGAGACGGCCGAACCGGTGTAATGGACCTTGACGCCCTTTGTGGTCGCCTGGGAGGGCGCCGCCGAGGCGGGCCAGCCCAGTTGCTTTCGGGTGACGAGCTGCATGAGGCCTCCGGGCATGACGAAAGCCCCGGCCGGGCGGCGCGGGGCTGCGGACGTACGGGATGGTCAGGCGGGACGGGCGAACTCGATCTCCAGCGTGGGCCGGATGCCGCCGGTCGCGGTGTTGAGGGCCCCGCCGGTGTCCTGGCCGGGGGCGATCTGGACGTAGTCGCCGACACCCAGCAGCGCAGTCAGGAAGCCGTCCCTGGTGTGGGTCGTGTTGGTGAACGTCGTCGCCGTTCTGAAGTGCCCGCCAGGCGCCAGCCCCCCGGTGATGAAGATGCCCAGCGTGCGGGCGGTGCCGCTCACCGAGGCATTGAAGCCGGCCTTCGCCTGGATCTTGTACCAGCCAGCGAGCTGGCAGGTGTAGCGCGTCGCGGACCCCGACGACCACCCGCCGAGGTCGTCGACGCCGATCGTCTCCCAGGACAGGGCGTTCGCTATGTCCGGATTCGCTGAGGCGCTCGTGCTGATGGACTGGTTGGCATCCCGGGTGGCCCGGAACACGGTGCGGCCGACCAGCGCCGCCGAGTTGGCGCGCGCCTCCGTCACGATCATGCCGGGCTGCCAGATGGGGAACTCGATGAACGTCACGGGTCCTCCTACAAGGCCACAACGGCGGGCTTGTGCACGCGGACCTCGGCCCCGGCCGCGTGGCCCTTGGCGATGCCCTCAACGGACCGCGTGACGGTCATCCGCTGTGGCGTGACGATCAAGAAATTGTCGAACCGCATGACGGGCGACACTGCCGTAGAGCCCGTGTTGGCGAACGACCTGGAGCCCACGTTCGCTGCCGCGGTCAGCGACGCGTCCGTGACCTCGATCTGCCACTGCCGTGGCTCGGGAGTGGAGGCCAGCCAGATCTTCGCCCGCAGCGTGGTCCCTGCGGACTGGACCCTCACCCGGTAGAAGGTCCCGGCCACGTGTGTCAGACCGCTCGTGTACGTGCCCAGCTGTGTCTCGACACCCGCCACCCGCTTGCGCACGGTCATGTTGACGGCGGCCGCCGTGGTGAAGTCGACCCGGCACGAGTAGTGGTTGTTGTTGTCGACGGCCCGCAGCAACGGGCCCGTGAACAGGCTGGCACCGCTGGCGAGGACCGACGTGGCGACGTCGACATACAGGTCAACGTCTGGTCCTGGCGCGGGCGTCAGTGTGAGGTGCGCGATCCCCACGGACGGCTGTGCCACGGAGCCCACACCGCTGCCCACGCTGTAGTCCGCCGCCGTACCGGTGACCGTCCAGGCGCCTCCGGCATCCGGCGCCCCCCAGCCGCCTGCCACCGTGCGCGCGAACTGATCCCAGAGCGCCGGCGTGTTCGCGGAGACCGAGACGACCTCCCCACCCAGCACAGCCGGGATGGGGAAGTCCGACGCGTAGTTCGGGCCGGGCCCGCTGGAGGTGATCCAGGGAACCGGCAGATGGGTGGCCCCGGCGGCGGGTGTGTGCACGATCAGCTGCGTGTCGTCGCTGTCCACCGCAGCCGCCAGGAGCGAGCCGCGGGGGTTGGCGTCGATCCGGCCCCGGGAGGCGTCCTCGACGACACCCACGTTCCAGGGCTGAGCGGGCGAGCAGTTGAACACGATGTCCCACTGGAACGGGCCGGCGAACGTCTCCTCGTAGCCCTCGACGATGAGTTCGATGTCGCCGGGAGCGAGCCAGGGCGGCGGGTTCTGGATGACCAGCTTGTCCCCGACGTCGACCGCCAGGATCTGGTCCACCAGCTCTGGCGCCTTGTGCACCATTACGTGGACCTGCGGGTACCGGCGACCTTCGTAGGTGCCCAGGTGAAGGCGCCAATACGCGATCGGCTCGGCTTGGTCGTCGGAGTCCAGGTTCAACGACACCGACGCCGGATACGGACCGACGCCGGCCGGCGGGTCCTGGACGGACAGCGGTCCTTCCTCCAGCATGGCCCGGCCGGAACTGCCGTTGACCCGGCTGACGGTGACGTCGTTCTCCGTGGCGTCGTCGTCGCCTGTCGGGCTCAGCGGCGGCGCGACGTTGGTCGTGTAGTCCAGCGTCAGCGCGGGCGTCTGGTTGTACATCGACGCCCGGTCCCGGTACCGCAGTGCCGGCCGCTCGCGGTCCTCGTAGAGGATCCCGCCATCGGCATCGGCCGCCTCCTCCAGCAGTTCCAGCACCTTGTCCGGACGCTGCGGGCCGACGAGGGTCTGATCGTCGATGTGGCCCGTCACGGTGAGCGGCAGGGCCTCCTCGGCGATGAGGCGTTGCATGCGCTCGCCTGCGGTCTCGCCCGTGAAGGCAATGTCCGCGTTGTTGTAGATCAGGGTGTCCGCGGTCGTGAAGACGCCGAGGTGGCCGATGCGCACCCCGTCGAGCTCGGCGTGATAGGCGTTGGGGCCCATGACCCCGGTGATCCGGCCGAGGCTGCCCGCGTAGCTCGTTTCGATCTCGCCGCCATCGCCTCCGATCGGAATGAAGCGCACGCTCCAGTCCACGTTGCCGCCGTTTTGGACGGCGTAGACCTGCCATCGGCACCAGGAGCCGTAGACGGTCAGGTTCAGCAGAGACGAGGTCACGATGTTGTCGTTCTCGTCGTAGCCGATGGTGTTCGCGCCGACGTCGGTCAGCAGCAGCTGCCAGCGCTTGACGGTGCCGCTGCCCGTCCACTGCAACAGCGTGCGGTCGGTCGGCGGTCCTTCCTCTGCGAAGAAAACGAACTCCGTGTGCCACTGGGTGGTATTGGCGGGCGGTGCGGGCACTGTGCCGGACAGGGTGGCGCCAGCCTTGATCGATGGCAGCGCGGACGATCCCGCCAGGGAGTCGTCCGACGCCAGGTCGAATCCCCCCTGTCGCAGGGGCCGAACACCGGGGATCGGTGAGTAGAACTGGCTGCTGTCGCGTCCGTCCTCCAGCGGCCAGTACGCCAGCGGGCGCCCGGACGGGATACGGCGCCGCAGCGTCGATTCGAGCGCCCTGCCGCTGCGGCGCATCCGCCGCAGGACGCCGGCCGTCTGGGCCGGGATCCACACGTGCTTGCCCGACGGGTGCCACTCCAGGGGGGCCGCGGCCAGCTCGTGGCTGAGGCGGGTACGCCGATTCGTGATGGACGCGGGGCTGGTGATCGTCCATGTGAGCCCGGCGCTGTCTACGAACGAGCCGGCGTCGACGGCCTGGGTGGTGAAGTCCGGATTGGCGGCGATCGTGCCGCCGATCCCGGACCGCACCTCAGCCTTGTGGAACCGGCCATCCGGCTGGGTGAAGGCAACGTCCGTCGCGCGGCCCACCCGCAGCGGCAGGGACGAGTTGAAGATGCTCGTGACGCCCGCCTGGACGACAGGATCACCGAGCTGCGTCCACGGCCCTGCAACGCCCGAGGGGGCCGTGTAGAAGGTGATAGTCCGGCCCGAAGAGCCGTTGTCGACGTCCAGAGTGGCCCGCAGCGCCATCCGGCCGGACGCAGAGACCGGCAGCAGAACCGTGGACGATGCCGACAGCGCGTTCGTGCCGTCCGCCGACCACTCGAAGTAGACCCGCCCGCTGCGCGTACCGAGGAACCACGACTTCGTCGCGGCCGCGAACCCGAACTTGCCGAGGAGCTGCGTCGTACTGACGCTGCCGGGCGCATACGTCGTCCAGTTGCGCAGCGTCGCGTCCACCCGGACGTCGATGTCTCCCACAATGTCCAGCGCAGCGGCGTCCGGGGTGGACGCGACCGCGGCGGACGAGCCAGGCAGTTCCAGGGCTGGCGCGCCCGCACGCAGGGAGAACCGGAACGGGCTGTTGCGGCCGAACTTCCCGTAGTGCGGGCTCAACGGGTTGTCCCAGCTGAACTCGCCGTCGGTGTTGTTGATGAGCGGCCGGCAGGTGGAAGGGTCCACCCGAGAACCCTGGTCCTGCCGGCCGCGCGTGTGGGCGAGCGCCTGCCGTGTCAGCAGGTTGCCGGTGGTGTCGACCCAGACCCCGCCGATCTGAAGCTCACCTCGAAGATCGAGGTCCACCCGAACACCTCCTAGCGCCTCTTGCCGAACGTGAGTTGCACGTCGCCACCGCCTGTGTTCGCGACGATGCCGCGGATCAGGCGGGTCACTTCCTCAGGACCGGCGATCTCGATCCGGAGTCCGGCCATGCCGCCGCCGGAAGCGGCAGCCCCGGCGGCGGCGCCGCGAGCCATCCCCGGGAGGGCGCCGGTCAGGCCCTGAAGCTGCGCGCGCAGTGCTGGGGTTTGCAGATCGATGCCGCGCTGGAACCCGGCCAGGACCATGCGTCCGGCCGGGGTGAGGATCCGCTTGTCGACGTCCTCGGGGCCCTTCCAGGAGGTCAGGCTGGACGTCAGGTTGCCGAGGGTGGTCTTCACGTCGCCGAACTTGCTCAGGAGTCCGTTGATGAAGCCGCTGATCAGGTTGCGTCCGGCGTTCCACAGCGTCGAGCCGAGTCCTCCGAGCGCTGAGCGGGCCCGGCCGGGCAGGCCCTTCACCCAGTTCACGGCGTCCGACAGCTTCTGCCGTGTCGCCGACACCAGTTGCACGCCGGCCTCGACAGCCCTGCGCTTCAGGGAGCCCGCGAGCCCGGACAGCGCCCGGAACGCGCGGTCGTCCAGGCCCATCAGCCAGTTGACCAGCTCCAGCAGCTTGCGGACGGCCCAGTCCTTCGCGGCACCGAACCAGCCCGCCATCTTCCCGGGGAGCTTGCTGAACCAGCTGATCGCGCCAGCGATCCAGTCGATGGCCGCGCTCGTCGCGGTCTTCAGCGCCTCCCACACGCCCTGGACGATGTTCCGGAAGGTCTCGGACTCCCGGTACGCGACGACGATGATCGCGACCAGGGCCACGATCGCAGCGATCACCAGGCCGATCGGGTTCATCATCATGATCGTTGTCCACATGGCCTGCGCGATCGCCCACGCCCGCGTCGCAGCCGCAGCGATCGTCGTGTACAGCCCGTACGCCTTGACGGCGAGCCCGATCGCGACCCACGCGGTGCCGATCGCCAGCAGCACACCGGGCGGTGCAGCGTTGATGAGCTGTGCGATCTCCATCGCGAGCAGCGCCGTGACGCCGAGCATCGGCGACAGCGCGGAAAGGACCTCAAACGCGGCCGTCGCGAGGGTCCCCAGGGTCTGCCCGCCCTCGCGCGCGAGATCCATGAACACTGCGAAGCCCTCGGAGTCCTTCAGCCCGCTGCCCCACGCGGCGAAAGCGCCGGTCATGCTGACGAGCCCGCCGGTCATACCGTCGGAGGCGGGCAGGAACGCGGCGAGCAACCCGCCGAACCCGACCGCCAGGTTCTTGATCGTCGTGAGGAAGTTCTTGAGGGCGGACCCGGAGGCCTTCGCCATGTCGGCGGCCCACTCCTTGAAGCCGGCCGACTTCACTCCCCGACCGACGTCGTCCAGGAACCCGCCGATGGCGCCGGCCGCCGCCTTGACGAACGGGGTCAGGGTCGGCAGCAGGTCCCGCAAGATCTGGATGCCCTTGGTGAAAACCGGCATCGTGGTGCCGGACAGGCCGTCGGACCACTTCTTGAAGTCGCCCTTCAGGCCGACGAACGCCTTCGCGGTCTGCTGCGTCGCGGGCGGGAGTTGGGCGAGGGCGTCGGTGTATGCCTTCTGCTTGTCCGCAGCGTCGGCGGACCCGGACGCGGCGGCCTTCTGCGCCTCCTCGGCGAGAGTGGCGACGTCTTGGACGGCAGTCCACTGCTGCCCGGCGGCGAGCGTGAACGCCTTGACGGCGATGCCCGCGGCGGCGGCGCCGGCGACGATCCCCATGAGGGCGACACCGACTGCTGCGGCGGCCGGGGCGCCGGCGCCGAGCGCCAGGACGGCCGCGCCCACCTTCTTGACCGCAGGCGCGGCCTGCTGAGCATGCGCGCGGATGCCGTCGGCCAGGCCCCGCCCGGCTGCCTCGCCCTCCGAGACGAACCTGCCGCGAAGGTCCCTGAGCTGCCCGTCGGTGTCGCGGCGCAGGCCGCGCATCCGCAGGCGCGCGGCGTCCATGCCGCGCGTCCAGCCCGTGTCGTCCGCCCGGATGAAACCGACCAGCGTGCCGATCGTGAGAGCCACAGGGCACCTCCCATCGGCGCGAGCCCGCGCTACGCAGTTGTGGTGATCAGCTGTGCAGCGCCGCCCGAATCTGGTCGGCGTCGTCCACGATCGAGATGAAGTCGCCGGCGACCTGGCGGAAGACGCTCTCGCCGCTGAGGCCGCTCAGGAGCGTGTTGAAGCGGCGGCGGGTCAGCCGCGGGATGTCCTGCGGGCCGAGCCGGTATTCGCGCTGGAAGTCCGCTTCGACGGCCCACCACCAGCGGCGGATCGCTTCGCGGGCGCGGCCCTCCGCGCCGCCCTGTTCGGGCCCTTCGGGCCCTGCTTTTTTCCCTCGCCGTCACCAGACCGGACAAGCTCCAGGGCCTCGTGGAAGGACATGTCGGCCCCACCGGCGTGCGCCATGCCCCACGTGAGGGCGGTCTGGAACTCGACGACGCCCATGCCCGCTTCGATCCACTGGCCGAGGACGTTGCCGCTGAACAGCAGCCCGACCAGCTCGTGGAGATCTTCCTCTGCCTCCGAGTCGCGCAGCTCCTCGACGCGCTGCTCCATGAGCAGCGGCATGTCCGTGGGCACGCGCACCCTGACACCGCGAATGACCTCCGTGCGGCCACCGGATACCTCGGCCCAGAACTCATCCCACGACTGGTGTTCGGCCGCGGGCTTGCGGGCGGGGCTCACGCCTTGACCGCCGTGGTCTGCGGACCGGACCGGGTCACGGTGCAGGCCCACGACACCTTGTCGTTGTTGCCGCCGCCGGAGTCCCCGAGCTGGAAGTGCGCGGTCCACACGGTCCAGTTGGCGTCACCCGGGGCCGCGAATCGAAAGCCCACGAGCGAGTCGTCACCGAGGCGCGCGGCCTGGGCCTCGATGAGCGCCATGCCGGGGTCGAGGGCACCGGTCATCCTGTCCTTGAGGCGGAAGCCTTCCAGGGTGAGGGTCTTGCCCTCCTGCATGTTCTGCGACTCGGCGCGGCCCTCGCTCGCGAACGTCGTCGTGTCGGTCGTCTCGTACTCGTGGCCGACGCTGAAGGTGTTCACCCCGCCGTCGCCGGAACCGCCCTGAGCGGTCCTGATCGCCACCCACGTGCCGGGGTTGTTGAAGTCCTCGACTTCGAACTCGACGTCGCGGGCGTTGTACTTCGTGGCTGCCATGGCTCCTCCGGGCATGACGAGGTGCCCGCAGCGGCGACCGCTCGGGCTGGAAAAGGGGAAGGTGGATCAGTCGCGGTACGCGGTGATCGAGCGGTGCTCCATACGGAAGTTGCAGGCGTGCTCGTGGCGGCCGAGCTGGTCGGTGCCGATGGATGCCGGCCCGTTCTGGATGGCGACCGACAGGATCAGCTCCGTGCCGTCCGGGAGCGTCACCGGGCCCAGTCCGTGCAGCTCCCCGTAGATCGCCAAGGCGAGCTGCCTCGACACTCGGGCGTCCTTCGTCCCGCGCACACGCACCTGCACGCGGGGCTCGTCGTACCCAAGGCGGGAGTCCGGCTCGCGGCCGTCGTCGTACGTCGACAGCACGACCGCGACGTCCGGGGCGGACGGCATCGTCTCCAGGAAGCAGTCACCGCCCGCCGCGGCCGTCAGGTACTCGACGAGGCCCTTCTCCTGGAGGTGTCGGGCGATGCCGTCGAGGAGGTCAGCCACGCAGCCACCTCCGCAGACTCACGGCCATGATGCGCAGCGCGACGTCCCGCTCGCTGTTCATCGGCTTCTCCAGGTACTTCGCCGACCGGCCGGGAGCGTGCCGCCACGTCAGCTCCTCGTGCTGCCGGCGGGCGTACGGGGTGTCGTAGGAGATGGAGCCGTCCAGGCCGTCGATGTCGACCTTCCCGGACCGCTCCAGGGTGCCCTCGTCCAGCGGCACTAGCTTCTTCGACTCGGCCAGGATGTGCTCCAGGGCCCGACGCAGCCCGTCCTGCGCGAGCCGCCGGCCGCGCTGGGTCCACAGACGCTGACCCTCGAAGCTCATGCGCGTGTACTGCGTCATACGAGGCTCACCTCCAGGTGATCGGGGGTGGGCAGTCCGCCGCCGTCGTGCCGGGCCTGGTCGATGACGGTGGTCTGGCGGCCGGACGGCAGGGTGACGCGGGACTCCGGCGGCGCCGAGACCGCGTCGAGGCGGCAGTACACCGTTGCCCCCGACACGACTTCGCGGCCGTCGGGGGCCCGGACGAGCCGCGTCTTCTCTTCCAGGAAGCACTGCACGGCCACAGGCGCTCCGTAGACCGGCGCCGCTGCTCCTTGCCCCTCGTACGGCTCCACGGTCACCTCGTGCCGCAGCAGGAAGCCGGGGATCAGCACTGGACCACCATCCCCAGCACGAAGACGTCCGGCGTGAGGTCCGGTGAGCGGAGGGCCTCCAGCGCGGAATCAGCAACCTCCCGGCCACCGACCGGACCCGAGCTGCCGGACGACGAGCCGGGTCCGGACAAGGCGACGGACCCGATCTTCACCGAGCCCCACCGCCCCGCCGTACCTAGCTCGTCGCCCGTCTCGTCCCACCACTGCACCTGCGCGCAGACCGCGTCAGCGAACGCCTCTCGCACCACGGTGTTCGAGGGGTAGCCGTCCTCGTCGACCTCGTACCCGCACAGCCGGAACACCTCGCTGTCCAGGAACCGCGAGGCCCGGCCGAGCCGGGCGTCGATGTCCGCCGGCGGGGTCTGCCCGGTGTACGAGTGGTAGTCCGCGCTCGTGGCGTAGATCCGGGCCACCGGGCCCCCCTTATGTTGCCGCGCCGAGGATCAGCACGTCGTACGTCACGGACGTGCCGGCCGCGGAGTTGGTCACGGTCAGCTGGTCGCCGGTGCCGGCGGTGACCGCGGCGCCGGCGGCGTCCGGGGCCACCCACAGGAACAGGCCTCCCGGCCGGACACCGACGCCGTCTCCAGCCGCGAGGAACAGCGGTACGCCGTTGCTGCCTGGCTGGGTGACGTTGACGTTGTTCGTGTTCGCCGCCGCGGCGACGACGAGCACTGCCTTGATCCGGGCGAAGGTGAGGGCCTGGCCGAACTTGTCGCTGAGGACGCCGGCCAGGTCCAGGTTCTCCGTCCCGGACGCGGCGAGTGTGCGCCGGTCGTGGAACAGCAGGTTGACCGCGCCCGCCCCGGCCCCGTCCCCGAAGGACAGGGCCTTGACGATCTGGACCGCGTCTTGCGGGACGGACAGGTCGTCGGGCTTGGTCTGGGTGGTGGCGACCTTGACTTCCACCCGCGTGCGCGTGAGAGCCATCAGGCACCGCCTCCGTCCGCGTACTTCGCGGCCAGTTCGTCGCGCGTGGCCTTGTCCGCCTCGACCTCGTCCATGCCCTCCTGGACGGCGTAGGCCAGCCAGGCCGCCTTGGACGCCGACTTGGACGGCCGCTCCAGGACGACCGACTCAGGCGGGCCGTCCCCCTCCGGCTCGGCGTCGGGTTTGACGCAGCGCCACCCGGACGCGGGGTCGTCGGCCAGAGCCGCGTACCGCTCGGCCTCCTCGGTACCCGGAACGGGCTGCACCCGCTCGGCGACGTGATCGCCTGCACCGCGCTGGTAGATCGCCATGATCAGACCACCAGACCCGTCTGGACAGCGTGCGCGGTCTCGGCCCCGTACTCCAGGCCGATCTCGCCGTAGAGCTGGACCTCGTCGGAGGCGCCGGTCTTGGCCAGCGGCTCCTCGAAGAACACGCCCTTGTCCGGCACGTTCAGGAAGACGGGGCGCAGCTGCTCCAGCGACACCACAGCGACGGTGTCCTGGGGCATGTGCCGGTCCATCATGACGTTGAGCGTTCCGAAGTCGGACACGATCGTGGTCACGTTGACGCCGCCGACGTTGCGGGTCGTCTCCTGGTACTGGCCGTACTGGGAAGCGAAGGCCTTGGTGATGGCCCGCTTCTGGATGCTGTTGGACAGCAGGGTCGCGGTCTCCTGCTCGCTGATGCCGCCGTTGTCGTAGGCGAGCTGGAGCATGTCGTTGACGATGTCGCCAGTCAGCGCGGTCGCCCACGGCTTGGTGAAGGCCAGGCCGGTCGCGGTGCCGAGGGTGATCGGGCTGCCGCCGTTGCTGGTCGACACCTTGAAGGTGTTCGCGTCGATGGCGTCCACGTAGTACACGCGGCCGGCGATGATGCCGGTGGCGGTCGACGTGTTGGTGAACACGATCTTGTTGCCGTCCGACAGGCCGTGTCCGGTCGCGGTGACTGTGTCGGTCGCCGTGGAAGCACCCGTGACCGAGGTGCCCCGGGCGATGCGGTTCGTCGTGATCGCCTGAAGCAGGCCTCGGGTCTTGCGCGCGGTGGCGTTCGACGTCGGGTTGGCGTACTGGCCGTTGATGAACGACCAGTTCACGTCGAGGGCGATCTCCTTGAGCTTCTGCTCGACCTGCCAGTTCAGCTCGTTGCTGACCGGGTTCGACCCCGGAACGCCCCGGAACGGCGCCGACTGAGGTGTAGCCATCTGCCCGATGGCTGCCTGCTTGGTGTAGGAAACGGACACCTTCTCCTGGTGGATCTGGGCCACGTTCCGCACATTGCCGCGGGCCCGGCCCTCGGCAGTCGGTGCGGTGTCGCCTTCCACCTTCGTCCGCTGCGCCGGGTCGCGCAGGTCGTAGGTCTGCCACTCGAATTCGGTGGCGGTCGTCATGCCGCCGCCGGTGAGCCCGCCGATGGCCGAGAGCAGCGGGGTGTCCTCGGGGGTGAGCGCGAACAGCTCGCCCGCGTAGTTGGGGAGGTTGAAAGTCGTTCCCATCCCGGTGATGCCGGCCATGGTGACTCCTTACGTGGTCTGCGCGGCCCTTTGCCGCTTGAGTGCGATGACGCGCTTGAAGTCGCGCGCCTTGGTGGCTTCCTCGATCTGCTTGTCGATGGAGGCGTCCTGGTCGCCGGAGCCGCCTCCGCCGCCCATGTCTCCGCCGGAGCGGCCCGCGCCCCGTGCGGGGGCGAGCTTGGAGAGCTTGGTGACGGCCGACTTGATGGCGGCGACGTTCACTTCGCCGTCCTCGCCGACGAAGCGGTTGACGTCGATGAGCTCGGCGGCCTCGCCGAGGTCCAGGCCGGCCGCGGCGACAGCAGCGCGGAACTCAGCGCTGGCGAGCTTCTGGCCGTACTCCGTGGCGGCGGCCGTGCGGCCCTTCTGCTCCGCCTCGGAGACTGCCTTCTCCTGCTCGGTCATGTTCGCGGCCCGGAGACGCTCCAGCTCCGTGTGGTTGTCCTTGGAGCGCTTCTCCCACTTCTTGGCCTCGGTCTTCCAGTCCGTGTCGTCTCCGTCGCCGGAGCCCGTTCCGGACTGTCCTCCAGCGGCTCCACCGGCGCCCTGACTGCCTTGGCCTGCGCCCTGGCCTCCGTCGCCGGTGCCGCCCTGACCTCCGGCTCCGGCGCCTCCCTCACCGCCGCCGTTCGCGCCGGATCCGGAGCCGCCTTCGCCCTCGCCGCTGCCACCCACGATGACGAAGATCGGTCGGCCGTCCGTGCGGTAGCCGAGGATCGTGCCCGCGGGGTGTGTCGCGAGCGGGTGCTTGAAAGGGACCTGCATGGTGATCTCCCGTGCGGGATTGACCGGCGGTCGCCGTGCGGCGGGTGCCGGGGAGCATTGGGGCCAGCGAGAGCTGCTGGCAGATCTGCGGGGGGCCGATGTACCTTCCAGACCCGTGAAAGCAGAAGAGGAGCCGGAGAGCCTGTCCGCCTGCACCGAGTGCGGCGAACCCTTGGCGTCTGAGACCCGAAACGTAGGAACGCGCAAGCGACCGCGGGTCCTCAACCTGCCTGGCCCGTGTCGCAACTACGAATGCGACTTGGGGCCGGACTTGGTCATCGGGCCGCCGTGATCTGCTCGCGCTGCGGCTTGCGGCGAAGGTCCGGATGCGCGTCCACATGCGCGCGCATGGCCGCCTGCCAGCGGCGCACGTACGCGCCCGTGCGCCGCCGCTGCTGCTCATCCATCGCGACAGCCTGACGGCGCTTCCACGCCCGGATGTTCCGCTCGATCGCCCGCTGCCGCTGCGTGTCCTCGTACGTCGTCCCGGGCGTCGGGTGGTGCGGGGGCCGGGTCGTCACCCCGGGCAGGAACGCGGCCAGGGAGTGGCGGCAGTTGGGGTGGAACAGGCCGTTCGCGCGGGCTTCGATGAGACTGCCGGCGACGTGAACGACGACGGTGCGCGTGGGCGCGAGCAGCCCGCTCGGCTGAATGGTGTGCTCAACACGCAGGGACTGCGGTCCTGGAGGGCCGTTGAGGGTGAGGACTTCGCCCTCCCACTGCTCGCACAGCGGGCACTCCAGCGGGGCGTCCGACACCATCACGAGGCCCACGCCGATCTCGGCGAGAGCATCGACATGTCCCTCGATTGCGGCGCGGGCGGTGACCGACCGCACGGCCATCTCGGCGTACGACGCCATGTCCCACGAGCGGCCAGCGCTGTCGACGAAGCCGGTGACGCCGCGCTGCGCGAACTGGTCCAGGGCCCGCTGCGCGGCCTGCCTGCGGGTCGTCGTGCCGAGGAGGACACCGCCGGAGACCCGGGTCACGATGCGCCGGTAGCTGTCCACGACGGCGCGCGTGATCCGCGCGTACACCGGGCGGGTGTCTTCCGCCATCGATGCCGCGAGCCGGTCGACGGCGGGCGCGTTGGGCAGGGTCTCGCGGGCCACCAGCTCGCGGCCGATGTCCAGCGCCCCCAGTTCGGCCACGGCAGCCTGACGACCCCGGTTGTACGCCGTCACCAGCGCCCGCCGCACGGCCCCGTCGGTGTCCTGCTGGAGCGCCTCGGCCACCGTCTCGACGGCCTGGCGCAGATTCCCGACCGCGGCCAGCTTCAGCTCGGCCCACCGCGGCGACTCGATGTCCGCCTCCAAGGCCTTGGCGATCCGCTCCAGGAGCGAGGACTCAGCGTCCTCGTAGAGCTGCGCGACCTCAGCCGCCAGATCCTCCGCCATCGCTGGGGAAACCGGCATTCGGCACTCCCTCGCCCTCAGCTCCGGTCATCGTCGGGTCGGCGACCCTCCGCCCGGACTCGCCGATGATCGCGTCAACTTCCCTCTGAACCCGCGTGTCGTCGGTCCAGTCGGGGTGGACCATCCGAACGAGGGTCTCCGTGGACGCTGCCTCGGCCCGCCGCAGCAGCTCGGCCGTGGTGGCCAGCTCCACCGGGCCCTCGCCGATGCCGTCCTGGAGCTCCACCGTCGGCGGCTCCAGGTCGAGGCCGGACTCGCGGAAGCGCGGACCGGCCAGCACCGCGAGGAACGCCGCGGCGATGTCCGCGACGCCAGGCTTCCAGTACAGGCCTTTGCGTCCCGCGGTCCCCAGCGAGCGCCGGTTGCGCGCCTTCACCTCGGTCGCGGTGACGGCCTGCCCGTCGGACTCCCCGAAGCTGCCTGCGGAGTAGCCAGCCTGCCGTACGGCCTGCTCCATCAGGGCCTGGCAGGTGTCGCGGTGCGCTTCGAACCGGATCTCGAACTGCACGACCTCCAACGGCGCCGGGTCGCCGGGCCGCTGAAGCATGTTCAGCCCCGTGTAGATCCGGCGCTCCTCGTTCCAGCCTGCGCCCTGGCCGGGGCCGAGGGACTCCAACATCGAGTTGGGGACGACCACACGGCCCTTGCCGTTCTGGATGTCCCGCATCCACGAGCTGTACGTCTCGTCCAGGGCGTCCATGAGGCCTTCGATGCCCTGGAAGTCGCTCTGCCCCCAGTAGGTGGCGGTGGGGATGTGCCTCCAGGCGCGCGCGGGGCGCACGTTGGGCACGTAGGCGGCCGTGAGGTGCTTGGGCGCGCCAGTGTCGAGCCCTCCCTCGGCATCAACCTGGGCGGCGAGCGGGGCCGTTGAGGGGTGGTCGGCGAGCGGCCGGACAGCGCCGAGGCTGGACGCGGAACCCTCGTAGAGGCCGTGGTAGATCCGGCCTCTCTCGTGGCGCTCCAGATGCCTGAACACGCGGTTGTCACTGCGGTCTTCCGTCTCCAGGACGGTCCAGAAGGTGACCGCGACGAGCCGGCCGTACCGGAACTCGGGGACGGCTCGGTCGGCGGCGACCGCGTCGATCCACGGCCGATCCGATACCTCGTCGTCCCACACCACGCGGAGGTACGCGCCGCCGAGCGCGGCGCAGATCTCCCCGGCCTCCAGGAGTGTGGGCTGGAGGCCGCCCTCCATCAGCGTGTCGAGGGCGGCCTGGGTGCCGCCGCTGGCGTCCTCGGCGGCGAGCAGCTTCGGAGGCTCCGAGAACAGCAACTCCGACGACGTGCGGGCGATATCTCCAGCTAGGGGGACATGCAGCTTGTCGCGCTTCTCGCCCTCGGGGGTGGGCTGGCTCCAGAACCATCGGACGAGCCTGTTGATGATGCCGCCTCGGGTCTGCGAGGGCTGGCCGACGGCCTCGCGGAAGCCGCGGCCCATGTACTGCGCTTCAAGCCGGTCGGGCTCGCTGGAGTACCAGGCGTCCCAGTCGGCGAGGGCGTGCTGGACGCGGTTGTCGACCGGCGGCCACGGGGTGTCTGCGGTGGGCAGGGGCATCAGGCGCGCTCCTTCTCCATCAGCAGGTGCGCCATGCCCAGCCAGGACGAGGCGAGTTCGTCGAGGCGCTCCATCAGCGCAAGGTTGGTTTCCATCTCGGCCTGCTCCAGCAACCGGGCGGCATTGGCGAGGGCCTGCTCGACGGTCAGCGTCATGCGGCCACCTCCAAGAGCATCTGGATGTGCGGGCGCCACAAGGCCTCGGTCGTACGGACGCCGTACCGGAGCGCGTCACACGAGTGATCGTTGATCTTGATGGGCTTGTCCTCGCCCTTCTCCGCTGCCTCGTCGTCCCAGGAGTAGCCGGGCAGCTCCTCGATGAGGCCGCGCACGGACGGGTGCACGCGCAGCCGGTCCCCCGCGAACAGCGAGGACACCGTGCGGATGCCGTCGACCACCGTGTTCTCGGCCGGAGTGACTCCGGAGACGCCGTCGCGGTGCAGCTGCTCGATGTACGAGGCCGCGGAGGGGTCGACAACTGTCCACTCCGGGTGGACACCGAGGACGTTGGTCTGCGGCTGCGCCACGGAGGTGAGCCACTGCTTGCGGGCCTGGCTGTACTCGACGTCGGTCTTCTTGCGGCGCTCAGCGCGCGAGTCCCACCGGTATTCGGAGACGACGTACAGCCGATGGTCGACGCCGAGCCCGATCAGCAGGTCTGAGTAGGGGTTGGTCGTGCCGTAGTCGATCGCGTCGCACAGCCACCTGGTGATGTGCGGGATATCGGCCACCACGTGGCGCTGCTCGTCGAACGCCTCGTAGATCGCGCCCTCGGCCTGCACCCAGTGCCCGAGGATGTTCCGCCGGTAGAACAGACCCACGTAGGTCGACTTGAGCGACGCCACGTAGTCCGGGTCCAGGAACGGGTTGTCGTCGAGGGTGAAGTGCCAGGACCGGAGCCGGGTCTCGGCCGGCCGCTTCAGGTAGTCACGGCGGAACCAGTGGGCCGGGTTGTCCGGGTTGGTCGTCGTGAAGATCTTCGCGCCCTTGACCGAGCAGCGCGCCACCAGCTGGTCGAAGAACGTCTGCGGGAGCGTCGTGGCCTCGTCGACGTACGCGCCCGCGCACGTCATACCGCGGACCTTGGGCTCGGCCTTGGCGTCGTTGGCGCCCATGACGTGCACGATCCGGCCCATGATGATCGCGATCGGGGCGCCGGGGTTGTAGTCGACCTGTCTGGACAGCTTCCCGAAGATCTCCGGGTTGGTCAGCGGGGCGATGACGTTCCGGTACAGGGAGTCGCGGGTGCGCCCGACCATGACCAGCTCGCCGCCGGTCGGCGCGTTCGCGATGAAGATCAGCCAGCGGAGGAGGCTCGCGATCGTCTTCCCCGAACGGACCGAGCCTTCCCAGGCGTTGATCCGAGCGTCCGCCTGTACGACGGAGATGATCTGCTTGCGGGACAGCGGCAGCGCGTCAAGGAGACTCACCTTCCGCCTCCTCGCCGGTACCGCCCTCCTCGCTGACGGCCTGGTCGTACGCGGCCTTCAGGCCGGCCATGAGCTGGCCGAGCATCGAACGGGCGTCGTCGGCGCCGGCGTCGTCCGCGGGCGGGACGAGCTTGAGGGACTTCTCCAGGGCGATCCCGGCTGCGGTCATGAGGGACTTCTTGTCGGCGGCCGGCGGCTCATCCACTACGCGCGAGGCGAAGGTGTTGTCCTTGCCGCCGAAGTTGAAGACCTTCGCGGGCTCCCACATGGACTGGGTGAGCCGGAGGGCGTCGAGGTGGAGGTCCAGGGCGGTATCGGCCCGGAGCGCGGCGAGTTGGGCGACGCGGTGGGCTGTGGCCTCCTCGGTCATCGACGTGTCGAAGACGAGGCCGAGGTCTCCGGCGATGACGCTGACGGTGCGCTGCGCTCGGCCGATCTCGCGGGCGATCGCGTTGCGGCCCATGCCGAGCGCGTGCAGTTCGGCCACGCGCCGGTAGTCGTCCTCGTCGACGGGCCGCTTGTCCCGGTTGACGCTCATGGTCACCTCCGGGCGCGCGAAGGCCCGGCCGCGCACGGATGCGAGCCGGGCCAGTCGGGAGAGGACTACTGAGCCAGAAGCCGCGCCTTCTGCGCCTCGAACTCGGCCGGGCTGAGGATGCCTTGGTCACGAAGCGCAGCGAGCTTGGTCAGCTCGTCGGCGAGCGACGGCGCTGCGGCGGCCGGCGCCTGCGGAGCGTGCCCAGCGGCGATCGCCTGCTCGATGGCCGCGCGCAGCTGCTCGAACTCGGGCTGCTGCTTCTTCGTGAACACCACGCTGTTCTCGTCCTTGGCCGCGTTCATGGTGCGCGAGCCTTTGGCGGCCTGCCGGTCGGCGCCGCCGAGGGAGAGCTGGATGAACCCGTTGACCATCGGGCCGGCGGGCTTCCACTGCACGGCGCTGATGGAGCTGATGTGGAGTTTCTTCTCTCCTCGGCCATGGCTGGCGCGGCCGAGGAAGCCGTTGCGGGTGATGCTGACGTACTGGCCGTCGAAGGCGAGTTGTCCGCCCTGGCCGCTTGCGTTGATCACGGTTTGGCCCACCTTGCTGCTGATTGGGGCATCGTGACACGCCGCGTGGGCGGTTGGTGGGGAAATGGTGAAGGCCCGCGCGATGGCGGGCCTTCGGAGCTTCAGGGTCCGGGCGCGCCGGACGTGCGGCCAGGATGCGACATGATCGCGCCGAACGCAAGTGCGCGGCGGTGAGCGGATTACCTCGGGGCTGGACCAGTTCCCACCAGCCAGACGGACCAATTGCTGTCGTCGAACGTGCGAGTCGTCGCGATTACATGTCCTTTCCGACCGTCGGGTAGTTCGAGGAGCACGGACTCCGGACCGTCCAGGTCGCCCGGGAACCCAGCAGGTGCGTCGCGCACGAGGAAGCGCGCTGAGCCTTCCCAGGACCTCAGGCCTTCAGGGCTGAGGCTCTCCTGAAGTCGAACGTTGGGTAGGACGAGGCCGCCGACCGTCGCCGACCCGCTGTACGTGAACCGCTCGGCCATGGACCTCAGTCCTCCCACGGCATCTCGGGTACGGCGGGTAGGCCCGCGGCTTCGCGGCGGTCCATCTCGGCCTGCACCGACGATGCTGTTTCTTCGCTCATGCCGGGGAAGTGCTGGCCGAGCAGGGTGTCTCGCTCGGCGTCCGGCTCCTGGTCGTGGGTGTCGCTCATGGACGTCCTCTCGGTTGCAGGTTGGTGGATTCTCTCGTGCCGCGCGCCTGGGTGTGGCCCCTTCGACGCGCTCGGTAGATGGTCGGGTAGATCGTGGGAGACGGAGTGGTAGACGTGCAGGTCAGGCGGCGGTAGACGGGGCGGTAGACGCCTCCCCGGAGACAGCTGGGGAAGGGGCCAGGTCGGCGCGCCGGACCCCTCTCGTCGGCCCCTTCCCTCGCGCCTTCACCTTGAGGTGGACGGGGACCCCCAGACCCTCCAGGCAGGCGCGCAGATCAGCGATGCCCCAGCCGGCCGTGACGGCCGCGGTGTCGGGCCGCCGCTGAAGGTGGGCGAGGACGGTGGAGAGGTGGACTGCGGAGTCGTCGCCCATCAGCTCCAGCAGCAGTGCGCGGATGGCCTTCCCGGTCGGAGCAGCAGACGGCGCCGCAGAGGCCTTGGTGGCTGGCCTGCCCGCACGCCATGCGGCGAGCACCCACCAGCCGGTGACGACCCACATCAGGTGAGGCACGGCGCGCACGAGGCGGGCCAGCAGGTACCCGCCGAGGGTGAGCAGCGCGATCCGGACGAAGATCCCGAGCGTGCCGCGCCAGCCGGGCAGGTCGTCCCGCCGGCCGCGCGCGCACCACGCTGCCGCTCGTGTGCCGACGCGGCGGGCGTATGCGCGCGAGCCCACGGCCAGGCGGTCCGCGATGCGGGCGAGGCGGGTCACAGGATCCCAGCCCCCTGCACCGCGGCGACCACTCCGTCACCGAGCGCGTTGAGGGCGCCGGGCAGCCACGCGAGCGCGCCGGCCACACCCGCGGTGAGGCACAAGGCGGAGCCGACGTAGGCGCCGCCGACGATCCGGCGGCGGTCTTTCTTCCCAGACTCCTTGTAAGCGAGGACGAGGAGCGTCACGGCAATGACGACGATGGCCGCGCCGGTCGTGCCGAGGCCTACGAGCTGGCCGGTAGTCAGGCTCTGTCCGGAGGCGGTGCCGGTGGCTGCCTGGCTCGTGCGCTCGCCCACACCGTTGCCGACGGTGCCGGAGCGGGAGTGCACCCAGCCGAGGACGCCTCCCGGGCAAGTGGCGGCACAGGCGGCGCCACCGAAGCCCTTCCCGAACGCCGCGAGCTTGGACATCTCCCGGCCGCCGCGGTACCAGGGGTACAGGTTGCAGGTCAGGATGATCAGGGCGAGGAGCAGGCCGCCCAGAGTGAGGGTGGACGTGGCGGTCATCGGTGGACTCCGGTGAGCAGGGCGAAGGGATCCCACCAGCTCAGGACGCCGAAGGCGCCGAGCAGGGCGGTGACGAGGAGGAAGCGGGGGAGGGCGCGGCCGGTGTGCCGGTCCAGGGCCCAGGTCGCGGCGATGGCCACACCGGCGATGACGTAGGCGGCGCCGATGCCGGCCTCGGTCCGGGCCTGGTGGACGGTCCGGGACCAGATACCCACGGGGCTCTGGCCCCCGGCCCACGGCACGAGGGCGGCGAGCAGGGCGACGGCCATCCGCCAGGTGGCGAGGCGATCCCACAGGCGCGCCCACCACGGGGCAGGTTCGGGCTCCGGGTCGGGGATGACGAGCAGGACCTCGTGGACGTGGCGTACCTCGATCGGCGCCGGCGGCGGTGGCGCTGCCGCGGGCGGGGGTGGAGGTGGGGGTATGTGCCAGGGCGGTGATTCGCCGGGCTCGGGCGGCCGAGCGGGCAGCGGGGTGCTGGCCGGGATGACGCGGGTGGGTGTGATCGGCCGCTTCTCAGGGGGCGGCATGGGTGGCTCCTGGTGGCCGAAGGGGCGTGCGCGGAGGGCGCGGAGGTAGGCGCGGGCGCGCAGCTCGTCGCCGTCGGGCGATGGCTGCGCGCTCATCAGGCGTCTTGTGTTGTGGCGTGCTTGCGTGCGCGCATGCGGTCGCGGATGGCCTCGGCCTCGCGGCGCAGCAGATGCCGCGTGACGTCCTCGGGCGGCGCCTTGTAGCAGGTGGCGAGGAGGCGTAGGTCTTGGCCGAGGTCGAGGCTCGCGGGCAGGGTCACGCCCTGCGGGCCGAACGGCTCGGGGACTGCCACATCGGGCGCCTCGTCGGGGTCTGCCGGTGTGGGTGCAGAGGCGGGTGCGTTGTGGAGGTCCCTGCGGACGGTTTCGCGGGAAACACCCAGCTCGTCGGCGATCTCCGTCGGGCTCATGCCGCGGTCGGTGAGGTGCGCGACGACGATCTGTCGCGTCGTACGGGACATGCTCATGGGTCGCTCCAAGAGGGGCCGCCCCCGCGGGGGAATTTCGCGGGGGCGGCCGGTCTGGTGTGGGTCAGTTGTCCCACTCGGTGTGGCGGTCGCCTTGGCGGTCGCGGGCGCGGTCCTGGTCCTCCCAGGCCTGGCCTTCGCGGGCCGTTTTGGTGACGTTCCGGCGGTAGGCGGCGCGGCGCTGCTTGCTCAGGTCCTCGGCAAGCTGCTGATCGTCACCCGGGGCGAGGCTGCGGAGGAATCGCCCGAGGCCCATCAGCGGCGCCCCCTCGGAGCCTCGGCGGCGGCCTTGGCGTGCCACTTCGCGGTCTCGGCCTGTGCGATGGCGGCCTCGGCGCGGGCGGCGCGCTCGGTGGGGGTGCCGTAGTCGCGGCGGGCCAGGGCGTGCAGCTCGGCGACGCGCTCCTCCTCGGTCATCGGCCGGCCGCCTGCCGCGGGAGGGGGTTGGCGGCCAGGTGCGTGCGGAGGGCGCGGCCGGCCTTGGCCTGCGCGGGGTGCCGCAGCGTGCCGCACAGGGCGCAGTCGCGGGCGGTGTGGGGGGTGGGCTGCGGGTCGGGCTGGTCGGTACGCTCCATGGCGGACCTGCTCCTTTGATCGCTTCGGGGTGGGTCCGCCCCCGGCCCGGGATCGCCAAATCAACGGGTCGGGGGCTTTGTTGATCTACGGAAGGGCAGTGACTCCCCGACCGTTGTATGGGGACCGTACAGCGTTGTATGGTCCCCATGCAAGAGTGCCGGGGCGTGCCGCTTCCCGAAGCTGGAGAGGAGCGGGCGTGAGCGACGAGATCGAGGAGGTACAGCGGGTGTCGGAAGCCCTCGAAGACGTCGACCGCATCGCGGATCTTGAGGAGCGGGTGCGCGCGCGGAACCGCGTGATGGCCCTTCAGGCGAAGGTCGTGAAGGACTGGCATGCCGAGCGCCGCGATCTCGTACTCGCCCTGCGCGCGCAGGATCCGCCGGTGACCATGCGGGCCATCGCGACTCGGCTGGAGATGTCGTTGGGCGTGGTGCAGGACATCATCCGAGGGCACACCGGTTCGTGGAAGAACCGGGCCAAAGCAGAGGACGAGGGCTGACGTGCTGCTCGGCTGGCCCCCCGCGCCCTTGTGCGGGGGGCCGGCTGCGTCTACGCCACGGCCCTGACCTGGCTGCTCCAGATGTGCCCGCACTCGGTGCAGCGGGCGACCGGGTCAGCGCCGGCGCCTCCGTGCATCTCGATACGTCCCTCGCAGTCCGGGCACGGGCGGGCGACCATGGCCGTGCGCCCGGTGATATCCAGGGCTCTCTCAACGCGCTCGGCGGCTTCCGCGGCAACGTTGGCGATCAGTCGGCGCTCGCCGTCGGGGAGCGGCCGGAAAGGGCCAGGACGCCCCTCCGCGCGCGCGAGGAGCCACAGTGCGCTGTGCGGTGCGGTGCGTCGGCCGCTGTACCGCCACCGTCGGGGGTCCGCGGAGTCGGCGCGCGCGAGCTGGTCGCGGCGGGCCCGGTCGGCGGCCGGCCACCCGCGCGGAGCGGCGGTCATCGGCGAGCGCTGGACGACGCTCGCGACCTGGTCGGCGGTTGCGGTCAGCGCGGCCTCGACGGTGCGCATGGTGTCGAGGATCGCGATGCGCAGCGGCGGCCGGGTCGCGCCGAGCTGGGCCGGGTCCCGGTCGAGGAACGCTCGGCTGTAGGCGGCCTGCCAGCGCGCGGCTTCGGCCAGCTCCTCGTCGGCCTCGTCGAGGGCGGACAGGTAGTCGGACATGCGGCCGGCGGGCGGCCAGGTGGTGGTGCCGGTGGAGGCCAGGGCGTCGGTGAGGTCGGTCCAGTGCAGGGCGATGGTGCGGAGGTGTGCGGCGGTGGGGCTCATCGTCGTGGCTCCTGTGGTGCGTGGGGCGATACGGTGGGTCCACCTGGGGGCGTGCACCGGTCCGGCCAAGACTGTGGCGCACGCCCCTTCGCGATGCTCAGCGCCAGCACACGGCGCAGGCGTGGCACCGGTTGCCGGGCGCGCACTCGAACGGGGTCGGGCGGCGCCGCGGTTGCTCCTGGGGCTTGCCGTCCTCGTCAAGGAGTCCGGCCTCGCGGAGTGCCTCCAACCCCTTGGTCAGCTCGGCTGCGGCGGCGATGACTGCGGGCGCGACTGCCTCGGCGATCTTCCGGATCTCGGCGGTGACGGTGACCATGCGCTGGAGCTGCTCTCGCTGCTCGTCGGTGAGTGGTTGGAGCTGCGCGACGTAGGCGGCCCAGTCCGGGGGCTCGACGAGGAGCGGGACGAAGCGCCGTTCGTGGATGCCCTTGCCGAGGTGCTCCCAGTAGGCGATCACGAGTCCGTCCGGGCCGTTGTGGATGTCGATGCTGGTGTCGAGCGGGACGGTGGCCGGGTCGATGTCGTTGGCGCGCAGCCAGTCGGCCATCGTGTCTCGCCGGTCGGGGTCGATGAAGTTCATGGTCAGTCCTCCGTGGCGGGCTGTTCGGTGACGGTGACGAGCCGCTCCATCAGCCGGTGCTCCCAACTCGGCTGCTGTCGACGGCGATCCGCGAGCCTCTGCACGGCCTTCGTCTTGCTCTCCCAGGTGGCGTGGATGCCTGACGCCTGCTGCCAGGGCTGGCTGGGGGCGGGGCGGGACTGGATGAAGTAGGTGCGGGTGGTGGGCTGGTGCATGGTCGTCTCCGTGGTCAGTCGCGGCAGGTGGGGCAGCGCTCGCCGTACGTGCAGGTGCAGAGCGGCTCGCCGTCCTCGTCGACGAGACGCTTCACGTCGACGAGCGACTCGGCGCTGAGGTTGGGCTCCTCGGGTGGGCGGATGGCGTGGTGGAGTTCGACGAGGCGCGCGTCCCACCAGCGCGAGACGGACGTGCCGAGCGGCGGGGGCCCGGCTGCGACCCAGCGCTCGGCCATCTCGCGCACACGTTCGCTGGCGGCCTCGGCCTGCTCGGCCCGCAGCCGCAGTGTCGTCGTGCGGCGTTCCAGCAGCCGCTTCGCCTCGACGGTGACGGAGTCTGCGATGTCGGCGAAGCGCATCTCGGCTCCGGCCTGTACCCGGAGGAGCTCGGCTTCGCTGGGGCTCAGGGATTCGCCGCGGCCGACGAGGTCCAGTTGCTTGTGGATGTTGGCTCGGCGAGCGCCGCGCTGCGCGTCGGGGTCGGCCGCCGGGTTATCCGATGCGTACTTGAGCTTGGCGGCACGGATGACCTCTTCGGTGAACTGCTGGTCCTGCTCTGTGAAATGGCCGGAGCCGCGGATGAGGACGGTCTCGCCATCAACGTCGATCGGGCGACAGGTGTCGGGCTCCGTCGGGTCGTGCTCGGTCACGTGGTCTGGTCCTTTCGGGTGCAGGTGACGGGGTCGTGCTCGGCGCCGGCGGATGCCCACCAGGGCTCGCAGCAGGCCGCGTTGAGGGCGTCGCGCACGGTGTCGTCCTGGCGGCGGGTTCGTGCGTCGAGGCGGGCGAGGACGTGGCGGTGCTCGTCGAGGAGCCACGAGGTGTGGACGATGGCGAGGGCGGCGCCGATGGCCGCGGCGGCGAAGAACGCGACGCCGGGCCAGTGGTGCGCCTGGTGGCTCATGAGGGCGCAGCCGAAGAGGCCGACGGCCAGGGCTGCGTACAGGACCCAGAGGGTGTGCGTGGCTCGTCTCACTTGAGCCTCCAGAGGCGGTGTGACCAGTGGGCGAGTGGGAGGCCGGCTGTGATGACGACCAGGAGCACGAAGGCGATGGCGGCGATCACGAGGCGGCTCCGAAAATCGCCCCGTACAGCGCGTCCACGCGCTTTTCCTGCGCGCGGTCGGTGCGGTCGGTGTGGTGGCCTGGCTTCGTGCAGCCGTCGTGTTCGCAGTTGGGCAGCGCGTAGCCCTCTGGCTCGCGGTTGTTGGCGATGCGGTACGCGATGCGGTAGGCGCTGAGGTTGCGGCCGCCGTGGCGCAGCGAGGGGACGCCCGTGCTGTTGCGGGAGCCGGTCCAGTCCATGTGGCCGTCGTCGGTTGGCTTCACGCGCAGCCAGAAGAGGTTCTCTGCGCTGGCTGCGGGCTTCCGGCCGGGCTTGGCCTTGGGGATGCCGAGGTGAGCGCGGGCGGCGGCAACGACCTTGGCGTCCACGTGGAGTTGCCGGACGATGGCCCGATCGGAGTGGCCGTGGTGGAGGAGTTCGGCGACGTCGGCGCGGACCTTCACGACCGTGCTCCTTCCTGCTGAGCCGCGCGCCAGGCCTCGAGGACGCCCTTGGGGATCTGGCCGAAGCTCGGGCACTCGATGCCGTTCTCGTCGGCCCAGGCTCGGACGGTCCGGCTGTCGTAGTCGCGGACGTGGCTGCTCGGCTTCCGCTTGGCCCTTTTCGACGGCGCCAGTTCGGCCTCACGCGCGCGCAGCTCGGCGAGGCGTTTCTCCAGCTGCGCGGCCTCGGTGGTGATGGCGGTCAGTTCCCGGTCGGCGGCGTGGCGCTGACGGAGGCCGGCGAGGGCGGCGCGGGCGCGGGCGGCCTGGTCGCGGATGTCGGGCTCCGGATGGTCGTCGGCCCACGTCAGCAACTGGCCGACGGGCAGTGCTTCGGATTCCCGGAGGCGGACGTCTGCGCCGGCCTTCAGCTGGACGTCGACGATCGGGGCCGGGGCGGTGGGGATGGGCTGGGTCATGGGCTCGCTGGTCCTCTCGTCGGGCCGTTCGTCGGGGATGTGGAGGCGGTTGTGTCGTGCTGCTTCGGGGCCGCCCTGCTCGTCGATCTCGGCCAGGAGGCGGCGTAGGGCTGCGATGGTCATCGGGCCTCCGGCGGTGTGGATCGCGCGGCGTTGGCCTCCGGTGAGGCCGCCCCAGAGTCCGTAGCGGTGGCAGGCGGGCTCGTTGTTGAGGGCGTCGTGGAGGCATTCGGCGCGGACCGGGCAGCCGTTGCAGGTCTGCTGAGCGGAGCCGTATCGGCCGCCCGGGGCGTCGAACCAGCGGTTGGTGTCTTGGCCGCGGCAGGCCGCCCGCGGGCGCCAGTCCGCGGCGTCGCGGGCGGCAGTGGTCACGGCTGCTGCGCCCCGTCGGCCATACGGCGCAGCAGCTCGGCGGCGTCGCCCCGGCCGGGGTCGCACTCGTAGTCCTGCGGCAGGGCGTTGATGGCCTCTGCGGCCTCGCGCAGGACGGCCGCTCGGTGCGCGAGGGCCAGCCGCTCCGGCTCCTGGACTACTACATCGTCCGGCTGCTCGTCGGCCCACAGGATGCGGGTCGCGCCGCCGTGCCCGTGGACGTGCTCAGCGTCCGCCAGGCGGTCCCAGTGGACCGTGGACGGGCGCTCGCCTATCCAGCGCAGGGACACGGTCCCGTCGGGCCACAGGACGCCGTTGGCGACGCGGCCGGTGCCGGAGACGCCGGAGACGTCGTGGTCACGCTGGAGGTGGAACAGCCGCGGCTTCGCGGTCGGCGACTGCTCGGCGAGGTGCGCGCGTACGGCAGCGGTCTCGGCCCGGAACACCTTGCGGGCGAGGCCGTCATACGGATCGGTCATGATCGTTTCTCTCTGTGCGCGATGGCGGGCGGAACCGGATGGACGGCGGGTCAGGTGCTGCTGGTCTGGGTTTCGTGGCGGTCGACAGCGCGCCAGCGGTAGACGGTGCGTTCGGTGACGCCGAGGAGGGCGGCGATTTCTGCGGCTCGGGCGCCGGCGGTGGTGAGTTGGCGGGTGGCGGTGCGGCGTGCGGTGCGGCTGAGGCCGGTGTCGGGGAGGCGGTCTTCTACGACGGCGCGGATGTCGGCGGTGTCGCTCACGGCGTGATGGTGATCTTGGTGAGGGGAACGTTGGCGCCGAGTTGGCGGTACAGCTCCTGGAGGCGGTCGATGGCCTGCCGGTCGCGGCGCTTCAGGGCGCGGCGGGCGGCCATGGTGAGGCCGGTCCAGCAGCCGTGGCAGAGGTATTTACCGGGGCCCTTGGTGCCGTCGGGGCATCCGGGGCAGCGGGTGTGCGTCATGACGGGGTCCTCTCGGGTTCGGCGAGGTGGGGTTCGCAGCGGGCGTGTACGCGGCGGTCGGGGCGCTGCGGGTCGGGCATGATCCGGCGGTTGCAGCCGGGGCAGATGCGCCAGGTGGTGTGGTCGCCTGGGTCTGGTTCGTGGGGCTCCTCTTGATCACCGGAGGGCCCTACTACCTGAGGTTGTGAAGAGACCTCAGCCCCGTCATGGGAACCCCATGGGTAACCCCCTGGGGTGTAAGGGGGGCGGTCCCCTGAACCGGTAGGGGGGCGGTCCCCCTTACTCGGTTCGGGGGCGGCCCCCCGTTCTGACTCTTGGTCAAGAGGCTGATGTTGTGGGGGCGGTCCCCCGTTCTCCTCGGTTTCGAGTTCGGGGGACCGCCCCCCTTTCTCGTCCGCCCACGGAGCGGCCTTCCGCCCGGCCTCTCGCTTCTGCCGGGCCTCCTCCTTCTCGGCCTTCACGGCGTCGAGGTAGGCGGCTGCGGCAGCCCAGTCCGGCGCCGGGATCGGGGCGAGGACGTACAGCACCGAGCGGCCTTTCCGGCGCTCCCCGATCACCGTGACGACCCCCGCCCGGACCGCGGCGTCGAGCCGGTCCCGGGCGTCCTTCTGGTCGCAGCCGGCGGCCTTCGCGATGGCCTGGAGAGAGAACGGCCGCCGGGTGTCGCGGTAGCGCAGGGTGCCGTCCGCGTTGGCGATCGTGCGGAGCGTGTAGAGCAACGTGTGCAGGTTCGACCGCTTCAGGGAGGCCGGCATGTTCGGCATCCACTTCCAGGCGAGGGCGTTGCCGAAGGCGTTCGGCACGCTCCCGCTGGCGCGGTCCTGCAATTCGTCGCTCAACTCAGGCTCTCTCGTGGGTGTTGCGGAACCGATACGGCAAGATCCGGGCGGCGGGGCGGCCGTCGTAGACCGCCCCGCCATGTGGCTACTCGCGGGCGCGGATGTGCTTGAGGGCGCTGTTCGCGAGGCTGGCGGCCGTAGCCAGGAGCTGAGCGACCGAGGACACGTACTCCTCGTCGCTTGACTCCAGGGCGGCGCGGAACAGGGCGATCGTGTTGTCCCTGTCGTCGTTGGCGTAGGCGACGATGAACCGGGTGGCGAACACTTCGGCCGGGTCTGCTTCCGCCGGATCGAGGATCTGCATCGCCCACGAGCCGCCGTGGGCGACGTCCGGCGTCTGGTCGCCGTAGAACTTGACCAGCGCGGCCTTGCCGACCTCGGCGAAGGCGCAGCACGCCCCGTAAACGTCGTGCCACGTCCCGGCCTGGCCGATCTCCAACATGGCGTTGGTGGCGCCCTCGGAGTCGCTGTCCAGCGCGCAGCCGATGGCCCGCATGGTCAGTTCGCACAAGCGGTCGCGGTCCATCAGCGGTCCGCCGATCCGAAGCGGGTCCGCATGCCGCCGCGGGACCGCAGCTTGACGCCGGCCTCCAGCAGCAGCGTGCGGGTGGCGCCGTACGAGCGGCCGATCCGGCGGCCGGTGGACTCGATGGAGCACCCCGCGTCGTACAGCTCGGCGGCCTTGCGGGCTATCCGGTCGCGCTCGGCACCCTTCAACCGGGCGCCCTGGGTGGGGATGTCCAAGGAGACCTCGATCCGCTCGGCGACCGTGCCCGCGCGAGGCCCGCGGTGGATACCGGTCGGCGGCAGGACCCGGTCGAGGAGTCGCAGCAGCGGGCTCATCCGCCGGCCTCCGATCCCTCACGGAGGTCGCGCAGTTCGGCCGCCATCGCCTCGTTCGAGGCCTGGAGGGTGCGGCACTGCTCGTAGAGCGACCGGCGCGCCTCCTCCGCGAGCCCGAGCAGACGCCGGAGTTCACCCTCACCGCGCGTGAGCCGCCCGGGACCGGCGCCCGGGGTCTTCAGCTGCTCCCGCAGGTCGTCGACCTCGCCCGAGAGGCGGACGATGGTGCAGACGTGGCCTTCGGCGTCGGCCAGGGCGGTGTTGCGTTCCTCGAGGGCCCGCTCGTACCGGGCCCTGAGGTCGTCGTACTTGCTGCGGCGGACGGGCATCACGCGTCACCGGCCTTGGCGGTGCGCTCCTGGTAGATCCGCATTCCGAGCGCGTCGAGGGTCTCCTCGTCGCCGTTCTCGTTCGCCACCAGGACGTGCAACATCCGCGCGTTGCCCAGCTCGTAGCTGATCTGCTCCAGGCGGCCGGGAGTCGTGTCCGGGTTGACGATCTCGTCGCGGTAGTCGCTCGCCGACCGCACGGGGGCCTCACCGCGCTCGAAGGTCGAGGCCTCAGGCTCCGGGTCGCCGGTGGGGATCATGCCGGTGTTGAACAGCAGGACCCTCAACGCGAGGGACTGCGCCTTCGCGGTCCCCTTGTCTCCCGAGTCGAGAGACTCGCCTGCCGACTTCAGCAGGGGCAGGCTGTCTCCCTTGGGCCCGAGGATCTGCCAGGTCACAACGACCGTGCATTCCCGCATCGGGTTGCCGCGGCTGGACTTGGTGTCGCGGTACGACGTCTCGATGTCGACGGCCATCACGGTGATGCCGTGGCGAAGGGTGGCCGGGCCGAAGGCGTTGAGGGCGGCCTCGATGCCGCGGAAGTGGTACTTCAGCTTGCCGTTCTCGATGTGCCGATCGCTCTTGGCCACGGCGCGGACGTCGTTGCGCACCCGCAGCCACGCGATGTGCACCGGCACCATGTCGGGTGCGGGGTATGCCTCGTTGGCCTCGAAGTCGAGGTCGGGCAGCGGTTCGCCGGCGGGCGGCGCGGTGTACTTCGGGGTGGCCGGGGTCGCGGGCTGGTCGCCGTAAGCGTGCTGCTCGGCGCGCTCGGTCAGAGACGTCATGCGGTGAACTCCTCGCGCACGTACTTCGGGATGGCGATGCGGTCGTGCGCGACGTCGGCGACGCACGCGCGGTAGGCCTCGGGGAACTCCTCGGCGAGGCGCGACAGATCGGGCGTCTTCCGGAAGGACTGCTCGATCGAGAAGAAGGGCCGGTCCTGCCGTACGGCGGCCTGCGCGGCGCCGAGGGAGCCGAGGAGCTTCGCCTTCGCGGCCTTCTTCCTCGCCTTGCCCTCGCTCTCCAGCGCGGCGGCCTCCATGTACTCCGACATGGCGTCGACGGCATCCAGGTCGCGGTCCAGGACCGTCACGCCGTGGCGGTCGGGGTGCAGCCGGTCGTACAGCTCGATCAGCGCGTCCGCCGGCTCCTCGCCGGACAGCGCGGGAGCCCGTCCAGGGACGATGTGGTCGTGCCACAGCCGCGACGCTTCGGCGTGCAGGTAGGCGACCAACTTCACGTGCTCGTCGCGGCGCACGGTGTACTGCCGGTAGTCCTGGCCGCCGATCAGGCACACCACATGGATGTGGTCGAGGCCGGTGACGAGGATCTGCCACAGCACCTGCGCGAGGACGTCGTCCGGCGGGCCCTGATTCCAGAGCTTCGCGACGAACGCGTTGCGGTTCTTGACCTCGAGCGCGCACAACGACCGCACGGATCGGTCCAGCGGGCACTCGGTG
Source organism: Streptomyces sp. NPDC088387 (assembly GCF_044753385.1). NCBI lineage: Bacteria > Bacillati > Actinomycetota > Actinomycetes > Kitasatosporales > Streptomycetaceae > Streptomyces > Streptomyces sp. NPDC088387. The sequence goes on from NZ_JBIVNC010000001.1 coordinate 291,943, forward strand.
CAAAGCCGGTCCAGGGTGCACATCTCCCAGGCGTCATCGACGTTCGCGATCAGGCCGACCGGTTCGACGACGGTCCGGTTGCGGCGGGCCCAGTCGCGGGCGAGGGGCTCCTCGAAGAGCACGCCGAAGTGGGCGGCCTCGCTGAACTCCTCGTCGTGCGGGAGGCGTCCGCGCTTGTCGTGGAAGACGTGCAGGGGGGTCTTGAAGCCGGACAGGTTCATCACGGCAGGCAGGTCGCTGCTGCCGATGCCCTGTCGGCGGGCGTCGAGCCACACGTCGCGTGCGGCAGTGTGGTCGAGGATGAGCCGGCCGGTCGGGGTGACCGGCCCGGCGGCCGGGGCCTGAGCCCCGGCCTGCACGGTCGTCGTCATCAGGCGGTACCGCCCTTCTGGGCGTCGGCGACGTAGTGGGTGTGGTTGATCTCGATCGCGGTGATCAGGCCCCACGCCGCCAAGTCCCGGAGGTCGCCGCGGGCGTAGTGGCGAATGCGGCCGATCTTCATTCCGGCGTGCGCGGGCATCTGCCTGTAGACCTCGACGGCCTTGTTGACCGTCCACGTGCCGCCGAGGGAGCGGATGGTGTCGAGGAGGTGGGCGACGCGACCGGTCGGCTCGGGAGTGGCGACGGCCGCGGGGCGGCTGCTCTTCTCCACGAGATCGCGCGGGGTCGGGGCGCTCGTCTCCCGCGCGGCGTGCGCGGCGGATTCGTCGGAGACGTGCTCCCACAGCAGGCGCCGCACCTCCGGCAAGGTGTCGTTCTCGCGGACCACCGTGCGGAGCAGGCGGACCAGACCGCGGAGCATCTCCAGCTCCCCGGGGAACAGTTCGGGTGTCGTGCTCACTGCCGCACCTCCGGGAGGTCCCGGCCGACGCGGTAGTCGTGGTGCAGGGGGTTGTCGTGCGGGTCTTCCAGGGCGGCGCGCTGCCCGGCGAGGAGCGTCCTCAGCTTCAGCACCGGCCGGGACACGTCCGGCTCCGGCGCGGGGACGGTCTCCGCGGCCTTCTCCGTCAAGGCGAAGGCGATCGGGTCCTCGTCGACGGTGCGGTCCTTCGCGGCGAGCAGCTGCTCCAGCTCGGCGACGCGGGCCTCGGCGTTCAGCAGGCGACGCAGGACCGGCCCCATCCGCTCACCCATGAAAGAGAGCAGGTTGAAGCAGTACAGGTCCTCCCACGTCGGGTGGTCGTGCTCGCGCACATTGCGGATGGCCTTCACCAAGGAGACGATCAGCCCGGTGGTGGCGGGGCTGGTGTCGCCCAACTGGCGGGCGAGAGCCGAGCGCTCATCGATGGCCAGTTCGGCAGGCGCCGCCGCGACTCGCTCGCGCAGCTGGTCCAGCTCGGCGGCAGTCTCGGGCGACTGGAGCAACTGCGCCGACTCCAGCGCGAATGCGGCCTGCGACGCGAGGTCGTACGCGTCACCGTGCAGCCAAGCGGCCTCGATGACCTTCTTCGCCGCGAGGGCGAGTGGCGAGATCGTCATGCCGCCACCGCCGCGTTCCCATCGGCGTCGAGCAGGGTCCAGGCGACCACGCTCACGCCCTCGAAGTCCCTCGTGGCTTCGAGGTAGACCGAGTTCGTCCGGTCCTCCCGGGTCTCGGTCAGCATCTGGTCGTCCCGGAACTTCCGCAGCCCCGGCACGTCTTGGTGGAAGTAGAAGCGGAGCTGCGGAGCGCCCGGCCTCCACGGGTGCACCAGGACGTCGATGCTCGTCGGAAGCATGTCCGTCTCGCTGATGAGCCGCTCGGCCAGTGACAGAGCCGCCATGTAGTTGCGGCGCTGAAGGCTGATGCCCGTGTCAGCGGACGTCTGGGTAATCTCGGTGGTCACGGTGACCTCTGCTTTCTCTCTGGTGGAGGCGCCGAGTCGCGGGGTCGTCGGGTCGCATCCGGCGGCCCTTCGGCGCGTTCAAGGGGTGGGTAGGTCAGGAGCCCAGCGGGCGGTCCCGCCGGCACTTCCGGCACTTCATGCGGATCGGTGGGTTGCGGTGCTGACACGTCGGGCACTGCCAGCCGAGGAGGCCCCGGGCGCGAGCCCGCACTACGAGCCCTCCAGCAGCCGGACCAGGGACGCGGTGATCACGCGGTGCCGGCCGTCGAGCGGCAGCACCTTCACCGGCGCCTCATTCCGCTTGATCAGGTCGTGCAGGTAGCTCCTGGACACGCCGAGCGCGGTCGCCGCCTTCGGCACGCTGACCGTGGCCGGCCATGAGCGGATGTCGTCGAGGGTCGGGGTGTCGGCGGCCATCAGACGGCACCTGCTTCGTCGGTCGGCTCCGGCGGCATCAGGTCGCCGATCTGGCAGTGCAGGGCCTCGGCGAGCCGCTTGAGGACTCGGGGGGAAGCTCCGCGGTCGCCGCGTTCGAGCCAGGTGACGTACGACGGGTGGATGCCGGCCGACGCCGCCAGTTCCCGCTTGTTCAGGCCCGCCTCGATCCGTCGCCGCCTGAGGCGCTTCGGGTCTTGAGTGGGTGGTGACATGCCTCAAGAGTAGATGAAAGTAGAAGCCAGTCAAGAGTGAAGTAGCGAAAAGTAGAACCTCGTTTGTGAAGGAGTTGTGCGGAGGGGTTCTCGACTTGGGGCCACGCCTGGACTCTGGAACAGTTGACTAAAGTTGACGAAAGTCCACAGGAGTAGAAGGGACTCAGGCCATGGGCTCGCCCGGCACCCCCAAGCCGCCGCCCGAGGCAGATCTCATCCGTCTCGCCCGACAGGCGCGCGGCTTCAGCCCAGAGGAAGCAGCAGAGCGGACCCCAATCCGCATCAAGGGCTTCCGATGGCGCCAGATCGAGAAGGGCTTCAAGGGCAAGGTCGGTGAGTCCGAGCGCGTGATCGGGCTACCGAAGACGATCGCGCACATGGCGTACACGGTCGGCGTCGCACCCAGTCGCCTCATCGAGGCCGGCCGGGAAGACGCTGCTCAGATCCTGCGGGAGATTCAGATTCAGCACGCAGGGCAGGGCGGCCTGCCTGATCCGCTGGACGCCCTGGAGCCCGAGAGGCAGCGCATCATCGTCGACATGCTCGGCCAGCTCGCCCCGCGAGACCGGGGGCCCGCACTGCGCAGACTTGCCGAGCGCGTCGAGGCAGGTGAGCTTGGGGAGGCCGGCGCTCCACCTGCGGAGCCGCCGGCCTCTCCGAGTCCACCTGAGGGGCAAGCTTCACGCACAGGTACATAAAGGTAACAGTTATGTCACGATGCGTGTTCACCTGGTCACCACTGGTCAACTTCTGTCGCATCGTGTGTACCCCGCACCGAAGCGCCGACCAGTGCGGTAACCGAGACCCAAGTCGCAACAGGGGAAAAGGGAATGATCTATTTCATTCTCGCGGCTGGGCTCGGCGCCAACTTCATCGTGATTGCGCTGCTTTTCCGGCGGCTGAGGCGAAACCTCAACCGGCAGCTCAGCGACATGCGTGCCGAGCGCAACAGCGAATGGATACTGCGCGCCCTCCAGGGCGCACCTGACCAGGCCGTACGAGCAGCGAACGGAGCCGCATACGAGCCACCACCCACCGGGCCACAGCCCGTCCGACGCAAACGGCACCTAGGCCTCTACATCGGCGGGCTCACTGCCGCGATGACGGCCCTCAGCGGCGCCGTACGCAAGGTGCTGGAGACGCCCCGGGGGCAGGTGGCAGCGGCGGTCATCGCCGCGGGCGCCGCGGCCGCCATCACGGTGGCGGTCACCACCCAGGACCCGGAGAAGGACAGCGGGCCGCGGTCCTCCGGACCAACGGCAGCCGCGACCGTGACCGTTGCCCCACCCGACACACCCGCACCACCTGCCGAGGGACCGACCGGAACGACCGGACCCCACACCGCTCCGTCGACGACGCGAGCACCGGAGAGCGTTCCCGCCTCCGTCCCCGCCGAGGGCGCCACGGGGGCGTCCGCCGGCGGCCGTACGGCCCCCGCTCCGGGCACGCCCTCGGCTCCAGCACCATCGGGAGGCAGCACCGAGCCGAGCCCGCCTACTGACGGGCCCTCGCCGCCTCCCTCGACTCCCGAGCCACCGACAGAACCCACACCGTCTCCGTCGCCCGGCAGGTCCGGGCTGTGCCTGGATCTGGTCCTCTGGCCTGTCCTGGACCTCACGGCCTGCCTCGCGGGAGGCGGATGACCCCACCCGCCCCAGAGAGAAGGAGACAGTGGCAGAGATCAAGAAGGTCGTGCTCGGTAGCGGCAAGGTCCGCTACCGCACGGTCATCGACATCGGCTACGTGCCCAAGACCGACCCGGCGACCGGCGAGGTGATCACCGACGACGCGACCGGTAAGCCGGTCATGAAGCGGAACCAGCTCACGATCACCAAGGACAAGCGGAAAGACGTCGAGAACGAGGTCGACCGCATCCGCGGACAGATGGCCACAGGGACGTACGTGGCCCCCAGCAAGATGACCGTGGCCGAGTGGCTCGACGAGTGGCTCCGGCTGAAGGCCCGGGACATCGAGGTCACCAGCATTCACGGTTACCGGAACGCGCTGGTCCACGCGTACGAGCGTCTGGGGCACATCCGCCTCCAGGAGTTGACCGAGGACGATGTGCAGGGGTTCGTTGACGCCATCGTGGCCGCGGGGCGGCGCAAGGGCGGCAAGCCCGGCACGCGCCTTGCGGTCTCGACCGCGCAGGGCATCCTCTCGCGGCTGCGGGAGGCCCTCGCGCGGGCGGTCGTACGGAAGCTCGTCGCCACGAACGCTGCCCAGTTCGTGAAGGTCTCCCTCCAGGACCGGAAGACCGATCGGCGCGAGCGGCGACGCGAGAAGCCGTGGACGATGGCCGAGGTACAGCAGTTCATCAAGGGCATCGAAGCCGACCGGTTGTACGCGCCGCTACTGCTGTCGCTGATGGGCCTGCGGCCGGCCGAGGTCTGCGGCATGCGCTGGGAGGACGTTGATCTGAAGCTGGGGACGCTGGAGACGGCCAACACCCGCACCATGATCAACAACAAAACGGTCCTGGAGAAGGACACGAAGACCGAGGCCGGCGAACGGACACTTCCACTGCCGAAATGGGTCTGGGAGGCGCTGCGAAAGTTCCGGGCCCAGCAGGCTCGGGAGAGACTCGCCGCGGGCGAGGGCTACACGGACTCGGGGTACGTCGTCGTCGACGAGCTGGGCGAGGCGCTGAATACTCGGCAACTGCGCGAGCGCCACGCGTACCGGCTGATGGCGGATCTGGGGCTGCGGAAGGTACGGCTGTACGACGCCCGTCATTCCTGCCTGACCTACCTCGCGACCCATGCCGGCGTTCCGGACGTAGTCCTCGCTGCATGGGCGGGCCACACGAACGCGTCGTTCACCAAGGCCAAGTACGTACGGCCGGGCGTAGAGGAGCTGCGGTCTGCCGCCGCCGCGTGGGACACCTTCCACGGTGGCGACACCGCAGAGCCGTGAGAAATTGTGAGACATGATCACGCGAGGATCATCGAAATGCGCCTCTGACCTGCGCCTTTAGATTTCCTCGTACAACCAAGGGACGAGACTACGGGGTCCGCGGCCGCGGTCCGTTCCCGGGGCGGCCGATGGCCGCAAATGTGCGGGTGACGACAAACCCGGCACAACAGCGCTCAACCGTCGCACCGGTGTCCGGCGTCCTCACTCCGCGGCAGGTGTGCGTTCCGCCCCGGTACGGACGTCGATCTCGCGCCAGAACCCGGCCCGGATCGCGTACCGGTCGTGCTCGTCGATCTGGTCGTCCTTGTGCGCGAGCAGCCCGAACCGGGCGGCGTAGCGCAGCAGTTCGCCGTCGATGCGGTGCGGGATGCGCGGGTACATCCCGGACAGCCCCTGGAACTGCACCTGCTCGCCGAGCCGGGCCAGCCAGCGCCGGGCGAAGACCTGTCCCACCTCGTAGGGGTCGCCGCCGACGGTGGTGATGTCCTCCTCGCGGTCCGCCCACCGCTGCTCGGCCGTGGTCAGCTGGGCCAGCGTCGGCATGGCGGCGACCTCCGGCGGCTCGGAGGAGGCGCCGGGCCGGTCCACCCAGCCCTTGTCGGAGGACCAGCGCAGGGTCGCGCTCGGGGGCTGGCGCTCCGGCTGGCTGCCGGGAGCCCGCAGGGCGGCCAGGTCCTTGGGGGTGGGCACGCCCTTGTGGGCCGCGGCGGGCGCCCCGGTGTCGTTCGGCCGGGGGGCGGCCGGGTGCGGCACCTCCTCGGGCGAGCGCTCGGGGGCCGCGGCGAGCGCGGACTCGGGCAGCGGCGCAGAGAGGATCGCGGCGATCTCGGGGCGCGGCACGGGCGGCGGGGCGCAGACCCCGGTCAGCTCCTTGGCCCGTACGGCCTGGGTGATCCAGGCCCGGTCGAGCACCCGCCGCTCGTCGGCCTCGGCGACCAGGTCCTCGGACTGGTTGTAGTCACCGTCGGCGGCCTGCACGGCCCACAGGTGTACGGCGACCCCGTGCTCCTTGGCGGCCATCATGCCCGGCAGCAGATCGCCGTCGCCGGTGACGAGGACGACGTCGGAGCAGGCGCGGTTGCGGGCGAGCTCGGTGAGCTCGGCGTGCATGGCGGCGTCGACGCCCTTCTGGGCCCAGCGGCCGTCGCTGCGGGTGAGGGCGCCGAGCCGGACCGTGACCCGGGGCATCACCCGCAGCCTGCGGTGCTCGGGCTGCGGGACCCGGTCGGGGGCGCCGTCGAACCAGTAGATCCGCAGCAGCGGCTGTTCGGTGTCGGACTCCGCCCGTTCTCGCAGGCCCTGGATGAGGGCGGTGTGGTCGACGGTGATGCGGGACCTGGAGGGCTCTCCGGCGAGGAGGCTGGCCGCGGCCCCCAGCAGATAGCCGGCGTCCACCAGGACGATGCAGCGGTCCACGCGACTCACCCTCTTCCCGGGAGGTTTGCTTCGGGCTTCCTTCGAGTCTGCCCGACCGTGGGGAGGTTAACGGCCCGAACTCGATCTTCGGCGTGGCGTTTGCGGAGATCGCCGCGCCACCCCTCCTGTCACACACGGTAATTATCCGAAATGCGCTCCTTGTCAGCCTATGTGAATCTGGTCCCGGCCCTGGCCCCTAGATCCCCCGCAGGAGGCAGCACCATGGCCAAGAACAAGAAGCAGGAGCGGAAGCAGCCGCAGTCCGAGCGCTCGGAGCAGTCCGCCCAGCAGTCCTCGATGGAATCGCAGGCCGAGCAGCGGATCTCGCAGGTGACGCCGGGCGACCTCGCGCGCAAGGGCCGCCAGAAGCGCTTCGGTCACAACTGACGTCCGCACAGGGCCGGGCTCTTGGAGCCCGGACACACGCAGAGGGGTGCACCCGAGCCGGGTGCGCCCCTCTTGTGCGTGTCGCGTCAGTCCGCGTCCGGTGTGTCAGCCCGCCAGGCAGGACGGGCCGAGCAGCACTTTCAGGTCGCCGAACAGCGCGGGATCCGGCTTCACCCGGTGCCGGTCGAGCCGCAGCACGGTGGTCCTGGTCGGCCCCTGGAGCTTGATCCGCACCTCGCTGTCCCCCTTGTGGTGCTGGAGGATCTCGCCGAGGCGGCTGATCATCGGCGGGGTGACCCGGGTCGCCGGGATGGTGAGCACCACGGGCGCGTTGGTGCCCGCGTTCGACAGGTCGGGGACCATCAGCTCCATCGCGACCAGCCGCGGGACGTCCTCGCGCTTGTCGAGCCGGCCCTTGACGAACACCACGGCGTCCTCGACGAGTTGGGTCGAGATCAGCTGGTAGGTGGCCGGGAAGAACATGCACTCGATGGAACCGGCGAGGTCCTCCACGGTGGCGATCGCCCACGCGTTGCCCTGCTTGGTCATCTTGCGCTGGAGGCCGGAGATGATGCCGCCGATGGTGACCACCGCGCCGTCGCCGAAGTCACCGCCGGTGAGCTGGGAGATACCCGCGTCGGCCTTGTCGGACAGCACGTGCTCCAGACCGAAGAGCGGGTGGTCGGAGACGTACAGACCGAGCATCTCCCGCTCCTGGGCGAGCAGATACGTCTTCTCCCACTCGTCGGTGGTGAACTCCACGTCGAGCCCGAAGCCCGGCTCGCTGGTGTCGGCGTCGCCCATGCCGCCGAAGAGGTCGAACTGGCCCTCGGCCTCCTTGCGCTTGACCGCGACCACGTTGTCGATCATCGGCTCGAAGTGCGCGGTGAGGCCCTTGCGGGTGTGCCCGAGGGCGTCGAACGCGCCGGCCTTGATGAGGGACTCGGTGGTCCGCTTGTTGCAGGCGGCGGCCTCGACCTTGTCCAGGTAGTCCGGGAAGGAGGCGTACTTCCCCTTCGCCTTGCGGGACCTGATGATCGAGTCGACCACGTTCGTACCGACGTTGCGCACCGCCTCCAGGCCGAAGAGGATCACGTCGTCGCCCTGGGCGGCGAAGTTGTGCACCGACTCGTTCACGTTCGGCGGGAGCACCTTGATGCCCATCCGGCGGCACTCGTTGAGGTAGATCGCCGACTTGTCCTTGTCGTCCTTGACCGAGGTGAGCAGCGCGGCCATGTACTCGGCGGGGTGGTTCGCCTTGAGGTAGGCGGTCCAGTACGAGACCAGGCCGTACGCGGCGGAGTGCGCCTTGTTGAACGCGTAGCCGGCGAAGGGGACCAGGACGTCCCACAGGGACTGGATGGCCTCGTCGCTGAAGCCCTTGTCGCGCGCGCCCTTCTGGAAGAGGACGAAGTTCTTCGCCAGTTCGTCGGGCTTCTTCTTGCCCATCACGCGGCGCAGGATGTCGGCCTCGCCGAGCGAGTAGCCCGCGATGATCTGGGCGGCCTTCTGCACCTGCTCCTGGTAGACGATCAGGCCGTAGGTGACGGCGAGAACCTCTTCCAGGGGCTCCTCCAGCTCCTTGTGGATCGGGGTGATCTCCTGGAGCTTGTTCTTGCGCAGCGCGTAGTTGGTGTGCGAGTCCATGCCCATCGGGCCCGGACGGTAGAGCGCCGAGACGGCGGAGATGTCCTCGAAGTTGTCGGGCTTCATCAGGCGCAGCAGCGAGCGCATGGGGCCGCCGTCGAACTGGAAGACGCCGAGGGTGTCGCCGCGCTGGAGGAGTTCGAACGTCGTCGGGTCGTCGAGCGGCAGGGCCAGCAGGTCGAGGTCGACGCCCTTGTTGGACTTCACCATCTTGACGGCGTCGTCCATGATCGTCAGGTTGCGCAGGCCGAGGAAGTCCATCTTCAGCAGGCCGAGCGACTCGCACTGCGGGTAGTCCCACTGTGTGATGGTCACGCCGTCGGTGTGCCGCACCCAGATCGGGGCGTGGTCGACGATCGGCTCGCTGGACATGATCACGCCGGCCGCGTGCACACCCATCTGCCGGACCAGGCCCTCGACGCCCTTCGCGGTGTCGATGACCTTCTTCACGTCCGGCTCGTTCTCGTACATCCCCCGGATCTCGCCCGCCTCCGAGTAGCGCGGGTGGGAGGGGTCGGTGATGCCGTTGAGGTCGATGCCCTTGCCGAGGACGTCGGCGGGCATCGCCTTGGTGAGACGGTCGCCCATCGCGTACGGGTAACCCAGCACCCGCGCGGAGTCCTTGATGGCGTTCTTCGCCTTGATCTTGCCGTAGGTACCGATCATGGCGACCTTGTCGGCGCCGTACTTCTCGGTCACGTACCTGATCACCTCGACGCGCCGACGCTCGTCGAAGTCGATGTCGACGTCGGGCATGGAGACGCGCTCGGGGTTGAGGAACCGCTCGAAGATCAGCCCGTGCGGGATCGGGTCGAGGTCGGTGATGCCCATGGCGTAGGCGACGATCGAGCCGGCCGCGGAGCCGCGGCCGGGGCCGACCGCGATGCCGTTGTTCTTGGCCCACATGATGAAGTCGGCGACCACGAGGAAGTAGCCCGGGAACCCCATCTGGATGATGACGTCCATCTCGTACTCCGCCTGCTTCTGGCGGTCGTCGGGGACGTTGCCGTTGAAGCGGCGCTCCATGCCGCGCCGGACCTCTTCCTTGAACCAGGTGATCTCTGTGAAGCCCTCGGGGATGTCGAACTTCGGCATGAGGTTCTTGGCCTCGAACATGCCGGCGGTGTCGACCATCTCGGCGACCAGGAGGGTGTTGGCGCAGCCCTCCTGCCAGGCGTCCGAGGAGTCGACGGCGTACATCTCGTCGGTGGACTTGAGGTAGTAGCCGGTGCCGTCGAACTTGAAGCGGTCCGGGTCGGAGAGGTTCTTGCCGGTCTGGATGCACAGCAGGGCGTCGTGGGCGGTCGCCTCGTGCGCGTACGTGTAGTGCGAGTCGTTGGTCACCAGAGGCGGGATGCCGAGCTTCTTGCCGATCTCCAGGAGGCCGTCGCGGACCCGGTGCTCGATCTCGATGCCGTGGTCCATCAGCTCCAGGAAGTAGCGGTCCTTGCCGAAGATGTCCTGGTAGTCGGCGGCCGCCTTCAGTGCCTCGTCGTACTGGCCGAGGCGCAGCCGGGTCTGGAGCTCGCCGGAGGGGCAGCCGGTGGAGGCCACGATCCCCTCGGACCACTGGGAGATCGTCTCCTTGTCCATCCGGGGCCACTTCTGGAGCCAACCCTCGGCGTAGGCGTCCGAGGAGAGCCGGAAGAGGTTGTGCAGGCCGGTCTTGTTCACCGCCCACATCGTCTTGTGGGTGTAACCGCCGGAACCGGAGACGTCGTCCCGCTTCTGGTGCGGCTGGCCCCACTGGATCTTCCGCTTGTTGCGCCGGGACTCGGGGGCGACGTACGCCTCGATCCCGATGATCGGTGTGACCCCGGCCTTCTTCGCCGTGTGGAAGAAGTCGTACGCCCCGTGGAGGTTGCCGTGGTCCGACATCGCGATGTGGGTCATGCCCATCTCGTTGCACGCGTCGAACATGTCCTTGAGCCGCGCGGCACCGTCCAGCAGCGAGTACTGGGTGTGGACGTGCAGGTGCGTGAACGGCGGCTTTGACACGGCGTGACCTCCATGGAAAACACTGGGTGACGGGGTGGCGGACACTTCTCGGAACAGCGTCGAAGTCTATGCCTGGGCACTGACACTCCGGCGCCCGCCCCGCGTACCTTCACAACGAGGAACACGGGCACTTTCGCCCGGCTCCGCCCGTTGGAGACGACAGAAACGCTGTCGTACACATGCACCAGGAGGCACCCCGCGATGTCGGTCCCGCAGCTCAACGACGAGCAACGCGGCGAGGAGATCCTCGCCGTCTTCGACACCGCCTTCGGCGAGCTCCTGGCCGCCGACCCGGCCGCGTTCCGCGTGAAGTTCCGGAAGATGGCGGCCTCGGCCTTCGCCTTCTACCGCGGCACGGCCGGGCTGTACTACCACGACCTGGACGCCGACAAGCGGGGCGGCCCGTTCCTGGACGAGCGCACCTCGCGCGTGTGGATCCACGGCGACCTGCACGCCGAGAACTTCGGCACGTACATGGATTCGAACGGCCGGCTGGTCTTCAACGTCAACGACTTCGACGAGGCGTACGTCGGCCCCTTCACCTGGGACCTCAAGCGCTTCGCCGCCTCCATCGCGCTCATCGGGTACGCCAAGGCGCTCAGCGACGAGCAGATCACCGAGCTGGTCACGATCTACGCGGCGGCCTACCGCGAGCGGGTGCACGCGCTGGCGACGGGCGCCAAGAGCGACGAGGTCCCGCCCTTCACCCTGGACACGGCCGACGGCCCGCTGCTCGGCGCCCTGCGGGTGGCCCGCTCGCTGACCCGCTTCGGACTCCTGGAGTCGATGACCGAGATCCGCGACTTCGAGCGCCGCTTCGCTCCGGGCGGCGGCTCCATCGAGCTGGACGCGGCCACCCGGTACAAGGTGCTGGCAGCCTTCGACGGCTACCTGGAGACCCTCCCGGAGACCTCCCTGACCCGCCCCGACTCCTACCGCGTGAAGGACGTCGTCGGCCGCCGCGGCATCGGCATCGGCTCGGCGGGCCTGCCGTCGTACAACATCCTCCTGGAGGGCCACAGCGACGCCCTGGAGAACGACGTGGTGATCTACGTCAAGCAGGCCCAGACCCCGGCCGTCTCCCGGCACATCACGGAAGCCGCGATCAGCGACTACTTCCAGCACGAGGGCCACCGCACGGTGATCTCCCAGCGCGCGCTCCAGGCCCACGCCGACCCGTGGCTCGGCTGGACCGAGCTGGACGGCTCGGGCCAGCTGGTCGCCGAGGTCTCGCCGTACGCGGTCGACCTCGACTGGGGCGACATCGACGACCCGGAGGAGATCGCCGCGGTCGTCGCCGACCTCGGCCGGGCCACGGCGACCATGCACGCGGCGGCGGACGACACCTCCGGCGAGTCGCTGGTGCCGTTCTCCACCGAGCGGGCCATCGACGCGGCGATCGCGGGCGACGAGGACGGCTTCGCGCCGCTGCTCGTGGAGTTCGCCCACACCTACGGCGCACGCGCGCGTGCGGACCACCAGATCTTCGTCGACCTGTTCCGCAACGGCCGGATCCCGGGTCTGTGACGCGGGAGGCGCCCGTGGGGATCGTGACGGGGTCCACAGGAACCCTTTAGCAGTCCCTTACCGCACTCCGTGACACACTCTCTCCGCTATGGACATATCAGGGACCCCGTTCAGAGTCGTACGCGCGGCGCTGTTCACGGCACTCGTCGTGACACTCGGCACCGCGTCGCACGTGCTGCTGTCCGGGGTCCCGCTGCCACTGGCCACGGTGGCCGCCGCGACCGCCGGCGTCTTCGCCGTCGCCTACGCGCTGGCGGGCCGCCGCGAACGCGGCCTCGGCCGGATCGCCGCGCTGCTGATCCCGCTGGAGCTGGCCGTCGACACGGTCTTCACCACCGGCCAGCACGCCTGTTACGGCCGCGCGGGCGGCCCGGTCGCGGGCCCCCTGCGCGCGGTCGGCCTCGACGTGCTGTGCGCCGGCGAGGTCGGCTCCCCGCTGGCCCGTATGACCGGCACCACCACCCCGGACCCCGCCGCGGCCCTGGTCGCGAACGCCGACCCGCAGGCCGCCTGGCTCCTCCTCGCCGCCCACATCGGCATCGGCCTCCTGGCCGCCGGCTGGCTCCGCCGCGGCGAACGCGCCCTGGCCCAGCTCCTGGCCGCCGCCGCGGCGACGACGTTCCGCCCCCTGCTCCTCGCAGTGGCCGCGGTGACGGCGGCCCCGGCCCCGCGCGCACACCGCCTCCCGCGTCCCGCGCACCGCGCGACGCCGACCCGCGACCTCCTCCTCCGCCACACGCTGGCCCGCAGAGGCCCCCCGGCCTTCGCTTCCGCCTGACCGACGAGGCAGGCACTCGCACCTCGAAGGCCGCGGTGCGGCAGCGCCGACAGGGGCGCGGGGAACTGCGCGACAAGCCACAACGCACCCGCACCCCGAACACCACGGCGCGGCAGCACCCACAGGGGCGCGGGGAACTGCGCGACAAGCCACAACGCACCCGCAGCAGTCGCAGCAGCCGAGCCACCCCTCCCCCGGCCACGCCACAGCCGCCGGCACAGGCACAGGCACCGGCACCGGCACGCCCCGGCACGAACAAAGACGCAGCACGCCCCGGCAAGGGGCACGTCCCCACACGGAGTCAAGAGATGAGCAAGCGAAACACCCAGGCAGCCAAGAGCGCCGCCCGCGAACGCCTCCGCCAGGAACGCGAGCGCGACGCGAGGCGCGCGAAGACCAAGCGCCAACTCGTGGTCGCCGGCACGGTCGTCGCCGTACTGGCCGCCGCCGGCGGCATAGGCTACGCCGTCGTCGAGGCCAACAAGCCCGGCCACTGGGAAGCCGAGGTGGACGCGAAGGTCGTCGCCCCGGCCAACACCACCGGCACCGACGGCACGACGGTCGTCATCGGCAAGTCCACCGCGAAGAAGACCCTCAAGATCTACGAGGACCCGCGCTGCCCGGTCTGCGCGTCCTTCGAGCAGACGGTCGGCTCGACGGTCGACAAGGACGTCGCCGACGGCAAGTTCAAGATCCAGTACATCGGCGGCACCTTCCTCGACGGCGACTCGCTCGGCGACGGCGATATCGGCAGCCGGGGCGAGGGCTCGAAGAACGCGATGAGCGCCATGGGCGCCGCCCTGAACGTCAGCACGGACGCCTTCCTCCAGTACAAGACGGCGCTGTACTCGGCGAAGTGGCACCCGGAGGAGACCGACGACAAGTTCAAGGACGACAGCTACCTGATCGAGGTCGCGGACACCGTCCCGGCGCTGAAGGGCAACGCAAAGTTCCAGAACGCCGTCAACAACGGCACGTACGACGCCTGGGCGCTCGCGATGTCGAAGACCTTCGACACCAACAAGGACGAGGTCACCGGCACCCCGAGCTTCGTCATGGACGGCAAGATGCTCACCACGTCCGGGGGCAACCCCCCGATGACGGTGGCGGACTTCAACACCGCCGTGGACGCGGCGCTCAAGGCCTGAGCCGAGGACGCTTCGGCGTCCACGAACGGAAGAGCGGGCGAACTTTCACCGGTTCGCCCGCTCTCGCTCATACCGGTCAGTAACCTGATCGGTCGTGACCAGTCGTTACAGATCCTCAGAGGGCGCCGCCGACACCATCGCGGACGCCGACTCCCGTACCCCGCGCCGCCGTACGGTCGTCAAGGCCGCGGCGGCCACCGCAGTGCTGGCCGGCCCGCTGGCCGCCGCACTGCCCGCCCGCGCCGCCGACGAGGCCCCCGCGTTCCTGCACGGCGTGGCCTCCGGCGACCCGCTCCCGGACGGCGTCCTGCTGTGGACCCGGGTGACGCCGACCGCCGACGCGACCCCGGGCTCCGGAATCGGCCCGGACACCGAGGTCGGCTGGATCGTCGCCCGGGACAAGGCGCTGACGAACATCGTCGCCAAGGGCTCGCTCACCGCGAGGGCCGGCACCGACCACACGGTCAAGGCCGACATCCGCGGCCTGGCACCGGCGACGGACTACTGGTTCCGCTTCTCGGCCGGGGCCGCCGACTCCCCGGTGGGCCGCACCCGCACCGCGCCCGCCGCCGACGCCACCGTCGCGGGCCTGCGCTTCGGTGTGGTCTCCTGCGCCAACTGGGAGGCCGGCTACTTCTCCTCCTACCGCCACCTCGCCGCCCGCGGCGACCTCGACGCGTGGCTGCACCTCGGCGACTACATCTACGAGTACGCCGCCGGCGACTACGGCACGCGCGGCACCTCGGTACGCGCCCACGCGCCGGCCCACGAGATCCTCACCCTCGCCGACTACCGCATCCGGCACGGCCGTTACAAGACGGACGCCGACCTCCAGGCCCTGCACGCGACAGCCCCGTGCGTCGCGATCTGGGACGACCACGAGATCGCCAACGACGCCTGGTCGGGCGGCGCCGAGAACCACACCGAGGGCACCGAGGGCCGCTACGCCGACCGGCAGGCCGCCGCGAAGCAGGCCTACTTCGAGTGGATGCCGGTCCGCCCGGCGATCGCAGGCACCACCTACCGCAGGCTGCGCTTCGGCAAGCTCGCCGATCTCTCCCTGCTCGACCTGCGTTCCTTCCGCTCGCAGCAGGCCGCGCTCGGCAACGGCGACGTCGACGACCCGGACCGCACCCTCACCGGCCGCGCCCAGCTGGACTGGCTGAAGTCGGGCCTCTCGTCGTCCGACACCACCTGGCGGCTCGTCGGCAACTCGGTGATGATCTCGCCGTTCGCCATCGGCGCGCTCACCGCCGACCTGCTGAAGCCGCTCGCCGAGCTGCTCGGGCTGCCGAAGGAGGGCCTGGCCCTCAACACCGACCAGTGGGACGGCTACACCGACGACCGCCGCGAGCTGCTGAACCACCTGCGCGCGAACGCGATCCGCAACACCGTCTTCCTGACCGGCGACATCCACATGGCGTGGGCCAACGACGTGCCGGTGAACGCGGGCACCTACCCGCTGTCCGCCTCCGCCGCCACCGAGTTCGTGGTCACGTCGGTGACGTCCGACAACCTCGACGACCTCGTCAACGTCCCGGAGGGCACGGTCTCCGCGCTGGCCTCGCCGCTCATCCGCGCCGCCAACCGGCATGTCCACTGGGTCGACACGGACCGCCACGGCTACGGCGTCCTCGACATCACGGCCGCCCGCGCGCAGATGGACTACTACACGCTGTCCGACCGCACCAAGGCGGACGCCACCGCGTCCTGGCAGCGCTCGTACCGCACCCGCACCGGCACGCAGAAGGTCGAGCGGACGTACGACCCGGTGTAGCCGCCGGCCGCCGGAGGCCGTGGCCTCAGAGGGAGTCCAGGAAGCCGAGTGCCACCCGCCAGGTGGCCTCGGCCGCCTCCTCGTCGTAGTCCGGCAGGCCGGGGTCGGTGTAGAGATGGCCCGCCCCCGCGTACCGGTACACCTCCACGTCCGCGCCCGCCCGGCCCATCTGTAGATACCAGGCGGTCAGCCAGTCGTCCGTCTCGAACGGGTCCGGCTCGGCGACATGCAGCTGTACGGGCAGCCCGTCCGTCGACGCGGTCGCCGCGATGTCCGACGTGCCGTGCAGAAGCAGCAGGCCGCGGGCCTTCTCGTCACCGAGGGCGAGGGTCTGCGCGACGGACGCGCCGAGCGAGAACCCGGCGTAGACCAGCCGGCGCTCCGAGTAGGGCGCGGCGGCCAGCACGGCCCGTCTGAGCAGCTCGTCCTTGCCGATCCCGTCCTTGGCGGTCATGCCCTCCTCGACCGTGTCGAACGTCCGTCCCTCGAAGAGGTCCGGCGTGACGACCTCGTGGCCGGCCGCGCGCAGCCGGTCCGCCGCGTCGCGCACCGCCGGCCGCAGCCCGTAGGCCGAGTGAAAGAGCACGATGTTCATGAGGACATGGTGCCAGCCGGGTACGACAACGCAGGTCCGGGCACTTATGTTCACACTCTCCGAACCTGGTTACGTTCTCTGTCATGGAGAACTTGCTCCGCCCGCTGATCGTGGTCGGCGGCTCGGTACTGCTGACACTCGTCATCGGCTGGGCCACCGACCTGCTGTTGCGCAAGGCCGACGAACGGCACGGCGAGGCCTCGCTCTGGGGTCTGCTGCGCCGCGCCCGCGTTCCCTACCAGCTTGTGCTGTGCACCGCGCTGCTCAGAGCCTCGTACGACCAGGCGCGGGTGCTGACCGAGCACCGCGTCGGCATCGGACAGACGCTGACGCTGGTGCTGATCGGGTCGGCGGCCTGGCTCGCGGTCGCCATCGCGGCGGCCGTCGTCGAGGCCTCGTACTCCCGCTACGCCAACGCGCGCGCCCAGCGCGACCCGGCCAGGGTCCGCCGGGTCCGCACCCAGGTGACGCTGATCATGCGGGTGGTGGCGGCCGTCGTCGGGGTGGTGGCGGTGGCGGCGATGCTGCTGACGTTCCCCGCGATGCGGGCCGCCGGCGCCTCGCTGCTGGCCTCGGCCGGCATCCTCGGCATCGTCGCCGGTGTGGCCGCCCAGTCCACGCTGAGCAACCTCTTCGCGGGGCTCCAGATCGCCTTCGGTGACATGGTGCGGATCGGGGACACCGTGGTGGTGGACGGCGAGTGGGGCACGGTCGAGGAGATCACGCTGACCTTCCTGACGGTACGGACCTGGGACGAGCGGCGGATCACCATGCCGGTGTCGTACTTCACGTCCAAGCCGTTCGAGAACTGGTCGCGCGGCACCCCGCAGATGACCGGCATCGTCTTCTGGCAGCTCGACCACTCGGCGCCGGTGCAGGCGATGCGCGGCCGGCTCCGCGACATCCTGCGCGAGATCCCGGAGTGGGACGGCCGCGCCTGCGACATCTCCGTCACCGACACCACCCCGAACACGATGGAGGTGCGCGCCCTGGTGACCGCGAAGGACGCCGACGACATCTGGACGGTCCGGGTACGGGTCCGCGAGCAGATGATCGACTGGCTCCTGCGCGAACACCCGTACGCACTCCCCCGCGTCAACACCGCCGACGCGACCCTCCCACCGGGCGTCAACGGCGCCCGTCCACCCGGCGATGGCTCCCCCCGCCGAGCAGTGGAACCCCACCGCCCGGACCGGGGCTGACCCTCGTAGCTGCGGGCAGGCGTGCCGCCGGCGCCCGTCCACCGGGCGAGGGCGGCCCGCGCCGAGCAGTGGAACCCCACCGCCCGGACCGGGGCTGACCCTCGTAGCTGCGGGCAGGCGTGCCGCAGGGCGGCACGGGTGGGCGCGGCGGCACCCCGTCGCGCCGGGCTGCGCAACGCCCCCGCCGGCACCCGCGACGCCCCCCGGGCACCCGCACCCCGGGGGGCGTCGCAGCTCACCGCAGGCTGCGTACATCCAGTTGCCGCAACACCCGATCCACCACCTCGGGATCGGACCCGGCCTCACTGCGCGCGGCCAGCACCTCATGCCGAGCCGCACTCAACATCTCCCGCTCGATCCGCCGAAGCCGCTTCACCCGCCGCGCCCGCTGCTCGTACGCCTCCCGCCGCTCCTCCTCCCCCAGCTCCGGATTGATCCGCACCCCGATCTCGTAGGCCCGCCGCAGCATCCGCTCGGACACCTCCTCCGGCAGCTCCTCGACCTCCTCGATCTCCTTCAGCCGGCGCCGAGCCGCCTTCGCCGCCCGGATCGCGAGCGTCCGCTCGAACTCCTTCTCCCGCTCGCTGTCCGCCTGCACCCGCAGCCGCTTCACCAGCCACGGCAGCGTCAGCCCCTGCACCACCAGCGTCGCCATGATCACGCCGAACGCGATGAACACGATCTCGTCGCGCTGCGGAAAGGGCGACCCGTCGTCCGTGTGGAGCGGGATCGCGAGCGCCAGCGCCACCGACGCCACCCCCCGCATCCCCGACCACCACATGACGATCGTCTCCCGCCACCCCGTCGGGATCTCCTCGTCGTGGTCCCGCCGCGCGTGCAGCCGTTTGGTCAGCCAGGTCGCCGGCAGCAGCCACAACAGCCGTACGAAGATCACAACGGCGACGATCGCGCCGGCCCACAGCAGCAGCTCGCCCCACCGACCGGACGCGGTGCGCAGGGCGTTGTGCAGTTCGAGGCCGATCAGGCCGAACGCGACGCCGGTGACCAGGGTGTCGACGATGTCCCAGAAGGTGTGCCCGGCCAGCCGGGTCAGCACGTCGTCGGGGTCGGTGGCGTACTCGGCGAGGAACAGCGAGGTGACGAGCACCGCGAGCACCCCGGAGCCGTGCAGTTCCTCCGCGGCGACGTAGGACGCGAACGGCACGAGGAGCGTCAGGCTGATCTGGAGGGTCGGATCGCCGAGCAGGTCGAGGAGCTTGTTCGCGCCCCAGCCGAGCGCGAGCCCGACGGCCAGCGCGACCACGGCGGACAGCACCAGGTCGAGCCCCGCCTGCCAGGGTGAGAAGGTGCCGCTGACGGCCGCGGCGATCGCCACGTGGTAGAGCACGATCGCCGTGACGTCGTTGAACAGCCCCTCGCCCTCCAGGATGGAGACCAGCCTGCGGGGCAGTCCCAGCTGTCCGGCCACGGCGGTCGCGGCCACCGGGTCGGGCGGCGCGACCAGCGCGCCGAGCGCCACGGCCGCCGCGATGGGCAGCCCCGGCACGATGGCCTGGGCGACGGCGGCGACACACACGGTGGTGACGAAGACCAGGGCGACGGCCAGCAGCAGGATCGGCCGTACGTTCGCCGCGAACTGCCGCCAGGAGGTGCGCCGTACGGCCGCGTAGAGCAGCGGCGGGAGGAGCAGCGGCAGGATCAGGTCGGGCGGGATGTTCACGTTCGGGACGAACTCGAGGACCGCCAGGACGATCCCCAGCAGGGTCATCAGGACCGGCGCGGGCAACCCGAACCGGTCCCCGACCGGGACACTCACCACGGCCCCGACCAACAGCACGAACAACAGGGCCAGCTGATCCACGGTCAGCGCTCCGGATGGTGGGCGGTCATGCGAGGACAGGCCTCAAGACTGCCACGGCACCACCGCCACCAGTGCGTTCGCCCCGTTCGGCTACAGTGCGCGCCGCATCGCGCGGTGCGGCATGTCGGCGTCGGAGAACTCCGGTCCGTACGCCTCGTAGCCCAGCCGTTCGTAGAAGCCCAGCGCGTGAGTCTGCGCGTGGAGGTCCACCGCGGCAAGCCCCCGCGCGCGTGCCGCGTCCTCGATGCCCCGCACCAGCGCGGCCCCGACACCGAGCCCGCGCGCGCTCTTCGTCACCGCGAGCCGGCCGAGCGAACCCACGCCCGGGTCGCCGTCGGTCTTCGCGGCGGCCGCCTCGCCGTGCAGCAGCCGCCCGGTGCCCAGCGGTACGCCGTCCGCGCGCACGGCCAGCACGTGGACCGCGCCCGGGTCGTACGCGTCGTACTCGATGTCCTCCGGTACGCCCTGCTCGGCGACGAAGACGTCCTTGCGCACGGCGAAGCACAACTCCAGGTCGGCCGGGTCCTCGGCGACCCGCACCACGTACGCCTCGGTCATCCGTAGGTCTCCTCGCGCACCAGGTCCAGGGCCTGCCGCAGGTCGTCGGGGTACTCGCAGGAGAACTCGACCCACTCGCCGTCCCCCGGGTGCTCGAAGCCCAGCCGTACGGCGTGCAGCCACTGGCGGGTCAGGCGGAGCCGCTTGGCGAGCGTCGGGTCGGCGCCGTAGGTGAGGTCGCCGACACAGGGGTGGCGGTGGGCGGCCATGTGCACCCTGATCTGGTGGGTGCGGCCGGTCTCCAGCTTCACTTCGAGCAGGGAGGCCGCGCGGAAGGCCTCGATCAGGTCGTAGTGCGTGACGGAGGGCTTGCCCTCGGCGGTGACCGCCCACTTGTAGTCGTGCTGCGGGTGGCGGCCGATGGGGGCGTCGATGGTGCCGCTGGTCGGGTCGGGGTGGCCCTGGACCAGCGTGTGGTACCGCTTGTCGACCGTGCGCTCCTTGAACTGGCGCTTGAGCGAGGTGTACGCGCGCTCGGACTTGGCGACCGTCATCAGGCCCGACGTGCCGACGTCGAGGCGGTGCACGATGCCCTGCCGCTCGGCGGCACCGGACGTCGAGATGCGGTACCCGGCGGCGGCGAGCCCACCGATGACCGTCGGACCGCTCCAGCCGGGGCTCGGGTGGGCGGCGACGCCGACCGGCTTCACGATCACGACGACGTCCTCGTCGTCGTACACGATCTCCATGCCCTCGACCGGCTCGGCCACCACCTGCACCGGCGCGGGCGCCTGCGGCATCTCGACCTCGAGCCAGGCGCCGCCGTGCACCCGCTCGGACTTCCCGACCACCGCGCCGTCGACCGTGACCTTCCCCGCGGCGGCCAGCTCGGCGGCCTTGGTACGGGAGAAGCCGAACATGCGGGAGATGGCGGCGTCGACGCGCTCGCCCTCCAGACCGTCGGGCACGGGCAGGTTGCGGATCTCGGGAACTGTACTCACCCGTCGAGTATGCCGGACGGGTCGGACAACGCCGTACGCCGACCGGTCGACGCCCGCCCGCCGAGCGCCGCGGACCAGCCCCTTGCGGGTCAGTCCTTGTGGGTCAGTCCTTGTGGACGGTGCCGTCCGGGTCGAGGCCGCGGAACGACAGCAGCACGATCAGGACACCGCCGCACACGATCGCCGAGTCGGCGAGGTTGAACACGGCGAAGTGCTTGGGCGCGATGAAGTCCACGACCGCGCCCTCGAAGACGCCGGGCGAACGGAAGATCCGGTCGGTGAGGTTGCCCAGCGCACCGCCCAGCAGCAGGCCGAGGGCGATCGCCCAGGGCAGGCTGTAGAGCTTGCGGGCGAGCCGGGCGATGACCACGATCACGGCCGCCGCGATCACCGTGAAGATGATCGTGAAGGCCTGTCCGAAGCCGAAGGCCGCCCCCGGGTTGCGGATCGCGTCGAACTTCAGCCAGTCGCCGATGACCTCGATGGCCTCGTGGTGCTCCAGCTCCGCGACCACGATGATCTTGCTGACCAGGTCGAGGGCGTACGCGAAGGCCGCGACGGCGAACAGCACGGCGATCCGCCGCTTGCCGCGCGGACGCGGGGCGGCCGTCTCCGGCTCCTCAGGAGTGTCCGCCGCGTCCGGGGTTTCCGGCGTACCGATGATGCGCTCCGCCTCTGCCACGTGAGTCCCTCAACCTAGGTGCCGACTGAGCACGAGGGTACGGCACACCTCTGACGGCCCCGGTGCTCAGGAGGGCTGCCGCGGGCGATCAGTACCGGCGCTCCTGCTTCTGCTTGCACTCCACGCACAGGGTGGCCCGCGGGAAGGCCTGCATCCTCGCCTTGCCGATGGGGTTGCCGCAGTTCTCGCAGAGCCCGTAGGTGCCCGCGTCGAGGCGCTGGAGGGCGTGTTCGGTCTGGATGAGCATCTCGCGCGCGTTGGCGGCCAGCGCCAGCTCGTGCTCGCGGGTGATGTTCTTGGTGCCGGTGTCCGCGTCGTCGTCCCCGGCGCCGTCGCCCGAGTCCCGCATCAGACCGGCCAGTGCCGTCTCCGACGAGCTGATCTCGTAGCTCAGCCGCTCCATCTCGGAGGACAGCTCGGTCCGGGCCTCGGCGATCTCCTCCGGGGTCCAGGGGTCCTCGCCGGGACGCACCGCCAGTTCGCCACGTGCCTTGGGTACGGCGGTCTTCGCCGCCGTGGCCGTGCCAGGAGTCTTCTTCGCAACCACGGTCGTGGCTCCCGTCTGCTCCGCGGCCTCGGCCGCACCCGCGTTCTTCGCCGTGCTCTTACGCCCTGCGGCCTTCTTACCCACCCGCTGCCCGCCGGTCCCCTCACCAACGGCACCCTTGCCAACCGGAGCCTTCTTGGCAGCGGCCCGCTCAGCCGCCGCCTTCTTGGCGCCCCCCTCCGCGGAGGCGGTCTTCTTGGCGACCGCTTTCTTGGCGGGTGCCTTCTTGGTGACGGTCTTCTTGACCGTGGCTTCCTTGACCGCTGCCTCCTTGGCCGGGGCTTTCCCCACAGCCGCCTTCTTGGCGACCGCCTTCTTCACGGACGCCGTCTCGGCGGACGCCGACTTGGCGGACGCCGACTTGGCGGACGCCGACTTGGCGACGGTCTTTTCCGCCGCCGCCTTCTTGGCAGGAGCCTTCTTGCCCACGGACTTCTTGGCAGGTGCCTTCTCGGCCGCGGACTTCTTGGCAGGCGCCTTCTTGCTCGCGGCCTTCCTGGCTGGCACGTCCTCCGTCGCCTTCACAGGCGCCGTCTTGGTGGCTGCCCGCGCGGTGGTCGTCTTCTTGGCAGGCACCCGCGCGGAGGCCGATTTCCCCGCTGCCCCCTTCGCCGCGGCCGCACCCTCGCCGGCCGCCCCCGCCACGGACCGCGCCGCCGTCTCCCCGGCCCGCACCGTCCTGACGGTCTTGGTCACCCCGGAAGACCCGGCAGACCCGGTGGCCTTGGTGGCCGCGGCGGACTTGCCCGCTGCCCCCACCGCTCGCTTCTTCCCGCCGACCTCCTTGGCCGCCCCGCCGGAGGCACTGGCATCGGTGCCCGGATTACGTGACCTGCCGGACGCCGACTGCTGTGCGGCGGACTTTTTCGCCACCATGGCCGCGGCCCCTTCACATATTGTGATCTTGCTCGCGAATCGTGCTGGGACGATAAATCGACTTGAGTCCCGCGGCAACGGGGCACGCCGCCCGATCCGCCCGCACCGTGGCCGCCACGCGGCCGGCATGCATCCGTTGTGCCCAGCTCCCCGCCGGGTAATCCGCCGCGTCGGACATCCCGGAACGCGCGCACGCACACCTCGCCATTCGGGTCATCCCGCACCCCGGACCGCACCCCGGACCGCACTCCGGACCACACCCCTCACCGCCCCGGCCACACAGGCCCCCGCCGGGGCCTCCGCGGGTGCGGGGAAACCGGTCGTCCGCTGTCCGTGCGGCGCCGTACACTGGGCGCAGCGAACGGCATGGATGGGGACGAGTAGCGGCGTACGCAGCCCAGAGCGACCCGGGGACGGTGGAAGCCCGGGGGCGAGCGCGACGTGAAGATCACCCCGGAGCCGCCGGAGGAAAGCCGAAGCCGCACGGCGACGGTCGGTAGAACCGGCTCGCGACCCCAATGAGGGGGCTCCCCGGAGCGCGTACGGCGCCCCGGAGGGCCAAGGAGGGTGGTACCGCGGGAGCGCGCCGCACACGGCGTCGAATCAGAGCTCTCGTCCCTCCGACGGAAGGCAGAAAGTCCGTTGGAGGAAGCTCGCCGATGACAGCGCCGACGTACCGCCAGGTACCCGCCCAGGTCGACCTGCCCGCACTGGAGCACGCCGTGCTCGACTTCTGGCACGACCAGAAGATCTTCGCCAAAAGCCTGGAGCAGTCCGAGGGCCGCCCGGAGTGGGTGTTCTACGAGGGCCCGCCCACGGCCAACGGCATGCCCGGCGCCCACCACATCGAAGCGCGCGTCTTCAAGGACGTCTTCCCCCGCTTCCGCACCATGCGCGGGTACCACGTGGCCCGCAAGGCCGGCTGGGACTGCCACGGCCTGCCGGTGGAGCTGGCGGTCGAGAAGGAGCTGGGCTTCACCGGCAAGCAGGACATCGAGGCGTACGGCGTCGCGGAGTTCAACGACCGGTGCCGTCAGTCCGTGACCCGCCACACCGACGCGTTCACCGAGCTGACGCACCGCATGGGCTACTGGGTCGACCTGGACGACGCCTACCGGACCATGGACCCCGAGTACATCGAGTCCGTGTGGTGGTCGCTCAAGGAGATCTTCAACAAGGGCCTCCTGGTCCAGGACTACCGCGTGGCGCCCTGGTGCCCGCGTGACGAGACGGGTCTGTCGGACCACGAGCTGGCCCAGGGCTACGAGACGATCGTCGACCCCTCGGTCTACGTCCGCTTCCCGCTCACCTCCGGCCCGCTGGCCGGGACCGCCGCACTCCTGGTGTGGACGACCACCCCCTGGACACTGGTGTCGAACACGGCGGTGGCCGCCCACCCGGACGTCACCTACGTCGTGGTGTCGGACGGCGAGGAGCGGCTGGTCGTCGCGGAGCCCCTCGTCGAGAAGGCACTCGGCGAGGGCTGGGAGCGCACGGGTGAGAGCTTCACCGGCGCCGAGATGGAGCGCTGGACGTACGAGCGTCCGTTCGAGCTGGTCGAGTTCCCCGCGGACACCCCGGCCCACTATGTGGTCAACGCCGAGTACGTGACGACCGAGGACGGCACGGGTCTGGTCCACCAGTCCCCCGCGTTCGGCGAGGACGACCTCCGGGTCTGCCGGGCGTACGGCCTGCCGGTGGTGAACCCGATCCGGCCGAACGGCACCTTCGCGCAGGACGTCCCGCTGGTGGGCGGCGTCTTCTTCAAGAAGGCGGACGAACAGCTCACCGAGGACCTGCGCGAGCGCGGCCTGCTCTTCAAGCACATCCCGTACGAGCACAGCTACCCGCACTGCTGGCGCTGCCACACCGCGCTGCTCTACTACGCGCAGCCGTCCTGGTACATCCGCACAACGGCCGTCAAGGACCGCCTCCTCGAAGAGAACCAGCGCACCAACTGGTTCCCGGACACGGTGAAGAACGGCCGCTACGGCGACTGGCTCAACAACAACATCGACTGGGCGCTGTCCCGCAACCGCTACTGGGGCACGCCGCTGCCGATCTGGCGGTGCGAGGACGACCACCTCACCGTCGTGGGCTCCCGCGCGGAGCTCACCGAGCTGACCGGCACCGACCAGTCGGCCCTCGACCCGCACCGCCCGTTCATCGACGAGGTCACCTTCGCCTGCCCGCAGTGCGCGAAGACGGCCACACGCGTGCCGGAGGTCATCGACGCCTGGTACGACTCGGGTTCGATGCCGTTCGCGCAGTGGGGCTACCCGTACAAGAACAGGGAACTCTTCGAGTCCCGCTACCCGGCGCAGTTCATCAGCGAGGCCATCGACCAGACCCGCGGCTGGTTCTACACACTGATGGCGATCGGCACCCTGGTCTTCGACAAGTCGTCGTACGAGAACGTGGTGTGCCTCGGCCACATCCTCGCCGAGGACGGCCGCAAGATGTCCAAGCACCTGGGCAACATCCTCCAGCCGATCCCGCTGATGGACCAGCACGGCGCGGACGCGGTCCGCTGGTTCATGGCGGCCGGCGGGTCCCCGTGGGCGGCCCGCCGGGTCGGCCACAGCACCATCCAGGAAGTCGTCCGCAAGACCCTGCTGACGTACTGGAACACGGTCGCCTTCCAGGCCCTGTACGCGCGCACGGCGAACTGGTCCCCCTCCGAGGCCGACCCGGCTCCGGCCGCCCGCCCGCTGATCGACCGGTGGCTGCTCTCCGAACTGCACGCCCTCACCGACCAGGTGACCCAGTCCCTGGAGTCGTACGACACCCAGCGCGCCGGCAAGCTGCTCTCGGCGTTCGTCGACGACCTCTCGAACTGGTACGTACGACGCTCCCGGCGCCGTTTCTGGCAGGGCGACAAGGCCGCGCTGCGCACCCTGCACGAGGTCGTCGAGACGGTCACCCGGCTGATGGCCCCGCTGACCCCGTTCATCACCGAGCGGGTCTGGCAGGACCTGATCGTGCCGGTGACCCCGGGCGCCCCGGAGTCGGTGCACCTGTCCTCCTGGCCGGAGGCGGACCTGACCGCCATCGACCCGGAGCTGTCGCGGCACATGGTGTTGGTGCGTCGTCTGGTGGAGCTGGGCCGTGCCACGCGCGCGGAGTCCGGCGTCAAGACGCGGCAGCCGCTGCGGCGCGCGCTGATCGCCGCGACGGGCTTCGACGCCCTCTCCCCCGAGCTGCACACGCAGATCACGGAGGAGCTGAACGTCGAGTCGCTGGCGTCCCTGTCGGAGGTCGGCGGCAGCCTGGTCGACACGACCGCGAAGGCCAACTTCCGCGCGCTGGGCAAGCGTTTCGGCAAGCGGGTCCAAGAGGTGGCGAAGGCGGTCGCCGAGGCGGACGCGGCGGCGCTGTCGCTGGCGCTGCGCGAGGGCACGGCCGCGGTGACGGTCGACGGCGAGACGATCTCGCTCGCGCCGGACGAGGTGATCATCACCGAGACTCCGCGCGAGGGCTGGTCGGTGGCCTCCGACTCGGGTGCCACGGTCGCGCTGGACCTGGAGATCACGGAGGAGCTGCGGCGGGCGGGGCTGGCCCGTGACGCGATCCGGCTCATCCAGGAGGCCCGCAAGAACAGCGGCCTGGATGTCGCGGACCGGATCGCGCTGCGCTGGACGGCTACGGACCCTGCGGTGATCGCTGCGCTGTCGGAACACTCGGCGCTGATCGCGGACGAGGTCCTGGCCACGGACTTCGCCCAGGGCGAGGCGGACACCACCTACGGTGCCGCGTTCACCGACGAAAGCCTGACCCTCACGTTCCGCCTCCGCAAGGCATAACCCCTCCCACAGGCGAGAGGGCCCGGCTTCCCCAGACCGGGGGGCCGGGCCCTCGCCCATAACCACAGGCAGCCGTTCACCGGACGCCCGGCGGGGGCTGATCGCGCAGTTCCCCGCGCCCCCAAAAGCAAAAGCCGACCCCGCGCAGCCGCGGCAGACGTGCGGCGCGCATCCACCCCACCCACCGCCGCCAGCCCACCGCCGCCGCTGCCCACCGCTGCCGCCAGCCCACCGCCGCCACCGGCGCCGACCCACCGCCGCCGCCGACGCACCGCCGCCGCCGCCAGCCCACCGCCGCCGACCCACCGCCGTCGCGGGCAATCGTGCCGCAGGGCGGCACGGGTGGGCGCGGCGGCACCCCGTCGCGCCGGGCTGCGCGAACGCCCCGCAGGGCACCCCCAGCCCCCGGCACCCGAGCACACACAAGGGCGGGGCCCCGGATCAGAAACCCGGGGCCCCGCCCTGCTGAACGCTGCCGACGCCTAAGGCGTACTACACGTCAGTTGTCATCCTCGTCGATGAGGAAGCCACGCATCGGAGACGGCGCCTGCCCCATCGGCGAAGGCCCCTGCGGCCGCACGGGCGCCATCGGCTGGGTCATCGCCGGAGACATCTGCTGCTGCCCACCGTAGGACGGACCGGCCGGCGAAGGACCGCCACCCATCCCCTGGTTGCCGCCGTACGACGGGGCGCTCGCACCGGCCGGTGCCATGGAAGGCGCCGGGGACGGCGGCAGCGACGCGGCCGCCGGTGTACGCGGCGGAGCGAGCGAGTCGTCGGCCTGGGTCTCCAGCTGACGCAGCTGCGACTCCAGGTAGGACTTCAGACGCGTCCGGTACTCGCGCTCGAAGCCACGCAGGTCCTCGACCTTGCGCTCCAGCGTGGCGCGGGCGGACTCCAGGGAGCCCATCGCGACGCGGTGCTTCTCCTGCGCGTCCCGCTCCAGCGCGTCGGCCTTGGCACGGGCGTCCCGCTCCAGACCCTCGGCGCGCGAACGGGCCTCTCCCACGATCTTGTTGGCCTCGGAACGGGCCTCGGCGATCGCCTGGTCGGCGGTCTGCTGGGCCAGCGAGAGGACACGGGCGGCGCTGTCGCCACCGGGGCCGCCCTGACCGGGCATGCCGGGGCCGCCCATGGGGCCACCCATGTGACCGCCGGGGCCCATCTGGCCCTGCATCGGACCCTGGCCCATCGGGCCCTGTCCCATGGGACCCTGACCCATCGGGCCGGGACCCTGCGGGCCCTGTCCGCCGGGACCGGCGGGCAGCTGCGGCGCACCGCTCGGCAGCTGGGGCGGGCCGCCCATGGGGCCGCCCATCTGCTGCTGCGGCGGGCCCGATATGCCGGCCGGAACGGGGGCGCCGGGACCGCGCATGCCCTGCTGCGGCATACCACCCTGCTGCATCCCGCCCTGCTGGGGCATCCCGCCCTGCATTCCGCCTTGCTGAGGCATACCGCCCTGCTGCATGCCACCCTGCTGGGGCATGCCGCCCTGCTGCATCCCGCCCTGCTGAGGCATGCCACCCTGCTGCGGCATCCCGCCCTGCTGCTGGTCCTGCGGCTCCGGCGGCTTGCGCATGTTCTGCTGGTTCTGGGCAGCGGCACGCGTCGCGGCGGCCAGCTTGGCGCGCAGGTCCTCGTTCTCGCGGAGCAGTCGGGTCAGCTCGGCTTCGACCTCGTCGAGGAAGGCATCGACCTCGTCCTCGTCATAGCCTTCTCGGAGGCGGACGGTCGTGAACTGCTTGTTCCGCACGTCCTCGGGGGTCAACGGCATCTCTTCACCTCAACGTAATCGTCGGCATCGGCAAGACGGTAGTTCACATCGATCACAGCCGGACCACGATCGCGATCAGGATGTACACGATGATCATCAGTACGAAGAAGGACAGGTCGAGCGCCACGCCCCCGAGACGCAGCGGCGGAATGAACCGCCGCAGAAGCTTGAGCGGTGGATCGGTGACAGTGTAGGTGGCCTCCAGAACGACCACCATCGCCTTGCCGGGCTGCCATGAGCGGGCGAACTGGAAGACGTAGTCCATGACCAACCGGAAGATGAGCACGATGAGAAACACCATCAGCGCGATGTAGACGACCTGCAAGACCACGCCCATCTCCGGTGCTTCCCTCTCCCCAGTCCGTGCTCTGTCTGTACTGCTGTTCAGTCGTACGTCTCAGCTCTGGTTGAAGAACCCGCCCTCTGCGATACGGGCCTTGTCCTCCGCCGTGACATCGACGTTAGCAGGCGACAACAGGAACACCTTCTGCGTCACCCGCTCGATACTGCCGTGAAGACCAAACACCAAACCGGCCGCAAAGTCGACAAGTCGCTTCGCGTCTGTGTCATCCATCTCAGTCAAGTTCATGATCACCGGGGTGCCCTCACGGAAGTGTTCCCCGATGGTACGGGCCTCGTTGTAGGTCCGCGGGTGAAGTGTGGTGATCCGGTACGGCTCTCGTTCGGACACGACCTTGGGCATGATCACCGGTGCGTTCTTCTCGATGGACTGGCGTTCTTGTGTGATGGATGCCACGGGCGCGATCCGTGCCGGACGCCCGGATTCCACAGCCGCCGAAGCGGCTCGCGCCACCGACTCGCGTGGCGCGGGCGGTTGTACGATTCGCACCTCTTCGTCCCGTTGGGACTGATGTGCTCCGTGCGACTGGTGGGACGACTCGTGTCGCCGGTGGTCGCGTTCGGGCTCCGGGTCGAGTTCGGGCTCGAAGTCGTCATCGGGGTCGAAACCCCGGCCGTCGTACCCATCGTCCTCCACGAGGCCGAGGTAGACCGCCATCTTGCGCATCGCGCCGGCCATGCTCTGAGTCCTCCGCTCTGTGGTGGATCGGCTGACGACTGCCAAATGCCCGCGATCCACGAGGTCGTTGCACCCGCCTTTCGGCGGTAATGACCATATTTTCTACTGTGGTCCGACTTCCTGGCGACGTTACCCGAGCCTGGGGCGGACTCCGAGTACCGCCGTACCGACGCGCACATGTGTCGCTCCGGCCGTCACGGCCTCTTCGAGGTCCGCACTCATCCCTGCCGAGACCATGTTCGCAGCCGGATGGGCTCGGCGCAGGTCGGTCGACAAATCCATCAACCGCCCGAACGCCGCCTGTTGGCGCCCCGCGTACTCCCCGGTGAGCGGGGCGACGGTCATCAGTCCGCCGAGCCGCAGTCCCGGCGACCCGGCCACGAGTCCGGCCAACTCCTCGACCGCCTCCGGTGCCACGCCGCCGCGCTCCCCTCTGCCGTCCGCACCCGCGTCGAGCGCGACCTGGATGAGGCATCCCAGTTCGCGCCCGGCCCGCACGGCCTCCTTGGAGAGCGCCGTCACCAGCCGGGCCCGGTCCACGGACTGCACGACGTCCGCGTAACCGACCACGGATCGCACCTTGTTGGTCTGCAACTGCCCGACGAAGTGCCAGGCAAGGGGCAGATCCGAGCTGGCGGCGGCCTTCGGGGCGGCGTCCTGGTCGCGGTTCTCGGCGACATGGCGCACCCCGAGTTCCGACAGGATCCGCACATCGCTCGCGGGATAGGTCTTGGTGACCACGATCAGGGTCACCTCCTCGCGCTTGCGCCCGGCCGCGGCACACGCGGCGGCGATACGCTCCTCGACTTTCGCCAGATTCGCGGCGAGTTCGTGCTTACGGTCCGTCATGCCCCATCAGTCCAGCCAGACATAGCCGGCGAGCCGGCCCGTGGTCCGGTCTCGGCGGTACGAGAAGTGGTCGCCCGACTCCAGCGTGCACACCGGCGACTGCTCCCGGTCGCGCACCCCGAGCCGGTCGAGCTGCGCGTGCACCCCGGCGGCCACGTCGACCGCGGGTGTGCCCCAGCTCGTCACCGCGTGCGCCGCCGGTTCGTGCACGGCGACGTCGGCGCGCATCTCCTCCGGCACCTCGTAGCACCTGCCGCAGACGGCGGGTCCGGTGCGGACGACGATCCGGTCCGCGACGGCCCCCAGCGCGGTCATCGCGCGTAGCGTGGCCGGGACGACGCCGGCGATCATGCCGGGCCGGCCCGCGTGCGCGGCACCGACGACGCCGGCGACCGGGTCGGCGAGCAGGACCGGCACACAGTCGGCGGTGAGCACGGCGAGGGCCAGACCACGGGTGGCGGTGACCAGACCGTCGACCTCCGGGACGGGCCCGTCGCTCCAGGGTCCGTCGACCCGGACGACGTCGTTGCCGTGGACCTGGTTCATCCAGACGACCCGGTCGGGGGTGAGGCCCAGCGACTTGGCGGCCAGTTCACGGTTGGTCCGCACGGACTGCGGGTCGTCGCCGACCGCGCCGCCGAGATTGAGCTCCTCATACGGAGCGGCGCTCACCCCGCCCCACCGGTCGGTGAAGGCGAAGTGGGCGCCGCTGCCGCTTTCGCGCTGTCCTATCACTTCAGGAAGTCCGGCACGTCCAGTTCCTCGGCCGCGCTGTCGGAGTAGCTCCGCGACGGCGGGACCGGCGGGGCGGCGGCCGGGAGATCGGCGACCGGCTCCGGCTCGGGCGCCGGGTCCTCCTTCGGCTTGACGCTGCCGAGCGAGCCGAAGGACGGCCGGCTCTCGGTCTGCCGTACCGGCGTCGAGTCCTCGCGCTTGGCGGAGGACGAGCCGAGGATGTTGTCCCGCTTGGACGGCGGCTGGCCGCCGTCGAAGCCGGCGGCGATCACGGTGACCCGGACCTCGTCGCCGAGGGCGTCGTCGATGACCGCGCCGAAGATGATGTTGGCCTCGGGGTGGGCGGCCTCGCTGACCAGCTGGGCGGCCTCGTTGATCTCGAACAGGCCGAGGTCGGAGCCGCCGGAGATGGAGAGCAGCACACCCCGGGCGCCGTCGATGGACGCCTCCAGGAGCGGCGAGGAGATCGCCATCTCGGCCGCGGCCACCGCGCGGTCGTCGCCGCGGGCCGAGCCGATGCCCATCAGGGCCGAACCGGCCTCGGACATGACCGACTTGACGTCGGCGAAGTCGAGGTTGATCAGACCGGGCGTGGTGATGAGGTCGGTGATGCCCTGGACACCGGAGAGCAGGACCTGGTCGGCCGACTTGAAGGCGTCGAGGACGGAGACCTGGCGGTCCGAGATGGACAGCAGCCGGTCGTTCGGGATGACGATGAGGGTGTCGACCTCTTCGCGCAGTTCGGCGATGCCGTCCTCGGCCTGGTTGGCGCGGCGCCGGCCCTCGAAGGTGAAGGGGCGGGTGACCACGCCGATGGTGAGCGCGCCGAGGGTGCGGGCGATGTTGGCCACGACGGGCGCGCCGCCGGTGCCGGTGCCGCCGCCCTCGCCGGCGGTCACGAAGACCATGTCGGCCCCCTTGAGGACCTCCTCGATCTCCTCGCGGTGGTCCTCGGCGGCCTTGCGGCCGACGGCCGGGTTGGCTCCGGCGCCGAGTCCGCGGGTGAGTTCACGGCCGACGTCCAGCTTGACGTCGGCGTCGCTCATCAACAGAGCTTGCGCGTCGGTGTTGATGGCGATGAACTCGACGCCCTTGAGACCGACCTCGATCATCCGGTTGATGGCATTGACACCACCGCCGCCGACACCGATGACTTTGATGACTGCGAGGTAGTTCTGCGGTGCTGCCACGTCGAAGGCCTCTCGCCTCGAATTACGTTGTCGTCGCCGTGCGGTTGCCCGCACCCCGACGACAGATGCCGAGTGGGACGGTCCGTAGCGCCGACCCGAACCCTAACCCTGAAGTTTAGGGTTACCAGTGTGTCTGTTCCATGGAGTCTTCTGAACAGGACACTAAGTCGACAAGTGGCGCACGTTCAACGAACACGCCGAACCTCCCGTTTTTCTTTTCACCCTATGTGATCAGCCGTAGCGCTGCCCAACCAGGGTGCTGGCCTGCGCCGATGTGCGTCAACTCCCCGATGACGCAGGGGCGGTGGGGACGCTCACGTCGAAGTGCCGCGCATCCGGAGCTGCTTTCATAAGAGCCGCGAGTGTACGGGCCTTCGCGTGCCCCTTCTCGGCACTTCCCCATGCGACCGTGCGGTCGTTGGTCAACTCCAGTGAGATGTCGTCGTAGGAACGGACCTTGACGACCCTGGTGTCCCGTTCGACGGCGGCCGGAACCGCGTCGGCCACCCGTACCGCCTCGCGCACCAGGCGGGTCTCGCCGAAGCGGCGCAGGCTCGCCGCCGACGAACCCGACCTCGACACCGTCAATTCCAGAAGCGGAACGCCTTTCGCCGGCTTCGAAACCGTGGCGAAACGGACACCTTCGTCGTCCACTTCCACGAACTTTCCGCCCTCTTCGACGAGCAGAACCGGAGTGCGCTCGGTCACCTTCAGGCTGATTCCGTGCGGCCAGGAACGGACCACGTCGACCGAGTCAATTCGCGGCAGTTTCCGGCCCAGTCGGTCCTCAATGGCATCGGTGTCGACGGAAATGAGCGGCGCCCCGACCGGAACGTCGGCCGCCCCGGTGATCTGATCCGGGGTCAGCACCCGGGTGCCGGAGACGGACACCCGCTCCACCCGCGTCCACTGCGAGCCGTACAGCACCCAGAGGGTGCCGCCGGCGAGCAGGACGAGCGCGACCGCGAGAATGATGATCGTACGAAGGCGGGGCAGCCGCAGCCGCCTTCCGGGCGGCGGGCCGGACGACTCCTGCTGGCGTGCACCGCGCTCGGCGGTGGTCGGTCCGGCCACGCTCCCTGCCTTCCGTCATACGGTCCTATCGGTGTGCACGGTTGGCGGCGATCGCCTCGTACACCATGCCGACGAGCAGGTCGTCGGCGTCCCGGCGGCCGAACTCACCGGCGGCGCGGGACATCTCGAACAGCCGGTGCGGGTCGGCGAGCACGGGCAGGACGTTCTGCTGCACCCACTGCGGGGTGAGTTCCGCGTCGTCGACCAGCAGTCCGCCGCCGGCCTTGACCACCGGCTGGGCGTTCAGCCGCTGTTCGCCGTTGCCGATGGGCAGCGGGACGTAGGCGGCCGGGAGCCCGACGGCGGAGAGTTCGGCGACGGTCATCGCGCCCGCGCGGCAGAGCATCATGTCGGCCGCGGCGTACGCGAGGTCCATCCGGTCCACGTAACTTACCGGGATGTAGGGCGGCATTCCCGGCATCTGGTGCACCTGCGGCAGTTCGTTCTTCGGACCGACCGCGTGCAGGATCTGGATGCCGGCCTGCTGGAAGTAGGGCGCGACCTGCTGGACCACCTCGTTGAGCCGGCGGGCGCCCTGGGAGCCGCCGGAGACCAGCAGCGTCGGCAGGTTCGGGTCGAGTCCGAAGGCCGCGCGCGCCTCGGGGCGGACCGCGGCCCGGTCGAGGGTGGCAATGGACCGGCGCAGCGGGATGCCGATGTAGCGGGCGTCGCGCAGCTTGCTGTCCGGGGTGGAGACGGCGACCTTCGCCGCGTACCGCGAGCCGATCTTGTTGGCGAGGCCGGGGCGGGCGTTGGCCTCGTGGATGACGATCGGCACGCCGAGGCGCTTGGCGGCCAGATAGCCGGGCAGGGCGACGTAGCCGCCGAAGCCGACGACCGCGTCGGCCTTGGTGCGTTCCAGGATCTGCTCGGCCGCCTTGATCGTGCCGCGCAGCCGGCCGGGGACGGTGATCAGTTCAGGGGTGGGCTTGCGGGGCAGGGGTACGGCCGGGATCAGCGCCAGCTCGTAGCCGCGCTGAGGTACGAGCGTGGTCTCCAAGCCGCGTTCCGTGCCCAGGGCCGTGATGCCCACGGTCGGATCCTGCCTGCGCAGGGCGTCCGCGAGGGCGAGCGCGGGCTCGATGTGGCCGGCGGTCCCCCCACCGGCGAGTACGACATGCACCGAAATTCACCGCTCTCCGGACGTACGCGCCGCCGAGGCACGCCGTCTCATCGTGTTCCATCTCCGAGGCCCCCGGTCAAGCATGGCGCCTCCAGCCCGCTTTCTACCAAAGCGGGGTTGCCGCATCGCAAGTGCCGCCCGCGCACCGGGCTCGTCGCGCGCGAACGCGATCAGCAGACCGATGGCGAACATGGTCGGCAGCAGGGCGGATCCACCGTAGGAGAACAGCGGGAGCGGGACACCGGCGATCGGCAGCAGACCGAGCACCGCACCCATGTTGATCACGGCCTGGGCCGTGATCCAGGTGGTCACGCCTCCCGCGGCATACCTCACGAAGGGATCCTCCGTGCGTCCGGCCACGCGGATGCCCGCATAGCCTAGAGCGGCGAAGAGGGCGAGCACCGACAGAGTCCCCGCCAGGCCCAGTTCCTCACCGGTGACGGCGAAGATGAAGTCGGTGTGTGCTTCGGGGAGTTGCCCCCATTTTTCCACACTCGCGCCGAGGCCGGAACCGAAGAGTCCGCCGGAGGCGAGGGCGTAGATGCCGTGTACGGCCTGCCAGCAGTCGACCGGTCCCGACTGGGGTTCGGTGGCGCCCAGGCAGGAGATCCGGCCCATCCGGTTGGGGCTGGTCTTGATGAGGACCGCGCCGATGAACGCGGCGATCGACAGCACTCCGACGAACAGCCGGGTCGGGGCGCCGGCCAGCCACAGCAGTCCGAACAGGATGGCCGAGAGGATGATCGCGGTGCCCATGTCGCCACCGAGCATGATCAGCCCGAGCAGCATAAAGGCGACCGGGACCAGCGGGACCAGCATGTGCTTCCACTGGGCGAGCAGTTTCTTGTCCTGCTTGCGGGCCATCAGGTCGGCGCCCCACAGCACCAGCGCGAGCTTGCCGAACTCGCTGGGCTGGATCTGGAAGGAGCCGCCCAGCGGGATCCAGTTCTGGTTGCCGTTGACCGCGACCCCTATCCCGGGCACCTGCACGAGGGCCATCAGGAAGACGGCTCCGGCGAGCATCGGGTAGGCGAGCGCGCGGTGCAGCTTCACCGGCATGCGCGAGGCCGCGACCAGCAGGATGCCGCCGATCACGGCGGCCAGCAGCTGCTTGCGGAAGAAGTAGGAGCCCGGCAGCGACATCTGGAGCGCGGTGATCTGGGAGGCCGAGTAGACCATGACCAGGCCGAGCACGGTGATCAGCAGACTGCCGCCGAGGATCAGGTAGTACGCGGTCAGCGGCCGGTCCCAGGCACGCCGGCCGCGGGTGTAGAGGCGCAGGAGCGGGTTCTCCTGGGGCGTCCGGGTGGCCGCGGGCCGTCCGGTCGCACGCTGGACGGGCGGGCGTCCGGTGCGGCTACCGGGCATCGGGGTGCACCGCCTCGCGGGCGGAGCGGATCCCGGCGGGCCGCGCGGCCCACGGGGAAGAGCACGGCGGCATGCCACCGGTGGACCGTCGACGCGACCCCCACCACATCCGAGTCACCCGTCCCTCCATGGGTCCCGAGGCATCCGACGTGGCCGTCGGCCGCCGTCAGGCGCCCGCACCGAGTTCGCGCACGGCCTCCGCGAACGCGTCTCCTCGCTTGTTGTAGTTGGTGAACATGTCCATGGAGGCACAGGCAGGTGCCAAAAGCACGGTGTCCCCTGCGACGGCGAGTCGCCGGGCCTCCTGGACGGCCGCCAACATCGCCCCAGTGTCGGTCCGGTCGAGGTCGACGACCGGGACTTCGGGGGCGTGTCGCGCGAGGGCTTCACGGATGAGGGCGCGGTCCGCGCCGATCAGCACGGCACCGCGCAGCCGCGCCGCCGACTTGGCGACGAGCTCGTCGAAGGTCGCGCCCTTGGCGAGCCCGCCGGCGATCCAGACGATCGACCCGTACGCCGCCAACGAGGCCTCGGCCGCGTGGGTGTTGGTGGCCTTGGAGTCGTCGACGTAGGCGACACCGTCCACGTCGGCGACGTGGGCGATGCGGTGGGCGTCGGGGGTGAAGGCCCGCAGCCCGTCCCGTACGGCCTTCGGTGGTACGCCGTAGGCGCGGGCGAGGGCGGCCGCGGCGAGGGCGTTGGCGATGTTGTGCGGGGCCGCCGGGGTGACGTCGGTGACCTCGGCCAGTTCCTGGGCGCTGCTGTGCCGGTTGTCGACGAAGGCGCGGTCGACCAGGATGCCGTCCACCACGCCGAGTTGGGAGGGCGCGGGGGCGCCGAGGGTGAAGCCGACGGCCCGGCAGCCCTCCTCGACGTCCGCCTCGCGCACCAGTTCCTCGGTGGCCTTGTCGGCGACGTTGTAGACGCAGGCGATCCGGTTGCCCTCGTAGACGCGGCCCTTGTCGTGGGCGTACGCCTCCATGGAGCCGTGCCAGTCGAGGTGGTCGGGGGCGAGGTTGAGCACGGCCGCCGAGTGGGCGCGCAGCGAGGGCGCCCAGTGCAGCTGGTAGCTGGACAGCTCCACGGCCAGGACGTCGTACGTCTCCTCGCCGAGGACCGCGTCCAGCAGGGAGACGCCGATGTTGCCGACGGCGGCGGTGCGCAGCCCGGCGGCCTTCAGGATGGAGGCCAGCATCTGGACCGTGGTGGTCTTGCCGTTGGTGCCGGTGACGGCGAGCCAGGGCGCTGCGTCCGGGCCGCGCAGCCGCCAGGCGAGCTCGACGTCGCCCCAGACGGGGACGTCCGCCGCGGCGGCCGCGGTGAACAGCGGCTTGTCCGGCTGCCAGCCGGGTGCGGTGACGATCAGCTCGGTGCCCTCGGGGAGTGTGGCGCCGTCACCGAGGCGGACCGTGACGCCGAGCGCCTCCAGTTCGGCGGCCTGCGCCCGGGCGCGCTCGTCGTCGCCGTCGTTGACGACCGTGACGTGCGCGCCGAGGCCGTGCAGGACCCTGGCCGCCGGGACGCCGGAGACGCCGAGTCCGGCGACGGTGACGTGCTTGCCGTCGAGCTCCGAGGAGGAGGTCACTTTTCCGCTGCCCATCCCGCGTAGAAGAGGCCCAGTCCGACGATCACACAGATGCCCTGGATGATCCAGAAGCGGACCACCACAAGGACTTCGGACCACCCCTTGAGTTCGAAGTGGTGCTGGAGTGGCGCCATCCGGAAGACGCGCTTTCCGGTGAGCCGGAAGGAGCCGACCTGGATGACCACCGACATGGTGATCAGGACGAAGAGACCACCGAGGATGGCCATCAGCAGTTCGGTGCGGGAGCAGATCGCGAGGCCGGCGAGCACACCGCCGAGGGCCAGCGAACCGGTGTCACCCATGAAGATCTTGGCCGGCGAGGTGTTCCACCACAGGAAGCCGAGGCAGGAGCCCATCAGCGCGGCGGCGACCACCGCGAGGTCGAGCGGATCGCGCACCTCGTAGCAGGCGTTGGGGTTGGTCAGCGTCTGGGCGTTGGCGCAGGACTCCTGGAACTGCCAGACGCCGATGAAGGTGTAGGCGCCGAAGACCAGTACGGAGGCGCCGGTGGCGAGGCCGTCCAGACCGTCCGTCAGGTTCACGCCGTTCGACATGGCGAGGATCATGAACAGCGCCCAGACCACGAACAGCACCGGGCCGATGGTCCAGCCGAAGTCCGTGATGAAGGACAGCTTGGTGGAGGCCGGCGTGTTGCCCCGGTTGTCGGCGAACTGGAGTGCGAGCACGGCGAAGGAGATGCCGACGAGCAGCTGCCCGGTCATCTTCGCCTTGGCCCGCAGACCGAGCGAGCGCCGCTTCACGATCTTGATGTAGTCGTCCAGGAAGCCGACCATGCCCATGCCGACCATCAGACCGAGCACCAGCAGACCGGAGAAGGTCGGCGCCGCGTCGGTCTCGGGGTCCAGCGAGCTGGTGATCACCTTGGCCAGGAAGTAGGCGGCGACCGTCGCGAGGATGAAGGCGATACCGCCCATGGTCGGCGTACCGCGCTTGCTGCCGTGGGTGCGCGGGCCGTCGTCGCGGATGTACTGGCCGTAGCCCTTGCGCGCGAGCAGCTTGATCAGCAGCGGGGTGCCGATCAGCGTCAGGAAGAGACCAATGACTCCTGCGAACAGGATCTGCTTCATCATCGGGCGGCAACCTCACCCTCGGCACCCGTGGCGAGCAGCGCCGCGGCGACGCTCTCCAGGCCGACCGAACGGGACGCCTTCACGAGCACGACGTCCCCCGGGCGCAACTCGCTGCGCAACAGGTCGACAGCCGCCTGTGCGTCGGACACGTGCACCGACTCCTCACCCCACGAACCCTCGTTGTATGCGCCCAGTTGCAGCCAGGCGGCTTCCCTGCCACCCACCGCGACGAGCTTGCTGACGTTGAGTCGGACGGCGAGCCGCCCGACCGCGTCGTGCTCGGCGAGCGCCTCGTCCCCGAGCTCGGCCATCTTGCCGAGCACCGCCCACGTACGACGCCCGTTGCCCATGGCCACGAGCGCGCGCAGGGCGGCTCGCATGGACTCGGGGTTCGCGTTGTAGGCGTCGTTGACGACCGTCACGCCGTCCGGGCGCTCGGTGACCTCCATGCGCCAGCGGGAGAGGGTGCCCGCCTGGGAGAGCGCGGTGGCGATCTCTTCCGCGGACATGCCCAGCTCATGGGCGACGGCGGCCGCGGCGAGCGCGTTCGACACGTGGTGCTCACCGTACAGGCGCATGGTCACGTCACTGCACCCGGAGGGTGTGTGAAGGGTGAAAGCAGGCTGTCCGCTGTCCGTGAGTCGCACGTTCTCGGCCCGTACGTCCGCTTCGTCGGCCTCCCCGAAATACAGCACCTTGGCCTTCGTACGGGAGGCCATCGCGCGTACGAGGGGGTCGTCGGCGTTCAGCACCGCCACTCCGCCCTCGGCGGCCGGGGGCAGCGCCTCCACGAGCTCGCCCTTGGCCTGGGCGATCTGCTCGCGGCCGCCGAACTCCCCGATGTGGGCGGTGCCGACGTTGAGCACCAGGCCGATCCGCGGGGGCGTCAGATCCGCGAGGTAGCGGATGTGGCCGATGCCGCGCGCGCCCATCTCCAGTACCAGGAACCGGGTTTCCTCGGTCGCGGTGAGCGCGGTGAGCGGCAGCCCGATCTCGTTGTTGAGCGAGCCGGGCGTCCACACGGTGGGCGCCTTGTGCTGGAGCACCTGGGCGATCAGGTCCTTGGTGCTGGTCTTGCCGGCCGAGCCGGTGAGGGCGACGAGCGTGGCGCCGAGCCGGGTCACCACGTGCCGGGCGAGGGCGCCGAGGGCGGCCTGAACGTCCGTCACGACGATCGCGGGCACCCCGACGGGCCGGGACGCCAGGACGGCGGCGGCGCCCGCCTCGACGACGGCGGGCGCGAAGTCGTGTCCGTCGACGCGTTCGCCGACGAAGGCGACGAACAGGCTGCCGGGCGCCACTTCGCGGGAGTCCCGGACCACCGGCCCGGTGACCCGCACCGACGGATCCGGTATGTCGTGGGTCTGCCCGCCGACGACTGCTGCGATCTCGGCGAGAGAGAGGGCGATCACAAGTTCATCCCTGGGTCTTCTGGATTCTCATCCCTGGGTTTTCCGGATTGCTTCGCGAAGCACCCGGCGGTCGTCGAAGGGGCGCACCACTCCGGCGATGTCCTGGCCCTGTTCATGTCCCTTGCCCGCGACCAGCACGGTGTCCCCGGGCCGTGCGCGGTCCACGGCGGCGGCGATGGCGGCGGCGCGGTCCTCGAACAGGAGCACCTCACCCCGTTCGTGGCCGGGTACGGACGCGGCGCCCTGGAGCATGGTGGCGAGGATCGCCAGGGGATCCTCGGAGCGGGGGTTGTCGGAGGTCAGTACGGCGATGTCGGCGAACCGGGCGGCGGCGGCGCCCATCGGTGCGCGTTTTGTGATGTCCCGGTCGCCGCCGCAGCCGAGCACGATGTGCAGCCGGCCCTTGGTGACCTTGCGCAGCGCCTTGAGGACCGACTCGACGGCGTCCGTCTTGTGGGCGTAGTCGACGACGGCGAGGAAGTCCTGCCCGGCGTCCACCCGTTCGAGCCGACCCGGCACACCCGGCACCGCGGCGACGCCGTCGGCGGCGCTCTGCGGTTCGAGGCCGGCCGCGGCCAGGGCGACGATCGCGGCGAGGGTGTTGGCGACGTTGAAGGGGCCCGGCAGCGGCGACCTGGCGGCGATCCGCACCCCGTCGGGGCCGACGGCCGTGAACGGCGTGTCGAGGGGTCCGACGTGGACGTCCTCGGCGCGCCAGTCGGCGTCGGGGTGGCCCTCGGCGGAGTAGGTGACGACGGGGACGCCGGCCTCCTTCGCGAGTCTGCGGCCGTACTCGTCGTCGATGTTGACGACGCCGAGCCTGCTGCGTTTCGGCGTGAACAGCTGCGCCTTGGCCCGGAAGTAGTCCTCCATGTCGGAGTGGAACTCCATGTGTTCCGGGCTGAGGTTGGTGAAGACGGCGACGTCGAAGACACAGCCGTCGACCCGGCCGAGGACCAGCGCGTGGCTGGAGACCTCCATGGCGACCGCGTCGACCCCGCGCTCGCGCATGACGGCGAACAGGGCCTGGAGGTCGGTGGCTTCGGGTGTGGTGCGCTCGGACTTGATGCGCTCGTCGCCGATGCGCATCTCCACGGTGCCGATCAGGCCCGTGGAACGGGCCGTGCGCAGTCCGCCCTCGACCAGATAGGCCGTGGTGGTCTTGCCGGAGGTGCCGGTGATGCCGATCTGGAGCAGACCGGTGCCCGGCCGGCCGTAGATCGTGGCGGCGAGTTCGCCCATCGAGCCGCGCGGGTCGTCGACGACCAGCACCGGCAGACCGGTCGCGGCGGCGCGTTCGGCCCCGGACGGATCGGTCAGCACGGCCGACGCGCCGAGGCCGGCGGCCTGGGTGACGAAGTCGGCGCCGTGCGCGCGGGCGCCGGGCAGCGCGGCGTACAGGTCCCCGGGGCGGACCGCGCGCGAGTCGTGGGTGATGCCCGTGACCTCGGCGGCGCCTTCGGGGGCGGTCACACCCAGCTGACCGGCGAGTTCCGCGAGGGGTGTG
The DNA here is from genome assembly GCF_044753385.1 of Streptomyces sp. NPDC088387. Taxonomy (NCBI): domain Bacteria; kingdom Bacillati; phylum Actinomycetota; class Actinomycetes; order Kitasatosporales; family Streptomycetaceae; genus Streptomyces; species Streptomyces sp. NPDC088387. The sequence goes on from NZ_JBIVNC010000001.1 coordinate 333,786, forward strand.
GCGGAGACCTGCGCCGGCCTGGGCGGCCCCGGATATGTCACGGGTTGGCCCTTCTGGGTGGTTTGGGACTGATCAGCGTGTGGCACGGCGGTGAGCGTACCGGGCGCACCCGCTTCCGGGCGAAAGGAGGGGGCCGGGGACGGGTGGGGCCGGCGGTGGTTCCCGGGGTCGGGGGTGATCGTTGTCACGAGGTGGTTCCTGGTGGCTCGGTGCTGATCAGAGGTGGACAGGAGGGTCGGCGGGGTGGCTGGTGGCCGGTCGGTGCCGGTGCGGTGGGGCAGGTCGGGGCGGTGGCGGGTCGGGCCCTGGAGACCAGGGCCCGACGGTCAGGGCTTGAAGGTGACGGGCAGTTTCGCGGGCGGCGCTCCGGTGGGCGGGACCTGGAGGGTCTTGAGCGCGAACTCCATGACCTCCTTGTAGACGGGCCCGCAGATCTGGCCGCCGAAGTAGCTGCCCTTGGTGGCGTTCTGGATGGCGCAGTAGACGGTGACCCGGGGTTGGTCGGCGGGCGCGAACCCGGCGAACGACGAGGTGTAGCCGCGGTACTTGCCGGTGTCCGGATCCACGCGGTTGGCGGTGCCGGTCTTGCCGGCGACCCGGTAGCCGGGGATACGGGCCTTGGTGCCGGTGCCCTCCTCGTCGTCCACGACCGACTCCAGCATCCGTGCCAGCGTCTTGGCGGTCTTCTCGCTGACGACCCGGGTCGACTCCGGCTTCTCGGCCGGGGCGAAACGGCCGTCGGGGCCCTTGGTGCCGCGCACCAGGGTCGGCTCGGTGCGCACACCGCCGTTGGCGATCGTCGAGTAGACGGAGGCCGCCTGCATCGCGTTGAGGGACACCCCCTGCCCGAACGGGATCGTGTACTGCTGCGAGGTCGACCACTGGTCGGGCGGCGCGAGGATGCCCTTGGTCTCGCCCGGGAAGTCCAGTCCCGTGTACCCGCCGAGGCCGAACTTGCGCAGGTACGAGTAGAGGACCTTGTTCGACTCGGCCTGGGTCTTGCCGAGTTGTCCGGTGGCCAGGATGGTGCCGATGTTGCTGGACTTGGCGAGCACGCCGTTGAGCGTCAGGTACCAGGTGGGATGGTCGATGTCGTCCTTGAAGAGCCGGTCGCCGCGGTGCAGCCGGTTCGGTACGACGACATGCGTGCCGGGCGTGGCGACGTTCTCCTCCAGTACGGCGGCCATCGACATGACCTTGGCGGTGGAGCCGGGCTCGTAGGCGTCCTGGAGGGCGTCGTTGCCGAGGTTCGCGGACTCGGCCCGGGAGAGGTCGTTGGGGTCGAAGCCGGGCGAGTTGGCCATGGCGAGGATCTCGCCGGTCCGGGTGTCCTGGACGATCACATAGCCGCTGTCCGCCTCGGACTTCTCCACCTGCTCGGTGATGGCGTTCTGCGCGGCCCACTGGATGTCGCGGTCGATGGTGAGTTCGACGTCGCTGCCGGGCACGGCGGGCGTCTCGGTGGAGCCCGCGGTGGGCACCTGGCGGCCGCCGGACTGGGCGTAGCGGATCTTGCCGTCCTTGCCCGCGAGCAGGCCGTTGAGCTGTTGCTCAACGCCACCGCCGCCCTTGCCGTCCGCGTTGACCCAGCCGAGTATCCCGGCGGCCAGCTCACCGTTGGGGTAGACGCGTTTGCTGCTGGCGACGGAGAGCACACCGGCCAGCACGTTGACGGTCGACCCGTCGGTCTCGGCCTTGGTGGCCAGCGCCGACTTCAGGTCCTTGATCTGCTTCCAGACCTGGGGGGTCTGCCGGCTGGCGAGCCGGACGTAGCGCAGCTGCTTGTTCTCGGGCCGCAGCAGCGCGGCGATGGTGGCCTGGTCCTCGCCGAGGATCGGCGCGAGCAGCGCGGCCGCCTGCTCGGGCCCGTCGTCGATCTTCAGCTGCTCGCGGGTGAACAGCGTGGGGTCGGCGGTGATGTCGTACGCGTCCACACTCGCCGCCAGCTCCACGCCGTTGCGGTCGGTGATGCCACCGCGTTCGGCGGCCAGGACGTAGCCGACGTACCGGTTCTTCTCGGCCTTGGCGGCGTAGGTGCCGGCGTCGACGGCCTGCACCTGGAGCAGTCGTACGACGAAGGCGGCCAGCACCAGGGTCAGCGCGAGGCCGACCAGGCGCAGCCGGGGGCGCGGGCTGCCGAGCCGGATGGTGCGGGCGGCGGTGCCCGGCCGGGGCGGGGCGGGGCGGCGGGTCGGACGGGCGCCGGGGCCCGGCCGCTGGCGGCCGAGCGGGCGGGCGGGGCGGGCGGGGCCGGGCACGCGGCGGCGCGGCGGTTCCCTGTCGGACACTTCCGTCACCTGCCGGGAGTCGGGGTGGAGGGGGCCGGTGTGCTGGGTGCGGCCGGGGTGGTCGCGGGGACGGCCGGGGCGGTCGGCGTGGCGGGGGCGCTCGGCGTGGCGGCCGTCGTGGGCGGGAGCGTACGGGGCGGGGTGCTCGCGGGGGTCGGGTGGGTGATCGCCTCGGGTGCGAGGACGAGGGGGTCGCGGGCCGCGGCCGGGCGGGCGGCGGCGGGCGAGGGCACGCCCTTGACCTTGCCGTCGGGGCCGAGGAAGGCGGGGTCGCCGCCGGGCACCATGCCGAGTTCCCGCGCGCGGCGCTGGAGGGCCTCGGGGGCGGCGTAGGCGTCGATGTCCCGCTGGAGGGCCTGTTCCTCGTCGGTGAGGGCCTTGGTGTCGCGCTGGAGGTCGTCCAGCCGGAACGAGCCTTCGCTGAGCGCGGAGTTGAGGACCAGCAGTCCGATGAGGCCGCCGCCGAGCAGCACGACCACCAAGAGGACGAAGGGCGTACGGGCGGCCTGTCCGCGCCCGGTCGGGAAGAGCCGCGCGAGACGGGCGGCCCTTCCGCGCAGTTCGGGTTTGCCGTTCACTGGCCCTCCCCCGGGTCGGCGCTCCGGTTCTGTGGGGTCCGCTGTTCCCCCGCGGGCGCCCGCCCCTTCGCCTGGCTCACTCGACGTCCTCCCTGATGCGCTCCGCCGCGCGCAACCGTGCCGGGGCCGCCCGGCGGTTGGCGGCGACCTCTTCCTCGGTGGGAAGTTCGGCACCGCGCGTGAGCAGCTTGAGCCGGGGCTGGTAGCGCTCGGGCACCACCGGCAGTCCCGGCGGCGCGGTGGTGGCGGCGCCGGCCGCGAAGACCTGCTTGACGAGCCGGTCCTCCAGCGAGTGGTACGACAGCACCGCGATCCGTCCGGTCACGTCGAGGCTCTTCACGGCCGCCGGGATCGCCCGTTCCAGCACGGAGAGTTCGCCGTTGACCTCGATCCGCAGGGCCTGGAAGGTGCGCTTGGCGGGGTTGCCGCCGGTGCGCTTGGCGGCCTGCGGCAGCGCGTCGCGGATCAGCTCGACCAGCCGTGCGCTGTTGCTGAACGGCTCCTTGTCGCGCTCGCGCACCACGGCGCCGACGATCCGCTTGGCCTGCTTCTCCTCGCCGTACGCGCGCAGGATGCGCACGAGTTCGCCCGGCGGATAGCTGTTGAGGACCTCGGCGGCGCTCATGCCGGTCGTCTGGTCCATCCGCATGTCGAGCGGGGCGTCCTGCGCGTAGGCGAAGCCTCGGTCGGCCTCGTCGAGCTGCATCGAGGACACGCCGAGGTCGAAGAGGACCCCCTGCACGCGCGCGATGCCGAGCCGGTCCAGCACGTCGGGCAGCTCGTCGTAGACCGCGTGCACGAGAGTGGCCCGCGCGCCGAAGGGGGCGAGGCGCTCGCCGGACAGGCGCAGGGCCTCCTTGTCGCGGTCGAGGGCGACGAGGCGGGCCTCGGGGAAGCGGTCGAGGAGGGCCTCGCTGTGTCCGCCGAGGCCCAGCGTGCAGTCGACGACGACCGCTCCGGGCTCCTGGAGGGCGGGGGCCAACATGTCCAGGCAGCGCTGGAGCATCACCGGGACATGTCGACTCTGGCTGCTCAAGGGGCCCTCTCAGATCCGGCGGGCGGTACGCACCGCCGGGTCCCCGCCCGCTCGTGAAGGGGAGGCCCGCCGGCGCGGAAAGCGTCGGCCGGCCGGTGAGCGGGTGGAGGCCGAGCCGTACGTACGCGCCGCGCACGTGGCGAGATCACCGGTGAATATCGAGGTCGCCGGGGGTCTCCGGGGAGTTTCGGTCCAGCAGGGAGCGCCTCGCCTCCCGCTTCGCGCCACTTTAGTCCACCCCGTCTCGCGGTCAATCAACCGGCCTGCGCGCGTGGCGGCCCGCCCGCGTGAAGCTCCGTACGGGAAAGGATCACTCGTCCGGCGGACGGCACAACGCCCGTGCGGGCGAGCCGTGGTCCGCCGCGCGCGCGTGCTGTGGGTTGGCTCACAACAAGGCGCAATGGCGTCCTTTGTCCCCTCTCACCACAGGACCGGGTGGCCCGTGACCAGTACCGTCATGACTATGACGACTTCTGCATCGGTTCCCACCGGACCCGAGGGCGCCATAGCCGGGGACGGCACGGTCACGGACCGTCTCGTCGCGGCCAACGGGCGTTATGCCGACGCGTTCACCGATCCGGGCATGGACGCCCGGCCGGTACTGGGCGTGGCGGTCGTGGCCTGTATGGACGCCCGTCTCGACCTGCACGCGGCGCTCGGCCTGGAACTCGGCGACTGCCACACGATCCGCAACGCGGGCGGGGTCGTCACCGACGACGTGATCCGCTCGCTCACGATCAGCCAGCGCGCGCTGGGCACGCGTAGTGTCGTGCTCATCCATCACACCGGCTGTGGTCTGGAGTCGCTCACCGAGGACTTCCGGCACGAGCTGGAGATGGAGGTCGGGCAGCGTCCGGCCTGGGCGGTGGAGGCGTTCAAGGACGTCGAGCAGGATGTACGGCAGTCCATGCAGCGGGTGCGCACCTCGCCGTTCCTGCCGCATACGGACGATGTGCGCGGGTTTGTTTTCGATGTACGGACCGGTCTGCTGCGGGAAATCGACCCGGAGTGACCGCCGTGACCACCGGTCCGGGTTCTCGTTTTTCGCGAATCTCAGGTTCTGCGGGGCACAAAAGGCAGCAAGAGCGGCATATCGCGGCCAGTTGTCCACAGTCGAGTGACACGAACCGGTAACGGCAACAAGAATGCGATGGTGGCGTCGCGCGGAACTTTTCCCGCGTGGTGCTCGTGTTTGGGGTGGGCCGGTGCCGCGTCGCAGAGCGTCGGCCCGGCAAAAGAACGGGCCGAGGAGGGCCGGGTGACGACCTATGACGATCGAGCAAGCCTTACTGATCTGACTGCCACCGTGGATCGGGTTCGCAGCTCGGTGGAAGAAGTGATCGAGGGCAAGCCCGAGGTCGTACGGCTTTCGCTGACCGTGCTGCTCGCCGAGGGGCATCTTCTGATCGAGGATGTTCCGGGCGTGGGCAAGACAATGCTGGCCAAGGCATTGGCACGGTCCATCGACTGCTCGGTACGCCGTATTCAGTTCACGCCCGACCTGCTGCCCTCGGACATCACCGGGGTGTCCATCTGGGACCAGCAGCGCCGGGACTTCGAGTTCAAGCCCGGGGCGATCTTCGCGCAGATCGTGATCGGCGACGAGATCAACCGCGCCTCCCCCAAGACCCAGTCGGCACTGCTGGAGTCGATGGAGGAGCGCCAGGTCACGATCGACGGCACGACCTACGAGCTGCCGAGCCCCTTCATGGTGGTGGCCACGCAGAACCCGGTCGAGATGGAGGGCACCTACCCGCTCCCCGAGGCCCAGCGCGACCGCTTCATGGCCCGGGTGTCCATCGGCTACCCCAGCCCCGAGGCCGAGCTCCAGATGCTCGACGTGCACGGCGGGGTGAACCCGCTGGACGACCTCCAGCCGGTGGCGCACGCGCACGAGGTGGTCAAGCTGATCGAGGCGGTGCGCGGCGTCCACGTCGCCGACACCGTGCGGCGCTACGCGGTCGACCTGGTCGCCGCCACGCGTACGCACCCGGATCTGAGACTCGGTGCCTCACCGCGCGCGACGCTGCATCTGCTGCGCGCGGCGAAGGCGTCCGCGGCCCTCAGCGGCCGGGAGTACGCGCTGCCGGACGACATCCAGACGCTCGCGTCGGCCGTCCTGGCCCACCGGCTGCTGCCCACCGCCCAGGCGCAGCTCAACCGGCGCACGGCCGAGCAGGTCGTGCAGGAGATCATCCAGCACACCCCGGTCCCGGCGACGCCCCAGCAGAACGGTCTGGGGCTCGGCCGCGCGACCGGCGGGTACGGCCAGCAGCCGCCGCGGAGGCTGTGATGAGCGCCGCGGGTCATGCGGAGGCCGACCGGGGCGAGAAGGGCGGCCTGCGCACGGCACTGGCCGGCCTCACCACCCGCGGGCGCTCCTTCCTGGCGGCCGGAATCGCCGCCGCCGTCTGTGCCTACGTCCTCGGGCAGAGCGATCTGCTCCGGGTCGGGCTGCTGCTCGCGGTGCTGCCGCTGGTGTGCGCCGGCGTGCTGTACCGCACCCGTTACCGGGTCGCGGGCAGCCGCCGGCTCTCCCCCGCGCGGGTGCCCGCGAGCGCCGAGGCCCGTGTCCATCTGCGGATGGACAACGTCTCGCGGCTGCCCACGGGCCTGCTGATGCTCCAGGACCGGGTGCCCTACGTACTGGGCCCCCGTCCGCGTTTTGTGCTCGACCGCGTCGAGGCGGGCGGCCGCCGCGAGGTGTCCTACCGGGTCCGCTCCGATCTGCGCGGCCGCTACCCCCTGGGCCCGCTCCAGCTGCGCCTGACCGACCCGTTCGGCATGTGCGAGCTGACCCGCTCCTTCTCGACGTACGACACCCTGACCGTGATCCCGCGTGTGGAGTCGCTGCCACCGGTGCGGCTGACCGGCGAGGCGAAGGGGTACGGCGACGGGCGCCAGCGCTCGCTCGCGCTGGCCGGCGAGGACGACGTCATCCCGCGCGGCTACCGCTACGGCGACGATCTGCGCCGCGTCCACTGGCGCCTGACCGCCCGCTACGGCGAGCTGATGGTGCGCCGCGAGGAGCAGCCCCAGCGTTCGCGCTGCACGGTGCTGCTCGACACGCGGGGTCTCGCCTACCGGGGCGCGGGCCCGGACTCGGCCTTCGAGTGGGCCGTCAGCGGCGCCGCCTCCGTGCTGGTGCACATGCTCGAACGGGGCTTTTCGGTACGGCTGTTGACGGACACCGGCACCTCGGTGCCCGGTGAGGGCGCCGACGGCTTCGCGGGCGCCAACCAGGAGTCGGCGGACGCGGCCGGGCTGATGATGGACACCCTCGCCGTGGTCGACCACTCCGACGGCATCGGCCTGTCGCCCGCCTACGACGTTCTGCGCGGCGGCACCGAGGGACTGCTGGTCGCCTTCTTCGGCGACCTGGACGAGGAACAGGCCACGGTGGCCGCGCGGATGCGCCAGCGCAGCGGCGGCGCGCTCGCCTTCGTCCTGGACAGCGATGTGTGGACACGCGAGGCGACGGACGTGCCCGGCCCCGTGGACCCGGGCGAGGAGCGGCTGCGGCTGTTGCGGGAGGCCGGCTGGACGGCCGTCGGTGTGCCGCGCGGTGCCTCGCTGGAACAGCTGTGGCGGCACGCGGACCGGGACCGTATGGGTCTGGCCGCGACGGGCGGGAGCGGGGAGGCTCGGTCGTGAGCATGCGGGCGCGGATGGCGCTCATGTCGGTGGTGGCGACGCTGGCCGCGTCGTGCGCCCTGCTGCCGCTGGTGGAGACGCCCGGCTGGCTGCTGCTGGCCTCGGTACTGCTGCTGGTGCAGTCCGGGGTGGGCGCGGCGGCCCGGCGGGTGCCGCTCGCGCGGTCCCTGACGATCGCCGCGCAGGCCCTGGTGTCGCTGCTGCTGCTGACCCTGGCCTTCGCGCGCGAGTACGCGGTCGTCGGGCTGGTGCCCGGCCCGCAGGCCTTCCAGCACTTCTCCGATCTGCTCCAGACGGGCACCAACGACGTCGAGCGGTACGCGATCCCGGCGCCCCTGTCGGACGGCATCGAACTGATGCTCGTCGGCGGGGTGCTGGTGATCGGGCTGCTGGTGGACGTGCTGGCCGTGACGTTCCGCAGCGCGGCCCCGGCCGGGCTGCCGCTGCTGGCGCTGTACTCGGTGGCCGCGGGTCTCTCGGACGGCTCCGGCGGCTGGGTGTGGTTCCTGATCGCGGCGGCCGGTTATCTGATGCTGCTGCTGGCCGAGGGCCGGGACCGGCTCTCGCAGTGGGGCCGGGTCTTCGCCGGCGCGCCACGCGCGCAGGGCGGCGGGCCGGGCCCGGGCGGTGCGGTGGCCCCGGTACGCACCGGGCGGCGGATCGGCGTGGTCGCGCTGGGCATCGCCCTGGTCGTCCCGCTGGCGCTGCCCGCGATGGACGGCGGACTGCTGGACAGCACCGGGGCCGGCGTCGGCGCGGGCAGCGGGGGCGGTGGCACCATCTCCGCGGTCAACCCGCTGGTCTCCCTGCGCGACAGCCTGAACGTCGACGAGGACCGTACGGTGCTGACCCTGCGCACCGACGCCGAAGACCTGTCCAACATGTATCTGCGGATCGTGTCCCTGGACGACTTCGACGGGACCACCTGGCGGCCGTCCAAGCGTCAGATCGTGGGTGTGCCGGACGAGTTCCCGACCCCGACGGGCCTCTCCCCCGACGTCCCGCGCACCGAGGTACGCACCCGGATAGCGGCCGCCGACTGGTACGCCCAGGACTGGCTGCCGATGCCGTACCCGCCGAGCGGGGTCAACATCGACGGCGAGTGGCGCTACGAGCCGGAGGGCATGACCCTGGTCGGCGACCACGGCCAGAACACCCGCGGCGAGACCTACGACGTCACCAGCCTCAACGTGCAGCCGACGGCGGACCAGCTCTCCAACGCGCCGGCGCCGCCGTCCCAGATCGAGCGCGACTACACCGAACTCCCGGACTCGCTCCCGCCGGTGGTGGCGCAGACCGCCCGCGAGGTCACGGCCGGCGCGTCGAACCCCTACGAGCAGGCGGTACGGCTCCAGGAGTACTTCGCGGTGAGCGGCGGCTTCACCTACGACACCGAGGTCGAGGTCGGCAGCGGTTCGACGGCGATCGCCCGGTTCCTGCGCGACAAGCGCGGCTTCTGCGTCCACTTCTCCTTCGCCATGGCCTCGATGGCCCGCTCGCTGGGCATCCCGGCCCGGGTCGCGGTGGGCTTCGCGCCGGGCACCATGCAGGCGGACGGTTCGGTGGCGGTGGGCCTCAGGGACGCGCACGCCTGGCCGGAGCTGTACTTCGAGGGTGTGGGCTGGACCCGCTTCGAGCCGACGCCCAACCGGGGCACCACCCCCTCGTACACCCTGCCCGACCTGCCCGGCGTCACGGTTCCCGATCTGCCGGAGAGCGCGCAGCCCTCGCAGGACACGCCGTCGGCCGCCCCGTCGACCGACCCCAGCTGCTCGGCCGAGGACAAGCGCCTGGAGGCCTGCGCCGGGGCCCTGCCTGACGACACCGCCGCGGCGGGTGCCGACGGGCCGCCCTGGTACCAGATCGCGGCCTGGGTCCTGCTGGGCCTGGCCGTGGTGGCGGTGCCCCTGGCACCCATGCTCTGGCGGGTCAGACGCCGCTCCGTGCGGCTGACGTCCGAACGGCACGCGCTGGCCGCCCTGGACGAGCTGGGCAGAGCGTCCGCCGGCGGCGGATCCGGTGCGGACGGTCCGGGTCCCGCGATCCAGGTGGACTCCCGGCACGCCGCCGAGATCGCCACGACCCACGTCCTGGCCGTGTGGCGCGAGCTGACGGACACGGCCTGGGACTACGGCATCGCGCCCGACGACGCGCTGACCCCGCGCAAGGCGGCGGCACGGATCGTCCGGCTCGGGCACGTGGACGACACCGCGGCCGCGTCGGTGCACCGGGTGGCCGGTGCGGTGGAGCAGATCCTCTACGCGCCGGATCCGCGGCCCGTACCGGGACTCGCCCAGGACGTCCGTGGTCTCCAGGTCGCGCTGCGCTCGCGGGCGAGCCGCAAGACGCGGATCCGGGCGGTACTGGCGCCGCGTTCGGCCGTCCGGGCGGTGTGGGACCTGACCGACCGTGTGACGGCCCTGCGGGTCCACTGGGCGGAGCGTGTGCAGGCGCTGGTCCGCAGGCCCAAGCCCTCAGGGCAGCAGAGCGGCTGACCGGGCAGGCAGGCGGACGGACGGGCAGTGACGGGTGCGGGGCCCCGGGCGGAGGATCGCCCGGGGCCCCGCACCCGTTCGTATGAGCACGCCCGTTCGTGTGAGCGCGCCCTCGGCCGGGCGGACTTCGGCCCGGACACACGCATGAGGGGGCACCGTCGGTGTGACGGTGCCCCCTCATGCGTGTGAACGTCACAAGGAGCTGATCGTGGGAGCTACTGGCCGCCCTGCTGCTCGTCCCGGCGGCGCTGCCAGCGTTGCTCGATCCGGTCCATCATGGAGCGCTTCTCACGCCCTTGACGGCGGGCCTGCTGCGGGTCGGTGGCAGGCTGCTCGCCAGGCCTGGGGGCCTTGCGCCAGCCGGTCACTGCGAGTACCGCGCATCCCAGCATGACCAGGAATCCCACCACGCTGAGCCATACCTGCTTGGCGACCATTCCGGCCATGAGGAGCGCGATACCTACGAGGAAGCCGGCGACCGCCTGGTAGACCCGTCGTCGGGTATACGTACGCAGCCCGCTTCCCTCAAGCGCTGTCGCGAACTTGGGATCTTCGGCGTACAGCGCTCGCTCCATCTGCTCGAGCATGCGCTGCTCGTGCTCCGAGAGCGGCACGGAGTCCTCCTCATCGTGCAGTCGCCGGGGCGACCCGGGGGGTCCCTTAAGGATAGGCAGGGAATCGCCCCCGTGAAACCCGCCCCTCTGCGCCAATTGGCCAACCGGATCCCGCCATGCGCGGTCCCGGCCCGCTGAGGTTTCCATTCCCCGGCGGCCGACCCGTCATGCCGGGGCGGTCTCCTTCGATCATACGGCGGGAAGCGCGCAATCGGGGGGCCTGTGGCGTACTCCATGCACGGCCGAGCCGCTGATCAGCGCCGCCTCACGGGAGCGGACTCAGGCCCCGGAGGTCCCCCGCGTCTCACCGAGCACATGAAGCTGCGTGGCCACCGAGTGGAACGCGGGCAGCTCGGCCGCCGCGGCCTCCAGCTTCAGCAGCGCGTCGAGCGCCCCGGGCTCGGTGTCCACGAGCACTCCCGGGACCAGGTCGGCGAAGACCCGGACGCCGTGTACGGCACCGACCCGCAGGCCCGCCCCCTCGGCCAGGGCGGCGAGCTGCTCGGCGGTGAAGCGGCGCGGCACGGGGTCGCCGGCGCCCCAGCGGCCGTCCGGGTCGGACAGGGCCTGCCTGGCCTCCGTGAAGTGCCCGGCGAGCGCGCGGGCGAGCACGGCGCCGCCCAGTCCGGCGACGAGCAGGCTGAGCACACCCTCGGACCGCAGCGCCGCGACGACGTTGCGCACACCCTCGGCCGGGTCGTCGACGTACTCCAGGACGCCGTGGCAGAGCACCACGTCGTAGCCGCCGCGCTCGACCACGTCGAAGAGGCCGCGGGCGTCGCCCTGGACGCCCTGGACGCGGTCGGCGACACCGGCTTCGGCGGCGCGGCGCTCCAGGGCGAACAGCGCGTTGGGGCTGGGGTCGACGACGGTGACGCGGTGGCCGAGGCGGGCGACGGGCACAGCGAAGTTGCCGCTGCCGCCTCCGGTGTCGAGGACGTCCAGCGACTCCCGGCCCGCGGCCTTGACCCGGCGGTCCAGGGCGTCCTGGAGTACCTCCCAGACCACGGCGGTACGGAGAGAGGCGCGTGGGCGAGACGGGTCGGACACGGCAGTTGACTCCTCGGCGCGGCACCGCCTCTTGCGCGGCGGGGCGAACGGGCTGCCTCCCCGGCCCGGCGGACCGGGCGGAGGGCTTCAGGCCCCACCCACCCTATTGCCTGCCGCGTGGCGGACGGTCACCACGGGGCTCGCGGGACGCCGGGCGCCGTCCGTGCGACCCCGGGGCTTCCTGCCGGCGCCCCCGCCCTCCCCCGGCCGCTCAGCCGGCGTCGGGCATGTCGCTGTTCTCCCTCTCCTCGTCCGCGTCCGGGCGGGGGTGCGGAAGGACCGGCTGGAGCACCAGCATCCGTTCGACGAGGCGGAGGAACATCGCCACGTCGCGCATCAGGTCGTCGGCGTCCCGGCGGCCGGCCGCGCCCTGGATGCCCGCCTCGGCCCGAGCGCGGCGTCGGGCTCCGGCAGCGAACAGCGCGCTCCACTCGGTGAGCTCGGGGGCTATCTCGGGGAGCACTTCCCAGGCGCTGCGGATCCGGGCCCGTCGGCGTGTGCTGGGCTCCGGGCGGCCGCGTGCGGCCAGGACGGCCGCGGCGGTGCGCAGGGCGGCGAGATGGGCGGTGGCATAGCGCTCGTTGGGAGTTTCCAGAACGGCGGCCTCGTCGAGTCCCGCACGGGCCTGGGCCAGCAGATCGAGGGCGGCGGGTGGGGCCGTGGCCCGGCGCAGGACCGGGTGTACGTCGCTCGCCGGGCCGGTCAGTGAGGGGGCAGGGCCGGCGGCGCGACGCCGACGGGCGGCGGCTGCGGACGAGTTGGCCATGACGAACCTCCTGTCGTCTGTGTGACGGCTCTGTGGCCGTATGTGTCCATCGTGCGGTATGCCACTGACAATCCGTTCTGACCTGCGCTTTTGCTTCGATCGCAAGTTCGGGTTAATTTTTGCACTGACCAGTCAGTTCAATTGTCGGCGGACGTCCGCCGACCATCTCGGCCGACATCCCAGGGGGGACGTGTTGGGGGAAAACCCGGCGGGACTCGCGGTCTCCGCCCATGACTTCGGACTGAAGGGCGCGCGCGGCTGGGCCTTCCGCGGTGTCTCGTTCACCGCGGGGCCCGGCTCGCTGATCGCCGTCGAGGGACCGTCTGGCTCGGGCCGTACGAGCCTGCTGCTGGCGCTCACCGGCCGGATGCGGGCGACCGAGGGAACCGCGACCGTCGGCGACGCCCGGCTTCCCCGGCAACTGGCCCCGCTGCGCCGGGTCAGCGCGCTCGCCCACGTCCCCGGCGTCACCGACCTGGAGCCGTCCCTGACCGTCGGGGAGCACCTGCGTGAACGGGCGCTGCTGCAACGCCGGTTCGGCGGCTCCCTGCGCGGCCTGCTGCGCCCCCGCGCGGAGCGCGTCGCCGAGGCCCGGCTGCGTGTCGACGCCGCCCTGGACGCCGCCGGTCTCGACCGGTCGGCTCTGCCCAAGGGCTCCCGCACCGCCGTACGCGACCTGGACCGGACGGAGGCGCTGCGGCTGTCCGTCGCGCTGGCGCTGGTCGGCCGGCCGCGGCTGCTCGGCGTGGACGACACCGACCTGAAGCTCTCGGACACCGAACGGGTGGAGATCTGGGGCCTGTTGGGCTCGCTCGCCGCGGCCGGGACGACCGTGCTGGCGGTGTGCAGCGAGGCGCCGGAGGGGGCGGTGGTGGTGTCGACGCGGGGCGCGGTGTCGCCGTCGGCGGACGGACCCGCCGACGCGGCCGACGGCGAGGATCCCGGTGACACCGCCGAAACCGTGCCCCCCAGTGACGCCGCCGACGCCGTGGACCCCGGTGGCGCCACCGAAGCCGTAGCCCCCGGCGCCGTCGCCGAACCCACCCATGATTCCGACGACTCGGACGATCCGAAGGAGACGGGCGATGCGTTCGCCGAAGCTCGCCGCGCTTGAGCTGCGCAAGTTCGGGCGCGGCCGGCTGCCGAGGGCCGCGCTGGTCGCGCTTCTGCTGCTGCCCCTGCTGTACGGGGCGCTGTACCTGTGGTCGTTCTGGGACCCGTACGGCCGCCTGGACCGGCTGCCCGTGGCGCTGGTCAACGCCGACCGGGGCGCGACCGCGGACGGGAAGCGGATCGACGCCGGGGACGACATCGTCTCCGGGCTGCGGGACAGCGAGGTCTTCGACTGGCGCGAGGTGAGCGCCGAGGAGGCCCGCGCGGGGGTGGAGGACGGCCGGTACTACCTGTCGCTGACCATGCCCGCGGACTTCAGCCGGCGCATCGCCTCCAGCGCGGGCGACACGCCGGAGACCGGCGCCCTCCAGGTGCGGACGAACGACGCCAACAACTACATCGTCGGGCAGATCTCGCGGACGGTGTTCAGCGAGGTGCGCACGGCGGCCTCCACCAACGCGTCGCGCTCCTTCCTGGACCGGATCTTCATCTCCTTCTCCGACATCCACGGCGCGACCGTGAAGGCCGCCGACGGGGCCGACGACCTCAAGGGCGGCATCGGGAAGGCGGAGAAGGGCTCCAAGGACCTCGCCGACGGGCTGAAGGACGCCAAGGAGGGCAGCGGGGACCTGTCGACGGGGCTGCGGAAGCTCGACACGGGCTCGGGCGACCTGGAGGACGGCTCCGCGCGGGTGGCCGCGGGCACACAGGCGCTCGCCGACCGGGTCAACGGGGTCGCCGACAAGGTGGGGCCCTTCCTGAAGGACAACGAGAAGAGCATCGGGGAGACGGCACAGTTCGTCGCCGACTCGGCCGGGGCGATCCGGGAGAACCTCGACGCCCTGGAGAAGCGCGCCCCGACCGCCGCCAAGGAAGCACGCGAGGCCTCCGACCGGCTCACCGAGCTCTACCGCACGCGCTGCGAGACCACCGGCACGTCCCCGCTGCCCGACACCGCGTGCACCGACCTGAAGCCGGCCAGGGACGCGGCGGCCGACGTCGCGCGGCTCGCCGCCGACCTCGACACGCTGGTCACGGACCATTCCGGCGCGCTTGAGGAGCTCGACGGGCAACTGGCCACCCTTCAGAAGCAGTCCCAGGCGCTCGCCGACCGCGCCCCGCATCTCTCCGAGGACCTCGACAAGGCCGTCACCAAGATCAACGACCTGAACAAGGGCGCGGGGCAGGTCGCCGCCGGCGCCAAGAAGCTGCACACGGGCATCGGTACGGCGAACACGGGCGCGGCGGACCTGGACGCGGGCGTCGGCGACCTCAAGACGGGCGCCGAGGACCTCAGCGGGGGCATGTTCAAGCTCGTCGACGGCTCCGGGAGACTCGCGGGCGGCCTGCACGACGGCGCCGAGCAGATCCCCGACTACGACAAGCAGCAGCGCGAGGACCGTACGCAGGTCATGGCCGACCCCGTGCAACTGGCCTCCCAGGCGCTGCACAAGGCACCCAACTACGGCACCGGGTTCGCCCCCTACTTCGTCCCGCTGTCCCTGTGGGTGGGCGCCATGGTCGCCTACATGCTGATCGCGCCGCTGAACCGGCGCGCCCTCGCCGCCGGCGCCCCGGCGTGGCGGATCGCCCTCGCGGGCTGGCTGCCGGTCCTCGCGATCGGCGTGCTCCAGGTGCTGGCGCTGATGGCGGTGCTGCACTGGCTGGTCGGCCTGGAGATGGCGCGGGCGGCCGGCACGGTCGGCTTCCTGTTCCTGGTGACGGGCTGTTTCGCGGCGATCGTGCAGTGGTTGAACGCGCGCTTCGGGGCCGCGGGCCGGATCCTGGTGCTCGCCGTGCTGATGCTCCAGCTGACGTCCGCGGGCGGCACGTACCCCGTCCAGACCAGCCCGGGCTTCTTCAACGCGATCCACCCCTTCCTGCCGATGAGTTATGTCGTCGAGGCCCTCAGGAGGCTCATCACGGGCGGTGGCCTGGGTCCTGTGTGGCAGGCCTGTGCGGTGCTGCTCGCCTTCACCGCGGGCGCCCTCGCGCTGACCGCCGTGTCGGCGCGCCGGCGGCAGGTGTGGACGCTGGACCGGCTGCATCCGGAGCTGAGCCTGTGACGCCGCCTCCCGGGTCCTTCTCCCCGCGCGGTGCTGTGAGAATCGGTGCCATGGAAAGCAGCAGCGCCACATCGGGGGCGGGGTCACGCCGCGAGGCCACCCGGCAGAAGCTCTACGAGGCGGCCGTCACGCTCATCGCCGAGCAGGGTTTCTCCGCCACCACGGTGGACGAGATCGCCGAGCGGGCCGGCGTCGCCAAGGGCACGGTCTACTACAACTTCGCGAGCAAGTCGGTCCTCTTCGAGGAGCTGCTGCGGCACGGGGTGGGCCTGCTCACGGCCTCCCTGAAGGAGGCGGCCGAGCAGAGCGAGCGGCAGGGCGGCTCCAAGGTGGACGCCCTGGACGCGATGGTCCGCGCGGGGCTCGGTTTCATCTCCAGGTACCCGGCCTTCACGCAGCTGTACGTGGCCGAGCTGTGGCGCACCAACCGGGCCTGGCAGTCCACCCTGCTGGTCGTGCGCAAGCAGGCCGTCGCCGTCGTCGAGGACGTGCTGCGCGGTGGTGTGGAGAGCGGTGAGTTCAGCGACGAGATCGACATTCCGCTGACGGCTGCCGCGCTCGTCGGGATGGTGCTGGTGGCCGCCCTGGACTGGCAGGCGTTCCAGCCGGAGCGGTCCCTGGACGACGTCCACGCGGCGCTCTCCCGGCTGCTTCAGGGGCGGGTGAGCGGACGCCCCTGAGCGCCCGCGCCCTGCCGCGCGGGGGGCCGGAATCCATGCCACGCGCGTAGCACAGAAGCGCCGGTCCGGTGTGGCCGCGTCCCCCGCGGGCCGGCTCCGGACCGGCGCTTCCTCGTGCTCCCCCGTTCCCCCGTACTCCCCGTTTCCCCGTTCCCCCGTTACCCCGTTCCCCCGTTACCCCCGATGGGCCCCCGTGCGGTCGTCCCCGGGTTCCCCCGTGCCTCGCTCCCGCCGACCGCGGCCGGCGGAAGGAGCGGTCCAGGGCCGCGCGGTTCCGCCGCCCCGTGTCGGCGGTACCGGCGCGGGGCCCCTTTCCGTGTCTCCACTCTCTCGTCGACGCAGGTCGGGCCCCATCCGCGCGCGTACTCATCTCCAGGGGTGAGTACGGATACTCAGCCCTGTGCACTCGACCCCAGGACGCATCGTGTCCGAGTGGTTACGATCGCCTCCGTGTCCGTACTCCCCCTGGTCTTCACCAGCGGCTGGGCCAGCGGTGTCAACGCGTACGCGGTGGTGCTGCTGCTCGGCTTCTTCGGCGCGACCGGACTGAGCGACGAGGTCCCGGAGACGCTGCAACGCCCCGAGGTGCTGGTCGTCGCGGGCGTGCTGTTCCTGTGCGAGGCGGTCGCGGACAAGATCCCGTACGTCGACTCGGTGTGGGACACCGTGCACACCGCGATCCGGCCGGCCACCGGCGCCTGGGTCGGCGCGCTGCTCGCCGGGCAGAGCACCTCGCTGTCGGAGCTGGCGGCGGGCGCGATCGGCGGTTCCACGGCGCTGGCCAGTCACGTGGTCAAGGCGGGGACGCGGATGGCGGTGAACACCTCGCCCGAGCCGGTCAGCAACATCGTGCTCAGCCTGGCCGAGGACCTGGGCGTCGGCGGGCTCGTGACGTTCGCGATCTTCCACCCGGAGGCGGCGGCGATCATCGCGGCCGTGCTGCTGGTGGGCGGCCTGATCGTCTTGTTCTTCCTCGTGACGCGGATCCGCCGGTTCCTGCGCCGCAGGGCCCAGCGGCGGGAGGAGAGACGGCTCGCTCGGGCAGGCCCCGCACCACCCTTCTGAGCCGGGTCCGGGCCGTTGCCCGGGCGCCCCGGACTCCCGCGTCCGCGCTGGTCACAGGCGCGCGGGCCGGGATGTCAGTGGTGGCCGATAAAGTCCCTGGCATGGCACGGATTGCGGTGATCGGCGCCGGGACGGGCGCGATGGCGGCCGCTGCCCGGCTGGCCGTCGCGGGCCACCGGGTGACGGTGTACGAGCGGACGGAGACGTACGGCGGGGCGGTACGGAGACTGGAGCGCGACGGCTTCCGCTTCGACACCGGCCCCGGCCTCCTGCCGCTGCCCGCGGTCTACCGCGATCTGTTCGTGAAGACCGGCAAGGAACCCCTGGAGGCCTGCGTCGAGCTGGTCCAGGTCGACCCGTCGGCCCGGCACGTCTTCGCGGACGGCACCCGGATCGCGCTGCCGAACGCCTCCCGCGCGGGGGTGGTCGCCGCCCTGGACGAAGGCCTGGGAGCGGGCGCGGGCGACCGCTGGGGCGACTTCCTGGTGCGGGCCCGCGAGGCCTGGGACCGCACCCGCAGGCCCCTCCTGGAAGAGACCCTGTGGCCGAACTGGCGGACGCTGGCCGACCGCGAGCCCTACCCGTCGGTGCCGCACAAGCGCCTTCTGCGCACCCGCCGGGCCGGGACACTCGCCGAGATCGGCGCGTGGGAGCTGCGCGACCCCCGGCTCGCCGCCCTGCTGGAGAGCCACGCGCTGGCCCACGGCCTGGATCCGCGCACGGCACCGGCGAGCGCGGCCGTCCTGCCGTACATGGAGCACGCCTTCGGCACCTGGTACGTGCGCGGGGGCATACGTGAGCTGGCCCGTGCCGTGTACGAGCGGTGTCTGGCCCGCCGCGTCGAGTTCGTCTTCGGGGCCGACGTCACGCGTGTGCTGGACAAGGAAGGCCGCGCGGCGGGCGTGGAGTTGGCCGACGGAAGTGTGGCCGAGGCGGACTTCGTGGTCGCCGGGGTCGCTCCGGGTGTCCTGGACCGGATCGCCGCGGGCGCCCGGCAGGGAGCCGAGGTCGTGCCGCAGCAGGGGCTGCCCAGCCGGCTGACCGTGCTGCTCGCCCTGCGCGGCGGCCGTCCGGAGGGCACCGCGCACCGGACGGTGGTGCACACGCCGGACCGGGACGCCGAGTTGGAGTTCCTGTTCGGTGCGGCGCCGGCCCCCGGCACCGGGCCGACGGTCACCGTGCTCCGGCCCGACGACCCCGGGTCGGTGCCCGACGCCGGCCACGAGGCCATGACGCTGACCGCCACCGTGCCCGCGGGGAGCGGCGGTTCGCGGGAGGAGGCCGAGGCGGCCGTCGAGCGGATGGTCACGGTCGCCGAGCGGGCGATACTGGGGCTGCGCGACCGTGTCCTGTGGCGTGCGGTCCGCACTCCGGCCGACATCGGGGACGAGACGGGCGCGGTGGGCGGTGCGGTCCCGGCCCCGGCGCTGGCCGCGGCGGACGGCCGGCTGCTGCATCCGGCGAACTCCACCGCCCTGCCCGGCCTGTTCGGCGTCGGCGGCTGGTCCCACCCGGGCGGCGGACTGCCGCACGCCGGTATGTCGGGCGCGCTGGTCGCCGGATTGATCGTGGAGGGGCCGGACTTCCGCGGCTCACAGTGAGGCGCCCCCTGCCCGTCGTCCGGGAAGAGGGCGCGTCGCGCGGGAGGGCCGGCCGGGCCTCAGGGGCTCAGAAGCGGTAGCGCTCGTCGTAGGAGTTCCCCTGCGGCTGTCCGTCGCCCTGGTACGGGTACGGCTGCTCGGGCGGGAGTTCGCCGCCGTAGGGGTCGTCGGTGTTGCGCTGCTGCGGGACCCAGACACCGTTCGGCGGGGTCCCGTCGGGGTAGCCGCCGCCGTACTGGTCCTGGCCGTAGCCCTGCTGGTCGTACTGCTGCTGACCGTAGCCCGTGGCGTCGTAGCCGTTGTCCGAGCCGTACGTCGGGGTGCCGATGTACGGATCGGAGTAGGCGGCGTACTGCTGCTGGCCGCCCGTGTCGTAGCCGTACTGCTGCTGGCCGTAGTTGTTGTAGCCGTCGTAGCCGTACGTCTGGTCCGTGCCCTGGCCTGCCGCGGCGTACTGGTCCTGGGGCTGCTGGGCCGTGGCGTAGCTGCCGGTGTCGCTGTAGACGCCATAGGAGCCGGTGTCGTCGGGCATGGGCTGCGGCTCGTAGACCGCGGTGGCCTCGGCGGCCGTGGGCTCCGCGGAGCGCGCGGGGGTGAAGACGTCGTCGCGCTCGTAGTCGTCCTGGGTGTAGGCGGCACGCTGGTGACCGTATGTGTCGGCGCCGTGCTGGTCGGCGTCCGCGTAGTCGCCGGCCTGAAGGTCGGAGACCTCCAGGGTCGGGTCCTGGTGCTCGGCCTCCGCGCGGCGGCGTTTGCTGCCGAACGACGGGCGGCCGGTGACCGCCCAGCCCTCCGCGAAGCCGCGGCGGAACGACAGGGTGACGTAGGTCTGCCCGACCGCGAAGGCGGCGGCGCCGAGGCCGATCACGATGACCGACGGCACGAGGACACCGACGACCACGCCGAGGAAGCCGCCGAACGCGAGCAGCCGCCAGCGCAGCCGCGCCTTGTACTGCAACAGCACTTCGCCGAGCAGCCACAACGCGACGATGCCAAACGCGATGTAGAGGACCGTCCAGCCCATGTACGCCCCTCTCCCAGTGTGGCCGTTACGCAGTGTGTCGTACGCGGGTGCGACCGGTCTAGGCCTGCGGCGGGTGGTGCAGGCCCAGGTTCTCGTAGATTTCCAGGGTCGCCGTGGAGTTGTTCAGCGTGATGAAGTGCAGTCCGGGGACTCCCTCGGCCAGCAGCCGCGCGCAGAACTCCGTGGCGAACTCGATCCCCATGGAGCGTACAGCCGCCGGATCGTCTTTCGCTGTGAGGATCCGCTCTTTCAAAGTGGACGGAAGGTGAGCATTGCTGAGCTGCGGGAGGCGTTCGAGCATCCGGACGCTGGTGACCGGCATGATCTCGGGGATCACCGGCGTCTCGCAGCCGGCGGCGGCCACCTTGTCGCGCAGCCGCAGGTAGGACTCCGGCTGGAAGAACATCTGCGTGATCGCGTAGTCGGCGCCGGCCCGGCACTTGTCGACGAAGTGCCGGATGTCGGATTCCGGGTCGCTGGAGCGCGGGTGCATCTCCGGGAAGGCCGCGACGCCCACGCAGAAGTCGCCCGACTCCTTGATGAGCCGCACCAGCTCGGCGGCGTACGTCAGCCCCTGCGGATGCGCGACCCAGTCGGCCATGGGGTCGCCGGGCGGGTCGCCGCGCAGCGCGAGCATGTTGCGGATGCCGGCGTCGGCGAACTGGCCGATGACGTTGCGCAGCTCGGTCAGGGAGTGGTCCACGGCGGTGAGGTGGGCGACCGGCGTCAGCGTGGTGTCGGCGACGATCTGCTGCGTCTCCTTGACGGTGCTGGCGCGGGTGGAACCGCCGGCACCGTACGTGACGGAGACGAAGTCGGGGGCCACCGCCTCGACCCTGCGCAGCGCGTTCCACAGGCTCCGCTCGCCCTTCGCGGTTTTCGGCGCGTAGAACTCGAAGGAGTACGTCGTCTTCCCGGCGGCGAGCATGTCGCGCACCGTGCGTGCGCGGTCAGTCCTGGTGGATGCGGTTCCGAGGGCCATACGGGCAGGTTAGTGGCGGCCCGGCGGGCCACCCAACCGAGCGCTGAAGATTTGCCCGATTTGCCGACCTGTTGTCCATCCCTTGGACACCCCGGGCCGCCCGGGCCCGCTCCGGGTCACGTCTGCCGGAGCCGCTTGGTGAACTCCGCCGCCGCCGCGCCCGGGTCGTCCGCCTCGGTGATCGCGCGGACGACCACGACCCGGCCGGCGCCCGCGTCGAGCACCTCGTCGAGGTTGCCCAGGTCGATGCCGCCGATGGCGAACCAGGGGCGGTCGGTGCCCAGCGCCGCCGTGTGGCGGACCAGGTCCAGGCCGGGCGCGTGGCGGCCGGGCTTGGTGGGGGTGGGCCAGCAGGGCCCGGTGCAGAAGTAGTCCACGCCGTCCTGGGCGGCGGCGGCCGTCGCCTCGCCGTCGGCGTGGGTGGAGCGGCCGATCAGGACGTCGTCGCCGACGATCGCGCGGGCGGCGGGCACCGGAAGGTCGCCCTGGCCGAGGTGGAGCACGTGGGCACCGGCTGCGTGGGCCACGTCCGCGCGGTCGTTGACCGCGAGCAGCTTGCCGTGGCGGGCGCAGGCGTCGGCGAGGACCGCGAGGTGCTCCAGTTCCTCGGCCGCCTCCATGCCCTTGTCGCGCAGCTGCACGATGTCGACGCCGCCGGCCAGCGCCGCGTCCAGGAACTCCGGCAGATCGCCGCGGCTCTTGCGGGCGTCCGTGCACAGATAGAGCCGGGCGTCGGCGAGCCGCTCGCGTGCGGTGTCGGACATGGTCGGTTCCCCCCGATGTCGGTGTGGGTGCCCGCGTCGGTACGGGCACCCGGTGTGGTCCTGCCGCACGGACCGCCGGGCCGCCACCGTGGCAGCGGGGCCGTCTCCGGCAGCAGTTACGGCCGCTGTACACGCCGCTGTACACGCCGCGACGGCAGCCTCGTGCCCGCCCACCGCCGCCGCAGGGCGTCGTTCACCGCGGCCGGGGCCCCGGCTGCCGGGCGCCGGACGGTGGGCGGTGGGCGGTTCAGCGCGTTCGGGTTACACGGCGAGCGCCTGGGCTCGGCGCTTCACCTCCGTGCCACGATTCTCGCTCAGCGCCTGCGCGGGCGTGCCCGGCAGGCTGGGGTCCGGAGTGAAGAGCCACTCCAGCATCTCCTCGTCGGTGAAGCCGTCGTCCCGCAGCAGTGTCAGGGTCCCGGCGAGGCCCTTGACGACCTTGTCCACGTCGATGAAGGCGGCGGGGACGTGCAGCGCGCGGTTCTCACCCCGGCGTACGGCGATGAGCTGGCCCTCCTTGACCAGCTGCCGCACCCGGGTCACCTCGACGTCCAGTTGTTCCGCGATGTCGGGGAGGGTGAGCCAGGCGGGGACGAGAGCATCAATCTTTGCGTCAATCTCGGTCACGCCTCCAAGACTGCCATCTGGGACTGACACTCGGTAGCCGGGCCGCGTCCGAAGGCTCCGGACCAGGCCGTTCTCAGCGGACGGCCGTGGCCGCCTTCAGCGGGCGCGACGGGTCCACCAGCAGTTCCGGATCCATCGGCGTGCCCGACTCGATGAGCCGCCGGGCCTGGGCGAGATCCCTCGGGCGGCCCACCGCCAGCAGGGCGACCAGGCGGCCCTCGCGCAGCCAGCAGACGCTCCACGCGGGCCCCGAAGGGTCACCGCGCCACAGGGTCGTGTCGGCGCCGGAGTGGTGCCCCGCGTACTGCACGAAGCGGCCGAACTGCTCGGACCAGAAGTACGGCACCGGGTCGTAGACCGCGTCGGCCTGGCCGCCCTCGACGATGTTCTCGGCGACCGTGCGCGGCCCCTGGAGGGCGTTGTCCCAGTGGTGGACCATCAGCCGCTCGCCGTAACGCACGGACGGGAAGGAGGCGCAGTCGCCGACCGCGTAGACGTCGGGGGCGGAGGTGCGCAGATGGGTGTCGGCGACGACGTCGCCGTGCGCGCCGAGCTGGATGCCGGAGCCGGCCAGCCAGGCCGTGGCGGGCCGGGCGCCGATGCCGACCACCACGGCGCCCGCGGGCAGCCGCGAGCCGTCGTCGAGGACGACCTCGCCGGGCTCGACGCGTGCCACGCGCGCGTGGGTGCGCAGTACGGCCCCGCTGTCGGCGTACCAGCCGGCCATCGGGGCGGCCACCTCCTCGGGGAGCGCCCCGGCGAGCGGGCGGTCGGCGGCCTCCACGACCGTCACCGAGCAGCCCGCCTCGCGCGCGGCGGTGGCGAACTCGGCGCCGATCCAGCCCGCGCCGACCACCACGATGTCGTGCTGTCGCGCGAGCACCGGCCGCAGCCGCGCGGCGTCGTCCAGGGTGCGCAGCAGGTGCACGCCGGGCACACCCTCCGCGCCCGGCAGCAGGATCGGCGCGGCGCCGGTGGCGAGGACCAGGACGTCGTAGGCGACGGGTCCGGCCTCGGTGTCCAGTTCATGGTCCCCGGGGCGCACGCCCGAGACCTCGCGGCCGAGGAGCAGTTCGATGTCGAGCGCGTCGAAGTCGATGTCGAAGGCGGAGTCCTCGGCCTTGCCGAGCAGGACGGCCTTGGACAGGGGCGGACGGTCGTAGGGCTGGTGGGGTTCGGCGCCGATCAGGGTCACCGTGCCGTTGAAGCCCTGTTCCCGGAGCGCGACCGCGGTCTGCACCCCGGCCATGCCGGCGCCCACCACTACCACGCGGCGCGATCCGGGCGCCGCCGTCTGCTCTCTGTCGTCGCTCACCTGATCACCATAGACACCTGACAAATTGTCAGTCAGGGGGTGCGCTTGCGAGTCCTGTCACACCGGACCGGCGGTCCGGTGCGGACCTACCGAAAGTCCAGGCGGTCTCCGGCGCGTGTGCCCGCCGGCACCCGCGTCGGCCGGGGGCACGCGCGCGGGTGGCCCGGTTCCCGCGGCCCGCGCGGTGGCGCACGGACCGGGCACGGACCGGGCACGGACCGGGTCCGACCTGCGGTCCGGGCGCCGACCGGGGGTGCCGCGAGGCAGCCGGGCGGCGCGATCGTGGCGGACGGCTCCCTTACAGAGGCACGGAACCAGGAGTTAGGGTGACTCGCACAGAGCACTCGCGGGAGCCCGGACGCACCGGGCTGAGAGGGAGGCTGGCGGCCTCCGACCGTACGAACCTGATCCGGGTCATGCCGGCGAAGGGAGGGGCTGAACGCCCGTGTCGTCCTCCACACGTACGTCACACCTGTCGGAGCACCCGACGCTACGCACGTCGGAACACACCTCGGACGTCCTCGTCGTCGGGGGCGGAATCATCGGTCTGGTCACGGCCTGGCGGGCCGCGCAGCGCGGGCTCGCCACGGCCGTCGTGGACCCCGAACCCGGCGGCGGCGCCGCCCAGGTGGCGGCCGGCATGCTCGCCGCCGTCACCGAACTGCACTACGGCGAGCAGACCCTGCTCGGCCTCAACGTGGCCTCGGCCGACCGCTATCCCGCCTTCGCGGCCGAGCTGACCGACCTGACCGGACACGACCTCGGCTACCGCAGGTGCGGCACGCTCGCCGTCGCGCTGGACGCCGACGACCGCGCGCATCTGCGGGAACTGCACACCCTGCAACGGCAGTCGGGCCTGGAGTCGGAGTGGCTGTCCGGCCGGGAGTGCCGGCGCCTCGAGCCGATGCTCGCGCCGGGCGTGCGCGGCGGGCTGCGGGTCGACGGTGACCACCAGATCGACCCACGGCGGCTCGCGGCGGCCCTGCTGAGCGCCTGCGAGCTGGCCGGGGTGGTCTTCCACCGCACCTGGGCCGAACGGCTCGTGGTCGAGCGGGAGCGGGCCACCGGTGCCGTCACCCGCGAGGGCGTCCGCCTCGGCGCCGGCCAGGTGGTGCTGGCCGCCGGCAGCCTCAGCGGGCGGCTGCCGGGCGTCCCGGACGACGTACTGCCGCCGGTACGGCCGGTGAAGGGGGAGGTGCTGCGGCTGGCCGTGCCGGCGCGATACGCGCCCTTCCTGAGCCGTACCGTCCGCGCGGTCGTCCGCGGCAGCCATGTCTACCTGGTGCCGCGCGAGAACGGCGAACTCGTCGTCGGCGCGACCAGCGAGGAGCTCGGCTGGGACACCACGGTGACCGCGGGCGGGGTGTACGCGCTGCTGCGCGACGCCCACGAGCTGGTCCCCGGCATCACCGAACTGCCCCTGACGGAGACCCGCGCGGGTCTGCGCCCCGGTTCCCCGGACAACGCGCCGCTGCTCGGCCCGACCGAGCTGGACGGACTGCTGCTGGCCACCGGGCACTACCGCAACGGCGTGCTGCTCACACCGGTCACCGGCGACGCGCTCGCGCACGCGCTGGTCACCGGTGAACTCCCCGAGGAAGCCCGCCCCTTCACCCCCCGGCGCTTCACCGCCGCCGCACTCACGGAGCAGCCCGCATGAACATCTCGGTCAACGGAGAGACCCGCGAAGTGGCTCCCGGCACGGCTCTCGACGTCCTGGTGACGGCGCTCACCCCGGCGCCCTCCGGAGTCGCCGCCGCACTCAACGAAACCGTCGTCCCGCGCGGTCAGTGGTCCACGACGTCCCTGTCCGACGGGGACCGCGTCGAGGTCCTCACCGCCGTCCAAGGAGGCTGACCGATGGCCGACGATCCCTTCCTCCTCGGCGGTACGTCGTTCTCGTCCCGGCTGATCATGGGCACCGGCGGCGCGCCCAGCCTGGACGTGCTGGAACGGGCGCTGGTGGCGTCCGGCACCGAGCTGACGACCGTCGCGATGCGGCGGGTCAACCCGGACGTGCACGGCTCGGTGCTGTCGGTGCTGGAGAAGCTCGGCATCCGGGTGCTGCCCAACACCGCGGGCTGCTTCACCGCGGGCGAGGCCGTCCTCACCGCCCGGCTGGCCCGCGAGGCGCTCGGCACCGACCTGGTCAAGCTGGAGGTCATCGCCGACGAGCGGACCCTGCTGCCCGACCCGATCGAGCTGCTCGACGCGGCCGAGACCCTGGTCGACGACGGTTTCACGGTCCTGCCGTACACCAACGACGACCCGGTGCTCGCCCGCAAGCTGGAGGACGCGGGCTGCGCGGCGATCATGCCGCTGGGCTCACCGATCGGCTCCGGACTGGGTATCCGCAACCCGCACAACTTCCAGCTGATCACCGAGCACGCACGCGTGCCGGTGATCCTGGACGCGGGCGCGGGCACGGCCTCCGACGCGGCGCTGGCGATGGAGCTGGGCTGCGCGGGCGTGATGCTCGCCTCGGCCGTCACCCGGGCCCAGGAGCCGGTCCTGATGGCCGACGCCATGCGGCACGCGGTGGAGGCCGGCCGCCTGGCACACCGCGCGGGCCGCATCCCCAAGCGGCACTTCGCGGAGGCGTCCTCCCCGACGGAGGGCCGGGCCCGCCTGGACCCGGAGCGGCCGGCCTTCTAGGGGCGCGGGCGGCACGCTTTTCGGGCACGGCCCCATCCCTTTCGTGCCGGTCCCGCTCCCCCGCAGGCTCCCCACCGGCTCCCCGCCGACTCCCCCGTCAGCCGTTCGGCGGATGTCCGGCCCCGCGTTCCGGTGACCGTCACAACGGCCCGGTTTCGCGTCCCGTGACGGTCACAGGTCTGCTGCATTCCGTCGCCCGATCGGTGGAACGGGCGGTGCTGTCGGCGGTGCCTCGTAGACTCGCCTGCGTGGACACGACCCTTCAGGACCCCCTGGTCGGGCAGTTGCTCGACCGCCGGTACCGCGTCGACGCGCGGATCGCGGTGGGCGGGATGGCCACGGTCTACCGGGCCGTGGACACCCGCCTCGACCGTGTGCTCGCGCTGAAGGTCATGCACCCGACGCTGGCCGCCGACGCCACGTTCGTCGACCGGTTCATCCGGGAGGCCAAGTCCGTCGCCCGGCTCGCGCACCCCAACGTCGTCCAGGTCTTCGACCAGGGCACCGACGGGTCGTACGTCTACCTCGCCATGGAGTACATCGCCGGCTGCACCCTGCGCGACGTGCTGCGCGAGCGCGGGGCGCTCCAGCCCCGTGCCGCCCTGGACATCCTGGAGCCGGTGCTGGCCGCGCTCGGCGCCGCTCATCGCGCCGGGTTCGTGCACCGGGACATGAAGCCGGAGAACGTCCTCATAGGGGACGACGGCCGGGTGAAGGTCGCCGACTTCGGTCTGGTGCGGTCCGTGGACACCGTCACCAACACCACCGGATCCGTGCTCGGCACGGTCTCCTACCTCGCCCCGGAGCAGATCGAGCACGGCACGGCCGACGCGCGCGTGGACGTCTACGCGTGCGGTGTCGTGCTGTACGAGATGCTCACCGGCGGCAAGCCGCACTCCGGGGACACCCCGGCCCAGGTGCTCTACAAGCACGTGCACAACGACGTACCGCCCCCGTCCGCCGCCGTCCCCGGTCTGCCGTACGAGCTGGACGAGCTGGTGGCCGCCGCGACCGCGCGGATACCGGACCTGCGGCCCTACGACGCCGTGGCGCTGCTCGCGGCCACGCGTGAGGCCCGCGGCATGCTCGACGAGGACCAGCTGGACGCGGTGCCCCCGCAGGCGGTCTCCGCGGCGCACGACAACGCCGACGACCGGACAAGCGTCATCCCCCGCTCCCTCACCGTGCCGCGCCCGCTGCCGGTCGACGGGGACGAGCCGGACCGCTACCACCACACGAGCCGTCTGGAGTCCGGGCCACCGCTGCCCCCGCGGCGCCGCACCGCCCGGCAGCGGCGCGCGCTGCTGACCGTCGTCGCGGCGGTGCTGCTGGTCTTCGGCGTCGGCGCGGGTGTCTGGTACATCAACTCCGGGCAGTTCACGCAGGTCCCGGCGCTGCTCGCGCAGTCCGAGTCCGACGCGCGGGACCGGCTCGCGGACGCCGGGCTCGACGTCGGTGACGTGAAGCACGCCTACAGCGACACGGTCGAGCGCGGCGCGGTGATCAGCACGGACCCGGAGCCCGGCAGCCGGATACGGCAGAACGACTCGGTCACGCTGACCGTGTCGGACGGCCCCGAGACCGTACGTGTCCCCGATGTGCAGGGGGTACGGCTGGACCAGGCGAAGGCGCGGCTGAAGGAGGAGGGGCTGGAGCCGGGCATGGTGACCCGGGAGTTCAGCGACGAGGTCACCAAGGGCGCGGTGATCTCCACCGATCCCGCGGACGGCACCGAGCGGCGGGCCGGTTCGGCGATCGCCCTGGTCGTCAGCAAGGGCAGCCCGGTCGACGTCCCGGACGTCACGGGCGAGGACCAGGCGGACGCCCGCCAGGAGCTGCTGGACGCCGGTCTGAAGGTGCGGATCGCCGCCGAGCGGGTCAACTCCGAGTTCGACCAGGGGCAGGTCGCCCGGCAGTCGCCCGGCGCCGACACCCAGCTCACCGAGGGCGACACGGTGACGCTGACCCTGTCCAAGGGCCCGCAGCTGATCGAGGTCCCGGACGTGACCGGCGACAGTGTGGACGACGCCACGCAGGAGCTGGAGGCCGCCGGCTTCCAGGTCGAGGAGGACCGCGGTCTGCTGGGCCTGTTCGGCGACACGGTCAAGAGCCAGTCGGTGGACGGCGGCGACACCGCCCCCGAGGGATCGACGATCACCATCACCATCCGCTGACCCGGAACACGCGGAGCACACGGACACCGCTCCGCGTGACCACCCGTACGACCCCCGCGCCGCACCCCGCCGCCCCGACCGTCCGGCGCGACCACCCCCGCCACCGCCCGGCACGACCGCCACGCAAAGCACCCCCGCCGCCCCCGACCACCGGCACGACCACCCCGCAGAAGCACCCCCGCCCGCATGAAACCCTGGTCGGGTGAGCAGTCAGCAATCTCCCAGCGCGGTGGCGGCCCCCGCCTCCGACCCCCTCGCCCTCCGCAACCCCGTCGGTGGTCACATCCCCGTGGCCGGTGGTCTCGACCGGATCGGGCTGACCTACGCCCGTGAGCTGGAGGCCGAGACCGTCCAGGTCTTCGTCGCCAATCCGCGCGGCTGGGCCACCCCCGTGGGCGACCCCCGGCAGGACGAGGCGTTCCGGGCGGCGTGCGCGGCGGAGTCGATCCCGGCGTACGTGCACGCGCCCTACCTGATCAACTTCGGGTCGCACACGGCGGCCACCGCGGAGAACTCCGTACGCTCCCTGCGGCACTCACTGCGGCGCGGCCGGGAGATCGGGGCACTGGGTGTGGTGGTGCACACCGGGAGCGCGACCGGCGGCCGGGACCGGTCGGTGGCGCTGAAGCAGGTGCGGGAATACCTGCTGCCGCTGCTCGACGAGCTGACGCACGACGACGACCCGTATCTGCTGCTGGAGTCCACGGCCGGCCAGGGCGCCTCGCTCTGCTCGCGGACCTGGGACTTCGGGCCGTATTTCGAGGCGCTGGACGCCCATCCCCGGCTCGGGGTCTGTCTGGACACCTGTCACATCTTCGCCGCCGGACACGATCTGACCGGCCCGAGCGGGATGCACCAGACGCTGGATCTGCTGGTGGACACGGTCGGCGAGGGCCGGCTGAAGCTGATCCACGCCAATGACTCCAAGGACGTGGTGGGCGCCCACAAGGACCGGCACGAGAACATCGGCGCCGGCCATATCGGCGAGGACCCGTTCCGGGCGCTGATGAGCCACCCGGCGACCCGGGGTGTCCCCCTGATCATCGAGACCCCCGGAGGCAAGGAGGGTCACGCGGCGGACGTGGCCCGGCTGAAACGGCTCCGGGAGCCGCGCGCCGACCTCTGACGGAATACCCCTAGGGGGTATATGGTTCTGCTCAGGCGGAACCAGTCGTCAGACCTTGGGGGCACCCATGCGGCACGAGGACCACCACCAGCACACCCACCACGGCCAGGGCGGCCCGGGCGGCCACACCCATCAGCCCCCGTCGGGCTGGAACACGGCCGTCCAGGCCACGCTCCACTGCCTCACGGGCTGCGCGATCGGCGAGGTGCTCGGCATGGTGATCGGCACCGCGCTCGGCTGGGGCAATGTGCCGACCCTGATCCTGGCGATCGCGCTCGCCTTCGTCTTCGGCTACTCGTTCACGCTGCGCGGTGTGCTGCGCGCGGGCGTCGACCTGAGGGCGGCCGTCCGGGTGGCGCTGGCCGCGGACACCCTGTCGATCGCCGTGATGGAACTGGTCGACAACGGCGTGATCGCCTTCTGGCCGGGCGCGATGGACGCCGGGCTGGACACCGGACTGTTCTGGGGTGTGCTGGCCATCGCCCTCGCGGTGGCCTTTGTCGTCACGGTCCCGGTCAACAAGTGGATGATCGGCCGCGGCAAGGGCCACGCGGTGGTGCACCAGTACCACTGAGCGGTGTGGTGCACCAGTACCACTGAGGGTGGTGCAGCAGTACCACTGAAGGCGCCCGCGGGACGCCGGGAGTCAGAGCTCGGGCCCGTCCCCGAGCTCCTCCTGGTAGGAGTACCGCTGCTCCTTCCAGGGGTCGCCGATGTTGTGGTAGCCGCGCTCCTCCCAGAAGCCACGGCGGTCGGCGGTCATGTACTCCACACCCCGGACCCACTTGGGCCCCTTCCACGCGTACAGGTGCGGCACGACCAGGCGCAGCGGGAAGCCGTGTTCGGCGGTGAGGAGTTCACCGTCCTTGTGAGTGGCGAAGATCGTGCGCTCGGAGGCGAAGTCGGCGAGCCGCAGGTTGGAGCTGAACCCGTACTCGGCCCACACCATCACATGGGTGACATCGTCGGCGGGCGGCGCGGCGCCCAGGATCGTCCGGGCCGGGATCCCGCCCCACTCGGCGCCGACCATGCTGAACTTGGTGACGCAGTGCAGATCGGCCACCACACCGGCGTACGGCAGGGCCGTGAACTCCTCGTGGTTCCAGCAGTGCTTCTCACCGTCGGCGGTGGCGCCGAAGACCCTGAACTCCCAGCGCTCGGGCCGGAACTTGGGCACCGGTCCGTAGTGGGTGACCGGCCAGCCGCGCTGGAGGCGCTGCCCCGGCGGAAGCTCGGAACCTGCCGCTTCTCCTGTGTCGCGCTGTACCGGGTGACCCATGACTCCATCCTGACAGACCCGGGGCGATGCACCTGACCAGGCCGGTCCAGAATCGGGCAACCGCTACTAAGCATGCACTTACTTACTAAGTACGCACTTACTGGACGATCTTCCTCGCCCGGTGCAATCATGCGCCCGCAACCTCCAAGTTCCCCACGCGGAAGGAGCCCTTGCGATGCAGGGCGACCCCGAGGTCATCGAATTCCTCAACGAGCAGCTGACCGGTGAGCTGACCGCCATCAACCAGTACTTCCTGCACGCGAAGATGCAGGAGAACTTCGGCTGGACCAAGCTCGCGAAGTACACCCGGCACGAGTCCTTCGACGAGATGAAGCACGCCGAGGTGCTCACCGACCGGATCCTGTTCCTGGAGGGGCTGCCCAACTACCAGCGGCTCTTCCATGTGCGGGTGGGCCAGACCGTCAAGGAGATGTTCGAGGCGGACCGCCAGGTCGAGGTCGAGGCCATCGACCGGCTGAAGCGCGGTATCGAGGTGATGCGCACGAAGGGCGACATCACGTCGGCCAACATCTTCGAATCGATCCTGGAGGACGAGGAGCACCACATCGACTATCTCGACACCCAGCTGGAGCTGGTGGAGAAGCTCGGCGAGGCGCTCTACATCGCGCAGCTCATCGAGCAGCCGGAAAGCAGCTGATCCTCAAAGCAGCTGATCCTCACAGTCGTCCGCAACGGCTGATTTCGGCCAGGCGCACGGGCGGCCTGAATCAGGCGGCCTCGTCCAGATCGGCGGCCTCGTCGCGGACGAGGACCTCGGAGAGCAGCGGCCGGCCCTGGTCGGCCGACTCCCGGCTCGGGCACGCGCCCCTGCCCAGGAGCGCCTGGATCCGTCGTACGCAGGAACCGCAGTCGGTGCCCGCCTTGCAGGCCGAGGCTATCTGGCGCGGGGTGCAGGCGCCGTTCTCCGCGTGTTGCTTGACCTGGCGCTCGGTGATCCCGAAGCAGCTACAGACGTACACGCGGTTCACCTCCCGGCCGGGACTGAAGTAGGTCGAGCCATCCCGATGATCGGTGAGGCTAACCTAACCTTACCCGGCTCACAGGTGGCGTAAAAGTGCCGTGGGGCGCGGATCGTATGTGATCCACGCCCCACTCAGCTGCCGGTAAGCGGCGAACCCGTCACTGGTCCCTGTACATCTCCGCGACCAGGAAGGCCAGGTCCAGGGACTGGCTGCGGTTGAGACGGGGGTCGCAGGCCGTCTCGTAGCGCTGGTGCAGGTCGTCGACGAAGATCTCGTCGCCACCGCCCACACACTCGGTGACATCGTCACCGGTGAGCTCCACGTGGATGCCGCCCGGGTGGGTGCCGAGGCCCTTGTGGACCTCGAAGAAGCCCTTGACCTCGTCGAGCACGTCGTCGAAGCGGCGGGTCTTGTGACCGGAGGCCGCCTCGAAGGTGTTGCCGTGCATCGGGTCGGTCACCCATGCCACCGTCGCGCCGGAGGCCGTGACCTTCGCGACCAGCTCGGGGAGCTTGTCGCGGATCTTGTCGGCGCCCATCCGGACGATGAACGTCAGCCGGCCCGGCTCACGGTCGGGGTCGAGCCGCTCGATGTACTGCAACGCGTCCTCGGCCGTCGTCGACGGGCCGAGCTTGATGCCGATCGGGTTGCGGATCCGGGACGCGAACTCGATGTGCGCCCCGTCCAGCTGCCGGGTCCGCTCACCGATCCACACCATGTGCCCGGAGACGTCGTACAGCTGCCCGGTGCGGGAGTCGACGCGGGTCAGCGCCGACTCGTAGTCCAGCAGCAGCGCCTCGTGCGACGCGTAGAACTCGACGGTCTTGAACTCCTCCGGGTCGGCCCCGCAGGCGTGCATGAAGTTGAGCGCCTGGTCGATCTCGCGGGCCAGCTGTTCGTAGCGCTGGCCGGACGGGGACGAGCGGACGAAGTCCTGGTTCCAGGCGTGCACCTGGCGCAGGTCGGCGTAGCCGCCGGTGGTGAAGGCGCGGACCAGGTTGAGCGTGGAGGCCGACGCGTTGTACATCCGCTTCAGCCGCTCGGGGTCCGGGACGCGGGACGACTCGGTGAAGTCGAAGCCGTTGACGGAGTCGCCCCGGTAGGTCGGGAGCGTCACTCCGTCGCGGGTCTCGGTCGGCTTGGAGCGGGGCTTGGAGTACTGGCCGGCGATCCGGCCGACCTTCACGACCGGCACGGACGCGGCGTACGTCAGTACGGCGCCCATCTGGAGCAGGGTCTTCAGCTTGTTGCGGATGTGGTCCGCGGACACACCGTCGAAGGCTTCGGCGCAGTCACCGCCCTGGAGGAGGAACGCCTCTCCCTTGGCGACGGCCGCGAGCCGGGCGCGCAGCTGGTCGCACTCGCCCGCGAAGACGAGCGGCGGATACGACTCGAGGTCCGCAACAACTGCGCGCAGAGCCTCGGTGTCGGGGTACTCGGGCTGCTGCGCCGCGGGCAGGTCTCGCCAGGTGTTGCCAGCGCTGGCGCTGGTCTTAGCGTTCACGGTCACGACCTCAACATTACGGGGTCGTGTCGGGTGTCCGACCGTGCGCTCACCCATTGAGACACCCCGTCCACGCTCCGCGGCCGGCGGCCGGCACCCCGATCCGCGGCCCATGCGCTAGGGTCGGCGCCATGTTCGCGCACTCGACCCAGCTTCAGAACTGGTGGTGGACCGCTCATCCGGCGGCCCACTGACTGCGCGTACCCAAGACGTCGCGAAGGCCGCCCGAGGGGCGGCCTTCGGTGTTTTCCGGGCCGGGCCGCTCCTCTCTCCCCAGAAGGAGCCCCAGTGAACCTGTCCGACCTGCTCACCGACCCCCGACCCTTCGCCCTGCTCCGCCGCCGCACCCCGGGCCACGACGATCACACGGTCGAGCTGCTCGTCGGCCCGGTGACGGCCCACGACCGGCTCGCCGACCTCCCCGACGCGTCCCTGGCGCTCGTCCCGTTCCGGCAGATCCGCGAGCGCGGCTTCGACGTCCGCGACGACGGCACTCCCCTGCTGGCGCTGGTGCCGCAGGAGTCGTACGAGATCCCGCTCGCCGACGCGCTCGCGCAGCTTCCGGCGCACGACGTCCGGGTCGAGGACGGCGGTTTCGACGTCGACGACGAGGCGTACGGCGAGATCGTGGGGCGGGTGCTGCGCGAGGAGATCGGGCGCGGCGAGGGCGCGAACTTCGTGATCCGGCGGACGTACGAGGGCGGGATCCCGGGGTTCGGACGGGCCGACGCGCTGGCGCTGTTCCGCAGACTCCTGGAGGGCGAGCGCGGGGCGTACTGGACGTTCGTGGTGCACACCGGGGAGCGGACGCTGGTCGGGGCGAGCCCCGAGGTGCATGTGCGGATGTCCGGCGGGACGGTCGTGATGAACCCGATCAGCGGGACCTACCGCTATCCCCCCGAGGGTCCGACCCCCGAGAACCTGCTCGGTTTCCTCGCCGACGGCAAGGAGATCGAGGAGCTGTCGATGGTCGTCGACGAGGAGCTCAAGATGATGTGCACAGTCGGCGACATGGGCGGTGTGGTCGTCGGGCCCCGGCTCAAGGAGATGGCCCATCTCGCCCATACGGAGTACGAGTTGCGCGGCAGGTCCTCGCTGGACGCGCGGGAGGTGCTGAGGGAGACGATGTTCGCGGCGACCGTCACCGGGTCGCCCGTGCAGAACGCGTGCCGGGTGATCGAGCGGTACGAGCCCCTCGGGCGGGACGGTGTCGGGCGCGGCTACTACGCGGGGGCGCTGGCCCTGCTCGGCCGGGACGCGGGCGGCGCGCAGACACTGGACTCCCCCATCCTGATCCGCACCGCCGACATCGACGCGGCCGGGCGGCTGCGGGTGCCGGTGGGCGCCACGCTCGTGCGGGGTTCGGACCCGGCGGGCGAGGTCGCCGAGACCCACGCGAAGGCGGCGGGTGTGCTCGCGGCGCTGGGTGTACGGCCGCCCCGGCCCGATGCGGAGCGCGCGCGGCCCCGGCTGGCCGACGATCCGCGGGTACGGGCCGCGCTGGACGGGCGCCGGGCCTCCCTCGCGCCGTTCTGGCTGCGGATGCAGGAGCGGACCGGGGAGCCGGCCGGGCATGCGCTGGTCGTCGACGGCGAGGACACCTTCACCGCGATGCTGGCGCACGTCCTGCGCTCGTCAGGGCTCACGGTCACCGTCCGCCGGTACGACGAACCGGGGCTGCGGGCGGCGGTGCTCGCGCACGAGGGGCCGGTGGTGCTGGGCCCCGGCCCCGGGGACCCGCGCGATCTCACGGACCCCAAGATGGCCTTCCTGCGTGGGCTGACCGCCGAGGTGATCCGGGAGCACCGGCACGGGGTGCTCGGCGTCTGCCTCGGGCACGAGCTGATCGCGGCCGAGCTGGGCCTGGAGATCGTACGGAAGGAAGTGCCGTACCAGGGTGCGCAGTCGGTGATCGAGCTGTTCGGGCGGCCGGAGACCGTCGGGTTCTACAACAGCTTCGTGGCGCGCTGCGACGACGAGGCGGCCGGTGAACTCGCCGCGCACGGCGTGGAGGTGAGCCGCAGCGGGTCGTACGAGGTGCACGCGCTGCGGGGGCCCGGGTTCGCCGGGGTGCAGTTCCATCCGGAGTCCGTGCTGACGCTGGACGGGGCGACCGTGGTCGCGGAACTGATGGGCGGCGTGCGTGACAGTGCGGTGCGTGACGGCGGGGTGCGTGACGGCGGGGTGTTCTCGCCGGGGCGGTCGGCCGGGTAGGACCGCCGGGGTGCGGGCCGGGATGATCCGCAGTGTGGGACCGCGCGGGTGCGGGCCGGGTGTCCGGTCCGTACCCGCGCGGTGCCGGGTCAGCCGAAGAAGACGCCGACCTCCTCGTACAGCTTCGGGTCGACCGTCTTCAGCTGGGCCGTGGCCTCGGCGATGGGCACGCGCACGATGTCCGTGCCGCGCAGGGCGACCATCTTGCCGAAGTCGCCGTCGCGGACGGCCTCGATGGCGTGCAGCCCGAAGCGGGTGGCGAGCCAGCGGTCGAACGCGCTGGGGGTGCCGCCGCGCTGGACGTGCCCGAGGACCGTGGTGCGGGCCTCCTTGCCGGTGCGCTTCTCGATCTCCTTGGCCAGCCACTCGCCGACCCCGGAGAGCCGGACGTGTCCGAAGGAGTCCAGCGACTCGTCCTTGAGCACCATGTCGCCGTCGAGGGGGCTCGCGCCCTCGGAGACGACGACGATCGGCGCGTAGGACGCCTTGAAGCGGGACGTCACCCAGGCGCAGACCTGGTCGACGTCGAAGCGCTGTTCCGGGATGAGGATGACGTTGGCGCCGCCGGCGAGCCCGGAGTGGATGGCGATCCAGCCGGTGTGCCGGCCCATCACCTCGACGACCAGGACCCGCATGTGGGACTCGGCGGTGGTGTGCAGCCGGTCGATCGCCTCGGTGGCGATGTTGACGGCGGTGTCGAAGCCGAAGGTGTAGTCGGTGGCGGAGAGGTCGTTGTC
The DNA here is from genome assembly GCF_044753385.1 of Streptomyces sp. NPDC088387. Lineage (NCBI taxonomy): Bacteria > Bacillati > Actinomycetota > Actinomycetes > Kitasatosporales > Streptomycetaceae > Streptomyces > Streptomyces sp. NPDC088387. Next base: position 370,176 of record NZ_JBIVNC010000001.1, read on the forward strand.
GATGGTCTTCGGGACGCCCACGCAGGGGACGCCGTGGTCGTCGGAGAGGGTTGCGGCGACCCCGAGTGTGTCCTCGCCGCCGATCACGATGAGCGCGTCCACCTCCTGCTCGGCGAGGTTCTCCTTGATCCGGCGGATGCCGCCCTCCTGCTTGAGGGGGTTGGTGCGCGAGGAGCCGAGGATGGTGCCGCCGCGGGGCAGGATGCCGCGCACCGCGGGGATGTCCAGCCGGATGGCGTCACCCTCCAGCGGGCCGCGCCAGCCGTCCCGGAAACCGGTGAATTCGTAGCCGTACTCCTGCACGCCCTTGCGGACGATGCCTCGGATGACGGCGTTGAGCCCCGGGCAGTCGCCGCCCCCGGTCAGTACCCCTACCCGCATGGAATGTCCCTTCGCCGCGGTTGCCGTATGCCGTGCCATGCCGTGCAGTGCCTCAGGAATCACGCTAATGGTGATGCAGGTCACTTCGGCAGAGCCCGTAGGGGCACTTCCGGGGCCAAACGAGGGAGTTGTTACGGGAGAGACGTGAGCAGCCGGATGTGACGGCGCCGTCACTCCTCGTCGAGGCCCCGCTCTATGGCGTAGCGGACGAGTTCGACGCGGTTGTGGAGCTGAAGCTTGCCGAGGGTGTTCTGGACGTGGTTCTGGACCGTGCGGTGCGAGATGACCAGGCGCTCGGCGATCTGCTTGTAGCTGAGGCCCTTGGCGACCAGCCGCAGCACCTCGGTCTCGCGGTCGGTGAGCCGGGGCGCCTTCGGCTCGCCGGGGTCGGCGCCGGCGCCGGGCACCGGGTCGGAGGCCAGCCGGCGGTACTCGCCGAGGACGAGTCCGGCGAGGCCGGGGGTGAACACCGGGTCGCCGACGGCCGTGCTGCGCACCGCGTCGAGGAGCTCCTCGGTGGACGCCGACTTCAGCAGATAGCCGGTCGCGCCGGACTTCACGGCCTCCAGTACGTCGGCGTGCTCGCCGCTCGCGGAGAGCACCAGGACGCGCAGCGCCGGGTTGTGTCCGACCAGCTCCTTGCACACCTGGACACCGGGCTTGGCGGGCAGGTTGAGGTCCAGTACGAGGACGTCGGGGGCGGCGGCCCTGGCGCGGCGCACGGCCTGCTCGCCGTCGCCCGCGGTGGCGACCACCTCGAACCCGGCCTCGGCGAGGTCGCGGGCCACGGCGTCCCGCCACATCGGATGGTCGTCGACGACCATCACCCGGATCGGATCCTGCCGCTCGCTCATCTCTTCCCCCGTGCCATCTCGGTGTCCTTCGGTACCTTCAGTTCGACTTCCGTACCCTGTCCGGGCGTCGAGATCAGCTCGGCCGAGCCGCCCAGGTCGCGCAGCCGGCCGCGGATCGACAGGGCCACCCCGAGCCGCCCCTCGCCCTCGGCCTGCGCGAGCCGCCCCTCGGGGATGCCGGGCCCGTCGTCCCGTACGGTCACGACTACCTCGTCGGGCTCGTCCTCGACCAGGATCCAGGCGCGGGCGTCGGGGCCCGCGTGTCTGCGGACGTTGTCCAGTGCCGCGCCCACGGCCGCCGCCAACTCCCGGGCGGCGGGCGACGGCAGCGGCACCGGGGCGCCGGGCTCGGCGAGGCTGACGCGGGCGGCGGCGTACGGGGCGAGCAGGGCCCGCAGGTCGAGCGGTCCGGCGTCGGTGGCGTCCGGCTCCTCCACGGCCCGTACGAGCGCCCCGTCGGCGGTGTCCTCCGAGACCCGGGACACGGGGACCAGTCCGCCGGAGACCAGGGTGCGCAGCGCCGCCTCCTGCTCACCGGCGAGCCGGCCGAGGTCCGCCGCCTCACCGCCGAGGACCGCGCCGCGCCGCTGCACCATCGCCAGGACCTGGAGGACACCGTCGTGGATGTCCCGGGCGAGGCGCTCCCGTTCGCGGGTGGCGGCCTCGATCTCCAGGGCGCGGGCCAGGGTGCGTTCGGAGGCGCGGGCGACCTCGACGACGTAGCCGATGGCGATGGACGCGACCCAGACGAGGAGCACGTTGTGGACGGTGTCGCGGGCGGGGGTGCCGCGGTGGATGAGGTTGGCCACGGCGATCGGGGTGGAGGCGACGGCGGCCCAGCGCCAGCCGCCCTTGATGGCGAAGGCGAGGGCGACGCCGGCGGTCCATATCGACGGCAGGGTGGGCTCGCCGGCGGCGACCCGCTCGGGCGAGTCCGCGAACCGGGTGAGCAGGATGCCGACGACGGCGACGGTCAGGTCGGCGGCGAGGAAGCGTTTGGTGCAGGCGGCCGCGTTGGCGACGCGGGGCAGGGTCGCGAACGTCCAGACGGCCAGCACCGCGTAGAACGCGATCGCGATCCAGGGGCGCCGGAAGTCGTCGTAGGCGCTGACGAACAGGCCGATCGCGTACAGCAGGGTCAGCACGCGGTAGCCCGCCAGGGCACGCCACAGTGGCTGTTCGACCGACATCCGCATGACTCGTTCGCGCTTGGTCATCTCCCCCACCCGGGCCGCGTCCCGTACGTCCGGTCCCAGACTGCCGTGCCGGGACCGGGCCCTGTCCCCTACTCCGCGCGTTCGTTCGCGTTCTGTTCTGTCCCGGCCTGGGCGCCTTCCGCTGCCGGGGCGTCCTTCTCCGCCTGGGCCTCTCTGCCGGCCTGGGCGAGCGCGGCCTTCTCGGCCTTGGCCGCTTCCTTCGCCGCTTCCTTCCCGGCCTTGGCGGCCTCCGCGATCTGCCGCTTGGCCGCGGTCGCGTAGATGTCCACGTACTCCTGGCCGGAGAGCTTCATGATCTCGTACATGACCTCGTCGGTCACCGCGCGCAGGACGAACCGGTCGTGCTCCATGCCCTGGTACCGGCTGAAGTCCAGCGGCCTGCCGATCCGGATGCCGGGCCGCATCACCTTGGGCATCACCTGGCCCGGCGGCTGGATCTTCTCCGTGTCGATCATCGCGACCGGCACCACGGGCGCGCCGCTGGCGAGCGCCACGCGCGCGAGGCCGCCGGGCTTGCCCCGGTAGAGACGGCCGTCGGGCGAGCGGGTGCCCTCGGGGTAGATGCCGAACAGCTCACCGCGCTCCAGTACGTCGATACCGCTGCGGACCGCGGCCTCGCCCGCGCCGCGCGCCCCGGAGCGGTCCACCGGCAGCTGGCCGACGCTCTTGAAGAACGCGGCGGTCAGCCTGCCCTTGACGCCCGGGGTGGTGAAGTACTCGGCCTTCGCGATGAAGGTGACCTTGCGGTCGAGGACCGCCGGCAGGAAGAACGAGTCGGAGAAGGACAGGTGGTTGCTCGCCAGGATCGCGGGCCCCTCGGCGGGTACGTTCTCCAGGCCCTCCACCCAGGGCCGGAAGACGAGCTTCAACGGCCCCCCGACGGAAACCTTCATCGCGCCGTACAACAACCGAGTGCCTCCTGTGTTTGTCGCTCAGACCTTAACCCGGAGGTCGGGCAAAGGCCCCGACGACCCTGGTCGGTGTCAGTGCGGTCGCGTACGGTGAAGCAGACCTTTGTCGCCCTTCTCGTGAACAGGAGACCGAAGGTGCCGGTCCTCCCCGGAGCCGAGCCCTACCGCCACGACGGCGGTGAGGTCGGCGTCCTGCTCTGCCACGGATTCACCGGTTCCCCCCAGTCGCTGCGCCCCTGGGCGGAGTACCTGGCCGAGCGGGACCTGACGGTCTCGCTGCCCCTGCTGCCCGGACACGGCACACGCTGGGAGGATCTTCAGCTCACCGGCTGGCACGACTGGTACGCCGAGGTGGACCGCGCGCTGCGCGCACTGCGCGAGCGGTGCACGCAGGTGTTCGTGTTCGGCCTCTCCATGGGCGGCGCCCTCGCCCTGCGGCTCGCCGCCAAGCACGGCGACGACGTGGCGGGTGTGGTGGTCGTCAACCCGGCCAACAAGGTGCACGGACTCGCGGCCCACGCCCTTCCGGTGGTCCGGCACTTCGTGCGTTCGACGCCCGGCATCACGAGCGACATCGCCAAGCCCGGCGGCGAGGAGGTCGGGTACGACCGGGTGCCGCTGCACGCGGCCCACTCGCTGCGCCGGTTCTTCCAGCAGGTCGACGGCGAGCTTCCGCAGGTCACCCAGCCGTTGCTGCTGCTGCACAGCCCGCAGGACCATGTGGTGCCGCCGGCCGACTCGGCGCGGATCCTCAGCCGTGTCTCGTCGACCGATGTCCGTGAGGTGCTGCTGGAACAGAGCTACCACGTGGCGACGTTGGACCACGATGCGGACCGGATTTTCGAGGAGAGTCTCGGGTTCATCGGCCGGCTCGCACCCAGTGTCGGCAAGGAAGGGACGGCCGCAGGTGGCTGAGCACGACTCCGACCGCGAGGACCGTGAGGACCGCGACGAGCGGGACGGACGCGAGCGGCCCGAGCCGGACGAGCAGAGCGTGCCGTTCGACGAGGACGCCGCGTGGGCCGCGATCGTCGCCGGGTACGGCAGCGAGCCGCCGGACCCGCCGGGCGCCAAGCCCTTCAAGTCCATCGAGGATCTGGCGCTGCTCGACGTCGAGAAGAACGCCGAGCGCGCCTCCGGGAAGAACAGCGAGAAGACGTCCGCGGCGGACGACGGCGACGACGGAAGCGCCGAGCCCGAGCCGCGGCAGGAGACGCCCCGGCCGCTGGGCAGTTCGATCGCCTTCGCGCCGGGCGTCGGCGGCGGCCCGCGCGACTACAGCGTGGCCGAGCCGTCCGACGCCGACGACATCGACGAGGAGGGCGAGGAGGGCCACTTCGTGCCGCCCGAGCCGCCGCCGCTGCCCACCGCCGACGTCACCGCGAAGTTCGCGTGGCTCGGGGTGATCGGCGGGCCGGTGCTGCTGCTGCTCGCGGTGCTGCTCGGCTGGGACATGACGTGGTGGCTGGCCACGCTGGGGATCGGCGGATTCCTCGGTGGATTCGCCACGTTGGTGGCCCGGATGCGCACGGACGACGAGGAGGACGGCGACCCCGGACGCGGGGCCGTGGTCTGAGCCGGACGGCGGCTCAGCTCGGGGGGACGCGGAGGGCGGCGAGGACCGGCAGGTGGTCCGTGGCCGCCCTCAGGTCTGTGCCGGTGACCCCGGGCAGTCCCTCCGGCACCCCGCAGCCGAGCACCTCGACGCCCTTGGTGGCGAAGATCGCGTCGATCCGGCTGGGCGGACCGGTCCGCGTCCAGGTGTGCTCGCCGCCCCACGGCGCGACCGTACGGCAGTCCTGGAGTGTCTCCGAAAGGCGGGCGAAGGCCGGTCCGTCGGGGCGTTCGTTGAGGTCGCCGCCCGCGACGGCGTGCTCCACACCCATCCCCGCGAGCCGGTCGAGCAGCATCCCGCTCTGCGCGCGACGCTCCTCCTTCTGAAGGCTGAGGTGACAGCTGACGACGCCGAGCCGGGCGGCGCCGAACCGGACGACGGCGGTGGCGAAGCCGCGGCGGTGCAGGCCGGGGGTGAGCGGGAGGAGGACGTCCTCCGTGCGCTCCACGGTGGCGCGCAGGGTGCACAGCAGCGCCGGGCCGGACGCGGTGGCGCCGCCCGAGAGGACGACCGTGCCGGATGCGGCGGCCAGCCGGGAGAGCTTCTTGCGCCAGCGGAAGAAGCGGGGGGCCTCCTGGATGAGGACCAGGTCGGGGGCGCAGGCGGTGATCACGCGGGCGAGGGCCGCGGGGTCGTCGTGCAGTGAGCGGACGTTGTAGCTGAGGACGCGGATGACGGCAGTGCCGTCCGACTCCGTCGAGGAGGGCGGGAGCGGGGTTGGCATGCTGATCAATTTACGCCTGGCGCCGGGCCGAAGGGCGCCTAATGGGGTGGGGCGCGAGGTGGTGTGCGACTGACGGTTCGTCGTGGCTGGTCGCGCTGTTCCCCGCGCCCCTGGCGGCGTTGCGGGCGCCCGGCGTTCGGCTGCGTTCGGCGCCGGAATTGTGCTGCTACATGATCGGGTCGGGCTCTCTCGCCAGGTCTGCTGCTCCTACCAGGCCTGCCTCGTTGCCGAGTTGGGCTGCGATGACGTCGGCGACCGGCCGCCAGTTGCCGCCGACCAGCCAGCGTTTGTACGACTTGCGGATGGGGTCGAGGACCAGCTCGCCCTCGTCGGAGAGGCCGCCGCCGACGATGAAGGCGGACGGGTCGAAGAGGGACGCCAGGTCGGCGAGGCCCGCGCCGGCCCAGCGGGCCAGCTCGCGGTAGGAGTCGACGGCGACCGGGTCGCCCTGGCGGGCGGCCATCGAGATGTGTTTGCCCTCGATGCCGTCGGGGCTGCCGTCACCGAGGCCGAGCAGCAACTCGGCGTTCTCCGGGGTGGCGTTGGCGCGCTGCTTGGCGTACCGCACCAGGGCCCGCCCGGACGCGTACTGCTCCCAGCAGCCCTGCGAGCCGCAGCCGCAGAGCAGGCCGTCCGGGACCATCCGGATGTGGCCGAACTCGGCGGCGACGCCGAAGTGGCCGCGGCGCAGCTTGTTTCCGATGATGATGCCGCCGCCGAGGCCCGTGCCCAGCGTGATGCAGATGACGTTGCGGTGACCCTTGCCCGCGCCGAACCGGTACTCGCCCCACGCGGCCGCGTTGGCGTCGTTCTCGACGACGACGGGGAGGCCCACGCGGGCCTCGACCTTCTCCTTCAGCGGCTCGTTGCGCCAGTGGATGTTCGGCGCGAAGTAGACCTCAGAGCGCTGCCGGTTGACGTAACCGGCCGCACCGATGCCCACGCCCACGATCTCGTGCCCGGCGCGCGCGCCCTCCACGGCGGAGGCGATGGCGTCCACGATCCCCTCGGGCGTGCCCGGGGTCGGCACCTTGTGCGTCGAGAGGATGTTGCCTTCCTCGTCGACCACGCCGGCCGCGATCTTCGTGCCGCCGATGTCGACGCCGATGGTGAGTCCCATGAATCCCTCAGTTTCGGTCGAGCCCCGCTACGGCCAACCGTACCCGAGGCCCTGTGGTCGGGTTCCCGTCGTCCGCCCCGTGGAAAGGGGGGTCGGGAAGCCGACCGCAGGGCCTCGGTGCAGGTCGAACGGGCTTCAGTCCAGGTCGATGCGTTCGCCCGGAGCGCCCGGACCGTCCTCGTCGCCGCGGTCGCGGGGCTTGTCGAGGTCGGCCGCGCGCCCGGTCCAGCGCTGCTCCTGCGCCTGGACCGCGGAGCGGTAGGCGGCGAGCAGTTCCTGGCCGGCGGAGGCGAGGTGGTCGAAGACGTCCGGGTTGCGCTCGATGACCGGTTCGACGGCGGCCTTGGCCTGCTGGACGACCTGCTTCACCACCTGCTGGGCGGCGGGTCCGGCGACCGCGCCGAACAGCGGGGACTGTAGTCCGGACAGCCGGTCGGCGACGCTGTCGACCAGCCGGAGCAGCTCGTCGGCCGCCGAGCCGGGCGGAGTGCCGTACTCGGCGCGACGACGGGCCTTCTCCGCCGCGAGGTCCTCGGCGACGGCGGTGGCCCAGGCGTCGGCGTCGGTGACCGGCGACACCTTGCCGGCCGCCGGCTCGGGAGCGGCGTCGGACGGTGGGCGCTCTTCGCTCATGGCGGTCTCCTGACTACGTCTCGTCCCTACGACGTTACCCGAACGGACGAATCGACCTCACCGGGTCGTCGGCCAGAGCTCCGGGTCCGGCGCGAACCGGATCCGCAGCTCGCCCTCGACGAGGCTCGCGCCCGCGACGGAGCAGCGGCGCAGTGCCGACGGCAGCGGCACGATCCGCCTGAACCGGCCCGCGCCCAGGACGAGTTCGTCGCCGCGCCGGACGAGGTCGAGTTCGTCGCGGTCGGCGCCGGGCAGCGGGATGTGCCAGAGCAGGACGCCGTCGTCGGTGAGCCGGGAGGTGACGGGCCACTCGACCGGGGCGGGGCGGGGGTTGACACCGGGCACGGCGAGGGCGGTGAGGTCGTCGGTGCCGCGCGGGTCGCGGCCGAGGTGGGCGACGCGGTGCGGGTCGTGGGAGTGCTGCCACTCCTCCAGGGTCTTGCGCTGCTGGGCGACGAGGCCCGCCAGCCAGGTGTCCTCGGTGGGCTCCGGGAAGACGCGGTTGGCGATCAGGGCTTCCGGGGCGAGGGCGCGCAGGGCGAGCCCGAGGGTGGCGGTGCGGACTCCGTCGGCGCCGGCCGGGGAGGGTTCGGCGACCAGTCGTACGGTCGTGTCGGGGTCGGCGACGACGGCCTCGACGGCGGCCAGGTCCATGTCCCAGCGGGCGGCCGTCTCGTACAGCCACTCGGCGGGCATGGGGACGCCGGCGAGGCGGCCGAGGACGGGGCGCAGGGCGCGGGCGGCCTGGCGTTCGGGGGGCAGCAGGCGGCGCAGGTAGCGGCGGAGTTCCTCGGGGAGGGCGAGGAGCGCGAGGGCCTGTTCGGTGGGCGGGAGGTCCACGACGACGAGGTCGTGGGCGTCCTCGGCGAGGGCGGCGTCGCGCAGGGCGCGCAGGACGGCGAGTTCCTCGGCGCCGGGGAGGGGGGTGAGCTCCTCGGGGTCGAGGCGGGCGGCGCCGAGCAGGTCGAGGGCGGTGGTGGCGCGGTCCTGGAAGGCGGCGAGGTCCTCGCGGAAGCGGGTGGTGGCGTCGGGGCGCCAGGCGGTGAGACCGGGGGTGATGCGGACGGGGGTCTGTCCGGTGGGGGTGCCGAGGGTCGCGCCGAGGGTGTCGGTGCGGTCGGTGCCGATGAGGAGTGTGCGGGTGCCCTGGCGGGCGGCCTGGAGCGCGGTGGCGGCCGCGACGGTGGTACGGCCGGTGCCGCCGGGGCCGGTGAACAGGATGGTGCGCATCTGTGGAACCGTACCTGGGCACTCGCGTGCGGCGTCGGGGGGCGGGGGGCGATGCACAGCCCGGCGCGACGGGGGTGCCGCCGCGCCCACCCGTGCCGCCCCAGGCGGCCCGCATGCCCGCGGCTACGCGGATGCGGCGGCCGCGACTGCGGCGCGTGGGTGGGCGCCGCCCTGCGGCACGCATGCCCGCGGCTCCGCGGGCTGTGGCTTTCAGGGGCGCGGGGAACTGCGCGACCAGCCCCCACCGGGCCGCGGCCGACCGACGACCTTTTCAGGGGCGCGGGGAACTGCGCGAAAACCCCCGCCGGCCCGCGGCCGGTCGACGGGCTACTCGCCGGACTCGACGCGCTTCTTCAGGCCCGCCAGTGCGCGGTCGATGATGACCTTTTCCGCCTTGCGCTTGATCATGCCGAGCATGGGGATCTTGACGTCGACCGTCAGCCGGTAGGTGACCTGCGTCGCCGCCGCCCCCGACGGCTTCAGCAGATACGAGCCGTCCAGCGACCGCAGCATCTGCGACTTCACCAGCGTCCAGGACACCTCGTCCCCACCGGTCCAGGTGTACGCCAGCACCTGGTCGTCCTTGATCGCGCCGGCGTCCATGACCAGCCGGACCTGCTCGGCGCGCCCCTGCGCGTCCGTCGCCAGCACCTCCGCCAGCTTGACCTCGCCGGTCCAGTCGGGGTAGCGGGCGAAGTCGGCGATCACGCGCATGACCTCGGCCGGTGCCGCCTCGATCGTGATGCTCGAACTGGTGTGTTCCGCCATCGCCGTGGCTCCTCCGATGCGGGCCGGTAACGCAGGTCGTGTACGCACGAGTAACGCACGTGGATGCAGCGTGAAGGCTACCGCGCGGTCAGGGCGCCGCCGTCACCGCAGTCACCGCTGTCACCACTCCAGGACGAACGGCCGCCCCGACCCGGCGAAGTGCCCCACGTTCACACACTCCGTGGCCCCGATCCGCATCCGCCGGGCGAGCGGCTGATGGACGTGGCCGAACAGGGAGTAGCGGGGCCGGGTGCGCCGGATGGCGTCGAGCAGCGCCCGGCTGCCCCGTTCGAAACGGCGCGCGACGGTGTCGTAGACGAGGTCCGGGACCTCCGGCGGGATGTGGGTGCAGAGCACGTCGACCTCGCCGACCGCCTCGATCTTCGCCGCGTACTCCTCGTCGCTGATCTCGTACGGCGTGCGCATCGGGGTGCGCAGTCCGCCGCCGACGAAGCCGAAGACGCGGCCGCCGATCTCGACGCGCTCGCCGTCCAGGACCGTCGTCCCGGGACCGGCGTACTCCTTCCACAACTGCGGCATGTCGACATTGCCGTAGGTGGCGTACGTCGGAGTGGGGAACGCGGCGAACAGCTCGGCGTACTGCTTGCGCACGGCCTGCTCGATCACCGTCGCCCGGTCCCCGCCGACGCCGGCCCACAGCCGGGCGCCCAGTTCCCGGGCCTCCTGGAAGCGGCGGGCGGTGCGCAGCTCGACGAGCCGGTGCGCGTTCCCGGCGCCGAAGAGGTCGGGGAAGATCCCGCGCGAGTGATCGGCGTAGTCGAGGAAGAGGACCAGGTCACCGAGGCAGATCAGGGCGTCCGCGCCGTCGCCGGCGGTGGCCAGGTCACGGGCGTTGCCGTGCACGTCACTGACCACATGGACACGCGTGCCGCGGTTTCCGGCTGGTGAGGGTGCCATGGCGATCAAGGGTAGGCGTGTGCGGCATGAGTGAACAGTGGCGGCCGGACCTGGGGTTACTGGCCAGTGCGGAAATCGGTGGACTACTGTGCGCGAAGGAACAGCAATCCGTGTGACGCGGCGAACATCTCGCCCGGCCCCCCTGTCGAAGACGCCATACCGGCGGGTAACGTCCGGGCAGTCCAGTCGTGCTCAGGTGTTCATCAGCGGGCCCCGAGGCCCCGGAGAACCGCCTGAGTACCTGCCCGAGCCTTGGACCGCCGTCGCATCACACAACGTCGTGGCGCCGGCGCCCTATGAGGAGCAGCAGTCTTGCGCGAGTTCAGCCTTCCGGCTTTGTACGAGGTCCCCGCGGACGGCAACCTGACCGACATCGTCCGCAGAAACGCCGCGCAGCATCCCGACGTCGCCGTGATCGCCCGCAAGGTCGGCGGCAGCTGGCAGGACGTGACGGCGACCGTCTTCCTCACCGAGGTGCACGCGGCGGCCAAGGGCCTGATCGCGTCCGGAGTGCAGCCCGGCGACCGCGTCGGCCTGATGTCCCGCACCCGCTACGAGTGGACGCTGCTGGACTTCGCCATCTGGTGCGCGGGCGCGGTCACCGTGCCGGTGTACGAGACCAGCTCGGCCGAGCAGGTGCAGTGGGTCCTGGGTGACTCCGGCGTCACCGCCTGCATCGTCGAGGACGCCGACCACCTGGCGTCCGTCGAGTCGGTGCGGGACGGGCTGCCCGCGCTGAAGAACGTCTGGCAGATCGAGGCCGGCGCGGTCGAGGAGCTGGGGCGGCTCGGCCAGGACGTGTCCGACGCGACGGTCGAGGAGCGCAGCTCGCTCGCCAAGGCGGACGACCCGGCGACCATCGTCTACACCTCGGGCACCACCGGACGCCCCAAGGGCTGTGTCCTCACCCACCGTGCCTTCTTCGCCGAGTGCGGCAACATCGTGGAGCGGCTGCGTCCGCTGTTCCGCACCGGCGAGTGCAGTGTGCTGCTCTTCCTGCCGCTCGCCCATGTCTTCGGCCGGCTGGTGCAGGTCGCGCCGATGATGGCGCCGATCAAGCTGGGCAACGTCCCGGACATCAAGAACCTCACGGACGAGCTGGCCGCGTTCCGGCCGACGCTGATCCTGGGTGTGCCGCGGGTCTTCGAGAAGGTCTACAACTCCGCGCGCGCCAAGGCGCAGGCCGACGGCAAGGGCCGGATCTTCGACAAGGCCGCGGACACCGCGATCGCGTACAGCAAGGCGCTGGACACGCCGTCGGGGCCGGCCCTGGGGCTGAAGCTCAAGCACAAGGTCTTCGACCGGCTCGTCTACAGCAAGCTGCGGGCGGTGCTCGGCGGCAAGGGCGAGTACGCGATCTCCGGCGGTGCCCCGCTGGGTGAGCGCCTCGGGCACTTCTTCCGCGGTATCGGCTTCACGGTCCTGGAGGGCTACGGCCTCACCGAGACCTGTGCCGCGACCACGTTCAACCCGTGGGACCGCCAGAAGATCGGCACGGTGGGGCAGCCGCTGCCGGGGTCGGTGGTGCGGATCGCCGACGACGGCGAGGTGCTGCTGCACGGCGACCACGTGTTCAAGGAGTACTGGAACAACCCGGCCGCGACCGCGGAGGCGCTGGCCGACGGGTGGTTCCACACCGGTGACATCGGGACCCTCGACGAGGACGGGTATCTGATGATCACCGGGCGGAAGAAGGAGATCATCGTCACGGCCGGCGGGAAGAACGTCGCGCCGGCGGTGATAGAGGACCGGATCCGGGCGCATGCGCTGGTCGCGGAGTGCATGGTCGTCGGGGACGGGCGGCCGTTCGTGGGGGCGCTGGTCACGATCGACGAGGAGTTCCTGGGGCGGTGGGCCGCGGACCATGGGAAGCCGGCGGGGTCATCTGCGGCGTCACTGACGGATGACGTGGATCTGATCGCTGCGGTTCAGGACGCCATTGACGACGGGAACGCGGCGGTTTCCAAGGCGGAGTCCGTGCGGAAGTTTCGGATTCTGCCGGCTCAGTTCAGTGAGGAGTCCGGGCATTTGACTCCGTCGCTGAAGCTCAAGCGGAGTGTTGTGGCGAAGGACTTCGCCAGTGAGATCGAGGCGATCTACTCGAAGTAGGGGCGCCTAGTGGGGTGCCGGGGGGGCGCCGGGGGCGGGTGCGGGGCCGTTGTGGCTTTTCGCGCCCACGCGGCGGAGCCGCACATCGATACAGCCCCGCGCCCCTTAAAGGGCCGTGGGCCGGTGCGGCTTCGTTGTGGCTGGTCGCGCGCCCACGCGGCGGAGCCGCAAATTGATGCAGCTCCACGCCCCTTGGTGGGTCTACAGCAAGTTTCTCAAGTTGTTGGCCAGCAAGTCCCAGCGCCATTTCTCTTCCACCCATTGCCTGCCCCGCTCCCCCATTCGTCGGCGGAGTTCCGGGTCGGCCAGCAATGTGGTGATGCGGTCTGCTGTTTCCTCTGTTGAGGTGCCTTGGACCACCCAGCCTGTTTCGCCGTTCAGGACCGCGTCCGGGGCTCCGCCGGAGTCGCCCGCCACGACCGGCAGGCCGGTGGCCGAGGCCTCCAGGTAGACGATGCCGAGGCCCTCGACGTCGAGGCCGCCGCGGCGGGTGCGGCAGGGCATCGCGAAGACGTCCCCGGCGCCGTAGTGGGCGGGCAGCGCGGACCACGGCACCGCGCCGGTGAAGACGACCGAGCCGGCGACGCCGGTCTCGTCCGCGAGGCGGCGCAGGTCCTTCTCGTAGGGGCCGCCGCCGACGATCAGGAGGACCGCATCCGGCTCCGCGGTGAGGATGCGCGGGAGGGCGCGGATCAGGGTGTCCTGGCCCTTGCGGGGGACGAGGCGCGAGACGCAGACCACGACCGGGCGGTCGGTGAGGCCGAGCGCGGCACGGACCTCGGCGCCGCCGGAACCGGGGTGGAAGGTCTTCTCGTCGACGCCCGGCGGCAGTTGGACCATCCGCGCGGCCGCGGCCGGCGTCAGCGCGGCGGCGATCCGGGAGCGGGTGTACTCGCCGAGGTAGGTGAGGGTGTCGGTGCCCTCGCCGATCCGGCGCAGCAGGCTGCGGGCGGCGGGCAGTTGGGCCCAGCCGGCCTCGTGGCCGTGGGTGGTGGCGACCAGCCGTTCGGCGCCGGCCCTGCGCAGGGCGGGGGCCATCAGGCCGAGCGGCGCCGCCGCCCCGAACCACACCGACGTACAGCCGTGCTCACGCAGCAGGCCCACGGCCCGGCGGCTGACGGCGGGCGTCGGCAGCAGCATGGTCGTGCGGTCGCGTACGACGGTGAAGGGCTGCTCGGCGTCGAAGGCGGCGGTGGCCTCCGTGCCCTCGCGCCCGCGCTTCCACGTGGAGGCGTAGACGACGAGCTGCTCGGGGTCCAGGCGCAGTGCCATGTTGTGCAGGAACGCCTGGATGCCGCCGGGGCGGGGCGGGAAGTCGTTGGTCACGATGAGGGTCTTGCGCATCGCCGCCGACCCTACCCAACGTAGACTCACCGCTCGGCAACGGCCGCGCGATACAGGGGCTTCAGTGAACAAGTCGGACATGCGGCGCACGCTGCCGTGGATGCTCGCCGTCTGGGCCCTGACCCGGCTGTTCCTGCTGCTCTTCGTGTTCAAGGTGTACGTGTTCCCCGGCCCGGACGTCACGACGGACGTGTCCGTGATCTACCAGGGCTGGTACGAGGTGCTGCGCACCGGAACGTTCCCGCTGAAGGACGTCACCTGGCAGTACCCGCCCGCCGCCGCCCTGCCGATCCTCTCCCCCGCGCTGCTGCCGTTCCTGGACTACGCGCAGGCCTTCTTCGTGCTGGCGTTCACCGCGGACCTGGTCGTGCTGCTGCTTCTGCTGCACGCGGGCCGCGGCACGGGCCGTACGCAGCGCGGCGCGTGGGTGTGGGTGGTGGGCGTCCCTCTGCTCGGCCCGACCGTGTACGCGCGCTACGACGTGATGGTGACCGGGGTCGCGGTGGGCGCGCTGCTGGCGGGCGCCCGGCATCCCCGGCTGATGGGCGCGCTGGCCGCGTTCGGGGCGATGCTGAAGGTGTGGCCCGCGCTGGTGCTGCTCGGCGCGGTCCGGCGGCGGGCGTGGGGTGCGGCCGTGGTGACCGCGGGGGTGATCGCGGCGGTGTTCGCGCTCGCCATGCCGGGGGCGTTCGCCTTCCTGACGTTCCAGCGCGACCGGGGCACCGAGGTGGAGTCGCTGGGTTCGCTGGTCTTCCATGTGGCCCGGCACTTCGGCTGGAGCGGCGAGGTGCTGCTGAACTACGGCTCGGTGGAGTTCCTCGGCCCGTATGTCGACGTGGTCAGCGTGGCCGCGCTGACGCTGACCGGGATGGCCATCGGCTGGCTGCTGCTGTGGCGGCTGCTGGCGGTGCGTTTCGAGCCCCACACGATGGCGGACGCGGCGTTCGTCGGGGTGCTGATGTTCACAACGACGAGCCGGGTGATCAGCCCGCAGTACATGGTGTGGCTGGTCGGGGTCGCGGCGGTCTGTCTGGGCTTCCGGGCGAGCCGGATGCGGCTGCCGGTCCTGCTGGTGCTCGCGGCCTGTCTGGTGACGGTCCTGGAGTTCCCGCTGTGGTTCGCGCACGTGGTGGCGAGTGACGCCCTCGGTGTGACGCTGCTCTTCGTGCGCAACGGCCTGCTGGTGGCCGCCACCCTCGTCGCGGCCCGCGTCCTGTGGCGGGCGACGGTGTCCCCGGTGGTCGACCCGGAGGGACGTCGCCGTCCCTCGTGGGCGGTGGCTCAGCCGGCCGGCGAGGCGCCCACCTCGACGTCCAGCTGAGTCTCCAGGTATCTCCGCCACTCCAGCGTGAACGCCTCCGGTGTGGTCCCGAGCACCTGCCGCAGCGCCGTCTCCACCGCCCCGGCGCGCTTCCCGTGCGCGCCGACCGCGCGGTAGAACGCGCCGAGCCGTTCCTCGCCCCAGCGTTCCGCGATCAGCCGGCAGGCCATCCAGCCGCCCTCATACGCCCTGGCCAGTGCGTCGGCGTCGTCGGTGAACCCGAAGTCCCCGTCCACCGGCAGCTCCTGGGGCACGTTCCCCTCGGTGACCGCGCGGGCCAGTTCCGGTGCCGCCTCGGCGGGGCCGCGCCCTGTGCCGCGGTAGCCGACCCAGTCCGCGTACCCCTCGGACAGCCACAGCGGGGTGGCGGCGTTGGTGTGGGCGCGGGTGGCGACATGGGTGGTCTCGTGGGTGAGCACGACCTGCTTGCCGGAGGCGCCCAGCAGCCCGTACGCCTCGGGGTTGACGATGATCCGGTCCGCGGGCGCGCTCCCCGAGCCGCCCACCTCGCCCGTGGTGACGGCGGCGATGCCACGGTAGGAGGAGGCGGGCGAGCCGAGCAGCGCGGCCATGCCGTCCAGCGACTTCGGTACGAGGACCACGACCTGTTCGCCCCAGCCGGTGTCCCAGGCGTCCGACACGGCCGGTACCGCGCGGTCGGCGAGTGCGGCGAAGTCCCGCAGGAAGGCGGGTGACTGGCCGACGCCCATGACAAGGCTGTGCTCACCGGTGATGACGGTCACCGGGCCCTGGTCCCACAGCTGCTGCGCGGACTTCGCGGCGGGCCGGTCGGACGCGACGCGCCAGCCGCCGTCCGCGCCCCGGTCGAGGCGCAGAGTGCGGGCCGTGGTCACGGGCGCCTTGTCGTGGCCGCCGATCCGGTAGCTCAGCTCGGCGTCGACGGTCGCCGTGTCGCCGGCGGTACGCAGGTCGGTCACCCGGTACGACCAGGCGGCGAGCGGCACGTCCCGCAGGTTGTCGTAGCCGGACCGGGCACCCGTGGCGAGGAAGGCCGTGGCGTCGCGGTCCAGGAGGGCGCTCGCGCGGCGGTCGAGGAGCCGCTGGACGTCGGCGGGACCGGCGTCCGTGCCGGGCCCGCCCGCGCACGACACGAGTGCGACCAGCAGCGCGCACAGCGCCACGACTGCGGATATCCGTACTCGCCTTCGCCCAGCCATCCTCACGATCGTAAGGCCGCGGAGCCCGGTCAGACCCGGGTCACGGTGGCGCCCGGGATCATGCCGACCGGGTCGTAGCGGACCGGGGCCCCGGGGTAGGGGGCGTGGATGACCTGGCCGTTGCCCATGTACATCCCGACGTGGCTGGCGTCGGAGCGGTAGGTGACGAGGTCGCCGGGCTGTGCCTGGGAGAGCGGCACCTGGCGTCCGGCGTACCGCTGGCCCTGCGAGGTGCGCGGGATGGCCACGCCCGCCTGGGCGTAGGACCACTGGGTCAGTCCGGAGCAGTCGAAGCCGCTGGGGCCGTTGGCGCCCCAGATGTAGGGCCTGCCGAGGGCGGAGCGGGCGGCGGCGACCGCGGCGGCGGCGCGGCCCGAGGCGGGTACGGCGCTGCCGAAGTCGGGGAGTCCGGCGCGGCCGGAGCGGGAGGCCCGGCCGTAGGCGTCGCGTTCGGCGTCCGGCAGGGAGTTGAGCAGCCGGCGGGCCTTGGCGAGCTTCTTCTCGACGGTCCGCTTGTGGGCGGCGACGGCCTTGCGGCTCTGTTCCAGCTCGGCCAGTTTCCCGGCGGCCTCGGCGCGTTCCTGCGCGAGGTCGCGCATCGCGCCCTGGAGGTCCTCCAGGCGGCCCACCTGGTGGGCGCTGATCCGGTCGAGTACGGCGGCCTTGTCGAGGTAGTCGTCCGGGTCCTCGGAGAACAGCAGGGCGACGGACGGGTCGATGCCGCCGGAGCGGTACTGGGCGCCGGCCAGCGAGCCGAGCGACTCCCGCATGTCGTTGATGCGTTCCTGCTGGCGGGCGATCCCGTCCTGGGTCCTGCGTACCTGGCCGCGCAGTTCGTCGGCGCGTTCGTCGGCCTTGTTGTAGGCCTCGGTGGCCTTCTCCGCCGCGGTGTAGAGACGGTTCACCTCGGCGCGGGTGTCGTCGGACGGTGCGGCGGGCGCCGAGGGCGCGGCCGGTGCGGCCGTGGCCGGTACGGCGCCGAGTGCCGCCGCGGCTGCGGACAGCACGGAGACGGCTACACATGCCCCCCGGTCGAACCCGGACGGTGCCTGGCGGCGATGGGACCCCACAGGAAGCCGCGCTCCTTCGCTGGACGACTCAAACGCGGCAGACAGTAACCCCGCGAAGGGGGGTCGGCCAAAGACCTCCGCGGGCACGCACAGTGACGCCCCGCCACTGACGCAGGTCACTGGCGGGGCGTGGGGTCAGTATCCGGTGGCGCGATTCGCCCGTTCGGGCGGTGCGTTGTGTTGCTTCCGGGACCTTGCGCGGTCCTGGGGCATCGGTCAGATCCGGACGCCGAACTGGTACGGCATGTTGTTGATCGACTCGTAGCGCACGACGGCGCCGGTGCGCGGGGAGTGCAGCACCTGGCCGTTGCCCGCGTAGAAGCCGACGTGGTGCAGGTCGCCGTAGAAGATGACCAGGTCGCCGACCTTGAGGTCGGACTGGCTGTAGATGCGGGTGCCGGCGTTGGCCTGGTCCTGCGAGATGCGCGGGATGGAGACGCCGGCCTGGGCGAACGCCCAGGAGGTCAGGCCCGAGCAGTCGAAGGAGGAGGGGCCGGAGGCGCCGTAGACGTAGGGCGAGCCGATGACGCTCTGGGCGGCCTGGAAGGCGGACATGGCGCGGCCCGAGCCGGTGGCGGAGTTGCCGAGGTCCACCCGGTCGGAGGCGTCGCGGCTCGCGCGCTGCTCGTCGGCCTGGATCGCGGCCTTCTCGGCGGCGGTCAGCGAGTTGAGGAGCTTCTGCGCCTCGGCCAGCTTCGCCTGGACCTCGTTCTTCTTCTTGCCCAGCTCGGTGCGGGTGGAGGAGAGGTCGGTGAGCTTCTCGGAGGCCTCGGAGCGGTCCTGGGCGAGCTCGCGCTGCTTGTCCTGGATCTTCTTCAGCGCGTCGACCTGCTGGTTGCTCAACTGGTCGAGCGTGGACGCCTTGTCGAGGTAGTCGTCCGGGTCGGCGGAGAGGAAGAGCTGGACGGACTCGTCGATGCCGCCGGAGCGGTACTGGGCGCTGGCCATCGAACCCAGGCCCTCACGCAGCTCGTTGACCTCTTCCTGGCCGCGGGCGACGTTGTCCTGGATGGTGGAGATCTCCTTCTGGAGCTTCTCCTGCTTCTCCTTGGCCCCGTTGTACTTCTCGGTGGCCTGCTCCGCCTCTTCGTAGAGCTTGTCGACCTTCGCCTTGACCTCGTCCTTGGTGGGCTTCTCGCTCGGCGCGGCCTGGGCGGCCTGGGAGCTGATGGCGACGGCTGCCGCGGCTGCGGTGGTGAGCACGGTCACACGTGCGCGGCTCGGCTGCTTGGGTCGACGGTGGGACGCCACGGGGGCGAGCTCCTTCTTCCTCCAGCCGCCTACCGACACGCCGGTGGGCGGGGCCCCTCCACCGTCACTCCTTATGAGTGATCACCCGAGTAGAGGTTCGAGGCCTGACCCTAGTGACCCGCTTGTGATCAGTTCAAATCCTCAGCTGAAAATTCTCGTCACACCAGTCATTATTTACACTCAACTCACGACCAGTGATGCCCGATTGACTGTGCGTTGTGTGAAGGTCGCGCCAATACGGTCATTGAGCCCGAACGTTGCGGTTGGGGCGCCCGTGGCGTGATGGGGGCGCACACGCGGCAAGCGGTCAGCCTCGGGCGAACCGTTTCAGAAGGACCACGGACGCCACCGGCCGCGCACCGGCGCGCGCCACCCCGTCAGCGACCTCGCGGTCGGTCGAGGCGACGATGACCGGCCGGCCCGGCGGCTCGGCGCGCACCAGCTGGCGGATCAACTCGTCGGCGGTGATACCGGGTTTGGAGAACAGGACACGCACTCCGCGCGGCGGCGCGAGCAGCACCGGCGCGGCCAGCTCGGCCCCGTCGAAGACACAGGTGACCTCGGCGCCGGTCTGCGCGGCGAGCTGGGAGAGCTGGCCGAGCAGCCGCAGCCGCTGCTTCTCCAGCGGCATCTGCGGATAGCCGGTCTTGGTGACGTTGTAGCCGTCGACGACGAGATGCGCCTGGGGCAGCGCGAGCAACTGGTCGAGGATCGCCGGGTCGTTCTCGGACAGGGCGCGCGCGGCGATGTCCTTCGGGGTCATGCGTCCCGGTTCGACCGCGTCGACGGTCTCCGCCGGCCGTACGGACACCGGCGGCAGGGCGAGTTCGCGCCGCAGGCCCTGCGCGGACTCCAGCAGGGTGTCGAGCAGCAGCCGTACCCGCATGTCCTCCACGCTGCGGCCCTCGCGGGCGGCGCGGCGGGTGGCCTCCAGGGACGCCTCCACCTCGCCGAGGCGGGCCTTGAGGCGCCGGCTCTCGCTCTCGGCGGCGGACACCTGCGTCTGCGACTCCGCGCGGACCGACTCGATCTCGCCCTGCACCTTGCGCAGGGCGGCCTCGCCGCGCTTGACGTCACTGAGGGCGGCCCGGAGCTTGCGGTGCAGCGATTCCGCTTCCTTCCGGGTGCTCTCCAGCTCCGTGCGCAGCCGTTCGGTCTCGGTGCGGGTCTGGTCCTGGGCGACGGTGAGGGCGGTGCGCAGCCGCTCCAGCTCGGCGCGGTTCTCCTCGTCGACCCGCTCGGCGTCGGCCCGCTGGGCCTCCTCGCCGGCCGCAGTCACCAGCTTCACCCAGCCCGTGGGCCGCAGTACGTAGGCCGCGGCCGCCACGTCGAGCGGGTCCGCGGCCGGGGGCGGCGCACCGGAGTCGAGGGCGCCGGTGAGTTCCGGCTGCGACTCCCTGAACTTCTCGCCGATGCGCTGGCGGAAGAGCGGGTCGGTCTCCAGGGCCGCCGCCATCGCGTTGCCGGCGAACTTGGCCCGCCGGTTCGGTGCGAAGCGGGCGTACTGTCTGAGCTGCGCGGGCAGTTCGGCGACGGTCAGGCCGCCGAAGCCGTCGGAGACGATCTGCACCACACGGCGGCGCACCCCGTCGGGCAGTGGACGGTCGAGCACCTCAGCGGCGCCGTCGCCCGGCCCCCCGCCTGTGGTCTCCACCATCCTTCACCCCAATACGTGTGCCCGACCCCGGCGCGGGGTCGGCCGTCGGGGGCTCCGCTCCCTCAGGAGGCGGCGCCCGGCCTGTCCACCAGTTCCACCTGGTCCACCGCGTTGCACCAGCGGCACCGCACCGACTCGATGGTCTCACTGACCACCTCGCGCTCCTCGACCTTCGGCTCGCCGGCCAGATCGAGATGGACGTACTCGACGACCTTCGAGGACCGCGTCACGTCGAAGCGGGTGAGATTGCCACAGAGCGTGCAGCGCCACCGCGTCGCGGCGGTCGGCAGAGGAACCGTCATCGTGACTGTGCTCTTTCCTTCTTCGGATGTTCCATTGTCCCGCGACACACCGGTGCCCCGGAGTGTGTGGCTCGTAACCCTACGGCCTGGCGGCTGTGCGCCGCCCATCCGTCAACGGCGGCGAGGCGGTCTGCACGGTTGCGTCCTGGTACGTCATGCTCTGTAGCCATGATCAGCAACAGGGGCGCGACGGCGGGCCGGGCGGCCGGCCGGCCGCGCGGGTCCGCGGGCCCGGTGACGTACGTACTGATCGCGGCGTGCTGTCTGGTCTTCCTGATCAGCCCCGCCGCCGGGCTCAGTCCGGCGTACGGCTCCGGCGACGAACTGATGGCCGCGCAGCGGGCCTACTTCCGGCACTGGGGCGTCGTACCCAAACAACTGTTCGAGGGCGACCCCCGGGCCGTGCTGACCCCGGCGACGGCCCTCTTCGTGCACGGCAGCTGGGTCCATCTGCTCGGCAACATGCTCTTCCTCTACGTCTTCGGCGTGATGACCGAGGAACGCATGGGCCGCGTCGAGTTCACCCTCTTCTACCTGGGCTGCGGCTATCTCGCCCTGCTCGGCTACGCGGCCGCCAACGCGGACTCCGACCAGTCGCTGGTGGGCGCCTCGGGAGCCATCTCGGCGGTGCTCGGCGCCTTCCTGTGCGCCTTCCCGCGGGCCCGCGTCACCAGTCTGCTGCCGTTCCTGTTCTTCCTGCCGCTGCGCTTCCCGGCCTGGGTCGTGCTGCCGTTCTGGGTCGCCCTCCAGTGGCTGGCCGCGGGCCGCGCGGACCAGGGCCCCGGCGTGGCCTATCTGGCCCACCTGATCGGCTTCGGCCTGGGGTTCTGCTACACGTGGGTGCGGTTCCGCACGGGGACTAGAGTGAAGGCCGCCCGAGTTCCGGAGCCCGAGGGAGAGAACCAGACGTGATCACCGCGATCGTCCTCATCAAGACCAGCGTGGACCGGATCCCCGAGATCGCCGAGTCGATCGCGGCGCTGGAGAACATCACCGAGGTCTTCTCCGTCACCGGCACCTACGACCTGATCGCCATGGTCCGGGTCAAGGAGCACGAGGACCTCGCCGAGGTCATCCCGGGCCGGATCAGCAAGATCCCGGGCGTCGAGGGCACGGACACGCACGTCGCGTTCCGCACCTACTCCCAGCACGACCTGGAGGCGGCGTTCGCGATCGGCCTCGACTCGTAACTCCCCCCGCGTACACCCGGGGCCGCATGAAGAGATCCTCATCCTGGGTTCATCCGCGCGGGCGGGTGCCGTGCGCAGCATCGGTGGCATGGTCTTCTCCCACCGTATGGCGGCCCTCGCCGCCGTTGTGGTGATCCCGCTCGGGATCGCCGCGACCAGCTACGCCCTCACCGACCACCAGGAGTCGCCGAAGGTGCCGGCCAAGGTGGAACTGGACAGCGGCACACCGTCCCCGCGCACCGGCAGTCCGACGCCGGCCCCCAGCGACGAGGTCGTCCCGCCGCCCCCCGCGACCGACGCACCGCCCGCGCCGACCACCGGCCCCAGCAGCGAAGACGATGACGACGACCGAGGCGAAGGAACCGGCGGGGACGACGACGGACCCGACGACTCCGGCGGAACCCGCGGCGGGGACGACGGCTGACGGCGGCCGGGTGCGGATCTCCGCCCGTGTCCGCATCCTGCTGTGGCTGCTGCTGGTGATGACGGTCGCGTTCGGCTCGGTCGCCACCACCGTGCGCTCGATCCTGCTGCGCGACACCGACCAGCGGATCGGCAGTCTGCTGGCCCAGGAGGCCGTGGAGTTCACCCAGTTCGAGGAGCGCGGCGTCGACCCGGCCACCGGGCGCCCGTTCACCGACGCGAGCCGGCTGCTGCGGGTCTTCCTGGAGCGTCAGTACGCCGACCCGGACGAGGAGTTGATGGGCCTGGTGGGCCGCGCGGGCCGGGACCCCGCCCAGCTCATCCAGCCGCGCGAACTCCCGGCGGGCCGCGCCCTGCACGAGGACCCGGACGCCCGCCGCCGGATCTTCGCCTCCCCCGCCGCCACCGGCACCCTGGACCGCCCCCACGGCACGGTCCGCTGGGCCAAGGTCGCGATCGCACCGCACGGCGGCACCGCACAGGCCGCGTTCGTCGTCGCCTTCCACCCGCAGCGCGAACGGCAGCGCGCGGACGAGGTGTTCCGCATCCTGCTCGCCATCTCGGGCGTCGCCCTCCTCATGACCACCGGCATCGGCTGGGTCGTCGCGGGCCGGATACTCCAGCCCGTCCGGCTGGTGCGCGCGGCCGCCGCCCAGCTCACCGAACAGGACCTCACCCGGCGGATCCCGGTGCACGGACGCGACGACATAGCGGCTCTCGCGGAGACGTTCAACGCGATGCTGGACCGGCTGGAGCGGGCCTTCGCCGCCCAGCGCGAGTTCGTCGACGACGCCGGGCACGAGCTGCGCACCCCGATCACCATCGTCCGCGGCCATCTGGAACTCATGGGCGACGACCCGGCCGAACGCGACGAGACCGTCCGCCTCGTCACCGACGAACTCGACCGGATGAGCCGCATCGTGGAGGACCTGCTCCTCCTCGCCAAGGCCGAACGCCCCGACTTCGTCACCCCCGAGCCGGTCCAGCTCGCCGAACTCACCGCCGACGTCTACGTCAAGGCCCGCGCACTGGGCGACCGCGACTGGCGGCTCGCCGAGGTCGCCGACGCGGAGGTCCGTCTCGACCCGCAGCGCATCACGCAGGCCATGGTCCAGCTCGCCCAGAACGCCGTCCAGCACACCGGCCCGGGGCAGCGCATCAGCATCGGCTCCCGCGTCGACGGCCACCTCGTCGAGCTGTACGTCGCCGACTCCGGTTCGGGCGTACGGCCGCAGGACACCGACGTCATCTTCGAACGGTTCCGGCGCGGCACGGCCCGCCGCGGCACCCGCGGTTCCGGCGCCGGCCTCGGTCTGTCCATCGTCCGCGCGATAGCCGAGGCGCACGGCGGCCGGGTGCGGCTGCACCACACCGAGGGCGGCGGCGCCACGTTCGTCCTCACCCTGGAGGAGGCCCGCCCGTGAACCGTCCGGAACCGGAAGAGGCGCCCGTATGAACCGCATCCTCATCGTCGAGGACGAGGAGCGCATCGCGTCCTTCGTCGAGAAGGGCCTGCGCGCCAACGGCTTCACCACCACCGTCGTCACCGACGGCGAGGCCGGCTACGCGTACGCGCTCACCGGCGGCTTCGACCTGGTCGTCCTGGACATCGGCCTGCCCGTCCGGGACGGCTTCACCGTGCTGCGCGAACTGCGCGAGGCCAGGGTGAGCACCCCGGTGATCGTGCTGACCGCCCGCGACTCGGTACGGGACACGGTGGCCGGCCTGGAGGGCGGCGCCGACGACTGGATGACCAAGCCGTTCCGCTTCGAGGAACTCCTCGCCCGGATCCGGCTCCGGCTGCGTACGGCGGCCAGGGCGCCCGAGGTGACGGTCCTGAAGTCGGGCACGCTCACCCTCGACCTGCGGACCCGCCGCGCCCGCTCCGGGGAGCGCACGGTCGATCTGACGGCCCGTGAGTTCGTCCTGCTGGAGCTCTTCCTGCGCCACCCCGGCCAGGTCCTGTCCCGTGAGCAGATCCTCTCCCACGTCTGGGGCTACGACTTCGACCCCGGCTCCAACATCGTGGACGTGTACGTCCGTTCGCTCCGCAAGAAACTCGGCGCGGAACGGGTCGAGACGGTACGGGGAATGGGCTACCGCCTGCCGGGATGAACTCCCTTTCATCGACGGCTCATCGAAGGCTCACCGCCCCCGTGAACGCTCGATGACGTGACCCTGAACCTCCGCCTGACCGTGGGTCTGTGCCTGGCCCTGTCCCTGTGCGCCGCGCTCACGGTCCCCGGCACCTTCCCCGGACTGTCCGGCACCGCCCGGCTCACCCTCGCCGTGTTCGCCCTGGCGACCTGCGCCTGGATCGCCACCCCGATCGACGACACGTACATCGCGCTCGGCGCCGGACTGGCCCTGACGGTGACCGGGGTGATCAGCAGCGACACCTTCTTCGGCACCCTCGGCGACTCCACGGTGTGGCTGCTCATCTGCGCGTTCGTGCTGGCCGCCGCGGTGACCCGGACCGGGCTCGCGGGCCGGGCGGCGGCGTTCCTGGTCGGCGGGGCCCGTACCGTACGGCAGTTGACCCATCTGACGACGGCCGCACTGGTCGTCACGGCGTTCGCCGTACCGGCCACCTCCGGCAGGGCCGCGCTCGCCCTCCCGGTCTTCCTGGCCCTCGCCAAGGCGCTGTCCGCACACCGCAGGCTGGTGGTGATGCTGGCGCTGCTGTTCCCGACGGTGATCCTGCTGTCGGCGGTGGCCACACTGATCGGCGCCGGGGCGCATCTGATCACCGTCTCGGTCCTGTGGGAGTCGGTGGGCGAGAGGGTCGGCTTCACCCAGTGGCTGCTGCTCGGCCTGCCCCTGGCGGTAGCGTCGTCGCACCTGGCGGCGGAGGTGGTCCTCCTGACGACCACCCGCCGGGCCGACCGCCGCCTGCCCGTACGGATCACCGCGGACGACATCCAGCAGCACACCGAGGAACCGGTCACCGGCCCGTGGTCACCGGCCGAGTCCCGCTGCGCACTGCTGCTCGCCACCGTCGTCCTGCTGTGGTGCAGCGAGCCGCTGCACCAGGTACCGCCCGCGCTGGTGGCACTGATCGGCGCGGTGGTGGCCGCCTCACCGGCCCTCGGCACGGTGACACTGAAGGACGCGCTGCGTACGGTCCCCTGGTCGCTGCTGATCTTCATGGCGGCGACGATGGCGATGGGCGTCGCCCTGGCCGACTCGGGCGCGGCGAAGTGGCTGGTGTCGGGCCTGCCCACCACGGTCGGCCCGGCGCTCTTCCTGACCGTGGTGATCGCGGTCAGCACGGCCGCCCACCTGGTCCTCCAGTCCCGCTCGGCCCGCTCGTCGGTCCTGGTCCCGCTGGTCGTCGCGGCGGCGATCGGCGTCGGCGTCAACCCGGTCGCGGCGGCGCTCGCGTCCACGGCGGCGGCCGGCTTCTGCCACACCCTCCCGGCCTCGGCCAAGCCGGTCACCCTCTTCGCGGAGATCCCTGGCGTCCCGACCTACACCCCGGGCGACCTCCTAAAACTCTCAGCATTCCTGGCCCCCCTGACAGCGACCGTGGTCCTCCTCTTCACCCTGACGATCTGGCCAACCTTGGGAGTCCCCCTCACGCCATAGCCGCGCAGCCGCGGGCAATCGTGCCGCAGGGCGGCACGGGTGGGCGCGGCGGCACCCCGTCGGCGCCGGGATGCGCCAACGCCCCCACAGCAACCACCCAGGAGCCCGCATGCTCAACCACATCGCCGTAGCCCCCAGCGGCTTCAAGGAGTCCCTGTCCGCCCAGTCCGCGGCGAACGCCATCGCCACAGGCGTACGCCGAGTCCTCCCCCACGCGGAGATCGACCGCATCCCCCTGGTGGACGGAGGCGAAGGCACCGCCCGCACCCTCGCCACCACCACCGGCGGCCGCCTCCTCGCCCTCTCCGCCACCGGCCCCCTCGGCGAACCGATCGGCACCCACTTCGCCCTCCTGGACTCCGGCCGCACCGCGGTCGTGGAGATGGCCGCGGTGGCCGGCCTCTCCCTGGTCCCCACGAGCAGCCGCGACCCGGGCGCCACCACCACCTACGGCGTGGGTGAACTGATCCGGGCCGCACTCGACACCGGCGTACGGCGGATCGTCGTGGGCTGCGGAGACTCCGGCACGTCCGACGGCGGCGCCGGCGCCCTCCAGGCCCTGGGCGCCCGCCTCCTGGACGCGGACGGCTTCGAACTCCCGCACGGCGGCGCCGAGTTGACCCGGCTGACCCGCATCGACCCAAGCGCCCTGGACTCCCGTCTGCCGCACACGGAACTCCTCGTCGCCTGCAACCCGTACAACGTGCTGTGCGGCGAGCACGGCGTGGCCCGGGTCTTCGGCCCCCAGAAGGGCGCGACCCCGGCGCAGGTCGAGCGCCTCTCCACCGGCCTGGAGAACTGGGCCCGCGTCCTCACCCGGGACGTCCACCGGCTCCCCACGGACCTGCGCCTGTCCCCCGGCACCGGCGCCTCCGGCGGCCTCGGCGCCGGCCTCGCCGCTCTCGGCGCCCGGCTCCTCCCCCGCTTCGACGTCCTCCTCGACCACCTCGACCTGGACGCCCGTCTGGCCCGCGCCGACCTGGTGCTGACCGCGGAGGGCGCGCTGGACGAACAGACCCGGCGCGGCAAGGTCCCCGGCGAGGTGGCCCGCCGCGCCAAGCTCTACGGCCGTCCCGTACTGGCACTCGCCGGCACCCTCGGCAAGGGCGCCCACGACGTGCCGGGCGTCGACGCGTACCACGGCATCCTGCCCGCCCCGATGGCCCTGGCGGAGGCGCTGGTGCGGGCCGCGGAGCTGCTCACCGACGCCACCGAACGCGCCCTGCGGATGGTCGTCCTGGGCGCCCGGCTACCGGCTCACGCGGAGGTGTCGGGCACACAACGCCCGTCGACCGTACGGTAGTTCCAGGCGGCGCCGTCCTGGACGAGTTCGCGCACGGCCCGGACGAACCGCTCCACGTGCTCGTCGGGCGTGCCCGCACCGAAGCTGACCCGGATCGCGTTGAGCGACTTCTCGCCGGGCGCCGCCTCCGGTGCCCCGCACTCGCCCTGCGACTCGGGGTCGCTGCCGAGCAGGGTGCGCACCAGCGGGTGGGCGCAGAACAGACCGTCGCGGACACCGATGCCGTACTCGGCGGAGAGCGCGGCGGCGAAGTGGGAGCTGTTCCAGCCGTCGACGACGAAGGAGATGACGCCGACACGCGGTGCGTCGTCGCCGAAGAGGGAGAGGATCCGCACCTCGGGAACCTCGGCGAGACCGGCCCGCACGGTGTCGATCAGGTGGCGCTCACGGGCGACGAGACCCTCGAAACCGGCGTCGGTGAGGGCCTTGCAGGCGGACGCGATGGAGTAGGCGCCGATGACGTTGGGCGAGCCGGCCTCGTGGCGGGCGGCGCTGTCGTGCCACTCGACGTCCACTCCCCCGTCCGTCCGCCGGGTCACCTTGCGGCTGGCGCCGCCGCCCGCGAGATACGGCTCCGCCTCGCGCAGCCAGTCCGCGCGCCCGGCGAGCACACCGGAGCCGAACGGGGCGTACAGCTTGTGCCCGGAGAACGCGACCCAGTCCACGTCGAGTTCGGCGACGGAGACGGGGTGGTGCGGGGCGAGCTGGGCGGCGTCGAGCACGATCCGGGCACCGTGGGCGTGCGCGGCGGCGGCCAGTTCCCGTACGGGCCACAGCTCACCGGTCACGTTGGAGGCGCCGGTGACACAGACCAGGGCGGGGCCGTGGGGGTCACGGTCGGCGAGGGCCTTCTCCAGGGTCTCCACGGCCTGGCGCGGGGTGCGCGGGGCGTCGAGGTAGCTGACGTGGGCGTTCTTCCAGGGCAGCAGCGAGGCGTGGTGCTCGGTCTCGAAGACGAACACCTGGCAGTCGGCGGGCAGCGCGGCGGCGAGCAGGTTCAGCGAGTCGGTGGTGGACCGGGTGAAGACGACCTGGTCGTCGTCCCGGCAGTCGAGGAACTCGGCGACGGTACGCCGGGCGTTCTCGAACAGGTCCGTCGACAGCTGCGACAGATACCCGGCCCCGCGGTGCACGCTGCCGTAGTACGGGGCGTACGCGGCCACGTCGTCCCACACCCGCTGGAGCGCGGGCGCGCTGGCCGCGTAGTCGAGCGCGGCGTACGTGACCTCGCCACCGGTGACGAGCGGCACGGTGACGTCCCGCCCGAGCACGGGCAGCGGGGAACAGACGGTCTGGTCGACGGCGGCGGTGGAGACGGACATGGGTGTACTCCCGTTGTGGCAGGCGGAATTCACCGCACGAGCGGCACGCTCAAGCGCGGGAAGACAGAAGAAGGAGGGATGCGGAGGCGGGGCTCTGCGGCCCTATCGCATTCGCTTGCCCACGGGGATCTCCTCGACGACCAGGACCCCTGGTGTGCGAGGGGTCCGCGCTTGCCGAGGACCTTGCTGTCCACGGCCTGGTCTTCACCCGGGGCACCCCGCCACGGACGGAGGGTTGCCGGACAGCCGGCCGGGGCCTGATGGCTGTCACTCATGACCTGATCAGAAAGCTACGGGATGTGATCACCGGACCGCAACTCCTGTCCGGATGCCGGAACGGCCGCTCGAGAGCACGGGGCCGCGGGCGACTTGCGGGTGCGGGTCCGGACGTGGCTGGTCGCGCAGTTCCCCGCGCCCCTGGAAAGCCGGGGCTACGCCCCGTGCTTTGTCTTTCAGGGGCGCGGGGAACTGCGCGACCAGCCACAACGGCGCGGCACACGCACAACAACCCCACGCCCCCTGGCATCAGGCGTTACTGGCGACAACCCACCGCTCAAGCGTCCGCTTGGCCGCCCCGGAGTCCACAGCCTCAGCCGCCCGCTCCATCCCGGCACGGATCTGCTCCACGAGCGACCCGGACCCCGGCTCCAGCGCGACCAACGCAGCCGCGGAGTTCAGCAGCACGGCGTCCCGAACGGGCCCCGTCTCCCCGTCGAGCAAGCGCAGCGCGACGTCCGCGTTGAACGAGGCGTCAGCCCCCCGCAACGCCTCCACCGGCACCAGCCCGATCCCCACGTCCCGCGGATCGAACGTCTCCTCCCGCACCTGACCGTCCCGCACGATCCACACCTTGGACGTCGACGTCACGGTGAGTTCGTCAAGTCCGTCGTCGCCGCGGAACACCAGCGAGGAGTTGCCCCGCTCGGCGAAGACACCGGCGACGATCGGTGCCATCCGGAGATCGGCGACACCAACGGCCTGGGCCCTCACCTTCGCCGGGTTGGTCAGCGGACCGAGGAAGTTGAACGTGGTCCGGATCCCCAACTGGCCGCGCGCCGCGGCGACATGACGCAGCGCCGGGTGGAACTTCACGGCGAAGCAGAAGGTGATGCCGGCGACCTCGGCGACCTCGGCAACCCGCTGCGGGGTCAGCTCCAGATTGACGCCGAGCTTCTCCAGTACGTCGGAGGCGCCGGACGCCGAGGACGCGGCGCGGTTGCCGTGCTTGACGACCTTGGCGCCGGTGCCGGCGATCACGATCGAGGACATCGTGGAGATGTTCACGGTCT
This sequence comes from Streptomyces sp. NPDC088387, assembly GCF_044753385.1. NCBI lineage: Bacteria > Bacillati > Actinomycetota > Actinomycetes > Kitasatosporales > Streptomycetaceae > Streptomyces > Streptomyces sp. NPDC088387. The sequence continues at coordinate 399,894 of NZ_JBIVNC010000001.1, forward strand.
TGGCGCCGTCGCCGCCGGTGCCGACGATGTCGACGGTCGCGCCGGGTACCTCGATCACGTTGGCGTGCTCGTACATCGCCCGGACCAGGCCGGTGATCTCCTCGACGGTCTCGCCCTTGGCGCGCAGGGCCACGGCGAAGCCGGCGATCTGCGCGTCCGTCGCCTCGCCCCGCATGATCAGGTCCATCGCCCAGGCGGTGTCGTCGGAGGAGAGGTCCCGGCCGTCCAGCAGTCCGTTCAGCAGACCCGGCCAGGAACGGACCGCCGCGTTGTCGCCTCCAGCGGGGGTCACAGCGCTCATACGGCCGCTCCTGAGTGTCGTAGAAAAGTGTGCTCCCACCCTATCCAGCCGGAGGCAGTACGAAGGGCCCCGTTCCAGCGGCGGTGCTGGAACGGGGCCCTTCGTGTGTGGCGAAGCAGTGATCAGTGGTGGCCGTGGCCGCTCGTGATCTCCTTGTACTCCTCGACGGTCGGCTTGGGGATCTGGGCGTCGTCTCCGTAGTACGCCTTGCTGAGCTTGGCGCGGAGCTTGTCCGGACCCTTGACCTTGCGCTCGACGCCGTTCTCGTCGACGGCAGCGCCGATCGCGGCCGGCTCGTACTGCTCGTGCGCGGTGAGGGTGTGCAGCTGCTCCTGGCTGAGCGGCTCGTGCACCTCGATGAACTCACCGTGCGGCAGCCGCTTGATGGTGCCGGTCTCCCGACCGTGCAGCACCTTCTCCCGGTCCCGGCGCTGGAGGCCGAGGCAGATCCGCTTGGTGACGATGAACGCGGCGACCGGGGCGACGAAGAACGCGATCCGGACGAACCAGGTGATGGCGTTGATCGACAGGTGGAAGTGGGTGGCCCACAGGTCGTTGCCACCACCGACCAGCAGTACGAAGTACCAGGTCATCCAGGCGACACCGAAGGCCGTGCGGGTGGGCACGTTGCGGGGCCGGTCCAGGATGTGGTGCTCGCGCTTGTCCCCGGTGACCCAGGACTCCACAAACGGGTAGACCGCGATCGCGACCAGGACCAGCGGGAAGATCACCAGCGGGATGAACACACCCAGGACGAGGGTGTGGCCCCAGAAGTTGATCTCCCAGCCGGGCATGACACGGATGAGGCCCTCGGAGAAGCCCATGTACCAGTCGGGCTGGGCGCCGGTCGACACCTGGTCCGCGCGATAGGGGCCCAGGGCCCAGATCGGGTTGATCTGCGCGACCGCGGAGATGGCCGCGATGACACCGAAGACCAGGAAGAAGAACCCGCCGGCCTTGGCCATGTAGACGGGCAGCAGCGGCATGCCGACGACGTTCTTGTTGGTCTTTCCGGCGCCCGCGAACTGCGTGTGCTTGTGGTAGAAGACCAGGATCAGGTGGCCGACCACCAGGCCGAGCATGATGCCCGGCAGCAGCAGGATGTGGATGGAGTAGAAGCGGGCCACGAAGTCGCCGCCCGGGAACTCTCCGCCGAAGAGGAAGAACGACAGGTACGTGCCGACGATCGGCACGGACAGGATCGCGCCCTCCATAAAGCGCACACCGGTGCCGGAGAGCAGGTCGTCCGGGAGCGAGTAGCCGGTGAACCCGGTGAACATGCCCAGGACGAACAGCAGGAAGCCGAACAGCCAGTTGATCTCGCGGGGCTTGCGGAACGCGCCCGTGAAGAACACGCGCATCATGTGCACGAACATGCCGGCGAGGAAGATCAGCGCCGCCCAGTGGTGGATCTGCCGGATGAGCAGACCGCCACGCACGTCGAACGAGATGTGCAGCGTCGAGCTGAACGCCTCGGACATCAGCTGTCCCTGGAGCGGGACATAGCTGCCGTGGTACTCCACCTCGTTCATCGACGGGTGGAAGAACAGCGTCAGGTACACACCCGTGAGGATGATGATGATGAAGCTGTAGAGGCAGATCTCACCCAGCATGAACGACCAGTGGTCGGGGAAGATCTTGCGCATGTTGGCCTTGGCCAGGGAGTAGATCCCCAGCCGGCCGTCGGCCCAGTCGGCGACCCGCTCACCGGCCGGCGCCTTCCCGCGTGCGCGGGAGTCTGTGCTGCTGGTCGTGGTGCTCATCCGCGCTCCCAGAAAGCAGGACCGACGGGCTCATCGAAGTCGCCGAGCGCTTCGAGGTAGCCCTCGTCGTTCACACCGATGCGCAGCTGCGGCAGGGCGTGGCCGGCGGGGCCGAAGATGACCCGGGCTCCGTCGGAGAGGTCGAAGGTGGACTGGTGGCAGGGGCACAGCACGTGGTGCGTCTGCTGCTCGTACAGGGAGATCGGGCAGCCGACGTGCGTGCAGATCTTGGAGTACGCCACGATGCCCTCGTGCGACCACTCCAGCTCGCGCTTGTCCTTGATGTTGTCCGGCTGGATGCGGACGATCATCACGGCGGCCTTGGCGATCTCGGTCTGGAAGTCGTGGTCGTGCTCCTCCAGGCCCTCGGGCTTGACGAACGTGAGCGAACCGACGACGACGTCCGAGGGACGCAGCGGCTCGTTCGTGTTCATGTTCACGAGGAGCTTGCCGCGCTTCCAGAGCGTGTGGCGCAGCTTGGTCCCGGGCAGCGGGCCGAGGTCGCGCAGCAGGATGACGCCGGAGAGCGGGAAGAGGGCCAGCGCGCCGAACATCGTGTTGCGGACCAGCTTGCGACGGCCGATCGCCGACTCCTTGGCGCCCTGCTTGAAGTCGGCGTGCACCTTGGCACGGACCTCGGGCTCCGCCTCGATCGGGTGGCGGTCGTCGGCGATCTCGTGGTCGGACATCAGGGTGCGGGCCCAGTGGACCGCGCCCGCGCCGATGCAGAACAGCGCGACACCGAGGGTCAGGCCCAGCGCGAAGTTCAGCGCGTTGATGTGACCGATCGGGAACACGAAGATCGACTTGTCGTGCGGGACACCGACGTACGAGGCGATGAAGCCCACGGTGGCCAGCATCGACAGCGTGAACAGGAAGGCGATCGCACGCTCGGACCGCTTGGCGGCCTGCTCGTCGATGTCCTGGACGCGGGGCTCGTGGGGCGGCAGCCCGGGGTCGGCGAACGGGTTCTTCTCGTCCGCGACGCTGACCGCTCCGTGCGCGGTCTCCTGCTCAGCGGGCAGGTTCTCTTCTGGAATGTCTTGGCTACTCATGACTTCTTGGCCTTTGCGGTCCGAGCGGCGACCCAGACGGCGACGGCGATCAGCGCGCCGAGGCCGAAGATCCATGCGAAGAGGCCTTCGCTGACCGGCCCGAGGCCACCCAGCTCCAAGCCACCGGGGTTCTCCGTGTCCGAGCTGTTGACCGCGTCGAGGTACGCGATGATGTCCTTCTTGTTCTGCTCGGTCAGCGTCGTGTCGGGGAACGAAGGCATGTTCTGCGGGCCGGTCTGCATGGCCTCGTAGATGTGCTTCGGGTCGACGCCGTTGAGATCCGGCGCGAACTTGCCCTTGGTGAGGGCGCCGCCCTTGCCGGTGAAGTTGTGGCACTGCGCGCAGTTGGTACGGAAGAGCTCACCGCCCTTGGCGATGTCCGCACCCTCCGGGCCGTACTGCTCCGCGGTCGGCACGTTCGGGCCGGCGCCGAGGGAGGAGATGTACGCGGCGAGCTGGTCGATCTCGGCCTGCGAGTAGATGTTCTTCTTCTTCGGTACCTGCGCACCCTGCGAGGTGGCCGCCGGCATACGGCCGGTACCGACCTGGAAGTCCACGGCCGCGGCACCCACGCCGACCAGGCTCGGACCGTCGGAGGTGCCCTGACCGCCGGTGCCGTGGCAGCTGGCGCAGCCGACGGCGTAGAGCTTCTTGCCCTCGTCGATGGCGAGGGACTGGGCGGCCTCGTCGGCCTGTGCCTTGTCCGCGGGCGCGAACGCGGCGTACAGCCCCCCAGTGGCCGCCAGCGCGAAGAGTAGGACGACGACCGCCGCCAGCGGATGGCGTCGTCGTGCGGAGAGCTTTTTCACGGATTACCCCGGTGTCAGGATCTTCTGCGTCGATGCTGCTTCTGGAATGCGGGAACGTGCCCGGAGCACGCGGTCCCGCTACTTGATCATGTAGATCGTGGCGAAGAGGCCGATCCAGACGACATCGACGAAGTGCCAGTAGTAGGACACGACGATGGCGGCCGTTGCCTGCTCGTGTGTGAACCTGCTCGCCGCGTAGGTGCGCCCGAGGACGAACAGGAAGGCGATGAGGCCGCCCGTCACGTGCAGGCCGTGGAAGCCGGTGGTCAGGTAGAAGACCGAGCCGTACGGGTCCGAGGAGAGCGAGAGCCCGTCCTTCTTCACCAGCTCGGTGTACTCGAAGACCTGGCCGCCGATGAAGACCGCACCCATGACGAAGGTGATGATGAACCAGCCCCGGAGCTTCTTCACGTCCCCGCGCTCGGCGGCGAAGACGCCGAGCTGGCAGGTGAGGGAGGAGAGCACCAGGATCGTGGTGTTGGCCGCCGAGAACGGGAAGTTGAGATGGCCCGCCATCTCCTTCCAGTGATCCGGCCCGGTCACCGATCGCAGGGTGAAGTACATCGCGAAGAGGGCCGCGAAGAACATCAGCTCGGAACTCAGCCAGATGATGGTTCCGACGCTGGTGAGGTTCGGTCGGTTGACCGACGGGTGCGCGTGCCCGGTATCTACTGTCGTTGCTGTCGCCACGACCGACATTATGTCGGTCGCTTATCCCGCCCTCACCCCGGGGGGTGCCGTTCGGAGTGTCCGCCGCGTGTGTACTGCCCGTATGGCCCATCACGAGGCGCTTCCCACAGGTGTTGACGGGGTGTCCGGGGGAGTAGCATCCGCTCCATCGGGATGATCCCGTTCCCGGCCGTACGACGCTGACGTCTCGGAGGAAGCATGCAGGCGACCGCCACGGTGCTGGTCTACAGCGACGACTCCAACACCCGCGAGCAGGTGCGGCTGGCAACCGGCCGGCGGCCGGCTCCCGACGTTCCCCAGGTCGAGTTCATCGAGTGCGCGACGCCTGCGGCGGTGCTCTCCGAGCTGGACAAGGGCGGGATCGACGTGTGTGTGCTGGACGGGGAGGCCGTGCCCATGGGGGGCATGGGGGTGTGCCGGCAGATCAAGGACGAGGTGTTCGAGTGCCCGCCGGTGCTGTTGCTCATCGGGCGGCCTCAGGACGCGTGGCTGGCCACGTGGTCCCGGGCCGACGCGGCGGTGACCCTGCCGGTCGAGCCCGTGGAGTTCGCCTCTTCGCTGGCGGCGCTGTTGCGGACGAAGTTCTTGCAGAGCGCCTAGTCGCTCGGGCGCCTGCGTCGCGGGGCGGGTGCGGGTTCTAGACGTTCTCCGGCCTCAGTCTTGCCGCGTCCTCCGGCTTGGGGCCCTCCGGGTTGCCGCCCAGGAGGGCGCTGCCCGACTGCCATTTCTTCCAGGGGACGTTCCAGTCGCCGAAGCCGTTGCCGAACGGTTCCATGGTGTCGCCGTAGGAGTTGACCACCTTGACCAGGTCGCCGGGGCGGACGTTCTCGTAGAACCAGGCGGCGTTTCCGGTGCTCATGCCGGTGCAGCCGTGGCTGACGTTGGCGGCGCCCTGGGAGCCCACGGACCAGGGCGCGGCGTGCACGTACTCGCCGCTCCAGGTGACCCGCGTCGCCCAGTACACCGGCAGGTCGTACGATTCCGAGCTGCCCTCGGCGATACCGATGCTGGTGCCGCGCATCCGTACGAAGTACTCCTTGCCGAGTACGACCTTGACGCCGTTGCGGGTCTCGAAGCCCGGCTTGCCGGTGGTGACGGGGATGGAGTTGATCTCCTCGCCGTTCTTGTAGACCGTCATCCAGTGCGACGAGGCGTCCGTGACGGCGATGACCTTGTCGCCGGTGGTGAGCGTGAGCGGCTTCGCCCGGCCGCCCCAGAGGCGGTCGCTGACCTTGATGCCCTCCAGGTTGCTGCGGGCCTGGATCGTGGCGTTGACGGGCCAGTACTCCTTGGGGCGGAAGTGCAGTTTCTCGTCGTCCACCCAGTGCCAGTTGCCCTCCACGGAGGGCGTCGACGTCACCTTGAGGGCGCGTTCGACGATCGCGCGCTGGGCCTTGTCCTTGACGGGCATGCTCAGTTCGGCGGTGACCGGCTGGCCGACGCCGTACTTGCCCTTCTCGGGGCCGAAGGTGACGTCGAGGCGCTTCTTGCTGAGGGGCTTGCCGGTGTCGAAGGTGTGGACCTCGCGGCCGGGCGCGCCGTCCTCGTCCTCGGTGCTCACGCGGACCGTGTAGTGCGCGTTGGCGGCGAGCGGGGACGTGCTGTGCCAGCGGCGGCCGTCGGCGGAGAGTTCGCCCGCTACGTGGCGCCCTGCGCCGTCCGCGGCGGAGACGTCGGTGATCCGTCCGTCGCCGTCGGCGGTGACCTCGAGGGGCTTGTCCGGGTCGGCCTTCTTCTTGGCGCCCGCGGCGCCCTCGAAGGTGATCTGGTCCGCAGCGTCGTAGGGCGTGGCCGACAGCGGGTTTCCGTCGCTGCTGCACGCGGTGACGGTCACGCCGAGGGCCATCACCAGCAACGTGCAGCTGACGACGGTACGGGTGTGCGGAGATGCGCTCATGGCCTCACGCTAGGAAGCCTCGTCAACTCTGGCGCGCGGGGTAACCCGTGCGGGGGACCCGGATTACGGCAAACGCAGGAGCCCGGACTCTCCTGACGGAGTGTCCGGGCTCTGTGCGGTGCGAGGTCGTGCTACTGGGTGCGGCTCTCACCGCGGTAGTACTCGAAGACCCAGCCCCACAGGCCGATCAGCAGCAGCGGGGCGGAGAAGTAGAGCAGCCACCAGCCCACCGCGATGCCGAGGAAGGCGAGGGCGCCACCGATGGCCAGCGCGAGCGGCTGCCAGCTGTGCGGGCTGAAGAACCCGATCTCACCGGCGTCGTCCGCGACGTCCGCGTCGTCGTTGTCCTGTGCGCCCGCGTCGACCCGCCGGGCGGTGAAGCCCAGGTAGAAGCCGATCATGATGCACAGGCCGAACGTCAGGAAGAGGGCCGTGGTACCGGCCGGCTCCTTCGACCACACGCCATAGACGATCGCCATGGCGAGGACGAAGACGCTCAGCCACATGAACATCTTGCCCTGGATCTTCACTTGCCGGCCTCCTTGGCGCCCGCGATGGCGCTGGCCTCGTGACCACCGTGGCCGAGCTGGTCGAGCGCGGCGATCTCGGGGTGGTGCAGGTCGAACGCCGGGGATTCACTGCGGATCCGCGGCAGGGTGAGGAAGTTGTGCCGGGGCGGCGGGCAGGACGTGGCCCACTCCAGGGAGCGGCCGTAGCCCCACGGGTCGTCGACACCGACCGGCTTGCCGTACTTGGCGGTCTTCCAGACGTTGTAGAGGAACGGCAGCACCGACAGACCGAGGACGAACGAGCTGATCGTCGAGATCGTGTTCAGTGCGGTGAAGCCGTCGGCCGCCAGATAGTCGGCGTACCGGCGCGGCATGCCCTCGGCACCCAGCCAGTGCTGGACCAGGAAGGTGCCGTGGAAGCCGGTGAACAGCGTCCAGAAGGTGATCTTGCCGAGCCGTTCGTCGAGCATCTTGCCGGTCCACTTCGGCCACCAGAAGTGGAAGCCGGAGAACATCGCGAAGACGACGGTGCCGAAGACCACGTAGTGGAAGTGCGCCACCACGAAGTACGAGTCGGAGACGTGGAAGTCCATCGGGGGCGACGCCAGGATGACACCGGTCAGACCACCGAAGGTGAAGGTGATCAGGAAGCCGGTGGCCCAGAGCATCGGTGTCTCGAAGGACAGGGAGCCCTTCCACATCGTTCCGATCCAGTTGAAGAACTTCACGCCTGTTGGTACGGCGATGAGGAACGTCATGAAGGAGAAGAACGGCAGGAGCACACCGCCCGTGACGTACATGTGGTGGGCCCACACCGTCACGGAGAGGCCGGCGATCGCGATGGTGGCGGCGATCAAACCCTGGTAGCCGAACATCGGCTTCCGGGAGAAGACCGGGATGACCTCACTGATGATGCCGAAGAACGGCAACGCGATGATGTACACCTCTGGATGGCCGAAGAACCAGAAGAGGTGTTGCCACAGTAGTGAGCCGCCGTTCGCCGCATCGAAGATATGGGCCCCGAACTTCCGGTCGGCCTCCAGGGCGAACAGCGCGGCCGCGAGGACCGGGAAGGCGAGCAGGACCAGGACACCGGTCAGCAGCACGTTCCACACGAAGATCGGCATACGGAACATCGTCATGCCGGGTGCGCGCATGCAGATGATCGTGGTGATGAAGTTGACCGAGCCGAGGATCGTGCCGAAGCCGGAGAAGGCCAGACCCATGATCCACATGTCGGCGCCGATACCCGGCGAGCGGACCGCGTCCGACAGCGGGCTGTAGGCGAACCAGCCGAAGTCGGCCGCGCCCGACGGGGTGAGGAAGCCACCGACCGCGATGAGCGAGCCGAACAGGTAGAGCCAGTAGGCGAACATGTTCAGCCGGGGGAACGCCACGTCGGGCGCGCCGATCTGAAGCGGCATGATCCAGTTCGCGAAGCCGGCGAACAGCGGCGTCGCGAACATCAGCAGCATGATCGTGCCGTGCATCGTGAACGCCTGGTTGAACTGTTCGTTCGACATGATCTGAAGGCCCGGACGGGCCAGCTCGGCGCGCATGAAGAGCGCCATCACGCCACCGATGCAGAAGAACGCGAACGACGTGACCAGATACAGCGTGCCGATCGTCTTGTGGTCGGTGGTGGTCAGCCACTTCACCACGACGTTGCCCGGCTGCTTGCGCCGGACCGGCAGTTCGTCCGCGTAGTGCGCGGCCGTCGCTGCTCCGGCACCCTGGGGTTCGTTGAGGATGCTCACAGCTGGGTCGTCTCCCGGTTCTTCTCGGGGTTCGTCTGCGCGATGCCGGACGGGACGTATCCGGTCTGCCCCTGCTCGGCGAGGTCCTGGAGGTGCTTCTCGTAGGCCTCGGGGGAGACGACCTTCACGTTGAACAGCATCCGGGAGTGGTCGACACCGCACAGCTCGGCGCACTTGCCCAGGAACGTGCCCTGCTTGTTGGGCGTCACCTGGAAGGCGTTGGTGTGACCGGGGATGACGTCCTGCTTCATGAGGAACGGCACCACCCAGAAGGAGTGGATGACGTCGCGCGAGGTGAGGACGAAGCGGACCGTCTTGCCCTCCGGCAGCCACAGCGTCGGACCGGGGTTGCCGGTCTGCGGGTTGCGCTCACCGGGCGTGCCGCAGGTGTAGACGCCGCCGGCGTCGGCCGGGAACTGCTTGCGGTAGCGGTCCGGGATGGCGTCCAGTTCCTTGGCGGTCCTGGCGTCGCCGGTGGAACCCTCGACGTTCTCGACGTAGTTGAAGCACCAGCTCCACTGGAAGCCGACCACGTTGACCGTGACGTCGGGCTTCTTGTCCAGGCTCAGCAGCTTGGACTCGTCGCGGGCGGTGAAGTAGAAGAGGACCGACACGATGATGATCGGGACCACCGTGTAGAGGGCCTCGATCGGCACGTTGTACCGGGTCTGCGGAGGAACCTCGATCTTGGTGCGGCTGCGCCGGTGGAAGATGGCACTCCACACGATCAGGCCCCACACCAGCACGCCAACGGCGAGCGCGGCAGCCCAGGATCCCTGCCACAGGGAAAGGATCCGCGGAGCCTCTTCCGTGGTGGGGGTGGGCATACCAAGGCGGGGGAAGTCCTCCCATGTGCAACCGGTGGCGGTCGCAAGGACCAGGCCTGCGGTCAGTGCCTGAAGCAGCTTCCGCCGCATCGGGCGCCGCGGCATGGGGGTACCGCCCGCGCCCTTCAGGCGACGGGGGAGGTCGGAGCCGTTGGGACTCACGTAGCGCCTTCCCGAGAGTCTCGCCCGCGCTGTACGGCTGCGGCCTTCTCGGTGGTCGGTCGCCGCCCTGCGTCGGGCAGGGGTTTGGATGTTTATGCGGACCAAACCCTAGCCGACGGTCTCCGACGGTTCGCGGGGAGGGGGGCCTAGTCAGTGGGTGGGTTAGCTGGATTGGCGGCTGCGGTCCGTCGGGGGCTGGTCGCGCCCCGCGGCGGAGCCGCACACCGACATAGTCCCGCACCCTTTGCGGACGTTGCGGTGACTGGCGGTTTAGCGTTGCCGCGTGTCCTACTTCGATGTCGCTTCAGGTGCTCCTCTTCACCCCGTGGCCCGTCAGGCGCTGTTGGCCTCTTTGGACGAAGGGTGGGCCGATCCTTCGCGTCTGTACAGGGAAGGGCGGCGGGCGCGGATGCTGCTCGACGCCGCTCGGGAGGCTGCCGCGGAGGCGGTGGGGTGCCGGGCCGACGAGTTGGTGTTCACCTCTTCCGGTACGCGGGCCGTGCACACCGGGATCGCGGGTGTGTTGGCGGCGCGACGGCGCGTGGGGCGTCACCTGATCGTGTCAGCCGTTGAACACTCGTCCGTGCTCCATTCGGCCGAGCTGCACGAGGCCGACGGAGGAACGGTCACTCGGGTCGGCGTGGACCGCGCGGGCCGGGTGACGGCCGGGGCGTACCGGGACGCGCTCCGGCCCGACTCCGCGCTGGCGTGTCTTCAGACCGCCAACCACGAGGTGGGGACGGTACAGCCGATCGGGGAAGTGGGCGGGGTGTGCCGGGAGGCGGGGGTGCCGTTGCTGGTGGACGCGGCCCAGTCGCTCGGGTGGGGGCCGGTCGGGGGTGACTGGTCGCTGCTCACCGCGAGCGCGCACAAGTGGGGCGGGCCTTCCGGGGTCGGGCTGCTGGCCGTGCGCAAGGGGGTGCGGTTCGCCGTCCAAGGGCCCGCCGACGAGCGGGAGTCGGGGCGGGTGGCCGGGTTCGAGAACCTGCCGGCGATCGTCGCGGCGGCGGCCTCACTGCGGGCCGTGCGGGCGGAGGCGGCCCAGGAGGCGGTACGGCTGCGGGAGCTGACGGAGCGAATCCGGGCCCGGGTGCCGGGCCTGGTGCCCGACGTGGAGGTGGTCGGCGATCCGGAGCACCGGCTGCCCGGGATCGTCACCTTCTCCTGTCTCTATGTCGACGGGGAGACACTGCTGCACGCGCTGGACCGCGAGGGCTTCTCGGTCTCCTCCGGATCCTCCTGCACCAGCAGCACCCTGACACCCAGCCACGTCCTGAGGGCGATGGGCGTACTGAGCGAGGGAAATGTACGGGTGTCCTTGCCGACGGGGACACCGGCGGAGGATGTCGAACGGTTCCTTGAGGTGTTGCCCGGGGTCGTCGCGGGGGTGCGCGAGACCCTGGGAACCTCGACGCCGGTGACGACCGCCGGGGACACGGAACTGCTCGTGGACGCCCTCGGCAAACTCTGTCCACTGCCGGTCATCGAGCTGGCCAAGGTCATCGGTGACGTGCCGGTCGGCGGGCTCGTCCGCGTCCTCTCGGACGACGAGGCGGCCCGCCTGGACATCCCGGCGTGGTGCCAGATGCGGAACCAGGAGTACGTGGGCGAAGAGCCGGCGGAGAAGGGAACGTCATACCTGATCCGCCGACTCACATAACGCCGGTAGGGGCGCGGGGCTGTGTCGATGTGCGGCTACCGCCGCGTGTGCGCGACCAGCCCCCACACACCCGCACCCGACAAGGGGCCCCTCAGCCCAGATGCCCCCGGACCTCCTCAGCGGCAGCGTCCCCGTACGCCTTGGTGAACCGCTCCAGGAAGTTCGCCCGCCGCAGGCTGTACTCCTGCGTACCCACCGTCTCGATGACCAGCGTCGCCAGCATGCAGCCGACCTGCGCGGCACGCTCGTGCGAGACCCCCCAGACGAGACCGGACAGGAACCCCGCGCGGAAGGCGTCGCCGACACCCGTGGGCTCGACCTTGGCCTCCTCCTCCGGGCAGCCGACCTCGATCGTCTCCTCGCCGGCCGTCTCGATACGGACACCGCGCGCGCCGAGGGTGGTGACGCGGTGGCCGACCTTGCCCAGGATCTCCTCGTCCGACCAGCCGGTCTTGGACTCGATGAGCCCCTTCTCGTACTCGTTGGAGAAGAGGTACGTGGCACCGTCCATCAGGGTCCGGATGTCGTCGCCGTTCATCCGGGCGATCTGCTGGGAGAAGTCCGCGCCGAACGGGATGGACCGCGAGCGGCACTCCTCGGTGTGCCGGAGCATCGCCTCCGGGTCGTCCGCGCCGATCAGCACGAGGTCGAGTCCGCCGACCCGGTCCGCGACCGTCTTCAGCTCGATCAGCCGGGCCTCGCTCATGGCGCCCGTGTAGAAGGAGCCGATCTGGTTGTGGTCGGCGTCGTTGGTGCACACGAAGCGGGCGGTGTGCAGGGTCTCGGAGATCCGGACGGACTCGGTGTCGACGCCGTGCCGGTCCAGCCAGGCGCGGTACTCGTCGAAGTCGGAGCCGGCGGCGCCGACCAGCACCGGCGAGGTGCCGAGCTGGCCCATGCCGAAGGCGATGTTGGCGCCGACCCCGCCGCGGCGGACATCGAGTTTGTCGACCAGGAACGACAGCGAGACCGTGTGCAGCTGGTCCGCGACGAGCTGGTCGGCGAAGCGGCCGGGGAAGGTCATGAGGTGGTCAGTGGCGATGGAGCCGGTGACTGCGATGCGCACGGCGTGAACGCTCCTGGGTGGACGGGAATTGAAACCCAACGCTACCGGGTCGCGAGGGCGACTCTGAAGCCGCCAAAACTACCCGATAGTAGATCTTTCTTCGCGGGCCCCGACGTGCCTACGGTGCCGTATGACGAACCTCGACGTCCACGCCCCCGCCCCGGCCGACCTCGAAGGCGGCCTCGCGTCGCTGCGCGGTGACTGTGCCCGGATGGCCGTGCACTGGGCGGTACCGGACCGGGCCGCGGTGCTTCCCGTCCCGCCGTCCCACATCCACGGCGTGACCGTGCCGCCGAAGTCGGCCAGGATGCTGGACGCCATGTCGGACTACGGCGACTGAACCGGCTCACAGCGGCCGAAAAGGTAGTCCCGGCGGGCGGTCCGGCGCCCGCCGGGGAACCATGCGCTCCCCCGCCGCGTCCCATCGGCGTCCCCTGTAGGGGGGATATGGCATACGACCCTCCAGCAGCCTGTCATTGACAGGGCCGGGTCATCCGGGACAGCTGTGCGGCCGAAGGAGCGATGCGGTGAACACCGAGCGACCCGACACACCCGACAACCCCGACGAGGACGCCGTCGGACGGGACGACGCCGAGGTCGGGGCCGCGGACACCAACGCGAAGGCGGAAGCCGAAGCAGGAACCGGGGCGGAGACCGAGGCGGAAACCGAGGCGGCGGCAGAAGCAGAAGCAGCGGTAGAAGCAGAAGCGACTACGGAGGCCGGCGACTCCGACCTCTCGGATGCCCGCGAAGAGCCCTTGCCCGCGGCCCGTCGCCGCTCCCCCGTGCTCATCGCCTCCGTCGCCGCGGCGGCCGTGCTGCTGGTCGGTGGGGGCGGGGCGTTTCTCGCCACCTCCGCCTCGGGTGGCGGCGACGGCGGTGGCGCCGAGGCCGGGGCGCCCGACGGTGGCACCACTCCCCCGCCGCTCGCCCTCGACGGCTACGCGGAGCGGGAGGGGATCCTGCCGGGCGAGCCGGACCCGAACGGCAGTGTGTACCGGGCCGACGGCGAGCTGCCGCAGGGCCCCCGTTCGGCCGCCGTGTACACCGCGAAGGGCGAGGTCAGCGAGGCGGACGTGGTCCGGCTCGCGGAGGCGCTCGGGATGACCGGGAAGCCGGTCACGGAGGGCGATGCCTGGCGGATCGGCGGCCAGGACGGACAGGGCCCGACCCTCCGGGTGAACCGGCAGGCGCCGGGCACCTGGACCTTCACGCGGTACGCGCCCGGCACCGACGACTGCCAGAGCCCCGCCAAGTGCGTGAAGCCTCCGGTGAGTCCGGCCGGCGACCCCGTGAGCGAGGGCGACGCCACCGAGGCCGCGGCGCCCGTGCTCAAGGCCGTGGGCCAGGACGACGCCAAGGTGGACGCGGGCCAGGTGGTGGGCGCCCAGCGGATGGTGAACGCGGAACCGCGGGTGGACGGGCTGCCGACGTACGGCTGGACCACGCATCTGGCGGTGAGCGGACAGGGCGAGCTGGTCAACGGAAGCGGGCAGCTGAAGGCGCAGACCAAGGGCGCCACGTATCCCGTGCTGAGTGCGGAGCGGACGCTGGAGCAGCTGAACGCGTCCCCCTCGGGCGGCGGTGTGGGGATCGGCGGCTGTGCCGAGCCCGTACCGCTGGAGGGGCAGCCGGAGTCGTCGTCGTGCGAGACGTCGGTGGCGCCGCCGAAGCCGGAGACGATCACCGTCGAGAACGCGGTGTTCGGGCTGGCCCCGCACTATGTGGAGGCCCGCCAGACGCTGGTGCCGTCCTGGCTGTTCGAGGTACGGGCGCCGGGCGCGCAGGACTCCTTCACGGTGACGCATCCGGCGGTCGACCCGAAGTACCTGGCCCCGGCCGCGCCCTCGACGGCGCCCACGCAGCCGAGCCCGCGGCCGACCGGGCCCGGCGACAAGTCGACGGCGGCCCCGATCGTCCGCGATGTCGACGTGCAGGGCTACACCGCCGAGGGCCGGGAGCTGACCGTGGCCTTCACGGGCGGGGTGTGCGCGGACTACGAGGCGACCGTCGACGAGAGCGGCGACCGGGTGGCCGTGACGGTCACCGAGACCTCGCAGCCGGGTGAGATCTGCATCCAGATCGCCAAGGTGCATCACCGGACCGTGCAGCTGGACGAGCCGCTCGGCGCCCGCAAGGTGGTCGGCACGGACAGCAGGGCCGTACCGCTGGAGAAGCCGGGGGCGCGGCTGCCGGAGTAGGCGCCCGGAACACATGAAGGCGGCGGCCCCGGTAAGGGGGCCGCCGCCTTCACATGTCTTCGGTGAGCGTGTTCGGTGAGCCTTAGTTGAAGGAGTCACCGCAGGCGCAGGAGCCCGTCGCGTTCGGGTTGTCGATCGTGAAGCCCTGCTTCTCGATGGTGTCCACGAAGTCGATGGAGGCGCCGCCCAGGTACGGGGCGCTCATCCGGTCGGTGACGACCTTGACGCCACCGAAGTCCTTGACGACATCGCCGTCGAGGGAACGCTCGTCGAAGAAGAGCTGGTAGCGCAGGCCGGAGCAGCCGCCGGGCTGTACGGCGACACGCAGGGCCAGGTCGTCGCGGCCTTCCTGGTCGAGCAGGGCCTTGACCTTCGCCGCGGCGGCGTCGGACAGGTTGATGCCGTCGGTGACGGTGCTGGTCTCGTCCGATACGGACATCTACATCTCTCCCGGGTTGTACGGAGACTGCTTGCCGACGATTGCAACCGGCGGAGCCGCTGATTCATTCCGGGCCGGCCGCTCGTCTTTTCGTTTCTTTGCCGTTCCCCCTTCATGCTCGCACACGCGGCCTGGAGCGGAAAACGCCTCCGTGGACGCCGCCTGGAGCGGGCCCGCGACCGACCAGGATTCACGTCACATCGACGCTATCGGCATCGTCAAAGTGACGTGAAGGAGCTATGATAGATAGCGTCAAACCGACGAGAAGTCGCATCATGATGTCCCTCTTGTCCCGTCGGACCGGCACTCCGGGCCGACGAGCCGCAGAACAGAAAGGGTGTGTGTCGTGACCACCGCCCAGACCCCGGAGCTCGACGTACAGCCGAGCCCGCTCGCCCTGCTGCTCCTCGGCCGCGAGGCCGACCCGAGGAGCGAGCGCGGCGTCGAGTGTCCCGGTGACCTGCCCTCGCCGTCCGACCCGGACCTGGTCGAGCGGGCCCGCGCGGCCAAGGAGAAGCTCGGCGACAAGGTGTTCGTGCTCGGCCACCACTACCAGCGGGACGAGGTCATCCAGTTCGCCGACGTCACCGGTGACTCGTTCAAGCTGGCCCGGGACGCGGCGGCGCGGCCGGAGGCCGAGTACATCGTGTTCTGCGGTGTGCACTTCATGGCGGAGTCCGCCGACATCCTCACCTCCGACGACCAGAAGGTGGTCCTGCCGGATCTCGCGGCCGGCTGCTCGATGGCCGACATGGCAACGGCCGAGCAGGTCGCCGAGTGCTGGGACGTGCTGACCGACGCGGGCATATCCGAGCAGGTCGTGCCGGTGTCGTACATGAACTCGTCCGCCGACATCAAGGCGTTCACCGGCAAGCACGGCGGCACGATCTGCACCTCGTCCAACGCGAAACGCGCGCTCGACTGGGCGTTCGAGCAGGGCGAGAAGGTGCTCTTCCTCCCCGACCAGCACCTCGGCCGCAACACGGCCGTACGGGAGATGGGCATGTCCCTGGAGGACTGTGTCCTGTACAACCCGCACAAGCCGAACGGCGGGCTGACCGCCGAGGAGCTGCGGGCCGCGAAGATGATCCTGTGGCGCGGTCACTGCTCGGTGCACGGCCGCTTCAGCCTGGACTCGGTGAACGACGTGCGCGAGCGCATCCCGGGGGTCAACGTCCTGGTGCACCCCGAGTGCCGGCACGAGGTCGTCGCGGCCGCGGACCACGTCGGCTCGACGGAGTACATCATCAAGGCCCTGGAGGCGGCCCCGGCCGGCTCGAAGTGGGCGATCGGGACCGAGCTGAACCTGGTCCGCCGGCTGGCGAACCGTTTCGCGCCCGAGGGCAAGGAGATCGTCTTCCTCGACAAGACGGTCTGCTTCTGCTCGACCATGAACCGGATCGACCTGCCGCACCTGGTGTGGGCGCTGGAGTCGCTCGCCGAGGGCAACCTGGTCAACCGCATCGAGGTCGACAAGGAGACCGAGGCGTTCGCGAAGCTGGCGCTGGAGCGGATGCTGGCGCTGCCGTAGCCGGTCCCCGGGCGGATACGACACAGGGGTGCCCCTCGTGACGAGGGGCACCCCTGTGTGCGTGGGCCGGGTCAGCAGTAGAGGTTGGCGCCCGGCGAGACGCCGAGGATGCCGGCGAAGCGCTGGTAGGCGTCGACGCGGCTCTGCACCTGGGCCGGGTTGCGGCCGTCGCACTCCAGGGAGCCGTTGATGGAGCGGATGGTCTGGCCGAAGCCGGCGCCGTTGACCATGGCGTTGTGCGGGGTCATGGAGCCGGGACCGTTCTGGGTGTTCCAGTACCAGAGGCCGGTGCGCCAGGCGACCGCCGGGTCGTTCTGGACCAGCCAGGGGTTGTTGAGCAGGTCGATGCCGAGGGCGTCACCGGCCGCCTTGTAGTTGAAGTTCCAGCTGAGCTGGATGGGACCGCGACCGTAGTAGGCGGCCTGGCCGGCCGGGCAGCCGTAGGACTGGCCCCAGTCGCAGTAGTGGGGGTAGTTGGCCGTGTTCTGCTCCACGATGTGGACCAGACCGCCGGTCTCGTGGTTGACGTTGGCGAGGAAGGCCGCGGCCTCCTGGCGCTTGACCGTGTCGCTGCCGGAGTTGGCGAACGCCGGGTAGGAACTGAGCGCGGCGGTCAGGCCGCTGTAGGTGTAGAAGGAGTTCCGGCCCGGGAACATCTGGTTGAACTGGGCCTCACTGACGACGAATCCGCTCGGCTGGCTCGGGCCGCCCGAGGGGGCCGTCCACTTCTGGGCGGAGGTGCCGTTGCAGGTCCAGATCTGGAGCCGGGTGCCGTTGGCCGAGTTGGCGCTGGGCACGTCGATGCACTTGTTGGCCTGGGGGTTCACGATGTCCCGGGCGGCCGAGACGGCCCAGCGCTGGTTGGCGCCGCCGCTACAGTCCCAGAGCTGCAACTGGGCGCCGTCCGCGGTCGAGTTGCCGGCCACGTCCAGACACTTGCCGAGTGCCCGGATCGTGCCGTCGGTACCGACGTTCCACTGCTGGGCGCCCGTGCCGTTGCAGTCGTAGAGCTGGACGGCCGTGCCGTTGGCGCTGCTCGCGCCGGCCACGTCGATGCACTTGCCGGCCAGTCCGCTGATCTGGCCGGTGGCGGCCGCCGCGGGCTGTACGGGCAGCACGCTCAGGAGGGCCACCGTCAGGGTGCCGACCGCCGCGAGTGCCGTACGTCTCCAGCGCGTCTTGAAGCCCATGCGAAGCCTTTCGTCGATGACGAAGTGGGGGAAGAGGTTGAGGCGTTGAGAACCCTCACCGCTTCTTTTAAGGCGTGAGCTAACCGACGTCAAGACTTTGGTGTAGACCAGAAGAAGATTGGTGTGGACCAAGTGAAGAAAAGGCCCCCACCCTGGCGCTTTTCGACGCCGGGGCGGGGGCCCGTGAGAAGTGGAACGTCAGACTCCGGCAGGCTCCGGGGACTTGTCCTCGGCGACCGGGGGCGTACCGCCCGTACCGTCCTTCTTCGCCCGCTTCGCCGCCCGCTTCTTCGCGCGGCGCTCCTTGCGGAGCTCGAACATCGCGTAGAGCGTCGGGACGAGGAGCAGGGTCAGCAGGGTCGACGTGACCAGACCGCCGATGACGACCACCGCCAGCGGCTGGGCGATGAAGCCGCCCTCGCCGGTGATGCCCAGGGCCATCGGAAGCAGGGCGAAGATCGTCGCCAGGGCCGTCATCAGGATCGGGCGCAGCCGGTGCCGGCCACCCTCGACCACGGCCTCGACCACGCCGTAACCCTGTCTGCGGTACTGGTTGATGAGGTCGATCAGCACAATCGCGTTGGTGACGACGATGCCGATCAGCATCAGCATGCCGATCATCGCCGGGACGCCCATCGGGGTGCCCGTGAGGATCAGCAGGCCGATCGCGCCGGTCGCCGCGAACGGGATCGACACCAGCAGGATCAGCGGCTGCACCAGCGAACGGAACGTCGCGACCAGCAGCATGAAGACGATCGCGATCGCCGCCAGCATCGCCAGGGCCAGGTTGGCGAACGCGTCGTCCTGGTCCGCGGTGACACCGCCGATCTCGGCCGTGGCGCCCTCCGGCAGGTCCAGGTCGTTGATCGCGGTCTGTAGATCCGCGCTGACCGCACCGGTGTTGTCGCCGGTCGGCTTGGCGGTGACGGTCGCCGAGCGCTGGCCGTCGATCCGGGTCATGGAGACCGGACCGTCGACCAGGTCGACGCTCGCGATGTCACCGAGCTTCACCGCGCCCAGGGGCAGGGCCCGCAGCTGCGCCAGCGTCTGCGCGGGCCGCGCCGACTTGATGACGATGTCGCGCTCGGTGTCGTCCAGGGTCGCCTCGCCCGCGGTGGTGCCGCGGACCGCCTGGGTGACGGCCGCGCCCAGCGTCTGGTCGTCGAACCCGGCCGCGGCCGCCTCGGCGTTGGCCCGCACCGAGATGCGCGGCACGCTCTGCGCCAGGTCGCTGGTGACGTCGGTGACGTCGTCGAGCTTCGCGACCGCGTCGCGGACCTCGGTCGCGGCGGTGCGCAGGACGTCCGCGTCGGCCGCCTTCACGACCACGCTGAGGTCCTGGGAGCCGAAGCCGTCACCGGCGGCGATGGTCGTGGTGCCGATGCCGTCGAGCTTCGCCAGACCGGCGTCGATCCGGTCCTCGACGTCCTCGTACGACGCCGAGTCCTCCAGCATGACGGTGTACGACGCCTGGTTGGTGTCGGTGCCACCGCCGAACGCCGCCGCGAAGCCGGACGAGCCGATGGTGACCTGGTAGTCCTTGACGCCCTCGATGCCGCCGAGCAGCTTCTCGACCTTCTTGGCCTGCGCGTCGGTGGACGCGAGGCTGGTGCCCGGGTCCAGCTCCTGCTTGATGCTGAGGACTTCCTGCTCGCCCTGGTCGAAGAAGTTCGTCTTCAGCAGCGGCGCCATGCCGAAGGTGCCGACGAGGACCACGAGGGCGAGCACCACACTGGTCAGCCGGCGACGCGTGGCGAACCGGAGGACGGGGACGTAGATCCGCTGGAGACGGCTCTTCTCCTCCTTCTCCTCGGCCCGGCGACGGGCCTCCTCGGCGTCCTCCGGCGTGCCCTTGGGGGCGCGCAGGAACCAGTACGACAGCACCGGTACGACGGTCAGGGAGACCAGGAGCGAGGCCAGCAGGGCGGCGGTGACGGTCAGGCTGAACGAGCCGAACAGCTCGCCCACCATGCCGCCGACCAGACCGATCGGCAGGAACACGGCGACCGTGGTGAGCGTCGACGCGGTGACCGCGCCGGCCACCTCGCGCACGGCGTTGAGGATCGCGGGCTCGCGCTCCTCGCCGTAGCCGAGGTGCCGTTTGATGTTCTCCAGGACCACGATCGAGTCGTCGACGACCCGGCCGATCGCGATGGTCAGGGCGCCCAGCGTCAGCATGTTGAGCGACAGGTCGCGCGTCCACAGCACGATCAGGGCGAGCACGACGGACAGCGGGATGCTGACCGCGGTGACCAGGGTCGAGCGGATCGAGGCCAGGAAGACCAGGATCACCAGGACCGCGAAGAGCAGACCGAGGGCGCCCTCGGTGGTCAGGCCCGAGATGGACTTCGAGACGGCCGGGCCCTGGTCGCTGACGACCGTGACGGTGGCGCCGGAACCGAGGTCCTTGCGCAGGTCGGGCAGCTGGTCCTCGACCGCGTTGGAGATGGCGACCGCGCTGCCGTCGTGGTCCATGGTCAGCGCGACCGCGAGACTGGGCTTCCCGTCGGTGCGGGTGATGGAGTCGGCCGTGGCCGGCTGCTGCGCGACCGTGGCCACGTCACCGAGGCGGACCGGCTTTCCGCCGGGCTCCCCGGCGACCATCAGGTCCTCGATCTGCTTGAGCGAGGTGAAGCCGCCGCCGACCTGGACGGTGCGGTTGGCGCCGCCCTCGTCGAAGGAACCGGCCGGCACGGTGGCGCCGCCCGCCTGGAGGGCCTGGGCCAGCGCCTGGGTGGTCAGACCCGCGTCGGCCAGTTCGGCGTTGTCCGGGGTGACCGCGACCTGGAGGTCACGGACACCGTCGACGGTGACCTGGCCGACCCCGTCGATGTCCTCGAGATCCGGTACGACGGTCCGGTCGAGCCGGTCCGCCAGGGCCTGCTGGTCCTCGTCCGAGGTCACGGCGAGGACCACGCTGGGTATGTCGTCCGTGGAACCGGCGACGACCTGCGGGTCCACGTCGTCCGGGAGTTCCACGCGGGCCCGGTTGACGGCCTGCTGGACATCCGCGACGAGTTGCTTGGTGTCGATGCCGTAGTCGAAGGACGCCATGATCACGGCGTTGCCCTCGCTGGCGGTGGAGGTGACGCCGGTGATGCTGTCGACGGCCTCGAGGTTGTCCTCGATGGGCTCGACGACCTGCTTCTCGACCACGTCCGGGGACGCGCCCTGGAACGGTGCGATCACCGACACCACGGGCAGTTCGATGGTGGGCAGCAGCTGCTGCTTGAGCTGGGGGATCGCGATCGCCCCGAAGGCGAGCGCAATGATCGACATCAGCCCTATCAGGGCCCGTTGCGCGAGGCTGAATCTGGACAGCCAGGACATGGGTGAGCGTCTCTCTTCAGTGGCCGGAGCGGAGAAAGGGCGCCGTGAGCGCCCACCCCAACACCCTGAGCCATCCATGACACCCGGGCCGTCGCCCCCAGGTCCATTTCCTTATGCCGCGCATACTGCGGGTGGAGTACAGGCGGGTTGAGGTCACTCCACCCTTGGACGTACCAGGCCCGACTCGTAGGCGATCACGACGAGCTGCGCCCGGTCGCGCGCGCCCAGCTTGGCCATGGCCCGGTTGACATGGGTCTTCACGGTCAGCGGGCTGACTTCGAGACGCTCGGCGATCTCGTCGTTGGAGTGGCCGCCGGCCACCTGCACCAGCACCTCGCGCTCCCGCCCGGTGAGCGCGTCGAGCCGCTCGGAGCGGGCCGGGTCGTGGTCGCCGCCGGCCCCGTCGCCCTGGGCGAGGAAGCGGGCGATCAGTCCCTTGGTGGCCGCCGGGGAGAGCAGCGCCTCGCCGCCCGCGGCGACCCGGATCGCGCTCAGCAGCTCGTCCGGCTCGGAGCCCTTGCCGAGAAAGCCGGAGGCGCCGGCCCGCAGCGACTGCACCACGTAGTCGTCGACCTCGAACGTGGTCAGGATGACCACCCGGACGTGCGCGAGCGTGGGATCGGCGCTGATCATGCGGGTCGCCGCCAGACCGTCGGTACCGGGCATCCGGATGTCCATCAGGACGACGTCGGCGCGCTCCTCCTTCGCGAGCCGCACCGCCTCGGCGCCGTCGGAGGCCTCGCCGACGACCTCCATGTCCGGCTCGGAGTCGACGAGCACTCGGAACGCGCTGCGCAGCAGCGCCTGGTCGTCGGCGAGCAGGACGCGGATGGTCATGCGGTGTCCCTCGGACTTCCCTTGGCAGGCGGTTGTGCCTTGACCGGCAGGATCGCATGCACCCGGAACCCGCCGCCGTAGCGGGGTCCGGTGGTCAGGGCGCCGCCCACGGCGGAGACCCGCTCGCGCATGCCGAGCAGTCCGTGGCCGCCGCCGGGGGTGGGGGTGTCGTCGTCGCCGGGGCCGTTGTCGAGCACGCTGATCTCGACGTTGGGGCCCACCCGTACGACGCTCACCTCGGCCTTGGCCTCCGTGCCGGCGTGCTTCTGTACGTTGGTGAGGGCCTCCTGGATGACCCGGTACGCGGCGAGGTCGACGGCGGCCGGGAGCGGTGTGCCGTTCTCGACGACCACCTCGACATGCAGGCCCGCGCTGCGGAAGGTGCCGACGAGTGTGTCGAGCAGGTCGAGGCCGGGGGCCGGTTCGGTGGGGGCCTCCGGGTCGTCGGACTGGCGCAGCAGACCCACGGTGGCGCGCAGTTCGCTGAGCGCCGAGCGGCTGGCTTCGCGTACGTGTGCCAGCGCCTCCTTGGCCTGGTCGGGCCGCTTGTCCATGACGTGGGCGGCGACGCCGGCCTGCACGTTGACGAGCGCGATGTGGTGGGCGACCACGTCGTGCAGGTCGCGCGCGATCCGCAGCCGCTCCTCGGCGACGCGGCGGCGGGCCTCCTCCTCGCGGGTGCGTTCGGCGCGGTCGGCGCGCTCGCGGATGGCGTGGACGAAGGCGCGGCGGCTGCGGACGGCGTCGCCGGCGCAGGCGCCGATGCCGGCCCAGGCGACGAGGCCGAGGTTCTCCTGGGCGTACCAGGGCAGGGGGCCCGCGAGCATCGCGCTGCCGGCCAGCACGACCGTGGTGAGCAGGGCGATCCGCCAGGTGGTGTGGCGGTCGGTGCCGGCGGCGACGGTGTAGAGGGCGACCACGACGGCCATCGCGACGGGGGCGCGGGGGTCGGCGCCGGTGATGTTCTCCGCGACGGAGAAGACGCAGGTGGCGGCGAGGACGGCCATGGGGGCGCGGCGGCGGAGGATCAGCGCGGCGGCGCCGAGGGTCATGAGGACGAGGCTGAGGGCGCCGGGGGTGCGGATGCCCCAGCCGACGCCGTGTTTGCCGTGCGGGTCGGCGAAGGAGCCGGCGATCATGGCGAGCAGTACGCCTGCCGCCAGTGCCGCGTCGAGGGCGAGGGGGTGGGCCTTGACGCCGTCTCGGGCGCGGTCGAGGGGGGTCACGGTGGTCCACCGTAGCCGGGGTGGGTGCGGGGGCTGCCGCCCCCGGGCCCCCGCTTCGGCCCTGAACGGGCCTCGTCCTCAAACGCCGGACAGGCTGAAATATGCGGACCGGCGGCCGGCACTGCCCCCGGAGCGGCTGGATTGTGCGGAACGGCGTCCGGCAGTGCGGTCGGGCGGGTGTGGTTGTGCCGCCCGGCGGCGGGTTTCACTGGGTCAGCCTGGGATCAGGCCGTCGTCGCTCAGCATGGCGCTGACCTCGTCCAGGGTCGCCTCCGGGGAGGGGAGGATGAGGTCCGAGGGTTCCAGGGCGTCGTCGGGCAGGGGGTTGCCCAGTTCGCGGACCTTCTCGAGAAGGGCGTGCAGGGTCGCTCGGAAGCCGGGGCCGTCGCCGTTCTCCATCTCTTCCAGGAGCTCGTCGTCCAGCTTGTTGAGTTCGGTGAGGTGGCTGTCGGCCAGCCTCACCTGTCCCTCCCCCATGATCCGTACGATCATGTCGCCCTCCTCGGCGTGGGCCCGGGTCTTAACTCTTGTCGAACCTCGGGGTGTCCTTCGGCTGCTGCTGGGACTGCGGCTGGCCGGTGCCGCCCTCGATGGCCTGCTGGCCCGCCGAGGATCCGCCCGCGAGCTCCGCCTTCATGCGCTGAAGCTCCAGCTCTACATCCGTACCACCCGAGAGCCGATCCAGCTCGGACTGGATGTCGTCCTTGGCGAGACCGGAGGAGTCGTCGAGGGCGCCCGAGGCGAGCAGCTCGTCGATGGCACCGGCCCTGGCCTGGAGCTGTGCCGTCTTGTCCTCGGCACGCTGGATCGCGAGGCCGACGTCGCCCATCTCCTCGGAGATACCGGAGAACGCCTCCCCGATCCGGGTCTGAGCCTGGGCCGCGGTGTACGTGGCCTTGATCGTCTCCTTCTTCGTACGGAAGGCGTCGACCTTGGCCTGGAGCCGCTGGGCCGCCAGGGTGAGCTTCTCCTCCTCGCCCTGGAGCGTCGCGTGCTGTGTCTCCAGGTCGGTGACCTGCTGCTGGAGGGCGGCCCGGCGCGAGAGCGCCTCGCGGGCCAGGTCCTCACGGCCCAGCGCGAGCGCCTTGCGGCCCTGGTCCTCCAGCTTGGTCGACTGCGACTGAAGCTGGTTGAGCTGCAACTCCAGCCGCTTGCGCGACGTGGCCACGTCCGCGACACCGCGGCGGACCTTCTGGAGCAGCTCCAGCTGCTTCTGGTACGAGTAATCGAGGGTTTCGCGCGGGTCCTCGGCCCGGTCAAGGGCCTTGTTCGCCTTCGCGCGGAAGATCATCCCCATACGCTTCATGACACCGCTCATGGGCTTCGCGCGCCCCCTTCTGACGGACTCCAGCTCCAGCTGCTGCGACAGAACCCACAGTACGGGCCCTGCCTCCATTGACGCACTGTTCGGGGACGGATGCGCTCATCCCCAAGGACGACTGCGTACTCGTCCGATCCGGCGTAGGGAGTAGGTGGTCCCCGGGGTCCGACCCGCAGACCCCCGCCCGGACGCGTACACAACGTCCCCTCTGTCCCCCTACAGACGTCTGGTGTTGCGGGATCGTTCCCCCCGGGACTGGGGTCCATGCCTCCGCACCCCTTACCCTTGGGTTTTGTGTTCCGTAGCCGTGCCAAAGACGAGAAGGCCGCAGCCGAGCAGGCGGCGTCCGACTCCAAGCTGACCCGTGACCCGCAGGCCCCCAAGGGCAGGCCCACTCCCAAGCGGAGTGAGGCCCAGTCCCAGCGCCGCAGCGTCGCCAACACTCCGACGACGCGCAAGGAGGCCGCCAAGCGGCAGCGCGAGGAGCGCCGTTCCGCGATGGAGCGGCAGCGAAAGGCGCTGGCGGGGGGTGACGAGCGCTACCTCCCGGCCCGCGACAAGGGCCCGGTGCGCCGCTTCGCGCGGGACTACATCGACTCGCGGTTCAACATCGCGGAGTACTTCCTGCCGATGGCCGTGATCATCCTGGTGCTCAGCATGGTCCGCGTGGGCTCGCTCCAGAGCATCGCGCTGCTGCTGTGGCTCGTGGTGATCGTGCTGATCGTGCTCGACTCCGTCCTGACCGGCTTCCGGATCAAGAAGGCGCTCACCGCGCGCTTCCCCGACGAGAACCGGCGCGGCGCGGTCGCCTACGCCCTGATGCGTTCGCTCCAGATGCGCCGGCTCCGGCTGCCCAAGCCGCAGGTCAAGCGCGGAGAGCGGCCCTGAGCGCTGAGCCGTTCTCCGGGGGTGCGGCCCGCAGGGGCCGCGGTGAGCAGGGCGGGCTGCGTGATGTCGTCTCGCAGGAGCTGGTGGCCCGGCAGCTCGACGAACAGATAGCCGGGCGGTTCCCGGTCGGGCGGCGGCTGCGGGTGCTCGACGTGGGAATGGGCCACGGCACCCAGGCCCTGCGGCTCGCCCGCGCGGGCCATCAGGTCACCGGTGTCGAGCAGGACGCCACGATGATCTCCGTGGCGCGTGCGGCGCTGGGGGCCGAGCCCGAGGGCATCCGGGAGCGGATGCGCATAGTCGAGGGCGACGGCCGCGACACGGGAGTGCACTTCGTACCGGGCAGCTTCGACGTGGTGCTGTGCCATGCCGTGCTGATGTACGTCCGCGACCCCGATCCGGTGCTCGCGGGGCTGGCGCGGGTGCTCGCGCCCGGGGGCCTGCTGTCCGTGCTCGTGCGCAACGGCGACGCGCTCGCCATGCGGCCGGGCCTGGCCGGCGACTGGGCGGGCGCGCTGGCCGCGTTCGACACCACCGCCTACCGCAACCGGCTCGGCCTGGACGTCCGCGCCGACCGGCTCTCCGAGCTGACCGGCACCCTCGCCGGCATCGCGGCGCCGCTGAACGCCTGGTACGGCGTACGGATCTTCACGGACACCGCGGCCGAGGACGCCGGACTCCCCGCCGACGTGGAGACCCTGCTCGCGGCCGAGGAGCGCGCGGGACGGACGGATCCGTACCGGGGGGTCGCGGCGCTGCTGCATCTGTGCGGTGTGCGCGGTTAAGGCCCCTTGGGCCCAGGTGTGCCCGTTCGGGTGAGTACGGCGGGCCGTGCCGTCACCCCGACGTGAGACTCGGGGCATGGACGCTTCCCGATTCCGTGCCCTGCGCCTGGCGGTGCCGGCCGTGCTGCTCTCGTGTTCCCTCGCACTGGTCGCCGGATGTTCCGACTCGAAGTCCGCGGCGGGGCAGGAGGACCGGGCGGACACCACCCAGGCCGCCGCGCCGCGGGCCTCCAGCGACCTCCAGGACGACTACCTCAAGGTCATCAAGGACGTACTGCCGTCGGTCGTGCAGATCCAGGCCCGCAGCGATCTCGGCTCCGGCGTGGTCTTCGACAACAAAGGGCACATCGTCACCAACGCGCATGTGGTCGGCAGCGAGAAGACCTTCCAGGTCACGACCGCCAACAACGAACAGCCGCTGACCGCGAAGCTGGTCTTCGCCTACCCCGAGCAGGACCTGGCCGTGATCAAGCTGGACTCGGTGCCGGGCGGGCTCAAGGCGGCGAAGTTCGCGGACTCCGCGAAGGTGCAGGTCGGTCAGATCGTGCTCGCGATGGGCTCGCCGCTCGGGCTGTCGTCCAGCGTGACGCAGGGCATCGTCTCGGCGACCGGACGCACCGTCAGCGAGGGCCAGACCGGCGGCGGTACGGGCGCCACCATCGCCAACATGATCCAGACCTCGGCGGCGATCAACCCGGGCAACAGCGGAGGCGCGCTGGTCGACCTCGACGGTCAGGTGATCGGTATCCCGACGCTCGCCGCGACCGACCCCGACCTCGGCGACAGCGCCGCGCCCGGTATCGGGTTCGCGATTCCGTCGTCGATGGTGAAGACGGTCGCCGACCAGATCGTCCAGGAGGGCCGGGTCACCGACTCCGGCCGGGCCGCGCTCGGCATCACCGGCCGGACGGTCGTCGACGACGACTTCCAGCCCGCCGGGGTGGCCGTGGTCGAGGTGCAGAACGGCGGGGCGGCCGACAAGGCGGGCCTGGAGGCCGGGGACATCATCACCCGGCTCGGCGACACGGACATCACGTCGATCACCTCGCTGTCGGAGGCGCTGGCGTCCGACAGGCCCGGGGACCGGACGAAGGTGTCGTACACCCGCGACGGCACCGAGGAGTCCGTGGACGTGACACTCGGCGAGCAGTGAGCGGCGGGACGTCCCCTACAACACGTCCGACGGGACTGCGGAGGGGCGGCGGTGGCCGCCCCTCCCGCCCGGTCAGGCCTCGGCGGCGGCGGCCAGGCTCATCGGCCCGTAGATCTCCGTGAGGTCCTCGAACAGCCGCACCTGGTCCGCGCCCCCCGCCAGCAGCTCCTTCCACTGCTCACCGAGCCAGGACTCCGCGTCCCCCTGCGTGGTGAACTCCTCGGGCTGCACCGCGGGCTGGACCTCCGTCCCGTCGGCCTTCTCGAACCGCCACGTCCATGCCGCCATCTAGGCCTCCCTGGTGTGAGCGCATGCGTTCCGGGGCCGGATCTTGGTCCCGCCCCGGTCTTGAGCCTAAGCGCTCCGCTGGGTGTGCCGTCGCAGACCGAGTGTGATCGGCCGAAGCCGGCCGCCCCCCGCCGGGTTCACCGGCCCACCCCGTGGTCCACCCCGTGGTCCATCCCGTGGTCCATCCCGTGCTCCACCCCGTGGGGAGGTACCGGGCGCGCAGGACGGACGGCGAGCGGTGAAAATCGGTCCGTGGAACTGACTCTGCTCGGCACCGGCGCCCCCGCGGGCCTCCCCCGCCCCGACTGTCCCTGCGCCGCGTGCGCGAAAGCACTGGGCGCGGACGCGCGCGCGGCGACCGCGCTGCTCGTGGACGGCGCCCTGCTGCTCGATCTGACGCCGGGCGCGGCCTTCGCGGCGGCGCGGGCGGGGCGGTCGCTGGGCGGGGTACGGCAGGTGCTGCTGACGCATCCGCACAACGGGCCGCCCGTCGAGGTGCCGGCCGGGCTGCCACAGCCGGGGCGGGTGCCGGACGGGCGGGAGCTGGCGCTGCTGACGGGGCACCGGGTGCGGGCCGTGGCGATGGACGCGCCGGGCACGGGGTACGCGGTGACCGGCCCGGACGGGCAGCGGCTGCTGTATCTGCCGCCGGGGGGCGCGCCGGCCGGCCTGGAGGAGGGCAGCGCGGCGGCGGAGCCGTACGACATGGTGCTCGTGGACGTGGTGGGGCGGCCGGACGCGTTGGCGCGGCTGCGGGCGGTGGGGGCGGTGGGGCCCACGACCGATGTGGTCGCCGTCCATCTGGACCACGACGTACCGCCGGGCCCCGAGCTGCGCCGGCGGCTCGCGGCGGCCGGGGCGCGGACGGTGCCGGACGGGACGACGCTGGTGGTCGGGGCGTACGAGAGTGTGCCGGACGTGCCGCGGCGGACGCTGGTCCTCGGCGGGGCGCGGTCGGGGAAGTCGGTGGAGGCCGAGCGGCGCCTCGAGGCGTTTCCCGACGTGCTGTACGTGGCGACCGGGGGGACGCGCAACGGCGACGGGGAGTGGGCGGAGCGGGTGGCCGCGCACCGGGAGCGGCGGCCGGGGTCGTGGCGGACGACGGAGACGACGGATCTGCTGCCGCTGCTGGCCGAGGAGGGGCCTCCGCTGCTGATCGACTGTCTGTCGCTGTGGCTGGCCGACGCGATGGACTCCGTCGGGGCGTGGGACGACGCGGAGTGGGCGGGAGGTGGGGAGAAGCTGCTGCGGGAGCGGGTACGGGAGCTGGCGGCGGCCGTCCGGGAGACCCGGCGGGTGGTGGTGCTCGTCTCCAACGAGGTGGGGTCGGGGATTGTGCCGGCGACCGCGTCGGGGCGGCGGTACCGGGACGAGATGGGCCGCCTGAACGTGGCCGTCGCCGGCGAGTGCGAGCAGGTACTCCTGGTGGTGGCCGGCCAGGTGACGCTGCTGCGGGGGTGACGCGGGTTGCGGTGGGGGGCGTTGCGCAACCCGGCGCCGACGGGGTGCCACCGCGCCCACCCGTGCCGCCCTGCGGCACGATTGCCCGCAGCCACGCCGGTCGGTTGTGGCTTTTGGTGGCGCGGGGAACTGCGCGGTCAGCCCCCATCGGGCCACGGCCGGGCAACTGGCTATTGCTTGCGGGCGATGACGCGGTAGCCGTTCGCGAACGGGGTCCGGCGGAGTACCGGCGCGAGCGCCACGTCCACCACCCGCCCCGCGGCCGGCAGGGGCCGACCGACCCGCGTCAGCACACCCCGCACCCGCACCTGCGCGTCCGACGGCGGCGCCGTCCGCCAGGGCGCGTCCGACGGCGGCAGCACATGGCCCAGCGCCAGCGACACCGCCGCGGAGACGTCGTACGGCACATGCCCCGCCCCCCGGTCCGTCGCCACCAGCACGCACCCCTGCGACTCCAGCTCCGCACACACGTTCGCCGCGGGCAGCAGGTGCAGATGCCGCGGCTGGGTGTGCGGCAGCCACCACCGCCCCAGCAGCCCGGCGAACAGGGAACGCGGGTCGGTGAGTTCGAGCAGCAGATGCCCCCCGGGCCGCAACGCGCCGATCGCGGCCCGGAGTTCCGCGCGCGGGTCGGGCGTGTGCTCCAGGTGGTGCAGCATGCTGACGACGTCGTAGCGGCCCCGCAGCCGGGCCGCGGTCGCCGGGGCGGGGAGATGGCCGATATGGGCCTCCTCCACCCGGCCGGCCTCACGCGCGTGCACCACGCGGGGCGTCGGGTCGAGACCGTCGAACGCGGTGTACGGGAACAGTGCCTGGGCCACCTCGGGGAACTCCGCGTACCCCGTGCCGACGTCGAGCCAGCTCTCCGGTTCACGGAACGGAAGCATCGCGCGGGCGACCGCCCGCAGCCGGCGCCGGGAGCGGACGGGCCCGGCGAGGTCGAGGCGGGCCTCGTGCGCGTCCCAGTGGTAGAAGGACAGACCCTCGGGGGTGAGGCGCGGATTCTGGAAGGCGTGGGCACACGCACGGCACTCGTCGAGGGTGAACGTGCCCGGCTTGTGCTGGAGCAGATCGGGCGTGGTGAGCCGGGTGCGCACGTCGGGCGAGCCGCACCAGGGGCAGTCGACGCGGGGCCGTTCGTGGAAACGGTCGGTGCCCAGGGCCAGTTCGGCGGCGTAGGCGGCGCGGCGCCGCTCGGTCGCCGGGGGCGGTGACGGTGACGGTGAGAGGGGCGGGGGTGGCATCGGCGGCTCCCGGCAACGGCACGGCAACGGCACGCGGTCCGGCAGACTCGACGTAGACAATCCGCTGCAAAACGGAACGTATGGGATCACGATCTTCGGTGCAACGACGCCGTGCGGACATGACGGCGATCCGGCGGCGATCCAGCGGCGATCTGGCGGCGTTCCGTTCGATCGGGGCCGGTACTGTTCGGCGAATGAGCTCGCTTAATCTCGACGACTTCACCGATCTGATCGAGCGCCCCGACGGGGGTGTGCGCCGGGACGCGGAGGCCTACCGGGAGCGTCGGACCGTACCGCCCGGATCACTGGGGCGCCTCGACGAGCTGGGTGAGTGGCTCGCCGCGGCGCAGGGCACGGTGCCGGTGCGGCCGGTCGAGCGGCCCCGGGTGGTGCTGTTCGCCGGCGACCACGGCATCGCCGAGCTGGGCGTGTCGGCCCGGCCCGCGGGCAGCGCGGCGCTGCTGGTGCGGGAGGTGCTGGAGGGCGGCCGTCCGGTGTCGGTGCTCGCGCGCCGGTCCGGGGTGCCGGTGCGGGTCGTCGACATGGCGCTGGACTGCGACCCGCAGGAGCTGCCCGGGGACGTCGTACGGCATCGGGTGCGGCGCGGGAGCGGCCGGATCGACATCGAGGACGCGCTGACCGTCGAGGAGGCGGAGGCCGCGTTCCTGGCCGGGGTCGCGGTGGCCGACGAGGAGGCCGACTCCGGTACGGATCTGGTGGTGCTCGGCGATGTCAGCGTGGGTGGCACCACGGTGGCCGGGGTGCTGGTCGCCGCGCTGTGCGGGACCGACGCCTCCGTGGTGACCGGGCGGGGCGGGCTCGCGATCGACGACCTGGTGTGGATGCGCAAGTGCGCCGCGATCCGGGACTCGTTGCGGCGGGCGCGGCCGGTGCTCGGGGAGCAGCTGAAGCTGCTCGCCGCGGTCGGCGGGGCCGACTTCGCCGCGATGACGGGCTTTCTGTTGCAGTGCGCGGTGCGCAAGACGCCGGTGATTCTCGACGGTGTGGTGGCGGCCGCGTGCGCGCTGGTCGGTCAGCGGGTCGCGTTCCGCGCGCCGGACTGGTGGCTGGCCGGGCACGACAGCGGGGAGCCGGGGCAGGCCAAGGCCCTGGACCGGATGGCGCTGGAGCCGCTGCTGACGCACGGCGTGCGGGTGGGTGAGGGCGCGGGTGCGCTGATGGCCCTGCCGCTGGTGCGGGCCGCGGCGGCGCTGGCCGCCGAACTCCCCGAGCGCCCGGAGCACTCGGACGAGGAGAAGTCCGGGACGCCGGAGACGGCTGAGACGACGGAGATGCCGGAGACGGCTGAGACGCCGGAGACGGCTGACGTGGCTCAGGCGGCAGACGGCGGCACGGTCAAGGACGAGACCGCCGGCTAGCGGGTCGCCGAGCAGGCGGGCGCGGCGGGCGGGCGCGGCGGGCGGAAGGTCCTCAAAACCGGCGCAATGCCCGCGACATGACCGGCACCAGGACCCCCCTCGCCCGCTGGGCGCGCACCGAATGGGGCCCGCTTCTCGCCACCGTGCGGACGGGTCTGCGCCGGCGGGGGTGGCGGGGGCGGTGGCCATGACGTTCGGCGCGGTGGCGCTCACGGTGGTGCTGCATCTGGTCCACCAGCAGTCCTGGGGCTACGGAGGTCCGTCAGCGGCGGGCCGGGGCGCGGGCCGGGACGGGGTCGGGCGCGCCGCCGATCCAGTCCTGAACCCGGCGGCTGGGGCCCGCCCAGCGGCGGTCGTGGTGGTAGGCGCGGAGCCGGGACCTGGCGCGGGCCCGGGGGCGCCGGCGGTAGAGGCGCCGCGCCCACAGTGAGTCCGGCCGGGCCAGGCGGACCGCGCCGAACAGGGCGATGAACGGGATGATGACCCCGAAGATCGCGATCCGGGCCTTGCCCTTGAAGAGGGCGATGAGCGAGAAGAGGAAGTTCACGCCGATCGTGCTGAGGGCGGTGGCGCGGTTCTGGAGCTCGTCCTCGTTGAGGTCGTTGACCCCGAACGGCGAGTAGCCCAGCAGGAGCAGTCCGACCAGTGCGGCCGTGACCACGACGACCTCGACGCTCTTGCGGCCGTCCTCGGTCCAGTACACGTCGTCCAGGTGCAGGATCAGCGCGAACTCGTCCATGACGAGCCCGGCGCCGATGCCGAAGACCACGGCGGCCAGCCCCGAGCCGAAGCCGCGCTGTCCGCCGGCCACCGCGCAGAACCCGCCGACCACGGTCAGGACGACCCCGGGGACGACGTGGTGGATGTGCACCCCGCCCGCCTTGACGTTGCCGAAGGGGCCCTTGCCGGCCCGGATGAGGCGGGTGATCAGCCGGGTGACCAGGAAGGTGACGACGAAGGCGGTCAGGGCGAGCAGCAGCGGGAGTTTGCCCGGCTCGATGATGTTGCTCTCCCACCATGACGCCATGGATCCAGTGTGGCCGGATTCCCCGGACGGCGCTCCGCGGGCGGGCCGTGCGCGGGCCCTCCGGGGCGCCGGGAGGGGTCGCGTACGCTGCCGTGATGTCCGAGAACCCGACCGCCGCCCCCGGTCTGCGCTTCGCCTTCGGCACGCTGACCGTGCTGCCCGTCGCGGTGACCCGCTGGGACCGTGTGGCGGCCCGGGGCGGGATGCTGTGCGCGCCGCTCGTCGGACTGGTCGTGGGCGGGTGCGCGGCGGGGGTGGGGCTGCTGCTGCTGTTCCTCGGCGCGGGGTCCCTGCTGGCGGCCGTGGCCTCCGTCGCCGTGCCCGCCGTGCTGACCCGTGGGCTCCATCTGGACGGTCTCGCGGACACGGCGGACGGGCTGGGCAGTGGGAAGCCTGCCGAGGACGCGCTGCGGATCATGAAGCAGTCGGACATCGGTCCGTTCGGGGTGCTCACGCTGGTGTTCGTGCTGCTGGCGCAGGTGGCGGCGCTTGCGCGGGCATACGACGACTCGTGGGCGTGGGGGGTGTTCGCGGCCGTCGTGTCGGCGGTCGTGGCTCGGCTGGCGTTGACGCTGGCCGCCCGTGTCGGGGTGCCGGCTGCGCGGCCTGGGGGGCTGGGGGCGGCGGTGGCCGGTGTCGTGCCGTTGCGCTGGGCGCTGGCCGTTGGGGGGTTGGTGGTCGCCGGGGCGGTGGGCTGCGGGGCGATGTTCGGGGTGGGGGGTGTTGTCCGTGCGGGTGTGGCTGTTGTCGTCGCGGTCGCCGTGGCCGAGGGGGTGTTGCGGCGCTGCGTGCGGCGGCTTGGTGGGGTTACCGGGGATGTGTTCGGGGCGGTGGCGGAGGTGGCGGGGGTGGTTGTGCTGGTTGTGGTGGCGCTGGGCTGAGGGTTCCGGGGGGTGGGGGCCGGTGCGGGTTGGTGGGGGCTTGTCGCGCAGTTCCCCGCGCCCCTGGGTGGGTTGCCTGCGGCGGGGTTGGGTGGGAAGCCGGGCTTCTGTGGGGCGTGGTCGGGTGCGGGATTGTGGGGGCTCGTCGCGCAGTTCCCCGCGCCCCTGGGGGGGGGTTGCCCGGTGGCGGGGTTGCTGGGTGGGGGGTGGACTTGGTGGGGCTGTTGGGTTAACACCCGCGGGAATGAGTGTGTGGGCGTACGCGCGTAGTCTCGTCACAGATATGTGCCGAACTGGTGCGGGCGCCGGTCGAGACCGCACCCTCATGCCGGTTTCGACCGCCCGCGTCGGCTGTCGGGCCCGGCCGACCCACACCGTTCGGCCGCGGAAACTTCACACTGGAAGCGAGATTTCACCACCGTGACAGCTCTCACTCTCAGCACGTCCGGGGCACCTGCCCTGCGGGCCGACGCGATCGTGATCGGCGTCGCCAAGGGCGCCAAGGGGCCCGTCGTGGCAGCGGGCGCCGAGGCCGTGGACAAGGCGTACGACGGGCGGCTCGCCGACGTCCTGGAGACCCTCGGCGCCTCCGGTGCCGAGGGCGAGGTGACCAAACTGCCCGCGCCGGCCGGCTTCAAGTCGCCGCTCGTGGTGGCGGTGGGCCTGGGTGCCCAGCCCGACAAGGACGCGGAGTACGAGTCCGAGGCGCTGCGCCGGGCCGCGGGTGTCGCCGCCCGTGTCCTGACCGGCGTCAAGAAGGCCGGGTTCGCGCTGCCGCTGGCCGACGCCGCCGACGTCGGTGCGGTCGCTGAGGGCGCGCTGCTCGGCGCGTACTCCTTCGACGCGTACAAGGAGGCCGCCCCCGCGGCGAACTCCGCGAAGGGCAAGAACGGCAAGGGCCCGCTCGGCGAGGCCACGCTGCTCGGCGCCAAGCCGCGCGACAAGGCCCACAAGGCCGCCGCCGAGCGCGCCTCGGCCGTCGCGGAGGAGCTCAACCGGGCCCGCGACCTGATCAACACCCCGCCGAACGACCTCAACCCGGAGGCCTTCGCCGCCGTCGCGCAGGCCGCGGCCAAGGAGCACGGCATCAAGGTGCAGGTGCTCGACGTCAAGGCCCTGGAGAAGGGCGGCTACGGCGGCATCCTCGGCGTCGGCGCCGGTTCGGCGTCGGGTCCGCGGCTGGTGAAGCTGTCGTACACGCACTCCAAGGCGGGCAAGCACCTCGCGTTCGTCGGCAAGGGCATCACGTACGACTCGGGTGGCATCTCGCTGAAGCCGGCCGGTCACAACGAGACGATGAAGTGCGACATGAGCGGGGCCGCGGCCGTGTTCGCCGCGGTGGTGGCCGTCGCACGGCTCGGCCTTGAGGTCAACGTCACCGGCTGGCTGGCGCTGGCCGAGAACATGCCCTCCGGCTCGGCGACCCGGCCCGGTGACGTGCTGCGGATGTACAGCGGCAAGACCGTCGAGGTGCTCAACACCGACGCCGAGGGCCGGCTGGTCCTCGGCGACGCGCTGTGGGCGGCCTCGGCGGAGAAGCCGGACGCGATCGTGGACGTGGCGACGCTGACCGGCGCGATGGTGCTGGCGCTCGGCAGCCGGACCTTCGGTGTGATGGCCAACGACGACGCGTTCCGCTCCGCGATCGTGGAGGCCGCGGAGGAGGTCGGCGAGGCGTCCTGGCCGATGCCGCTCCCCGAGCACCTGCGCAAGGGAATGGATTCTCCTACGGCGGACATCGCGAACATGGGCGAGCGGATGGGCGGCGGCCTGGTCGCCGGACTCTTCCTGCGTGAGTTCGTGGGCGAGGGGATCACGTGGGCGCACCTGGACATCGCGGGGCCGGCGTTCAACGAGAGCGGGCCTTTTGGTTATACGCCGAAGGGTGGGACCGGGTCCGGGGTGCGGACGCTGGTGCGGCTTGCCGAGCTGACGGCCGCGGGGGATCTGGGCTGAGGGCGCCTTCCAGCTCGGGTCCTCCGGTCGTATGGCGGCCGCGGGTGCGTGGGGGCTGGTCGCGCCCCGCGGCGGAGCCGCATATCGGCGCAGCCCCGCGCCCCTGGCGGTTGGCGGCCGCGCCGCCTACCCGGCCCCCCCTTCCCCGGAGACGCGGGTGTGGTGTCTCACACCACCGCCCCGCGTCTCGTCCGGGCGTGACAGGTGCGAAGATGGGCTCGGCAGGACAGGGCCCCATCCGAAGGGCCGAAGACAAAGAGCGGCCGGACACCAGCCGCCGACCGGTCACTGGAGACCGGCGTGGCGCACATGCATGGAGGACGTGACGTGGCGAACGACGCCAGCACTGTTTTCGACCTAGTGATCCTCGGCGGTGGCAGTGGCGGTTACGCCGCGGCCCTGCGCGGGGCGCAGCTGGGCCTGGACGTCGCCCTGATCGAGAAGGACAAGGTCGGCGGTACCTGCCTGCACCGGGGGTGCATCCCCACCAAGGCCCTGCTGCACGCGGGCGAGATCGCCGACCAGGCCCGCGAGAGCGAGCAGTTCGGTGTGAAGGCCAGCTTCGAGGGCATCGACGTCGCCGGTGTCCACAAGTACAAGGACGAGGTCGTCTCGGGCCTCTACAAGGGCCTCCAGGGGCTGATCGCCTCCCGCAAGGTGACGTACATCGAGGGTTCGGGCCGGCTGTCCTCGCCGACCTCCGTCGACGTCAACGGCCAGCGCGTCCAGGGCCGTCACATCCTCCTCGCGACCGGCTCCGTGCCGAAGTCGCTGCCGGGCCTGGAGATCGACGGCAACCGGATCATCTCCTCGGACCACGCCCTCGTACTGGACCGCGTGCCGAAGTCGGCGATCGTGCTCGGCGGCGGTGTCATCGGCGTCGAGTTCGCCTCCGCCTGGAAGTCCTTCGGTACCGACGTGACCGTCATCGAGGGTCTGAAGCACCTCGTCCCGGTCGAGGACGAGAACTCCTCGAAGCTGCTGGAGCGCGCGTTCCGCAAGCGGGGCATCAAGTTCAACCTCGGCACCTTCTTCCAGAAGGCCGAGTACACCGCCGACGGCGTCAAGGTGACCCTGGCCGACGGCAAGGAGTTCGAGGCCGAGGTGCTGCTCGTCGCCGTCGGCCGCGGCCCGGTCTCGCAGGGCCTGGGCTACGAGGAGGCCGGGGTCGCCATGGACCGCGGTTTCGTCCTCGCCGACGAGTACATGCGGACGAACGTCCCGACCATCTCCGCCGTCGGCGACCTCGTCCCGACCCTCCAGCTCGCGCACGTCGGCTTCGCCGAGGGCATCCTGGTGGCGGAGCGGCTGGCCGGTCTGAAGGTCGTCCCGATCGACTACGACGGTGTCCCGCGGGTGACGTACTGCCACCCGGAGGTCGCCTCCGTCGGTATCACCGAGGCCAAGGCCAAGGAGATCTACGGAGCGGACAAGGTCGTCGCTCTGAAGTACAACCTTGCGGGCAACGGCAGGAGCAAGATCCTCAGGACCGCGGGCGAGATCAAGCTCGTCCAGGTCAAGGATGGTGCGGTGGTCGGCGTGCACATGGTCGGCGACCGTATGGGCGAGCAGGTCGGTGAAGCCCAGCTGATCTACAACTGGGAGGCGCTGCCGGCCGAGGTGGCCCAGCTCATCCACGCCCACCCGACGCAGAACGAGGCGCTCGGCGAGGCCCACCTGGCCCTGGCCGGCAAGCCCCTCCACTCCCACGACTGACGCTCTCGGTCTTCGGGCGCGACGACACAGACTTCCGCAATTCGTAAGGAGCAACCGAAACCATGGCGGTTTCCGTAACCCTGCCGGCGCTCGGCGAGAGCGTCACCGAGGGCACTGTCACCCGCTGGCTGAAGGCCGAGGGTGAACGCGTCGAGGCCGACGAGCCGCTGCTCGAGGTCTCGACGGACAAGGTCGACACCGAGATCCCCTCCCCCGTGGCCGGTGTGCTGGCCTCCATCAAGGTCGCCGAGGACGAGACCGTCGAGGTCGGCGCCGAGCTGGCGCTGATCGACGACGGCTCCGGCGCCCCGGCCGAGGCTCCGGCCCCGGCCGCGGAGCCCGCTCCGGCCGCCGAGCCCGCCCCCGCCGCGGCCCCCGAGCCGGCGGCGGCGCCGTCCACCGAGCAGGCCGCGCCCGCCCCGGCGCCCACCGCCGAGGCGGCCTCCGGCGGGGGTTCCGCCGAGGGCACCGACGTGGTGCTGCCCGCGCTCGGTGAGTCCGTCACCGAGGGCACCGTCACCCGCTGGCTGAAGTCGGTCGGCGACTCCGTCGAGGCCGACGAGCCGCTGCTCGAGGTCTCCACCGACAAGGTCGACACCGAGATCCCGGCGCCCACCTCGGGCACGCTGCTGGAGATCGTGGTCGGCGAGGACGAGACCGCGGAGGTCGGCGCCAAGCTGGCCGTCATCGGCGCGGCGGGTGCCGCTCCGGCGGCAGCGCCCGCTCCGGCCGCCCCGGCGCCCGCCGAGGCTCCGGCTCCGGCCCCCGCTGCTCCGGCTCCGGCCGCCCCGGCTCCGGCTCCCGCCGCTCCGGCCGCGCCCGCCGCCGCCGCTCCGGCCCCGGCCCAGCCCGCGGCTCCGGTCCAGCCCGCCGCCCCGGCGCCCGCGCCGGCCGCCCCCGCTCCGGCTCCGCAGGCGGCTCCGGCCGCTCCGGCGCCGGCCGCGCAGGCGACCGACGAGGGTGCGTACGTGACCCCGCTGGTGCGCAAGCTCGCCGCCGAGAACGGTGTCGACCTGGGCTCCGTCAAGGGCACCGGCGTCGGTGGCCGGATCCGCAAGCAGGACGTGCTCGCCGCCGCCGAGGCCGCGAAGGCCGCCGCCGCTGCTCCGGCTCCGGCCGCCGCCGCGCCGGCCGCGTCCACCGCGCGGAAGGCTCCCGTCCTGGAGGCCTCGCCGCTGCGCGGCCAGACCGTGAAGATGCCGCGGATCCGCAAGGTCATCGGCGACAACATGGTCAAGGCGCTGCACGAGCAGGCGCAGCTGTCGTCGGTCGTCGAGGTCGACGTCACGCGGCTGATGAAGCTGCGGGGCCGGGCCAAGGACTCGTTCGCGGCGCGTGAGGGCGTCAAGCTCTCCCCGATGCCGTTCTTCGTGCGGGCCGCGGCGCAGGCGCTGAAGGCGCACGCTCCGATCAACGCCCGGATCAACGAGGGCGAGGGGACGATCACCTACTTCGACACCGAGAACATCGGTATCGCGGTGGACTCCGAGAAGGGCCTGATGACTCCGGTCATCAAGAACGCCGGTGACCTCAACATCGCCGGTATCGCCAAGGCCACGGCCGATCTGGCGGGCAAGGTCCGCGGCAACAAGATCACGCCGGACGAGCTGGCGGGGGCGACCTTCACCATCTCCAACACCGGTTCGCGCGGGGCGCTGTTCGACACGATCATCGTGCCGCCGGGGCAGGTCGCGATCCTGGGGATCGGGGCGACGGTGAAGCGGCCGGCGGTCATCGAGACGGAGGAGGGTACGGTCATTGGCGTTCGTGACATGACGTACCTGACGCTGTCGTACGACCACCGGCTGGTGGACGGCGCGGATGCCGCCCGCTATCTGGTCGCGGTCAAGGGGATTCTGGAAGCGGGCGAGTTCGAGATCGAGCTTGGTCTGTAGTCCGTCCCTCCACACCAACGTCGGTGGCCTCACCCGGATCTC
The DNA here is from genome assembly GCF_044753385.1 of Streptomyces sp. NPDC088387. Classification (NCBI taxonomy): domain Bacteria; kingdom Bacillati; phylum Actinomycetota; class Actinomycetes; order Kitasatosporales; family Streptomycetaceae; genus Streptomyces; species Streptomyces sp. NPDC088387. The sequence continues at coordinate 439,180 of NZ_JBIVNC010000001.1, forward strand.
GGGGGTGGGGCCATCGGTGCGTTCAGGAGCGCGGGCCGGTGGGGGCTGTTCGCGCAGTTCCCCGCGCCCCTGGAAAGCGGGAGCGGTGGGCGGGTGCGGGTCCGGGGTCGGTGCGGGTGTTCGCGCAGTTCCCCGCGCCCCTGGAAAGCGGGAGCGGTGGGCAGGTGCGGGTCCGGGGTCGGTGCGGGTGTTCGCGCAGTTCCCCGCGCCCCTGGAAGGCGGGGGTGGGGGTGGTTGCTCGTGCGGTTCCCCGCGTCCCTGGAAGGTGGCTGTGCTGAGGCCGGGGGGGTTTCAGGGGCGCGGGGAACTGCGCGAACAGCCCCCACCGGACCCGCACCCGCCCCCCGACGGATCCCCACCGGCCCCGTGGCGTGTAAGTCTCATCTCACCTGCGCAAAAGCACCCCCGTCCGCCCCACCCGCGGAGCGAACCGGCCTTATTGTCTAAACGTCAGTCGCCGTAAGGAGCCCTCATGACCGCCCCCGTCGTCCACTCGCTGCGCGAACAGATCCGCGAGCACATCCTCGAGGGGATCATCAGTGGACGATGGCAGCCGGGCGAGCGGATCGTGGAGCGCCGGATCGCCACGGAGCTCGAGGTCAGCCAGACCCCCGTACGCGAGGCGCTGCGCGAACTGGAATCGCTGCGCCTGATCGAGTCCGCGCCCAACAAGGGCGTACGCGTGCGCAATCTGACCGCCGCCGACCTGGAGGAGAGCTACCCGGTCCGGGCCGGCCTGGAGGCCATCGCGGCGGAACTCGCGGCGGACCGCCTGGCCGACGACTGCTCCGCACTCGAACCGCACGTCACCGCGCTCTACGAAGCCGACAGCAAGTCGGACGGCACGGCCCAGGTGCGCCACACGGTCGGTTTCCACCGCGAACTGGTCCGCGCGGCCGGCAACTCCGTGCTGCTGCACACCTGGGAAGGGCTCGGCATCGAGGTCTTCACGGCCCTGTCGATCCGCTGGCTCGGCACCGTGCAGCAGTCGTACGCGGAGGAGCACGAGGACCTGGTGGCCGCGTTCCGCCGCCGGGACCCCCGGATCGCGGAGCTGGTGAAGGCGCACGTACTGGGCTGCGCCCCGCGTCACGAGCCCTGAGGAACCGTTCGACGCCAGTGAGCGCCCGTTCGCTCATACGTGTTCCGACCTGCGAAAACCGTTCGAAAACGCGGCACCGGGTGCCTGCCCGAAAGGCACCGGGTGCCTACTTTCTCGTTTTCGAGAAGTTTTAGCCGGGAACCCTTTGATCGATCATCGATCAGGGAGTTATTGTCCCGGATGGGCCAACGCGGCGGAAGCCGCACGGTGCCACCGCACCAGCGCCCACGCCCTGTCCTGCCAAAGACCTAGGGCAACCCCGAACCCTTACCGATGAGGGAACCCCCTTCGACTGAGGAAGGCGGCGACATGACCGACCCCCGTGCCATCCAGCCCAGCGAGCTCGACCAGCTCCCCGACCGGGACCCGGAGGAGACCGCCGAATGGCAGGCCTCCCTGGACGCCGTCGCCAAGGCTGCCGGCCCGCACCGCGCCGCGTACCTGATGCGTCGCACCCTGGAGCGCGCGGAGGGCAACGGCGTCGCGCTGCCCAAGCTCCTCGAGACCGACTACGTCAACACCATCCCCACTCCCGCGGAGCCCTCGGCCCCCGGTGACACAGAGATGGAGACCAGGATCACCGCCTGGAACCGCTGGAACGCGGCGGCGATGGTGACCCGCGGCAGCAAACACGGCGTCGGCGGCCACATCGCCACCTTCGCCTCCGCCGCCTGGCTCTACGAGACCGGCTTCAACCACTTCTTCAAGGGCAAGGAGGCCGACGGCTCGGGCGACCAGCTCTACATCCAGGGCCACGCCTCCCCCGGCATCTACGCCCGCGCCTTCCTCGACGGCCGGCTCACCGAGCAGCACCTGGACAACTTCCGCCAGGAGTCGGGCGGCAACGGCCTCCCGTCGTACCCGCACCCGCGGCGGCTGCCCTGGCTGTGGGAGTTCCCGACGGTCTCCATGGGCCTCGGCCCACTGTCGGCGATCTACCAGGCGCGCTTCAACCGCTACCTCACCCACCGCGGCATCAAGGACGTCTCGGCGTCCCACGTGTGGGCGTTCCTCGGCGACGGCGAGATGGACGAGCCCGAGTCGACGGCGGCCCTCGCCCTGGCCGCGCGTGAGGAGCTGGACAACCTCACCTTCGTCATCAACTGCAACCTCCAGCGCCTCGACGGACCGGTCCGCGCCAACTTCAAGATCGTGCAGGAGCTGGAGGCCCAGTTCCGCGGCGCCGGCTGGAACGTGATCAAGACGCTGTGGGGCACGGCCTGGGACGAGCTGTTCCGGCTCGACACCACGGGCGCGCTGGTACGCCGACTGCGCGAGGTACCGGACGCGCAGGTCCAGACGTACCAGACCCGTGACGTCGCCTACATCCGCCAGGACTTCTTCGGCAAGGACCCGGCGCTCGCCGAGATGGCGAAGCTGCTGAGCGACGACAAGATCCTGGAGTGCTTCCACCTCTCGCGCGGTGGCCACGAGGCGCGCAAGGTGTACGCCGCCTACAAGGCCGCCGTCGAGCACACGGGCGCGCCGACCGTGATCCTCGCCCAGACCGTCAAGGGCCACACCCTCGGCCAGGGCTTCGCGTCGAAGAACGCCAACCACCAGATGAAGAAGCTCACGGTGGACGAGTTCAAGACGATGCGCGACCTGCTCGAACTGCCCATCCGGGACAGCGACTTCGTCGACGGCGTGGTGCCCTACGGCCACCCGGGCGCCGACTCCCCCGAGGTCCGCTACCTCCAGGAGCGCCGCGCCGCACTCGGCGGCCTCGCCCCGGCCCGCCGTACCCACCCGCTGGCCCCGCTGCCCGCGCCCGCCGAGAAGGCCTTCGCCTCCTTCGACAAGGGCTCCGGCACGCAGAACGTGGCCACGACCATGGCGCTCGTCCGGCTGCTCAAGGACCTGGTCCGCGAGAAGGAGAGCGGGAAGCGCTGGGTGCCAATCGTCCCGGACGAGGCGCGCACCTTCGGCATGGAGTCGCTCTTCCCGTCCCTCGGGATCTACTCCCCCAAGGGCCAGACGTACGAGCCGGTCGACCGCGACCAGCTGATGTACTACAAGGAGGCCACGAACGGTCAGATCCTCAACGAGGGGATCACCGAGGCGGGCTCCATGGCGGACTTCATCGCCGCGTCGACGTCGTACGCGACGCACGGCGAAGCGATGATCCCGTTCTACATCTTCTACTCGATGTTCGGCTGGCAGCGCACGGCCGACCAGATGTGGCAGCTCGGCGACCAGCTGGGCCGCGGCTTCCTGATCGGCGCGACGGCGGGCCGTACGACGCTGACGGGCGAGGGTCTCCAGCACGCCGACGGCCACTCGCCGGTGATCGCCGCGACGAACCCGGCGGCGCTGACGTACGACCCGGCGTTCGCCTACGAGATCGCCGCGATCGTCAAGGACGGGCTGCGCCGGATGTACGGCGAGGCGGCCCCGGGCGAGGACCAGAACGTCTTCTACTACCTGACGGTCTACAACGAGCCGCTGCCGCAGCCAGCGAAGCCCGGTGGTGTGGACGAGGGCATCGTGAAGGGCCTGTACCGCTTCAACACGGCGGAGTCGGCGGGGCTTTCGCCTGCCGCCAACGCCGCGCGGATCCAGCTCGTCGGCTCCGGTACGGCGATCCACTGGGCGCTGAAGGCGCAGCGGCTGCTCGCCGAGGAGTGGGGCGTGTCCGCCGACGTGTGGTCGGCGACGTCCTGGAGCGAGCTGCGGCGGGACGCGCTGGAGGCGGACGCGGCGCTGCTGCGGGGTGAGGAGCGGGTGCCGTATCTGCGGCGGGCGCTTCAGGGGGCGGAGGGGCCGGTGCTGGCCGTCTCCGACTACATGCGGCAGGTTCCCGACCAGATCGCGCAGTGGGTCGAGCAGGACTACTCGTCGCTGGGTGCGGACGGGTTCGGGTTGTCGGACACGCGGGACGCTGCGCGTCGGCACTTCGGGATCGACGCGGAGTCGATCGTCGTCGCGGCGCTTGCGCAGCTCGCGCGACGGGGTGAGGTCAAGGCCACGTCCGTGAAGGAAGCGCGGGAGCGGTACGGGTTGTAGTTCGGCCGCGGGTCCGTCGTGGCTTGTCGCGCAGTTCCCCGCGCCCCTAAAAAGCAGGTCGGCCCAGGCGGACCCACCTTCCAGGGGCGCGGGGAACTGCGCGTCCTTTAGGGGCGCGGGGAACTGCGCGACCAGCCCCCACCGGGCCGCACCCGGCAGCGCGCCCCTGTGTCAGTGGGGCCCGGCATCATGGCTGTATGCGCGCTGCACGGCTCATCAAGATGGTTCTGCTGCTTCAGTCCCGGCCCTCCATGACCGCCGCGGAGCTCGCCCGCGAGCTGGAGGTCTCCGAGCGCACCGTCACGCGGGACGCGCAGGCGCTGTCGGAGGCCGGCGTCCCGGTCTACGCCGACCGGGGCCGGGCCGGCGGATACCGCCTGATCGGCGGGTACCGCACCCGCCTGACGGGCCTGCACCGCGGCGAGGCAGAGGCCCTGTTCCTGTCCGGCGTCCCGGGCGCCCTGCGGGAGATGGGCCTTGAGGACGCGGCCTCGGCGGCCCGCCTGAAGGTCTCCGCGGCCCTGCTGCCGTCCCTCCAGGACGCGTCCCGGACAGCGGCACAGCGCTTCCACCTGGACGCGCCGAACTGGTTCCGCGAGCCCCCGACGCCCGCACTGCTGCCCGCCGTCGCCGACGCCGTCTGGGACGACCGGGTGGTCACCGCGCGCTACCGGCGCGGGGACACCGAGGTCGAGCGGCGCCTCGAACCGTACGGCCTCGTCCTGAAGGCCGGCGTCTGGTACCTGTGCGCGCGGGTCGCCGACACCGGCTCCTTCCGGACGTACCGCATCGACCGGTTCACCGCCGTCGACGCCGGCGAGGAGCGGTTCACGCGGGACGAGGCGTTCGATCTGCCGGGCTTCTGGGACGACCAGGCGCTCCGGTTCGCCCGCTCACTGCTGCGCACCGAGGTGGCCGTACGGCTCTCCCCCGAGGGTGTGCGCAGACTGCCGCACGCCATGGATCCGGTGTCCGCGCGGGACGCGCTGGAGACGGCCCGGCCGGACGCGACGGGCTGGTCGAGGGTCACGCTGCGGGTCGAGTCGGAGGAGGTCGCGCACACCCAGCTGACGGCGCTGGGCCCGGAGGCCGAGGTGCTGTCCCCGGCGACCCTGAGACGCCGTTTCGCGCAGGACGCGAGACGCCAGGCCGCGCTGTACCGGGCGGGGGCGGAGTAGGCGAGGCGCTCACCGGAATCAGGCGCTCATAACAATCCGTCGCACTCCGCGTGCGGTGCCCCCGCCGAGGCCCGATGCTGGTGGCGTGATGGACGAGACGGAGTTCTGGGAGCTGGTGGACACCACCCGCGAGTCCGCGGAGGGTGACCCGGAGGAGCAGGCCGACCTGCTCGTGGAGCGGCTCGTCCAACTGGACCCGGACATGGTGCTGGACTTCGCCCGTCACTTCGAGGCCCGCTACAACCGCGCCTACCGCTGGGACCTGTGGGGCGCGGCCTGGGTGCTGCTCGACGGCATCAGCGACGACGCCTTCGACTTCTTCCGGTGCTGGCTGATCGGCCAGGGCCGGGAGGTCTTCGAGGGCGCGCTGCACGACCCGGACGCGCTCGCCGACCTCCTCGACGACTTCGACGAGGAGATCGACGGCGACGGCGAGGAGCTGGGCTACGCCGCGGACGAGGCCTACGAGCAGCTCACCGGGACGGTCGCCCCCGACCTCGGGATCGCGCCCGCGTCCGCGGAGCCGGAGGGCACACCGGTCGACTTCGAGGACGAAGGGGTGCTGGCGGAGCGGTATCCCCGCCTCTGGGAGCGCTTCAAGGTGTGACACCGGTCGGGTCCGATCCGGGCCGGTGCCGTGCGTCAGGCGGCCCTGCGGCGGCTCGTGTCCGTCGGGATGTACGCCTGCGTCTGGGCGACCCGCACCGCGTGGCGCATCGGTGCCTGGTTGGCGTCGTCGAGCGCCGACGCCGTGACGGCGGCCGGCCCCAGGACGACCGTCGCGACCGCGCAGACCACCATCCATACCCGCCGGTGACCGCTGCTCGTGCTGCTCATGATCCCCACCTCCGGTCAGTACGTGTCCCCGACGGTAGGCAGGCCGGCTCGGGACGGTCTTTGAGCGGGCTACGAGGACCCTGTGCGCGTCTTCGGGCTGGTGACCGACGTCACCGGCCGAGGCGGAAGGTTCACGCCGGGGCCCCTTGACCTGTTGTGTGATCTCCGGCTTAGGGTGGCCGCCCCGAGCAGGAGCACCCAGCCATGACCAGCCCGTTCGTACGGGAGATCACGCGCGCGGATCATCTCGCCCATCTGCGGAACAACCCGGACGCGAGCCATCTGCAAATCCCCGAGTGGGGCGACGTGAAGCCCGACTGGCTGCCGGAGAGCGTGGGCTGGTTCGAGGACGGCGAGCTGATCACCACGGCCCTGGTGCTGTACCGGCCGCTGCCCGGCACCCGGCGCTATCTCGCCTACCTCCCCGACGGACCGTCGATCGACTGGCGGTCCCCGCGCCTGGACCGCTGGCTGGACCCGCTGGTCGCGCATCTGCGGCGGATCGGCGCATTCTCGGTGCGGATCGGGCCGCCGCTCGTGGTGCGGCACTGGGACGCGGCCACCGTGACGGCAGGCATCGCCGACCCCGACGTACGGCATCTGCGCGAGCTGCCCGTGGACGGTGTCGACGGGTACGCGCTGGACGCCGTGGAGCGGCTCAAGCGGCTCGGGTGGCGGCAGTGCGACCCGGACGACAGCAACGGCTTCGGTCTCGGCCAGCCGCGGTACGGCTGCCGGATCCCGCTGGCGGGGCGCTCGATGGACGACCTGCGGGCGGCCCTCGCACCGCACTGGGAGCAGTCGCTGCTCACGGCCGAGACGGCGGGTGTCCGGGTCGACTTCGGTACGGCCCGCGACCTGCCCGACTTCCACCGGCTGTACACCGCGACCGCCGGCCGCGACGGGTTCCGGGCCCGCCCGCTCGGCTACTTCCAGCGCATGTGGGCGGCGCTGAACGCCGAGGACCAGGACCGGCTCCAGCTCTATCTCGCCCAGTACGGCGGCGAGGTGCTCTCCGCGGCGCTCATGATCAGCGTCGGCTCCCGGGTCTGGCACTCGTACGCCGCCTCCGGCCGCCTGGGGCGTGAGCTGCGGCCCTCCAGCGCGCTGCTGTGGACGATGCTCGGGGACGCGCACGCGACCGGGGCGCAGACGTACGACCTGCGGTCCGTCTCCCCGCAGCTCGCCGAGGACCGGCTGCTGGGCCGGCTCCTGTTCAAGACGGGCGCGGGCGGACAGGCCGTCGAGTACGTCGGGGAGTGGGAGCTGCCGCTGGGCGGACAGGGCAGGCTGCTCCACAAGGCGCTGGGGGTCTATCTCTCCCGCCGGTGACCGGTGTGGTCAGGTGCGGCCCTGGAGGCGCGCCGCGAGCGCCCTGATCTCCGGGAGGCGGGCGGTGAGGGCCGCGCCGGGGCAGCTGGTCATGTAGCCGTCCTTGTGGCCCGCGAGGGCGGGCAGGGTGGCGGCGGTGCCCGCTGCGTACCGGCTGAGGCTGTTGCTCGACACCAGCCGGACGTCGACCCGCGGGTCGGTGTCGGTCAGGCCCAGTTTCCACGCGGCGAGCGCCGCGATCGCGTCGGTCATCACGCGCGGCACCTCGGCGCCCGCGGTGAACGTGCCGAGGGCGGCGATGCCCGCCGTGCGGTGGTTGAAGCCCTGGGTGTGGGCTCCGGTGACGGCCCGGTCGACGCCGCCCGCGCGGCCCTCGTAGATGGTTCCGCAGCGGTCCACGAGGAAGTTGTAGCCGATGTCGTCCCAGTCCCGCGGGCCGGTCTGGCCGGCGTACAGGTACCGGATGATGCGGGGCGCGTCGGCGCAGTCGTAGCGGTTGGGCGAGTCGGTGTGGTGCACGAAGACGGCGACGACCTTGTCGTCGTAGCGCGGGGGCGGCGTGCGGCCCGCCGTCGCCTCCAGCCAGACCGACCTGGGCACGATCTCCGGCCGTGGCGCCGGATGCCCGACGGGCCGCGCGGCGGCCTCCCGCACCATGGCCCGCGCCTCGACACCCCGTTCGACACCCACGGCACACAGCGCCAGCACGGTGACGGCGGCGATCCCGGGCACACAGCCGAGGGCGACGAGGGCCGCCCGGGGGGTGGCCTCGCGGACCCGGAGCAGCCGGGGGGCGATGCCCTGGAAGGGCGTACCCCTGGAGGCGGGCGGGGCCTCGGCAGCGGGGGTCTCGTCGAAAGGCACGTCCCGCGCGGGCGCGACTTTTCCGGATGCGACTTTCGCGGGTGCGACTTTCCGGAGCACAACGGCCGCCGCGGGCTTCTCCAGCACCACCCCTCTGGGCGCCTCGGGCACCACCTCCGTGGGCGTCTCCGGCGCGCGCGGAGGAGGCTGCGGAGGCTTGGGAGTGTCCCGCGCGGGGCGCGTCGCCGCCGCGCCCAGGCCCGTACCGCTGCCCGTTCCGCCGCCCGGGACGACGAAGCCCCGTACCGCACCCCTGAGCCCCAGGCGGCGCTGCACCACACGTCTCTCACGGACTGCCCGGCGGAAGGGCGGTCGGAAGGCACACATGGTCCCACTGTCGGGGTGTTCCGCGCCGCCCGCGATGTGTGCTGTGCCACCCGGTGGAACCATCGTCCTGGTCCACGACGTTTTCCGCTGTACACGCGTGCGTGGCCGGTTCCCGGCACGGCGTGGGCGTGCGGCTGATCACCGGGACCGTTCCACGCGTACTTACGGGTGCTCGGTCCGAGAGAAGGGCGGCTTTCGTGGACCTGCTCGACATCGTGCTGGTGCTGGCGGTCGTGCTCTACGCCGGTTCCGGCTACCGGCGCGGTCTGGTCGCCGGCTGTGTCTCGCTCGCCGGTTTCGTGGGCGGCGCGGCCATCGGCGTATGGGTGCTGCCATGGGTGATGGACCTGGTCACACCGGGTTCCACGGCGGCGACGATCACCGCGGTCTGCACGGTCCTGGTGCCGGCGGCCGTGGGTCACGAGCTGGCCGGGCGGCTGGCGCTGAAGCTGCGCCGGGAGCTGGACTACGGCCCGCTGCGGGTGGCCGACGGCATCGGCGGGGCGGTCGCCAACTCGGTCGCCGTGCTGATCGTGGCGTGGGTGGCGGCGAGTGTGCTGGCCGCGTCCTCGTCGTCGACGCTGACCACGGCGATCCGGGACTCGAAGCTGCTCGGCACGGTGCAGGACGCGATGCCGGACACCACTCCGGCGTGGTTCTCGCGGGCCACGTCGGCGCTGACCGAGGCGGGCTTCCCGCAGGTCTTCAACCCGTTCGAGAACGAGTCGACCGCCGAGGTGGCCCGCCCCTCCGGCGACAGCGTCACCGCCGCCGCGACCGAGGCGGCCAAGCGCAGCACGGTCAAGGTGGAGGGTGTCGCGGGCGACCAGGGCCGCGAGGGCAGCGGGTTCGTGTACGCGCGGGAGCATGTGATGACCAACGCCCACGTGGTGGCCGGCATCGACGAGCCGACCGTGCGGGTCGGCGGGGTCGGGCGGGCGTATCCGGCCACGGTGGTGCTGTTCGACCCGGACAAGGACGTGGCCGTGCTGTACGTGCCGGAGCTGACCGCGCCGGTGCTCCCCTTCGACGACGACGCCGACCGCGGCGACGCGGCCGTGGTCGCGGGCTATCCGCAGGACGGCGGTCTGGACCTCCAGGCGGCGACGGTGGCCAACCGGGTGCGGGCGACGGGCCAGAACATCTACAGCGACGAGTCCGTCACCCGCGAGATCTACTCGATCCGCTCCACGGTCCGCCCCGGCAACTCCGGCGGCCCGTTGCTGACCACCGACGGCAAGGTCTACGGGGTGGTCTTCGCCCGGTCCACCTCCGACGCGGAGACGGGCTACGTCCTCACGGCCGACGAGGTCGCGGGCGACGCGCGGAGCGCCGCGGACGCCACGGCGGCGGTGGACACGGGCGACCTGGTCACGACCTGACACCCCGGCTCACAGGCGGCGGCCCATGAGGACGTCGTCCACGTACTCGCCGTCCAGGTAGAACTCCTCCGGCTGCACTCCCTCGACGGCGAAGCCCTCGGACTCGTAGAGCGTGCGGGCGGTGGTGTTGTGGCCGAGGACGCGCAGGGAGATACGGCGGGCGCCACGGACGCGGGCCTCGTCGACGGCGGCCCGCACCAGCGCCCGGCCGACCCCCTTGCCGCGGGCCTCCTCGGCGACGACGAGACCGCGGATCTGCCGGACGTGTGTGTTCGAGACGAGTTCCGTGGGGAACCCGAGCCGTACGTAACCGACCAGCCGTCCGTCGATCTCGGCGATCAGATGGTCCAGGGGGCCGCTCCGCTTCCCGAAGAAGGGTGCGTCCTCGTCCGGCCGCGGGGTGACCGCGTGCTGGTGGGACCAGCAGTCCCGGTCGAGACGGATCAGCGTGCCCTCGTCCTCGGGCGTGGCATGGCGTATGTACGGTTCCGGCATGACCGCCACTGTACGGCGGCCGTACGGGGCCCGGCCCGCGCGTTTCGCGGCGGCCCAGGGAGGATGGACCCATGGAACCTTCCCGCATCGCGGTGGCCGGCGCGTCCGGTCTGATCGGCGGCACCCTCGCGAAGTCGCTGACCGCCGACGGACACGAAGTGGTGCGCCTTGTGCGGCGCGAACCCCGGGACGAGTCGGAGGTCCGCTGGGACCCGGAGGCCGGCCGCGTCGACGCGGCGGGACTCGCCGGGTGTGACGCGGTGGTCAATCTCGCGGGTGCCGGGGTCGGGGACCGGCGCTGGACGGACGCGTACAAGGCGCGGATCCGGAGCAGCCGGGTGCTCGGCACGGGCGCGCTCGCGAAGGCGGTGGCCGCCATGGACAAGCCGCCGCGCGTCTTCGTGAACGGCAGTGCGATGGGCTACTACGGCGAGACCGGCGACCGCGCGGTGGACGAGAGCGCGCCCGCCGGTACGGGGTTCCTGCCCGAGCTGTGTGTCGAGTGGGAGGCGGCGGCGGCCCCGGCCCACGAGGCGGGTGTGCGGACGGTGTTCACCCGTACCGGTCTGGTGGTGGCGCGCGGCGGCGGGGCGTGGGGGCGGCTGTTCCCGCTGTACAAGGCGGGGCTCGGCGGGCGGCTTGGCGACGGGCGGCAGTACTGGTCGTACATCGCGCTGCACGACGAGGTGGCCGCGATCCGTCATCTGATCGACCGTGACGACCTGTCGGGGCCGTTCAACCTCACCGCGCCCGAGCCGCTGACGAACCGTGAGATCAACGACGCCATGGGCCGGGTGCTGCACCGCCCGACGCTGTTCGCGGTGCCGTCGCCGGTGCTGCGGGCCGTCCTCGGTGAGATGGCCGGCGATGTGCTGGGCAGCCAACGGGTGCTGCCGGGGCGGCTGTTGGAGTCCGGTTTCGTGTTCGCGTTCCCGACGGTCGAGGACGCGGTGCGGGCTGCTCTCTGAGTCCGCGCGGGCGCCGCTGTCCTGCTTGCGCGGGCGCCGCTGTTTTGTATACGACCGGGTGGCCGTGACGGCCGTCCGGTCGCCCGGTCGCCCTTCCTCTCCTCCTCTCTCCGCGCCGTTATGTGCCACCGGCGTGCGACCGTGCCCTGTGCGTGCGCGACTGACCGCGGCCGATCACGTCCCTACCCTCAACCCCAACTCGGGTATCCCCGGAGGCCATTGGGGGCATCAGGTCTCCACCGGCCGTGCAACGTCGAGGAGGGGCACGTGCTTCAGCCCGCGTATCAGGCGGATGTCGTCGTGGTGGGAGCCGGGGTCGCAGGGCTCTCGGCCGCACGGAGGCTGACCAGCGCAGGAGTGACGACGGCCGTTCTGGAGGCCGCCCCCTGGGTCGGTGGCCGTATGTCGACGGAGAAGGTCGACGGCTTCCGGCTCGACCGGATCGGACAGCTGCTGTCCACCGCGTATCCCGAACTGCGGCTGAACCCGGGCCTCGACGGCCTGGTGCTCCGGCCGTTCGCGCCGGGTGTCCTGCTGCACAGCGACGGGCGGCGGCACCATGCTGGGGCCCCGGCGAACGGAGGGAGCGCGAGGGGCGCACTTCATGCGGTGCGCGCCCTGGCGAGCGCCCCGCGGCCGCAGCCGCTGCCCCGGTCCCAGCCGGCGCCGCGGCCGCTCGGCACCGCCGTCGACCATGCCCGGCTGCGGACCGCGCTGGCCCGGCTCGCCGCCACGCCCGTCGAGCGGCTGCTGGCCCGTCCCGAGCAGCCCGCCGGTCAGGCCCTCGCGGCTCGCGGCCTTCCGGCCCGCACCATCGACGGGTTCGTACGGCCGCTGCTGGCCGCCCTGTTGTGCGATCCGGAGCTGACCACGTCCAGCAGGGTCGCCGATCTCGCCCTGCGCGCGTACGCGGGCGGGCGGCTGGCGCTGCCGGAGGGTGGCGCCGAGGCGCTGCCGGAGCTGCTGGCGCGGGGGTTGCCGCCGGGCACCGTGCACACCGGGGTGCGGGTCACGTCGGTGTCCACGACGTCGGTGACCACGGCGGAGCACGGGGAGTTCCGGTGCCGGGCGGTGCTGCTGGCGACGGACGCTCGGACGGCGGCGGAGCTGTTGCCGGGGTTGCGTGTGCCGGACTTCCATCCGGTGACGGTGGTGCACCACACCACGGACGAGCCGCCGGCGACGGGGGACGCGCTGCTGCTCGACGCGGACCGGGGCGGGCCCGTGGCCCATACGGCGGTGGTGAGCGCCGTCGATCCGAGCCGGGCCCCTGCGGGGCGGGCGCTGATCTCGTCGACGGTGCTGGGGGTTCCGCCGGGGGATCTCGACACGGCCGTGCGGATGCATCTGTCCCGGCTGTACGGGGTGGGGACGCGGCGGTGGGAGACGCTTGCCGTGCAGCACACGGCGGAGGCGGTGCCGGCGATGCGGGTGCCGCATGATCTGCGGCGGCCTGTGCGGTTGATGGCGGGGCTGTATGTGTGCGGGGATCATCGGGACACCGGCACCGTGCAGGGGGCGTTGCACTCGGGGCGGCGGGGGGCGGGGGCGGTGCTGGCGGATCTTGGCGCTGGGAGCGGGTGCCCTGCGGAGGCTGTGACGGTACGCGCGGCGTAGCGGTGAGCGGGGTGCGTGTACGACTGCGGCCCCGGTGGGGGCTGGTCGCGCAGTTCCCCGCGCCCCTGACCCGCCTGCCCGCGTAGCCGCGGGCAGGCGTGCCGCAGGGCGGCACGGGTGGGCGCGGCGGCACCCCGTCGGCGCCGGGCCGCGCCAACGCCCCCCACCCGCACCCCCACTCGCCTACTGCAAGGCGGCGACCTTGTCGCGGTAGCCCCTGACGGGGGCCGCGTCCTTGTAGGGCTCCAGGCGGCGTTCGAAGTCGCGGACGTATTCCACTGCCCGCACCGACCGCATCTCCGCCGCCTGCCCCGCAGCCTCCGCGGCCAGCTGGCACGCCTGGTCCAGCTCGCCCAGACCCAGCCGGGCCGTCGCGAGGACGACCCGGCAGAAGAGCCGGCTGCGCGCGAAGGCGGGCGCCCGCAACTGGAGCGAGCGCTCCGCATGCTGCGCCGCCGACCGGAACTGCTGAAGATCCCGGTGCGAGTGCCCGAACTCGTCCGCCAGCTGCGCCTCGTCGAAGAACCGCGCCCAGTGCGGCACCTCGTCCCCGGGCCGCGCCGACTCCAGCGCCCGCTCCGCGCGGACCAGCGACGCCGTGCACGCCCGCACCTCCCCGAGCACCCCGTGCCCACGCGCCTCGGCGGCGTGCAGCAGCGACTGCACGATCGACGGGGCGGCCCCGCCGACCCCCTGCTGGGCGACCCGGGCCAGCTGCACGGCCTCGCGCCCATGGCCGAGGTAGACGGCCTGGCGGCTCATGGTGACGAGGACGTACGAGCCGTAGGACCGGTCCCCCGCCGCCTGGGCGAGCCGCAGCGCCTGCACGAAGTACCGCTGCGCAAGCCCGTGCGCGGCGATGTCGTACGACGTCCAGCCCGCGAGCCGGGTGAGGTCGGCGGCGGCCGCGAAGAGCCGGCGCCCGGTCTGCTCGCCGTAGGTGCCGCGCAGCATCGGCTCGCACTCGTGCTCCAGGTACCGCACGAGGGCCTGCCGGGCGTGCCCGCCGCCGTACATGTTGTCGAGCGTGCGGAAGAGCTCGCCGACCGAGCGGAGCGCGGAGATGTCACCGCCGGTGACCCGCTGGCCGGGCCCGCGGTCGCCCTGCGCGCGCTGCTTGGGCACGACGGGGCGGCCCTGCGGGGGGACGCGGACGGGCTGTTCGCCGCGGGCCACCTTCTCGTCGGCCTTGCCGATCAGCCAGTCGCGGCTGGGCACCACGAGCCCCGCCGCGGTGAACGCGATCTTCCGGAGCTCGGCATGGCTGCCGGAGTCCTTGCGCCACAGGCCGCCGACGATGTCGACCGCCTCCTCGGGGCTGCCGGCGAACTCCAGCCCCGCGTAGACCGGCGCGCACGCGTCCAGGCCGAGGTCCTGCGCGGTGAGCCGGCGGCCGAGGCGGCGGGTGAAGACCTCGGCGATGAGCGCGGGTGTGGTGCCGCGGGGCTGCTGTCCGCGCAGCCAGCGGGTGACGGACGTCTTGTCGTATCTCAGGTCCAGGCCGTGTTCGAGGCCGAGCTGGTCCACGCGGCGGGCGAGACCTGCGTTGGAGAACCCCGCTTCTGCGATGAGCGCGGCGAGCTGTCGGTTGGGAGTGCGCTGCGCGGGTCGTTCCGTCATCTGCGGTGCGATCTCCTGCCTTCCGGGCCGCAAGGGCCCGGTCGCCTGTGAGCAGCCCTTATGGCCTCGTGGACGGCGCGAATGTAGCGGAGTGTGAGCAGGCGATCGCACATTCCGGCGTCCTTTCATCCGATCGTGTGAGGATTGCCCTCAGGACTGACGCGTACGGGACGGACGTACAGTGGCTTGGGCGCATTACGTGCCTGACACAACAACGCGTCGAGGGAGGCGCTTGCCGTGAGTGGATTGCGGTTCGTCCGCATGGGGTTCGGCGCGGACGCCGTCGAGTACCAGGAGGCGTGGGACGAGCAGCGCCGGGTGCACGCGGCGCGGTTCGCCGACGAGACCGAGGACACCGTGCTGCTCCTGGAGCATCCGCCCGTCTACACCGCGGGCCGGCGCACGGCGGAGAACGAACGCCCCCTGGACGGCACCCCCGTGATCGACGTGGACCGCGGCGGCAAGATCACCTGGCACGGCCCCGGCCAGCTCGTGGGCTACCCGATCCAGAAGCTCCCGCGCCCGGTGGACGTGGTCGCGCACGTACGGCGTCTGGAGGACGCCCTGATCCGCACGTGCGCGGAGTTCGGCCTGGAGACCAGCCGGGTGGAGGGCCGCAGCGGGGTCTGGGTGCTCGGCGACCCGGTCGCCCGGCGCCCGGCCCTCGGCGGGCTCTCCCTGGACTTCGACCCCCGGCTGCACGACGACGAGTTCGACCCGCGGCTCAACGGCCCGGAGTACGCCCCCTCCAATGCCGGCCAGCGCCGCGAGGACCGCAAGATCGCGGCCATCGGCATCCGCGTCGCCAAGGGCGTCACCATGCACGGCTTCGCGCTGAACGTGAACCCGGACAACAAGTGGTTCGACCGGATCATCCCCTGCGGCATCCGCGACGCGGGCGTCGCCTCCCTGGCGAACGAGCTGGGCCGGCACGTCACGGTCGAGGAGGTCCTCCCGGTCGTCGAACGCCATCTGAAGGCCGTACTGGAGAACGCGGAACTCAAGCCGCGCGAGATCGAGAAAACGCCGGCCGCGTAGGCGTCGAAGGCCCACCGCGCGGAGGCCGGGGTGCCTGCCGCGCAGGCGCCGGGGGACCGTGGTTGCGCCCGTCATCAGTGAGGCCAACGCCACGCTGACCAACAATTCAACGGGCGTACCCTGAAAGTCGCCGAAGAATCAACGCTTAGGGAGCCGGTCGTGTCCGCAGTCACACCCGACGGACGCAAGATGCTGCGCCTGGAGGTCCGCAACGCCCAGACCCCCATCGAGCGCAAGCCCGAGTGGATCAAGACCCGGGCGAAAATGGGCCCCGAGTACACGAAGATGCAGAACCTCGTGAAGAGCGAGGGCCTGCACACGGTCTGCCAGGAAGCCGGCTGCCCGAACATCTACGAGTGCTGGGAGGACCGTGAGGCGACCTTCCTCATCGGCGGCGACCAGTGCACCCGGCGGTGCGACTTCTGCCAGATCGACACCGGCAAGCCCGAGGCCCTCGACCGTGACGAGCCCCGCCGGGTCGGCGAGTCCGTCGTCACCATGGACCTGAACTACGCCACCATCACCGGCGTCGCCCGCGACGACCTGGAGGACGGCGGCGCCTGGCTGTACGCGGAGACGGTCCGCCAGATCCACGCGCAGACCGCGGGCCGCGAGGCGGGCCGCACCAAGGTCGAGCTGCTGGCCCCCGACTTCAACGCGGAGCCCGCGCAGCTGGCGGAGGTCTTCTCCTCCCGCCCCGAGGTCTTCGCGCACAACGTCGAGACGGTCCCGCGGATCTTCAAGCGCATCCGCCCCGGCTTCCGCTACGACCGATCCCTGAAGGTCATCACCGAGGCCCGCGACTACGGCCTGGTGACCAAGTCCAACCTGATCCTCGGCATGGGCGAGACCCGCGAGGAGGTCAGCGAGGCGCTCCGGCAGCTGCACGACGCGGGCTGCGAGCTGGTCACCATCACGCAGTACCTGCGCCCCTCGGTGCGCCACCACCCCGTGGAGCGCTGGGTCAAGCCGCACGAGTTCGTGGAGCTGAAGGACGAGGCCGAGCAGATCGGCTTCTCCGGTGTGATGTCGGGCCCGCTGGTGCGTTCCTCGTACCGCGCGGGACGCCTTTACCAGATGGCCGTCGAGCAGCGTCATTCTGCTGCTCCGCAGCGGGGTGGCGCGTACGTCGCCTCGCAGGCCGTCTGACACCCCGTCACACAAAGACCCCTCGCCGGGAGTTGAGGGGGAGTGTGTGAACTCGCGCACAAGCTCCTACCTGCCAGTACTGGCCGATACGACGCGGTCCTGACCGTCCTCGCTGATGAGGGCGTACGTCAGGACCGCGTCAGCGTTTTGCGCCCCCGTATCAAGGTTTCATTGGTGTTTGACCGGTCGGTCACGCCCTGGTAACACCAGAGAGTGACGCTGGGCTCACGTCACCTACTCCAGTTCCGGAGCCACCTAGGGGGGACCCTCCACCATGAAGGCCGCGCCTGTTCGCGCCACCGCGATTCCGTCTTTCGCCGACGCCCTGCGCGTCGCCGAGTCCGTGCTCATGAGCGGGGGCCAGCGCACCGCCCGCCGCAACGCCTGGACGTCCGTGCTGGAGGACCGCCGCCGCGCCAAGGACCGGGTCGAGGCGCAGCGCGTCCTGGAGCAGACCTTCGCCGCCGGCTCCTGAGAGCGCCGCCGGCCGCCGGGGCCGGGTCTCGTTGCCGCACCGCCGTCGAAGGCGGGCCGGGAGCCACGTAGACTTCGTGCCATGGCGAGGAAGGACACGGCAGCGGACGCTGCTGAACCGGGGCGACTGAAGCAGATCGCTCAGACCTACAAGATGACCCGCAGGGCCGACAAGAAGATCGGTCTTGTTCTCGCGGGAGTCGGCATCGTTACGCTCGGTGTCTTCCTCGGGATCGGTTTCTTGATCGGTCACCCCATCTATCTAGGCATCCTGGGCCTCCTGTTCGCCTTCCTCGCGACGGCGATCGTCTTCGGACGCCGGGCCGAGCGGGCCGCCTTCGGGCAGATGGAGGGACAGCCCGGCGCCGCGGCGGCCGTGCTCGACAACGTCGGCCGCGGCTGGTCGACCACCCCGGCGGTGGCGATGAACCGCAGCCAGGACGTGGTGCACCGCGCGGTCGGCAAGGCCGGCATCGTGCTGGTGGCCGAGGGCAACCCGAACCGGGTCCGGACACTGCTGGCCGCCGAGAAGCGGAAGATGAACCGCGTGGTGGCCGACGTACCGGTGCACGATCTGATCGTGGGCACGGGCGAGGGCCAGGTCGAGCTGAAGAAGCTGCGCACCACGATGCTGAAGCTCCCCCGTGTGCTCACCGGCCCGCAGGTGACCGCGACCAACGACCGGCTGCGCGCCATGGGCGACCTGATGAAGAACATGCCGCTGCCGAAGGGGCCGATGCCCAAGGGCATGAAGCTTCCGAAGGGCGGGCCGAAGGCCCGCTGAGGAATCGCCGCCGGACGCCCGGTCTCAGGCCAGCGTCCTGAACGCCCGGTCGTAGTAGACCATCGGCGGCCCCTCGCCCAGTCTCACCCCCGTCACCCGGCCGATCAGGACCACATGGTCCCCGGCCGGGTGTCTTGCGTGGATGACGCAGTCCAGCTCGGACAGGGCCCGCTCGACCGTCGGCAGCCCGTCGGGGCTGAGCCGCATCCCGCCGCTGCCGAACTTGTCGACGCCCTTGGTGGCGAACCGCTCGGCGAGCGGACGGTGCACCGGGGACAGCACACTGACCGCGAACCGGTCGCAGCCGCCGAAGGACGTCGCCGAGTCGGCCGAGTTCGCCAGGCACACCAGGATCATCGGCGGGTCCAGTGACACCGAGCAGAACGAGCTGGCGGTGAACCCGCGGGGCGTGCCGTCGTGGCAGCGTGTGGTCACCACCACGACACCCGAGGGGAAGCGGGCCATCGCGGCCCGGAACTCGTCGGTGGCCGCTCGGGCCTCGGCTATGTCCTGCTCCGTCATGACGGACGCACCACCTGTCGGGCCTTGCCGGCGCCTCACTGTCCGTGGTCGAGCGAGTGGGGCAGCGTGACCGGCATCCAGCTCGACTATGCCGCCGCCGTAGTTGACCAGCAACCGGACCGCGCGGCGGTCCGGCCCGGTCAGCGACGCGGCGCGGAGGCGTCGCCGGACAGCGCCCAGGCGCCGTAGGCCGCGCCGGTGGACTCGAAGGACAGGGCCACGTGGGAGGCGGCGCTGTTCACGTCCCGCCAGAAGCGCTGGACGGGGTCGGTGGCGTTCTGTCCCGAGGTGCCGCTGGCCCGGAAGACCCGGTCGACGGCGGAGACCAGCAGTTCCACGGCGAGCGCCAGGTCCCGGGCGCCGCGGACCGCGGCCTCGCCCTCCGGGGGCGTCTCGGTGCCGTCGGCGACCGCGGCGGTACGCCGTACGAGGAGTTCCGCGGCGTCCGCCTCGGCGGCCGAGCGGGCCAGGGTGACCTGGGTGGAGGGCATCTCGCCGACGGACCGGCCGCGGCGGTCGACGCGTGAGCCGGTCCGCTCGATCCAGGCCCGCAGGGCGCCTCGCGCGGCGCCGATCAGCGGGGCGGCGAAGGGCAGCGCGTTCACGGCGTGCATCGGGACGATGTGGCAGCGCGCGTCGGACGCGGGCGCCCGGCCCGCGTGGACGGCCGAGCGGGCCAGGGTCCGGTGCTCGGGAACGAAGACGTCGGACAGGACCAGGGTGTCGCTGCCGGTCCCCCGCATCCCCAGCGTGAACCAGCTGTCGACGACGGAGAAGTCGCCCTTCGGCACCGCGAAGTAGCGCACCGGGGGCCGTCCGCCCGGATCGTCGGACGGCTCGTCGGGGACGGGTGCGCAGGCGAGCGCCCAGTCGGCGAAGTGCACGCCGCTGATGTACTTCCACTCGCCGCTCAGCCGCCAGCCGCCGTCGACCCGCTGCGCGGTGCCGGCCGGCATCAGTGCCGCGACCAGCAGGGCGTCCGGTCCGTCGGCCCAGATCTCGGCCTGGCCCTCGGCGGGCAGGAACGCCGCGTACCGCCCGGCGTAGGCGGCGAGCGAGGCCGCCCAGGCCGCCGAGGTGCAGCCCTCGCCGACCCGGGTGACCGCGGAGGTCACCTCGGTGAAGGCGCCGGCCCGGCCGCCGTGGGCGACGGGGACGAAGTGCCGGGCGAAACCCGCGTCCCGTACGGCGTCCACCACCTGGGGCGAGAGCCGCCGGGCGGTCTCCGCCTCGTCCGTGTAACGCGCCGCGACCTCGGCGACCTGTGCCGCTCTGGCCACGATCGTCGATGGGCTGTCGTACGACACCTGTCCACCACCTCCACGCCGGATGGCGGCAGTGTCGCGAACGGAGTACGGCGGGGCCGGGACCCCGGGCCGTACGGGGCCCGGCCGTCACCCGACCGGCGTCAGACCTCTCAGGTGCGGACCTCGACCGTGCGGGCCACGCGGTCGTGGAGGCCCCGGCCGTCGCGGTCCCAGATCAGGGCGGGGACGGCGAGGCAGAGCAGGACCGTGCGGATCAGGGCGCGGAGCGGCTGGACGGTGCCGGTGTCGAGGGCGATCACCCGCAGGCCGAGGAGGCGCTTGCCGGGGGTGAAGCCGAGGGTGCCGACGGTGAGGACGCCGAGCAGGAAGAAGATGAGCAGCGCCCAGTTGCCGGTGGCCTGTCCGTAGCCATCCGTGATCAAGCTGTATGCGATCAAGAGGCAGAGGGCCCAGTCCACGGCGAGTGCGCCGAGCCGGCGGCCGGGGCGGGCGATCGAACCGGGCCCTTCCTCGGGCAGACCCAGCTGCTCGCCGCGGTAACCGAAGTCCGCCCCGGCGTCCTCCATGGCCGCTCGGGGACCGGAGAGCCATGATCCGATTGCTTGCCTCTTGTCCACTCCTCCAAGGTACTGCGCCCCCTTGTGACCCGGGTACGGCGGGGTGTGTCGGCGCTAGGGTGGAAGGGAACCCGGTTAACTTCTGCGAAACAAATGGGTCACGCCCGAGAAATCACCCCTCCCTAGGGTCGATGCAGCGTGTGCCACCGCACTGGCCGCACGAACGAACTACCACCCCGGCGGGACGGTCGGGAGTAGGAGGAGCTGGATGTTCCAGAACGCCGACGAGGCCAAGAAGTTCATCGCGGACGAGGACGTCAAGTTCGTCGACGTCCGCTTCTGCGACCTGCCGGGTGTGATGCAGCACTTCACCGTGCCGGCGGAGGCCTTCGACCCGACCGAGGAGCTCGCCTTCGACGGTTCCTCGATCCGCGGCTTCCAGGCCATCCACGAGTCCGACATGGCGCTCCGTGCCGACCTGTCCACCGCGCGCGTCGATCCCTTCCGCAGCGACAAGACGGTCAACATCAACTTCTTCATCCACGACCCGATCACGGGCGAGCAGTACTCCCGCGACCCGCGCAACGTGGCGAAGAAGGCCGAGGCCTACCTCGCGTCCACCGGTATCGCCGACACCGCGTACTTCGGCCCCGAGGCGGAGTTCTACGTCTTCGACAGCGTGCGCTTCGCCACCACGTCGAACGAGTCCTTCTACCACATCGACTCCGAGGCCGGCGCCTGGAACACCGGTGCGACCGAGGACAACCGCGGTTACAAGGTCCGCTACAAGGGCGGCTACTTCCCCACCCCGCCGGTCGACCACTTCGCCGACCTGCGTGCCGAGATCTCCCTGGAGCTGGGCCGGTCCGGCCTCCAGGTCGAGCGCCAGCACCACGAGGTGGGCACCGCCGGCCAGGCGGAGATCAACTACAAGTTCAACACGCTGCTCGCCGCGGCCGACGACCTCCAGCTCTTCAAGTACATCGTGAAGAACGTGGCCTGGCGCAACGGCAAGACCGCGACCTTCATGCCGAAGCCGATCTTCGGTGACAACGGCTCGGGCATGCACATCCACTCGTCGCTGTGGGCGGGCGGCTCCCCGCTCTTCTACGACGAGGCCGGCTACGCGGGTCTGTCGGACACCGCCCGCTACTACATCGGCGGCATCCTCAAGCACGCTCCGTCGCTGCTCGCCTTCACCAACCCGACGGTGAACTCGTACCACCGCCTGGTGCCCGGCTTCGAGGCCCCGGTCAACCTGGTCTACTCGCAGCGCAACCGGTCCGCCGCGATGCGCATCCCGATCACGGGCTCCAACCCGAAGGCCAAGCGCGTCGAGTTCCGCGCGCCCGACTCCTCCGGCAACCCGTACCTCGCCTTCTCCGCCCTGCTCCTCGCGGGCCTGGACGGCATCAAGAACAAGATCGAGCCGGCCGAGCCGATCGACAAGGACCTCTACGAGCTGGCTCCCGAGGAGCACGCGGGCGTCGCCCAGGTCCCGACCTCCCTCCCGGCCGTCCTGGACCGTCTTGAGGCCGACCACGAGTTCCTGCTCGCGGGCGACGTCTTCACGTCCGACCTGATCGAGACGTGGATCGACTTCAAGCGCACCAACGAGATCGCCCCGCTCCAGCTCCGCCCGCACCCGCACGAGTTCGAGCTGTACTTCGACGTGTGATATCGCCCCAGGTCAGAGCGGGTTTCCGCTCCCCTGGGCCGTGTGTGGGCCGTCGGCCGTGTTCTTCCTCGCCGGAAGGGCACGGCCGACGGCCTGTTTCGGGCCCGGCTCCTACAGCCGGGCCATTGCTCAGCTCAACGCATCGGCTCCACCGGGCCAGCGTCCGCACCCGGTGCGCCGAACGCGGCGTCGATTGCCCTGCGCGCACGGTCCTGGCTGTTCGGCATCAGGTGCGTGTACGTCCGGAGCGTGAATCCCGGGTCGGAATGACCGAGGTACTCGGCCAGGGCCTTGATGTTCTCCCCCGAGTCCAGCAGCACCGACGCGTAGTAGTGGCGCAGGGCATGCATACCGTGCTCGCGCGAAGGTGTGAAACGCTCCCCCGGCCCCCGTTCCGGGATGACGCTGGCAGCAATCAGGGCGGGCTTCCACAGGTACATGTTGAAGTAGTTCCTGTTCAGCGCCTTACGCTCTCGCGAGTAGAACAGCAGCCTGGCTGTGACCGGCGGCCCGTCCGGGGTCTTCCACGGCAACGTGACGTCGATGGGTGGCCGGCGGGTGATGTGCGCGGCGAGCGCATCCGACACCACGTCGGGCAGCGGAACGTCTCGCAGCTTGCCGCCCTTGGGCGGGGCGAACACCATCTGCGGGCCGATCAGCTTGACCTGTCGCACGACGTGGACCACTCCCCCGACGAAGTCGACTTCGTCGACGGCCAGCCCGAAGATCTCGCCCTGCCGCAAACCGCACCCTGCGCCCACATCGACGGCCGTCGCGTACTGGCTCGGAAGTCCTCCCCGGACCGCAACCACCCGATCACGCGTCCACGGCTTGACCTTCCGTCGGTCCAGCCTGGGTGCCCGGACAGAGCCTGCGCGACAGGGATTTCGGGTCAGAATGCCGTCGTCCACGGCGGCACCGAACACAGCGGAGACGTTGGCGAAGACCGTCCGCTGATACGACGACGCCATGCCGGAGTCTGCGAGTGCCCGTGCCCACGTACGGATGTGGGCGGGTTGGAACGCGCTCAGGGAGCGAGAACCGATGTAGGGAAAGGCGTGCAGCCGGAACCTCAACTCCATGTTCACGATGGTGGAAGGGTCCGTTGTCTGGGATGCCAGCCACTGAGTGGCGAACTCCCTAAACGTCTCCTTGCCGGCCGACGGGTCGATGTACTGGCCTCGGGTCATGTCAGCCGCGATCTGCGTCAGCCACGCCTCTGCCAGTCGCTTCTGTTTGTCCGGGAAGGACTTGCTGCGCTCACTTCCGTCCGGAGCGACGTAGCGGGCCCGGTAGCGCAAGCCGGTCCCGTAGCGATCAGTCTTCGTCCTAATCGTCTTGCCGTTCGGCGCCGTCTCGGTCTTGTACCAACGGTCTTGGATGTGGCCGGCCATACAGCGGCGGTCCTCTCGACATGCAGCAGGGAGAGCCACCCGTGGCGGCTCTCCCTGCTGTCTGGGCTGGTTGGCTACGCGGCGCTCTGGCAGGCGCTCTTGCGCTGGCTGACGTAGGCGCGCACGTCGGCCGGGTCGTAGCGGACGTGTTTCCCGATCCGGAAGCCGGGCGGTCCGGTGCGCTTCCTGCGCCACTGGTAGACGGTTTCGAGCGGCACGCCGAACATGTCGGCAATGTCGTCGGGGGTGAGGTACCGGTCCGGGAGGCCGCCTCGGAGAGTGGCGCGGGGATCCGGGTCTATCGGCTTTGCCATAGGAGGCTCCAAGCGGAGAGAGCAGGGCGCATGTGTCCGAGGTTCGGATTTCTGCGTCACCGCGTCACCTGCGTCATTCAGGTCGCTGACCTGCGGTTATCGGTGACGGAGCACGGTGGGCTGCGTCACCGCCGCGTCACCTGCGTCACCCCCGGTGACGCAGGTGACGCACGATGACGCAGCCGGATCGGCTCTGCGTCACCCCCTCCTCTACTGGTCAGGGGCCGTTCTCCGGACGTGGGTGACGCAGGTGACGCAGTGTTCCCCTACTTAGGAAAGAGAGGGGGTGGTGTCTGTTGTTGTGCGCGGCTCAGAGAGCGAAGAAGGAGCCGCTGTGCGGCACGTCCCTTGGGGCGGTGCTGCGCACCGAACAGCAAGAGGAGCACCCATCGCAGCGTCGGGCCGGGTGCTCTTCTTGCTGTTGTGCGGTGACCTCGGGCTCAGAACGCGGCTTCCTGCTCCGGCCCGGGTACGGGTGCCGGTACGGGTTCGGTGAGTTCGATGTAGCGGGCCGCTTTGGTGCGTCCCCAGTCCACATTCAGGCCGCGGGCGGCGAGGGTGGGCTGGAGGCGCTTGAGCCGGTCGGAGAGGACTTTGCCGGTGGCCGGCCATCCCTTGGGCAGGGGGCGGCAGTCCTCGCCGCTGTAGAGCCGGGTGAGCAGGTGCAGCCACTCCGCAGACGTCATCCGCTCCTGCGCCCCGGGTTCCATGCCGGCCGCGTACTGGAGCACGGTCTGCGCGAGCAGGTCGCCCTCGATGACGTCGTCGTTGAGGTCGTCCAGCCCGGCCCGGTAGGCCGCCAGCGCGCCGAAGCCCATGGCCTGGTCGAGCTGCGCGCACAGGTGAGCGAAGTCCGCCATGCGCAGGTCGGTGGGCGTTACGGCGGTGGCGGCGCGGACCTTGACCGTCAGGTCCAGCAGGGAGCCGAGCATGACGGGCAGGGCTTTGGCGTACTCCGCCCACAGCTCGGCTTCGGTGCGCCGCACCTTCGGGCGTTCCAGGCGCAGCGGGAGGAGGCGTTCGGCGAGGTCGGGGCGGATGACGCCGACGTCGATGCCGGTCAGGAGTAGGGGGCGGCGGTAGCGGGCGCGGAAGACGTCTCCGTCGGTGAACAGGGCGCGCTTGACGGACTCGGCTCCGGTGACGATGCAGCACATGGCGTCGGACAGGTCCGGGGTCATGTGGGAGAGGTTGTCCAGCGCGGTGACCCATCCCGCGGCGACGGCCGCGATCAGGTTGTCCTCGTCCTTCGGGGCCCGGCGCAGGTCACTGCTCATGCCCTCGATGAGCCGGACCAGCATCCGCCCGGCGGTGGATTTGCCTGCGCCTTGGGGGCCGGTGAGGAACGGGGCGGGCACGGGCACGGAGGGTTCCAAACAACCGACCAGCCAGGCCATGGCCAGGCACTCCGTCTCGGCGTTCACGAAGTTGCACAGCCGGAACAGGGCGTCGATGCCTTTGCCGTTGGTGTCCTTGACGGGCAGGGGCAGTTCGCCGGTGAGCTGGGTGCGTCGCCAGCACACCTCTGCCGGGTCGGGGACGGCGATGTCCCAGCCGGTGGGGTGGATGCGCACGGACTGTCCGTCGTTGCGGCCCAGGTCCAGCCAGGTGGCTCCGTCCAGCCCGGGGGCGACGCGGATGTGGACGGGCTGGACCTGCTCGGTGAGGGCGAGTGCTTCGATCAAGTCGAGTGCCTCCTTCATCGCGGTGCCGTTGAACGTGCCGAGTCCGTCTTTGAACAGGCCGACCATGAGTTCTTGGCGGTGGCTTCCGGTGGTTCCCTGGGAGCGGATCGGGCGGGCCACGGGGTGGCCCTTGCGCTGTGCGTAGACGGTGCCGTCCGCGGTGCGGAAGTAGCGGAAGCGCTCTTGTGCGTAGTCCGCGATGACCTTCCGGGCCGGGTTCTTGTCGTCGTCCTCGGGCATGGTCAAAGCCCCAATGTGGTGCGGGCGTTGGTCCACGCGGCGGTGCAGTGCCGGGCGGTTTCGCCCTTGGTCTGCGCGGCGGTGAACAGGCGGGCGATGTGGTCCTCGGTGAGGCAGCCGCACCGGCCGTGCGTCGACAGCACAGCGAGGAACGTCCGGTAGACCGTGTGGTGAATCGTGCTGCGGGCGTCGGTGATGCTCTGTACGGCCATGGCGATCCCGCGTTCGAGGTAGGCGGGGGTGCGGTGGCGGCATTCCCCGCCCCCGGCCGGCGCGGGAACCCTGACGGGTACGGGGGCCGCGGGCTTGGCGGCGGTGAGTGCGCGCACTACGTCGGGCAGCGCGGCCAGGGTGCCGGTGCCGGGCCCGAGCCAGCGGGAGTAGGACATCGTGGACTTGATGTCCACGCCGGGCCGCACGCCGTTCGCGGACGGCATCGTCCCGCGGTAGAGCCAGTGCTCGCCGCGGGTGGTGGGCACGGTCCGGGTGGCGGGCAGGGTCTCGCGGGCCCACGCGATGGCGTCGGCGTTGTCGCAGTCCACGACCGTCAGCCCGGCGCCGCCGGGGTGGTAGGCCACCGCCGCGGCGCCCTGCCATGCGCTCGCCCATGCCGGCGAGACGATGACGCTGGTATCGGTGGTGGCAGCGGCCCAGCCGTGGCAGGGGGCGGGGCAGGTGCAGGGGCCGGGGGTCTTCATGTGCGGGCGCCCGCCGCACGAGGTGTACAGGCACGCGCGGCAGTTGGCGAAGGGCACCTTGCCCTTGCGCAGCGGCAGCACGGGCAGCCCCTCGGCCGCGAGCTGGAGGGCTGTGCGCAGGTGGTTGCTCATGCCGCCACCCCCAGGGCCGGGGCGAGCATGGCCAGGGCGGCCCGGCCGATGTGGTCGGCGTAGGCGGGCGGGATGCACTCGCGGATGCCGTCGCGGTTCATCCACGGCACCCCCAGCACCCGGCGGGCCAGGTCGACGCCGGAGAAGTTGCCGACGAACTGCCCGTAGTGCCCCGGCGGGACCGGGCGGCCCATCTTGGCCTGGGGGACAAGGTGGGCGGGGTGGCCGGACTGGGTGAGGGTGAAGCCGCCGCCGGTCTCGAAGAACCGGTGCCGGTAGTTGGCCAGGCGGAACATCTGCCCGCAGAGCATCACCGGAGCACGGAGCTTGGGCACTGCGCCGCCCACGTTCTCCAGCACCCACGGGCGACCGGTCGTCTCCAGCGCGGTGCGGGTGGGGGCGATCAGGTCGGGGTGGGTGTTGCCCCGGAGGCGCTGGCAGTCGGTGTCGTGCTGGCACGGGGGTGAGGCGTGGATGAAGTCGAACTCTGCGCCGTGTTCGAGGACGAACGCGATCGCGTCCGCCTGCACGAACCGGTGCGGGTAGCGGGGCTGCGGGTCCTTGTCGACGCCGGTCACGTCGAACCCGGCGTCGTCGTAGCCCTTGGC
This sequence comes from Streptomyces sp. NPDC088387, assembly GCF_044753385.1. Lineage (NCBI taxonomy): Bacteria > Bacillati > Actinomycetota > Actinomycetes > Kitasatosporales > Streptomycetaceae > Streptomyces > Streptomyces sp. NPDC088387. The sequence goes on from NZ_JBIVNC010000001.1 coordinate 466,449, forward strand.
GGCGCCACCCTGGCAGCAGAACAGGTCCAGTAAGCGCGGGCGCCTGCCGCGCACTCGTCGGAAGGTGGTCGGTTGCGTCATGCTGGGAGACCTCCAACAGGTCTGTAGCGGACGGGTTGGGCAAGGGCGACCCCGCGGCTTTGGCGAGACGTGAGGGGTCGCCCTTGGCGTAGCTAGGTGTTCTTGCCGCGGAAGAGGCGGAGGGTGATTCCGCCGATGCCGATGGGTCCGGCGGCGCCGGCGATGACGGTGGCGGTGTGGGCGGCGATGTCGAGCAGGAAGCAGATCGCGGCGACGAGTCCCCAGCCGCCGGCGACGGCCGCGCCGACGATGGCGAACGGGACGATGACGCGGTGCCAGGGGAAGGCGGGCGGGGCGGGGTCGTTGACGACGATGACGACGGGCTGCCCGGTGGCCTGAGCGTGCTGCCAGGTGTCGGCGGGGATGTGCGGGGCCAGGTGGCCGGGCGGGGTGTGCTGGCGCATTTTCGGCTCCCTCGGAGTGTGCCGCGGGCCCGCGCCAGGTGGTGGCGCGGGCCCGCGCGACGGGTGGGTGTGGTGGTCGCGTTGCTTGTCGTCCCGCTTGTCGTGTGGCTTGTCGCTTGTCTTGTCGTGCGGCTTGTCTTGTCGCTTGTCGTCTCCCAGGTCACAAGCCGTTTCCACGGCCCAGGACCCCGGAAGGCGGTGTGTGGGTACGGGTGGGCGACAAGCGACAAGTGATCAGTTGTCGGGGGTGTGGGTGTGGTGGACGTAGCGGGCTTTGGTGCCCTCTCCGACGCGGACGGCGGTGCCGTCCTGCATCCACGTTTTCAGCCACCCGACCACCGTCTGACGCGTCGTCCCGAACTCCTGCGTGAGGGCGCGGGCGATCGCCGATGCCCCGGTGCCGTCGGGCCCGGCGGCGAGGAGCACGGCGAGCGCGGCCTGTTGCGCGGGACTGTCCTGCTCCCCGCGCAGGGCGGAGAGGTTCAGTCCGGCCGGCTGCTCCGGCGCCGATTCCGGCTGGCTGGTGCGGGGGTCGGTGGCGGTGGCGAACTGCGCGTCGATCTCCTCGCGGAACTTCCGCGCGAGCGCATCCTCGGGTGACTCCGGAGCGGGGTTCAGGGCGGACAGTCGCAGTCCGCCCGGCCCGGCCGGTGTCTCCTGCCCTGTGTCGGCGGTGGGGGTGTGGTCGCGCATCCATGCGGTGCGTTCGGCGTCCCAGCGCCGGGCGTAGGTGGGGCCGGCCGCCCTGGCGGACACGTCGTCCAGACTCGGGTGGCGGTCGGAGGTGGCGGCGGTGACTGCACGGATCTGGTCGGGGAGGATCCGCCACGTCTTGAACAGTGCGGCCGGTGACTCCGGGGTGCCCAGGAACCCGGCGCCCTTGAACGGCGCCTGGTCCACGCGCAGTCCGCGGCTGCTGGGGAACATCTTGGACAGGTCCATGCCCTCGGTCTCACCGCCGGTCAGCGCGACGCGGACTTTGGCTTCCCGCCGGATCATGAGGTTGCCGACCACGCTTCCCGTCGCGCCGAGCGCGGTCAGCACCGTGCGCACGCCCATGGCGCGGGCGATCCGGATGACTTCCAGGATCTTCTCCGCGAGCTTGCGGACCTCCCGGTCGGTGCTGGCCAGGATCTCCGCGCCCTCATCGATCACGAGCATGATCTGAGGGATCCGGGGGCTGACCGGCAGCAGGTCCGTGTTCGCCCTGGACAGCAGGTCCTGATAGCCCATCTTGCGCTGCTTGGCGACCCGGACCGCGGCATCGAGCATGGCCACGGCCTCCTCGTGGGTGCCGGCCAGCCAGTCCACCCCGGGCAGTACCGGCTTGCCGTCGTCGCGGACAATGTCCCCGTTCAGCGCGGGCAGCACCCACGGCAGACCAGCGCTGCCGGCGTTCAGGTCGATCACCCACGTCAGGACGTCCTCGGCGCGGGCGAATCCGGCGAGGATGTTGTGGACCATGTTCGTCTTGCCCGACCCGGTCGGGCCGACCACGAGGGCGCACTGCTCGCGCAGGTAGACCAGGATCTGTTCGGCGTTGGTGCGGTAGCCCCACGGGATCCCGGTGTGCAGGGACAGCGGGCTGTAGTCGGCGGGGTAGGTGCGTTCCTCTTCCAGGACGTTGGCCGTGGTCACATCGATGATGACGCGGCCCTGGTGGACACCCGGTCCGGCGGTGGCGGTGCAGCCGTGCGGCAGCCGGGCGTCCGCGGACAGCCGCGGCGACTCGGCCGCGATCTTGTTCCAGGTGGCGCCGCCGGGCGGGAGTTCGGCGTCGATGGAGAACCCGGCACCGGTCTGCCACATCTCGACCCCGACCACCCGCACGGTGATCGCGCACACCCGCTGGATCCGCTCCACCCACTCGACCGCGATCGCCCGCCGCTCAGCGGACGACTCCGCAGTCACGGCCCGCTGTTCGGCCGCGAGGGCTTCGTCCTCGCGGGCCTCTTCGAACAGGGCGGCGGAGCGGGCGGCGGCGCCGATCCCCACCCCGATGGTGGCCAGCGAACCCAGCGCAGCCCACGTGAGGGGGCCGTGGGTCATGGCCCAGGTGGTCCACCCGGCGCCGACCAGCCAGGATGCGGCGCGGGTGGCCAGCGTGCGGCCCGCGTTACGCACCCGCAGACCGACCACGGTGTGGCCCAGCGCGCCGGCGGCGCCGACGGCGAGTGCCCAGCCGGGCGGCATGGCGGTGGCGGCGCCGGTAGCGGCGACGGCGAAGGCTCCGGTGGTCGCGGACAGGGCGCCGGTCACGGGTCCGTGACCGGCCGCCCAGTCCAGCACCGGGCCACTGCTGACGTTCTGCTTCTTGGCGGTGGCGGTGCTGCTCATGGTTAGACGTTCCAGCCCTTCTCAGCCTCGGTGCCGTTGCGGGGGTCCTCGTGGCGGGCGATGTCCTGCTCGTGCGCCTGCCGGAACAGCGGCCCCATGTCCTCCGCGACCGCGACCGCGCTCATCACGGCGCCGAAGATGTCGTTGAAGGCGTCCGCGACTTCCTTCTCCAGCGGGAACTCGGAGTCGGAACGCTCCGCGAGGATCTTCATGACGTTCGCCACCGACGTCAGCGCGGCGGGCAGGCCCTCGACCATGGCGAGGATCTCCATGGCGTTTTCGGGGTCGTACTGGTGGGCGGCCTGCTCCATCTCGGAAGCGACCTCTTCGAACCGGAAACCGGACACGCTCTCTCCTTCACTCACCGGGATGTTGACGCTGGTAGGAACCGTGGTCGCGGGGCGTTCCACGCTGTCCGCGATACCGTCCGTGCCGTCCTGCTCGGCTTCCGCTTCCACAGCGGTCTCCTGCTCGCGCAGCGTCTTGCGGGTGTTCTCGTCGCGCTCGGCACGCTGTTCGCCGGCCGTGAGGACCATGCGCTGGAACAGGCGCCGGCCGGGGTGGATCAGGGCGGGAAGGCCCAGCTTGCGGCCGATCCACGTGGACACGCAGCCCAGCAGCCCCACCGGCAGCGCGAGCAGCGCGGCCAGCAGGCGCCGGCCGTGGAAACGGGCCGCTGACCTGCGCAGGGCCTGACGCGCCGCCCTACGCGCGGGTGCCTTGCGGATACTGTCGCGCCGTGCGGCGACCGCGCCGCCGTTCGCAGCGTCGCGGCGGGCGCGGTGCTTGGCGATTGCCGCATCCCGCACCGCCCGCGCCTTACCGGCCGTACCGGCGAGCAGGCGCCCGGCCATACCCGTACGGCTCCCCGACCGGGCCGCGCTGGTGCGGGCGTTGCGGCGAGCGTCGGCCACCGCACGGCGGGCCGCGGTGGTCTGCGCACGCTGCCCGCCCCGCGAGCCGCCCGCGGACTGCTGCGCGGCCCGCAACGCCTTGACCTGCCCCAACCGCTCACCCGCCTTGGGCGACTTGGCCGTGTTGCGGGGCACGCCGGTGAGCGACGTGCCGGAACTTCCGCGACCGGCCTTGCCGCTGTGCTTCCCGCCCGCGGCGGGGTCGGTGGTGCGGCGGTGCTGGCCGGGCACCTTACCCAGACCGCCCCCGCCGCGGCCGGCGCGCGAGCCGCCCGAGCGGCCCCCGGAACCGGTGCGGGCGCGGGAAGTGCCGCGGGTGCCCGCGCTGTTGCTGCGCAGGGCTGCCGAGCGGGCACCGGCACGGCCGGCCGTACGGAGCGCGGCCCGCCGTGCCTCGCGGCGCGGGCTGGCCTTGCGGGAGCGGGAGGCGGCGACCGTGCCGAGCACGACCATCCCGGTCGCGGCTACCGCAGCAGCCACCGGCCCGCCCACCAGCGTTGCCGCGGCGAGGGTGCCGACCGTGCTGTTCGCACCGGCCAGGGCGAGGGGGACGACGGGCCAGCCGCCGGGCGTGTGCTCCACCTCCGCCACGTCCTTTGCCGGCGCGGGCGGGGTGTCGGGGGGCGGGGGCGGGACCGGGGCAGCCTGAACGGCTACCGGTTCCACGTGGAGTTCCGTCATGCTGTGAGCACTCCTTCACGGGAGTAGGGCCCGGCCGGATGCTGTGGAGGCTGGTGGCCGGGCCTGCCGAATCTGGGGTGAATGCGCAGTTCAGAGGTTGCGGTGGGGGTGCTGGGCGGCGATCTCCTGCCAGCGCCGGTTCGCCGCGGCGTTGGCGCGGGGCACCTGCACGCGGAAGTCGCAGCCGGGCCGCGCGCAGCAGTGCGTGCACGTCGAGCCAGCGCGGATCAGCCGGAACAGCAGGTCGGAGAACGTGGCCAGGCAGGCCAGGCAGCAGGCCAGCAGCAGCGCGAGAGGCACGCCGTAGCCGGACAGCCGCACACCGATCCACCCGGCCAGGGCCGCGCTGATGGCGACGGCGCCCGCGGTGAGGGCGCGGTGACGTGTGTCGTTCACTCAAACTCCCAGCTAGATGGGGGTGTTCAGGCGGCGCACTGTTCGTCGGGGTAGGCGCAGGGCACGCACATGCCCAGCGAGGCGGGGATGACGTAGCCGGCATCCCCGCGGCACTTCGGGCAGGTGCGACGCGCGGTGTTCGCCTTGGCCAGCGCCGCCCACTTCGCCGGGGTCATCGGACGGACCGGCTTGGCGTCGTCGATGCGGTACAGGTAGGCGATGAGCGGGCCGCGCCGGTAGCGCGGGCGCAGAACCTGTGCGGCGACCGGCTGTCCGCCGGGCCGCAGGCCGCGGGCGCGGAGCTGGCGGTAGGTGGCGTAGCCGTCGGGGGCGCACTTCCAGGGGAAGGTGGGGATGCCGTGGCGGGCGCCGGTCGGGTCCAGGCACTTGCTGTACCCCCAGGCCATCACCGGCCGCCCACGGCGATCAGGTGCGGCTGACCGTGCCCGTCGTCGCCGGCTGTGCGGTGCTCGGAGTAGCGGGCGGACACCCACCCCACCGACCAGCCGCACAGTTCCACCGCGGCGCGCACCGACAGATCCGACGCGAACGCGGCAGCCACGATGCGACGGGCGAGACCCTCTTCGAGCCGCGTCTCGGCCGGGCCGCGGGCAAGGAGCGTAGCCCTTTCCTGCTCCGCCCGCTCCTGCCGCTCAACCTGTTCACGGGCCTGCCGCTGCTGTTCACGCTCGCGTTCACGACGCTCACGCTCACCCTGCTCGGCAGCCTCCTGCGCACGCCGTTCAGCGGCCTCCCGGACGGCGTGTTCACGGGCCTGTTCACGCTGTTCACGCTCGCGTTCGCGGCGTTCACGAGACTCCCGCTCGGCAGCCTCAGCCTGCTCGCGGGCGGCCCGTTCCTCACGGCGTGCCCGCTCTTCCCGCTCGCTGTGCTCACGGGCGAGCGCGGCCTCGTGCTCACGCTGTTCACGTGCCATCACGGCCGAATGCTCACGCTCCTCGCGGGCCTCGGTGCGGGCCCGCTCGGCACGCTCGCGGGCCGCTTGCTCGCGCCGCTCCCGCCCGGCTTCCTGCTCGGTCTCCAGCGCCGTGACGGCGGCGGCGATGGCGCGGCGGTAGGCGAGGCTGGTCTCCGCGGTGACGATCAGCAGCAGCGGCGCCACCGCGTGGACGGCTACGCCCACCAGGTCTTTCTTCAGTGCAGAGTCGGCGGTGTTCAGGGCGAGAGTCATCAGCCCGGTCATCCACCGCAGCACCACCGGCCATCTGCCGCCGTGTCCCCCGAGGCGGGCGAGCACGTCATCGAGCTTGACCACGATGACCACCGCGGCATCCACCACCAGCGGCAGAATCGGCGCCGTCCACGCCCATTCGTCCGGCGTGTGGGCGGACATCAGCGGAGTGACCGTCAAGATCGAATACAGCATGGCGCCGCACACGATCAGCCACGTCCCGACCGACAGGGCCCGCTCCGCTGAACGCACTTGAACAGCGTTCACGCCGCACCCCCCAGCTCCCCGGGAACGGACGGGTGCGAGCGGTGGAATCCGTTGGACGCGGGGTCGTAGATGAACGCCTCACAGCGCCACGTGAACGCGGCGGCCGGGCGTTCATCGCACGGCTTCCAGACGTGATCCGCCGGGAATCCATGGGTGGCGGTGTCCGCGTGCGCGTCGGCACGGCAGGCGTAGACGGCGTGCGGCTCACCGTGGTGCAGGAGAACGGTGAGAGTGTCGCCCTCAAGCGGCCAGCGCTCCGACTCCTGACGCAGTCGGCGGATCTCCAGGTCCTTCAGCAGGAGTTCCTGCTGCGCCGCGGACAGCTCCTTCACCGCCGCGGACAGAAGCACGCCCACCTCTGACATGGCCGCCTCTGCCCGCTCGGCACGACCGGTGACCGCGAACAGCGCCCGCACGTGCTCACCGAACGCCACGCCCGCGCTCACGCCGGCCTGCCGTGCATCCTCACGGGCTGCCGCGGCGTCCGCCGTGAGCTGCTCAAGGCGGGCGGTGCTGATCAGGCGGATCATGCCGCGCCCCCGACCAGCACCGGAGTGCAGACGTCGCCGTAACCGATCAGCTCCAGGTCGGCGCCACCGTAGGACGCCGACGCGCGCAGGACACGGGTCCGGCCGCCGCTCTGCTCGCGGTAGGTCACCGCGTCCGGCGCGACCCCCAGGGCCTCCCGCCACTCCTCGAACTCCATCAGCCCCTCGTGGAGCGAGAGTTGCAGCCGGTTGGGGAAGATCGGCGACAGGCTCACGGTCGGCGCCGGCAGGTGCCCGAAGTCCGCAGCCAACAGACGCAGGGCCCGCAGCGGCGCGACCAGGTTGTCCAGCGTCGGGGTCTCGGCACTCACGCGCCCACCCCCATGCCCGTCGTGGAATGGTTGGCCAGCGTCGCGTGAGCGATCAGGACGCGGTGCAGGGCCCTGCGCAGCCGGCGCTTGTCGACATCGGCGGGCGTGCGGTCCATCAGCGCGATCCGCACGTCCAGCAACTCGACCTCCGCGTCGATCAGCGGCGTCTCCACCGCGATCACGTCAAGCTCCGCATCCGTCGGCTCACGGTCGAACCCGTCGCCGACGGCGGCGTGAAGTGCAACGATGTGCTTCATGGGTCGTGGACTCCTAGCAGGTGAACGGCCCAACCGCGGTCCCCGGGTCGCACCCCGGGGACCGCTCGCCGTTGAGGAGGAAATCCGCACCCGACAGGTGCGGCGCGGCCACCGAGCGGCGGCCGGAGCGCCCCGGGCGAGATTCGGTCTCGCGCCCTTCGCGGCTGGATGCCGGGGCTCATTGCGTGAAATCTCAGAGGTCAGCGACCGCGGAACGCCCAACGGGTGAGCGCGCTGACCTGGTCGGTGACGTCGGTGACGCGGCCGGACCCCAGTTCGTCTGCGCGGTCCTCCAGTTCCTTCGCCCGGTCGTCACGGCCGTGGGCGCGTGCCCAGTCGGCGGCGTCGCGGTTGTCGTCGGCCTGGCGCCGCATCCGGTCGGTGAGCTTGCCCATGCCTGGTTCCTCTCAGGTCTGCGAACAGGTGACGGAGCGTGCCCCGGGCCGGATCCGATCCGGCGCCCTCACGGCATGCCTGCCGGGGCTGGTGGGGCAAGGTCAGCGCTGTACGACGGGCTTGGCCATGTCGCGGTGGCGGACCGTGACCGTGTGACCGGCCGCGGTGAGCCGCTCGGCCAGAGCACGGGCGAACGTCGGGGCACGGTGCCGGCCGCCGGCGCATCCGTCAGCGACCGTCACCGTTCCGGCGCTGGGACCGGACGCGAACGCGGCCACCGCCGTCGCGGTCGCCTCGACCAGGGCGGCGATACCGGGCGTGCCCATCACCGCCGCGCGGACCGGTTCGTCGTCGGCGGTCATGTAGCGCAGCTTGGGCGACACGTGCGGGTCACGGAAGTGGTGCCGCAGGTCGATCGTGAGATGCGCCGCCGGCTGCGCGTCGTGCAGATAACCGAACGAAACGATCTCGACAGTCGCGGGCATACCGACTCCAAGAGGCGAGGGGGTTTTCCGGCTCCCTGCCACCCCGCCCGTACGGCCAGCACGCGCAGCGCGGTCGGACGGGCGGGGGAGGCAACCGGCCGCAGCGCTAGCCGCTGCGATGGCAGGTAAGGGGCGGACCGGTTCGGCCATGAGCGCGTGCGCTCCACTCACTGGCTCGGGTGTCGCACTGGCACTGCCGGCCGGTCCATCACGGCGGCACCCAAAGGGTTCGTCGAAGCATCAGAACTCCCAGGTCGAAGGGGCAGGGAACAATCACTGCAAGGGGGACCATGTCCCCACACGCCGGCCGTTGCTCGCGGTCGCCGGGCCACCTCGCCAGTACGGGCCGAAACCCTGTTCTGCCTGGCCTTTAGCGGGATTGCAGCGTCCCCGCCCTCTGCGCATGCGGCATGAAGCCGCCTTCCAACCGAGCTGTTCGTTCGGTCGTTGCGGTACCTGTTTTACAGGTACCGCATAGGGGGCCGTCAAGCTTGCTGACGGAACCTCTTGGTTTTGCGCCGGGACTTCTTGGCGCACATTCAGAATGGCCGCAGGTCAGGGGAGTTGTTCACCTCGCACGTAGACAGCTTGGGGAGTTCTGGCTACCTTCAAGAAGTCCCTAGACGTCCCACCGGGGGTGCAGATGTCCAATGAGCGTTTGCGGTCGGCCCTGTTAGCCCGGAACATGACCGTTCAGAGCCTGGCTGAAGCGATCGACGTCAACCCGAAGACCGTCGAACGTTGGATCACGCAGGGCAAGGTGCCGTACCGGCGCCATCAGTACGCCACCGCTACGGTTCTCAAAGTCGACGTCACGACGTTGTGGGATGATGGCCGCGCAGTAGAGACGGCAACGGACCTGACCAAAGCCGAGATTGCCACGGTGTTCCCGCATCGCCACACGGTGCCGTCCGGCTTCTGGCGCGACATGTACGACAGGGCGCAGGAGAGCCTTGACGTGCTGGTCTACGCCGGACTCTTCCTCTCAGAAGACCCCGTGTTCCACGACCTCTTGAAAGCCAAGGTGGCGGCGGGCGTCCGCGTGCGGATCCTGTTGGGGGACCCCGATAGTGCGGCCGTTCGGCAACGCGGCGTAGACGAAGGCCACCAGATCATGGATGGCAAGATTCGCAACGCTCTGGTGCTGTACCGCCCGCTACTGCGGGGCCATCCGGGCATCGGCTTCCGGCTGCATGACTCGACCCTCTACAACTCGATCTACCGCTCCGATGACGAGATGCTGGTAAACCCGCACGTCTACGGCATCGGCGCGTTCATGGCCCCCGCCCTGCACCTGCGTCGCCTGCCTGGTGGCGGCCTGTTCGATACATATGCGAATAGCATCGATCACACGTGGGAGCACGCCCGCCCGATCACGGAACGCGACATCACGGGAGCCTGACCATGGGACGCATCGACTATCTGCACGACCCCGACGCCCCGCCAGCGAACTCCGTCGTGCCCTCTGTTGTGGCGTTCGTGCAGAACGACGCTGACCAGGTACTGATGATTCAGCGGTCCGACAACGGCCGTTGGGCGCTTCCCGGTGGCGGCCATGACGTGGGCGAGTTCATTAGTGACACCGTCGTCCGTGAGGTCTGGGAAGAGACCGGTGTCAGGGCCGAAGTTGTCGACGTGTCCGGGATCTATACGGACCCCGGGCACGTGATGCAGTACGACGATGGCGAAGTCCGCCAGCAGTTCAGCATCTGCTTTCGCGCCCGTCCGGCTGGCGGCGAACTGCGTACCAGCAGCGAGACGACACAGGTCCGCTGGGTTGCCCCTGCGGACCTGCCAGCGCTGGACATCCACCCCACGATGCGGCTCCGTATCGAGCACGCCATGGACCGGACACGGACGACCCCCTACGTCGGCTGACGCTTGGCGGCGGCGACCCTTTCGAACACACGTGAGGTGCATCCGAGGATCTCCGGTTCCGCGCGCCGGATGAACGTTCCGATCAGACTTTCCGGGCCGTACCTTCCGGTGATCTCGTTGATCCGGTCGATCGGGTTTGTGGGTGTGCCGTCCGGAGTCGTGTTCATGTCGCAGTAGCAGAGCGCGTCGTTCAGGTGCACCCCCTCGCGCGGAAACTCGCTTTCAAGCTCCGCCCTCAGGCCGCGCGCCTCTGCCTCCATCCATGAGCACGAGTGATGCGCGACCAGGTTCACGACTCGTTCGTCAGCGTTCGCGACGTCACGGAGGTAGCGAGCACCATCGAGCGGGTGGAAGCCGGTCTTGGCAAGGTCCGGGGCGTAACCGATGTCGTGCAGCACGGCGGCGGCTTCCAAGAGCTCCGCATCCTGCCCAAGAATCGGTGCGATGGTGCGCGCCCGCTCGGCGACGCCTAGGCAGTGCTTCCAGCGCCGTGGCAGAGGCTCGGCTAGCAGGGACTCGGCCAGGGGATACGCCCACTCCAACAGGTCCGACAAGCTACGACCGTTCCTCTCGAATCGGCACGGCGCGAACGGTCCGCACCTTGCCCTGCCCTCCACTCGCCAGCACGCCGGCGGCCTCCAGCTTGTCCAGTGCTTTCGTCATGGTGGGACGTGAAACCCCGAACCGCTCCGCCAGCACGGACGCACTGGGGAACGCTGCCCCGACTTCGAGGTCTTCATCCGCGATGACGTCCGCGATGCGCTGTTCCAGCGGTCGCCGGTCGTTGGGCGCTCCGGGCCGTACAACGCGCCACCGGCCGCCGGGTACCGGCTCGGCAACGCCATCCTTCTGGAGAACGCCGAATGCCCGGAGCGCGACCCCTCGCGAGACGTTGTAGTCGCGCATGAGATCGGCAGCAGAGGGGAGTTCCGACATACCGGGGTCTGCCTCGATCTGGGTCTTCACTGCCTCTGCTACCTGCATGAACGTCCCCCGCGGGCTGGCCTGCTGGGACACGCAGTCTCCCTCCATGTCGCCGATTGTCAGCCTCCAGCCTCGCACGTGCCACGTACCGCGCGGCAGTCTGCGGCGGCGACCGCAAGCCCTCCCCGCCCGTCGGCTGCCTCGGTCCTGCTGCGGCAGATGCAGAGATCGAACGACTTGCGGAGTTTCGTGTACATCAAGGCGGCGTTGCCCAGAGAATCACGGACATGAGTACCACATCGATCGCCCTCGGGATGCAGGGAGCCGGTCGCTGGTACTCGGGCAGACGTTGGAACGTGAGATGGATTTCAGGCAGCGCAGGAAGAAAATGTGGAGGTCCCTCCGGTGAACCAAAGAGAGCCGGATGAAAGAAGTCAAGATTCCGCTGAGGAAGATTATTCCGCCCCTTTGTCGCGCGGTGCACAGATAGGTGCCGGTGCAATCGGGGTTATTCTGACAGGTGGTGGTGCCGTTGCGGTATTCGTGGCCGATAATCAGGCTGGAACAGTGGCACTCATCCTGGCTGGTGCCATTTTCTTGCTCATGATGTTTGGAGGCACCCCCCTCCACAGTTTCGGTTTTGGTGAAGCGAATCTTAGATTTGCCAGAAAGCGTCAGGAAGTAGTCAATGAGGCCATTGATTCTCCGCCAGAACAGGCGCCACGTGTCTTGCGGGACCTTGAATCAATCGATAATCAAAACCGAGGACCCGATCCGACCGTAAATGCTCTTACTGAGCGCGTGTATGAGGATGCTCTTTCCTACCTCCTGAGCTTCAATCCCGACTATTCCGTCATACGTGAGAAGTCGGTCGGTCCAGGCAGGAGGGTTGATATTGCACTCGAACTCCCCTCTGGTAAACAAATTGTGGTCGAGGCCCGCTATTACAGGAGGGGAAATCCTGTCGATTCTAGGTCAATCGATCAGGCGGCGGGATATCACGCGATTACTCGGTCCCCGGTGTTGTTGGTGAGTAACTCTCCGTTGTCTGAAGTGGGAGCGCATCATCTTCGTGCGCTACAAGATTCTGGGGCAGAGGTGCACTTTGTGCAATGGGTGCCTGGCGGCGATGGTGATCCTCTCAAGATTGCAGTCGAGCGCTTGGTGCAACAAGTGGCATAGGTGCCCGGGATCAGTCGGCGCCTCAGATTGCATCATCATCGGTTGGGGGATGCGTAGGCTCCTGGGCTGGCCCTGGGCCGTCGGAGGATGGCCCAGGGCGACCAACGTCGACCACCAACGGCCTCCCGCCCGTCGGCTGACGCTGCGCAAACGCCGATCAGGGGAGGTCGCTCACAGGCTGCACCACTTCCTGGAAAATAATCTGGCAGAGATCTACCGAGAAGTTCGCACTCGCCGCTTCTCCACCCTGATTTCGTGCCACTACGACCCGAAGACGCTCGAAGTCCTGGAGAGTCGACGCGGCACCCCGCTGTATCGACACGAAGGCTGAGAGCATGCGCGTCGCGATCGACACCCAACCCGGCGGAGCGGCCCCCAATGAGGATTGGGTGGCCGGTACGCCGACTCTCGCCGTCGTGCTGGACGGACTCAGCACGGCGGGCCTGGACACCGGATGTCGACACGGTGTGCCTTGGTATGTGAGGAACCTCGGCAGTCAGCTTGTCGCCGCGCTTGCCGACTCGGAAACCTCGCTCACGGCTGGCCTGGCGCGGGCCCTCGAAGGCGTGGCGACTCTGCACCCTGAATGCGACCTCGGCAACCCCGGAACACCTTCGGCAACGGTTGCGATCCTGCGGCAGCGGGAGGAATGCCTAGTCCACCTGGTCTTGGCAGACTCCCCCATCGTGCTCGACGGCCCTCAGGGCTTATCCGTGATCACTGACCTGCGGGTGGATCAGATCCTTCCCGAGTTGAAGGCCGAAGTGGCCCAGCACGAGACCCATACAGCAGGGCACAAAGAGGCTCTGCGGAACCTTGTGTCCGCGCAAAGGGAGACTCGCAACACGGCGACTGGATATTGGGTCGCAGCCGCCGGCCCCGACGCAGCGGAACACGCTCTGACTGGCAGCGTTCCCGCCGAAGAAGTACGCGCCGCCGCCCTGCTCTCCGACGGGGCAGCCTGTCTCGTGACCGACTACGCCATGTCGACCTGGCCCGAAGTCTTCGCGACGCTTCGAGCCGGGGGACCGCGAGAGTTGATCGAGACCGTCTGCAAGGTGGAGGCCACGGATCCCAGGGGGCAGCGGTGGCCGCGCTACAAGTCCGGGGATGATGCGACGGTGGCCTATTGCCAATGGTGAGAGCGGGGGCGTGGCCCGTGAGGAGCGGGGGCTCGATAGCTCTTCGAGTCCCGACCTAGGGTTGGTCCCGTATCAGATGAAGGTGTAACTCCCGCGGCTGTCGCTATTAGCGCGACGACGCAGACGGCTTGGTGGCGTTGCGGCAGGTCCCACGAAAGGCTCTTTGCAGTGAAGCTATTTATGGACGAGTCAGGAAACGGGAACACCTCCCAGCCGCTGATCGTCGGCGCGGTTGAACTGGGTGAAGATGCAGATGACATAGAGAGGAAGATTCGGGATCTACATAAAAGGCTATCCGTGAAGAGTAGCCTGGCCGGACTTCCCAGCTTCGAAGAGTTTCGCAAGAACGGTTTTCACAGCTCGACCGATCCGTTAGAAGTATCCGGTCCATTTCTAGAGTTCATGCGGACCATCTTCTTTCGATCATACATGGTCGTAACCGATCGAAAAGGTGTCCCGAGCGACACGGAATCCGGGGCGATCGAGTCCATGTACGTGAAATTGCTGAGTGATCTATCGATCCGCCATCGCCGCGAATCTGAGTTGCTTTGCTACATAGAGCAGAGCGAGGGCATGGCGGCAATCATTCGCCGACTTCCCGATAACGTCGCCAGGCAGGCCTACAAAACGATCAGCAAAGCCACACCATTGCCGCAGTTGAAGGTCACGATGGTCGCAAAGAGTGACTACATGTCTACGGCCATCATCGACTATGTCATTGCAGCAGTAAGCAGATGGCTCCAAGCGGACTGCACCACAAAACCGAAAGACTGGGCCTATAGGGCATTCCGCGAGATCGAGCCGTCCATTTCCATGCTCTATTCATTCGAGCGCGGTCGCATCTCTAGCCGCAAGGACCCACTTCATTGAAGCGTGATACACTCGCGTGCGAGGTAGGGTCGCGGTCAGCGTTGTGCGCGAGTTCGCGTGCGTTGCATGATAGTCCTTGCATGGGAGTGCGACCCTACCTCGCTTTGTCCCATCACAGGGGGGGGCAGTGCCGTACTCAGTTGAAGACCTGGCGGAGCAAGCCGGCGTATCGATCGAAATCCTAGAAGCGCTGTCCTCGGCTCTCCCTGCGGGCGCCGGGCGGCTCTACGATCAGCGGATATACCGCAAGAAGCACGGCGGAATACGAGAAGTATTCAATCCGAGGCAACCCTTGGCTACCATTAGCAAGAATTTGCATCGAAGCTGGAGCTTTCCACACCTGTTCTCGTATGATCTACCCAATCATGTTCACGGATTTGTTCGCGGGCGTTCCACGGTCAGCAACGCCAGTCAGCACCTAGCAAAACCGTGCGTTTTGCGTATGGATCTTGAGGATTTCTTTCCGTCAATTGGCGCCGCGACAATAAAGACTGCATTGCGAGAGCAAGGCTACGAAGAGAAAGCCGCGGACATTGCCGTCAATCTCGTCACCATCGGCGGCAAGCTGCCAATCGGACTTAGCACTTCACCCCTCCTGTCTAATTTGGCCTTTCTGGGCACAGACCGATCCCTCGCCCAGTACGCGCAGTCAGAGGGCTTGTCGTTTACACGCTATGTCGACGATCTCACATTCTCCGGTGATGTCACTGACCGCCATTCGGTGGATATCGCTCAAATCCTCGACGACGCCGGCTGGTCCGTGAACACGCGCAAAACCGCTTTCATGCGCCGCGGTGGTCCACAATACGTCACCGGCTTGTACGTCGGTGAATCGGACGGGCCACGAATCCCGCGTCAGCTAAAGCGTAAGATGCGATGGATTTCGCACGTAATATCGAAATTCGGTTACTACACCTATATGAGCGAGTTCGGCGGCGCGGCCGAGGTGATGCTTCGGCGTCGCCTGTTGGGCTGGGCATGCTATATCGCCGCAGTGGAGCCAGACGTAGGTTTTCCACTATTGCGGGAATTCGATGAGCTGGTTCCGGAGCCAGATCAGGACATCTACGATCTCCTCTAGGTCTGCACCCATCACCGGGCCGTCTGTGGGCCGTCCGAAGGTGGCCAACGACGAACAACAACGACGAACAACGACAGCGTCGACGCTGGTCACAACGGCCCCCTGAACAGGGCCCCGTGGTAGCGGCCCTGCATCATCAATTCTTCGACGTGTGATCCGGCCGGTCCGCGTCCGCGGGCCGTTGTCGTCCGAAGGCCGTCATCCCGTACCGGGGTGGCGGCCTTCGCGGTGCGGGGGGGGGGGGGGGGACGTACGGGAGAGGTGCGGGGTCAGTCTTCGGCCGGCTCGGGGATGCGCCAGACGATCTCGAAGCGCAGGTGCGGTGGCAGCCCGAACCGGCCCACGGGACCGATCGACTTGATCAGATAGCCGAAGATCTGGTGGTGGGCGTCCTCGGACAGCTCGTGCCAGGTCTCCGGAGTCGCGGTCATGACCTCCCGCATCAAGGAGGCGTCCGACTCCGCTCTCAGCATCTCGACGCGGGTCTCCCTGTCCATGGTCCGGTCGGCGTGCATCGCGCTGAACGACCGCTGGAGCAGGTTGGGTTCGACCGCGAGGCGCCGGCGGATGCGGTCGCAGCCGTACCGGAAGGCCGTGTGCATCTCGACCGCCTCCTGGTTCGGGAACCGGTAGCCGAAGGGGCTGCCCTCGTCGGCGCCGAGGTAGTCGCCCTTCAGGGTCCGCAGGAGCACCCGCAGGGCGAGTTCGGCGCCGTGCTCCTCGATGAGACGGACGCCGGCCTGCACCCAGTCGTCCTCCGAGACCTGCGGCTCGTGCGGCACGGCCAGCGACGGGTCGATCTGGATGGCGTTGAACGGGTTGATCATCATGGCCATCACCGACTCGGCGTCCCACTTGCCGTCGTCAGTGCCCCAGCCCTGCGACAGGGCCAGTTCGCGGGGCGTCCTGATACCGCCCGGCTCCCCCTCCCGTACCGCGCGCCACAGCGGCAGGAAGCGTGCCACCTCGGCCGTCGGGTCCCGGGGCGGATTGACGCAGGCGGCGGCGAGCACCGCCACGATCGACTGAACCGTCTCCCAGCGCGGGACGGTGAGGCCCTTGAGGGTCGTACGGACCCCTTCGTGGCTGACGGCCGCCGGGTGGTCGTCGTCCTCGGCGATCAGCGTGCTCACCTTGCGCATGCCCGGACTGCCCGCCGCGCGATGGAGTTCTTCGAGGGCTCGGACCAGCTCCCGATGGGCCTCGTTCGGCTGGAGGGCGGTGTCGGTCACGGAAGGTCGGTTCCTCTCGGCCGTGCGGACGACGGTCCGAATGGCCGTCAGATAGTGCCAAGAGTGTAGAAGTCGCAGGCCGGTCGCCCTGTGTCAGATTCCGTCAACTTCCCCGTCGCGGCCGCCAGACGACGACAAGCGGCCGGGGTGTGCCCGGAGCATGGAGCCAGCGCCGTGCGCGAACCGGCGCCGCCCTGTGAGGAGTTGCCCGCCCATGCACATCCCCGAGTACGCCCATGCCCTGATCCGGGCCGCGCTGCCCACCGTACCCACGTCGCGGCACGTGGGCGCCGTGGACTGCTGTCTCTGCGACGAGCCGTTCGAGGACCGGCTGCCGGTGGCGCTCGGCCCGACGCCGGATTCAGGGCTGTTCGGCTGCCACTCCTGTCTGCGCCGGCTGGTCACCCGGGCGCGACGGGCCCGCGACGCCGCGCTGACCGAGGGCGCCGAACAGGCTCTGGCGGCGGAGGCGGCGTGGCAGCCGGTCCGGGCGGCGCATCAGGCCCGGCTCGACGGTGTGCGGCAGGCGGCGGAGGCCGTCGCCGAGCTGGCGGGCGGCGATCGGGCCGAGCCGCTTCAGGTCGCCTGGCTGCTGATCTCGCTGGAGTCCGCGTACGCCTGGATCCCGGAGGCGCCGGAGCCGCCCGCCGCCGACGGGGACGACGCGAAGGAGTTGAAGGAGGAGGCGTTCCGGCTCGACCTGGCCATGATCAGCGCTCGGGAGGCGGTCGCGGAGCGGCTGGTCTATCACCTGATCAACGAGGCGCAGCCCCCGGAACCCGAGATGTGCGAGGAGTTCGAGTGTCCCGAGGGCTGCTCCGGACGCCATGACACCACCCATGTCGACTGCGGGCCGGACGAGATCTTCGAGGACCTGGCCCGGCACGACGTGGTTGTGGAACAGCCGCCGCCCGAGCCGCCGTCGCCCCGCCTCACGGCTCTCCTGGAGACCACCGGGGACCAGGAGGAGCGCTCCCCGGCTCCGGACATCGAGAAGGAGATGCCCGCCGTACTCGGACGTCTCGGCATCGACACGGACGACATCGAGTGCCTGGTGAGCGCCGCGGCGGTCGGCCTGGTCGCCGACGCCTGGCGTGAAGGCCCGCTGGACCGGATCCACTGGGCCGAGGACGGACCGAGCGACGGAGAGGTCTTCGCGCAGAGCGTCGATCTCCACCGCTGGGCACGCTCCGCGCTGCTGGCCGCGCGGAGCGAGGGGCCCGAGGAACTGCTCGCGTTCGTGGCCATCGCCTCGGACCTGGATCTTCCCTGGGCCGGTGGCTCGTCCTTCACCCTGCGGGCGGTGTCCGTGCCGGTGGCCGAGTTCGTCGCGAACGTCGAGAGCCGGGTCTGGTTCACCGGGGAGGTCATGCGCGAGCAGGGCTGGCGCGCGGCCCTGATGCACAGAGCCTTCTCCGCGGCGTGCCGAGCGCCCCGGCATTTCGGCATGCCGGGCTGGCCCGATGCCGTGAGCGAGGCCATGGAACGTCTCTCCGGGCTGGACCCGTCCCAGGTGCCCGCGGCGCTGGCGGACCGGGCCGCGGTGGAAGCCGCGCTGCTCGAAGCTCCCGACCGCCTGGGCGCGGAGGCGCTCGACTGGCTCACCCGTCATGCGCTGCTCGACTAGCACGTATGGATCCCGCTCGCCCGGGATCGTGGAGGGGGCGCTGTGAAGTGGGACGAGGTGACACTCGTGATCCTGGCGGCGTCCGGCTGTCTCACGCTGCTGCTGGCGCAGATCAGCGAGGTGCTGTCCCGGCTGCCGCAGCTCATCCGCGCATGGCGGGAGGTACGGGCGGAGCTGGGTGGGCGGGGCGAGCCGGGTGGGCGGGGCGAGCTGGGTGGACGGGGCGAATCGGGTGGGCGGGGCGAGCCGGGTGGACGGGGCGAGCCGGATGGGCGGGGCGAGCCGGGCGGGCGGGGCGAGCCGGATGGACGGGGCGATCCGCGTGGGCGGGGCGAATCGGGTGGGCGGGCCGAGCCGGATGGGCGGGGCGAGCCGGGTGGACGGGCCGAGCCGGATGGGCGGGGCGAATCGGGTGGACGGGCCGAGCCGCGTGGACGGAGCGAGCCGCGTGGACGGGCCGAGCCGCGTGGCCGGGCCGAGCCGGATGGACGGGGCGAGCCGGGATCGCAGGATCCGGCCGGTCCCGGAGGCCGCCGGGGCGAGGGCTGATCCACGCCACGCACGCCACGCACGCCACGGGCACCACTCACGCCAGCCCGCGCCCCGGGACGGTGACCGGCGGCGCCTGTATGTGATCAACTTCTGACCGAGGTGTGATGCGCCCGTGCCCGATCGTCGTACCGGACGGTGGGGGCCGGGCGTATTTTCTTGGTGAGGGACGTTGTAGGGAGCAGGACCGAGGGACACGGGGGTGGACCGGGATGGGTGAGAGCGGTCAGGACGACCACGAGCGCGAGTACGACCTGAAGTGGGCGGACAACGCGTCGCACAAGGAGCCGTCCGCGCGGGCGCGGATGCTCGCCGCGCGCTGGAAGGAGAATCCGCCCGGTCCGGTGCCGTTCCGCCCCGAGCCCGACGGGCGGCGGGGGCCGGTGCGCCGGCGAATACGACGGTCGCGTGTGCGGGGGCCGCGGAGCCGGTCGCCGTGGGTGTCGACGGTGGTGATCCTCGGGCTGGTGTTCGGTGTGATCGTGCTGCTCGGCTATCTGAACGTGCGCTCGCCCTACTGACCGGCCGCGCGGTTTAGCCGTTCCTTAGTGGGCTTCCGTAGAGGAAGCCTTTGCGGCACCGGGGGGCGTTCGCGACCGTCGTATGGGACGGGCAGGTGCACACTGGGCAGTGGGACGAGTGCCCGACCGCTAGATGGTGCGGGGTGATGCACATGCAGAGTCGCTTTCGGAGCGATCGACGGCTGACCGTGCGGATGACGGTCACGATGTTCCTGCTCGGGCTGCTGTACGTGGCCTTTGTCGCCGCCTTGATCGTGTTGTTGAAGTCGTGGCTCGTGGTCGTCGTGATCATCGCCGCGCTGTTCGTCGCGCAGTTCTGGTTCTCCGACCGGATCGCGATGTTCGCAATGCGCGGGCGGGTCGTGGAGCGCGAGGAGTATCCCGAACTGCACGCCGTGGTCGACCGGCTGTGCGCGATGGCCGACATGCCGAAGCCCGTGGTCGCGGTGTCGGACCTGGACATGCCGAACGCATTCGCGACCGGGCGCAACGCCGACCATGCGGTGGTGTGTGTGACCACCGGTCTGCTGCGCCGGCTGGAGCCGGCCGAGCTGGAGGGTGTGCTCGCGCACGAGCTGTCGCACGTGGCGCACAAGGACGTCGCGGTGATCACTATCGCCTCGTTCCTCGGCGTGATCGCGGGTCTGATCGTACGGTTCGCCTTCTACTCCCAGCTGTTCGGCGGCGGCCGGCGGGACCAGAACACCGCGGTGATCTTCGCGGCGGTGATGGGGGTGTCCGCGGCCGTCTACGCGATCAGCTTCCTGCTGATCAGGGCGCTCTCCCGGTACCGGGAGCTGGCGGCGGACCGGGCCGCGGCGCAGCTCACCGGGCGGCCCTCGGCACTCGCCTCCGCGCTCACCAAGGTGAGCGGTGACATCGCGAGGATCCCGACGAAGGACCTGCGTACGGCGCAGGCCTTCAACGCCTTCTACTTCACCCCGGCGCTGGGCGCCGAGCCCGGTGTGGCCCGGCTGTTCTCCACCCACCCGAGTCTGGAGCAGCGGCTCGAACAGCTGGGGCGGATCTCCGCGGAGCTGGGCGAGGCGGCCACTCCGGGGAACGTGGGGTGAGCATGGGGCTGCTGGACATCCTGCTGGGACGCAGCAAGCCGGTCGCGCCCGATCTCGACCAGCTGTTCGCGCTGCCGTCGGCGGCCGTGACCCTGGAGGCCGCGGCCGCCTTCACGCCCACCGGTCGGGGCGCGGTGTGTTTCGCGACGGTCGAGGGCGAGGCGTTCGAGCAGACGCACCGGGAGGTGCAGGCGCTGCTGGACGCGGACGCCGAGCGCACCGGGTCGCCGGTCGAGCTGACGCAGGACGGCTTCGGCTACTCGTGGCTGGTCTCGCGCCGGGCACCGGACGAGCTGCCGCAGCTGGTCAACGACCTGCACGCGGTGAACAGTTCGATGGAGGTCAACGGCTTCGGGCCGCAACTGCTGTGCTCGGTCGCCGGGTTCGAGGAGAGAGCCGGCGGGCGCAGCCTGGCCCTGGTGTACCTCTACAAACGTGGCACCTTCTATCCCTTCGCGCCGCTGCCGGGTGAGCAGCGGCGCGACAACGCGCTGGAGCTCCAGGTGAAGGCGGCCCTCGCGAACGACCTGCGGATCGAGGAGGACCTCGGCCGCTGGTTCCCGCTGTGGGGCGCGCCCGGCCTGTAGCCGGGACGGTCCCGGCGCCGGGCCGGGCTCAGCGCTGGGTCTTCTCGCGCCGCTGCCGGCGCGTCTGGAGCGGACGCTCGCGCTGGTAGCGACGCTCCCACCGGGCCTGCTGGTCACGGCGGTCGCGGTAGGCCTTGTACGAGCCGGGCGTGACACCGGCGCCGCCGCCCGAGGAGCCCGAGACGGGCCCGGCGGTGGCGTCGCGGCCGTAGCGGACGTACAGGAAGAGCACGGCGACCGCGGCCAGCCAGTAGAGCGGGTTCTGGAATCCGATGACGACCAGGACGACGGTCCCGGATATGACGATGGTGCCCATGACGGGCCTCCGTGGGCGTGCGTGGTTCGGAGCGGTGGCGGGTGGTTCCCCGACGGGGCGCCGGGGAGGGGCGACCGGCCGTCGATTGCGTCGAGAGTAGCCCCGAGTCCACAAGCTGGTGCCGGTCGTGCGGAAAGCGATGGCGGGCTGCTCCGCAACGTGTCTCCAGAGTAGGAAGTCCGTCACTCCGTGTGCATCTTCTTTTCCGGGAGCGGGCCGCCGCGGGGGTGTCCCGGTCGCCGTGAGTGAATGGACGGCATGGCCGAACTCCCTCTCTCCTACGGTGATCTCACCCACGACGTCCCGGGCGCGCCCGGCGCCAACGCCGGCGCCGAACGCCTCGCCGTGACGCACCGCGCCGCGACGGCGTCGCACGGCGAGGAGACACCGACCGTGGTGCTCCTGCACGGCGCCGGTACCGGCAGTAAGGAGCGGCTGCTCCCGCTGGTGGTCGAGTTCGCGGCGCACGGCTGCCGGGCGCTGGCGTTCGACTTCTCGGGGCACGGGGACAGTTCGGGCGAGTTGTCGGCGCTGAGTCTGCGGCGGCGCTTCGAGCAGGCGGTGTCCGTGATCGACGCACATGTGCCGGAGGAGGCGCCACTGGTGCTGGTGGGCTTCAGCATGAGCGGGCAGACGGCGGCCGATCTCGCGGGGCACTACGGCGAGCGGGTCGCCGCGCTCGGGCTGTGCGCGCCGGCGGTGTACTCGGCGGAGGCCTGGGACGTCCCGTTCGGCACCGGCGACGGCCGTTTCTCGCGGCTCATCCGCACACCGGACAGCTGGCGCGGGGCCCCGGCCCTGGACACGCTCCGTGCCTACGGGGGCCGGGCGGTGCTGGCCGTACCGGGCCGGGACACGATCATCCCGGCGGCCGTCACCGAGGCCGTCGAGGACGCCCTGCGGACCCGCGCCCGGTACACCCGCCTGGATCTTCCGGACGCGGACCACTTCCTGGGTCTGCGGTTCCGCGACCACCCGGACGACCGGCGGGCGTTCGTGACGGCGGTACTGACGGCGGTACCGGGCGACTAGGGCGTGTTTCGAAAGTCCCGTCGTCCGCTCGGAGGGCGGGCCGAGCGGCGTCCGGTGCGTGCTCTCGGCGTGCCGGGCGGAAGCCCTCGTACTGGTTGTACGTGGGCTTTCGTCCGGTGCGGCGAGAGTGCGTGCCGGGCGTCGCTCGGCAGGCGGGACTTTCGAAACACGCCCTAGGGCCCGTCCGGCGGACGGGCCCCGGGCCGTGGACGCCGGACGCCGGGCGCCGTCGCGAGGACGGGGCGCCCGGCGCGGGAACCTCACCGGCTGTAGCGCATGAACGCCCGCACCATGTGGCACGTCGTGTCCGACGGCGGATGCACACCGATCGTCTCCGCAGTGCTGCGGATCGTCTCGTTGCGGGCCTGGTTGGGCATGTAGACGCCGGAGTCGAGCAGGGCGATGGCGAGGCGCATCGCCTTCAGCCGGCGGTTGTGCGTGACGTACCACTCGCGGGGCCGCCCCGGCGGCAGCGGCCGCTTCTCGACCGGCTCACAGGGCAGTTCGAGCAGGACGGGACGGGTCGCGGTGGACTGGGTGGGCAACGGCTTGGGCTTGAGTGCGGCAGCGGGCACAGGCATCCTCCTGTCGCGGCAAGGGCACAGACCGGGGCTTCGGCACCCCGGGGCCTCCCTCGAACACTGCTTCTATTTTACTACCCGCCACTGACAAAAGGCCCTGGCCACAAGGGCTTTCGGGGGCACCCGGACATCCGGTCACCAACTCCCGTGTGACGTACGTTACTTCAACTGACTCCCGTGACCGCTGAGTAACTCCGTTCGGTCCCTCGTACATACCGGCGTACGCACCCCCACCTCCCAGGAGGCGTGAATGTCGCGCAGGAGAACACTCAGTACGAAGAAGAAGATCGCGCTGCTGGTGACCGCGGCGGCCGTGGCCGGCGGGGGCGCCTTCGCGATGGCGGCCACGTCCAACGCGGCGCAGACCGCGGCGGACTCGACGGTCTGCCAGGGCCTCGCCACCGCGTTCGGCAACAACGAGCGGTTCATCGCCGACCAGCGGGCCAACCCGGACTCGCAGTCCGCGGCACGGATCGCCAACCGCGAGGCCGTGCTCGACCAGATCAAGGTGCAGCAGGAGGCATCCGGCTGCGTGGCCGGGGAGTCGGCTCAGGGCTCCCAAGCCGCGCCGCCGAGCCAGGGCGCCGGTGACCAGGGCGGCGAGGAGGCCGCGCCCCCGGCCGAGGCCGCACCGCCCGCCGAGGCCGCACCGCCGGCGGACGACGCACCGCCCGCCGGCTCCGGCGAGCAGGTCTGCAACGGCTCCACCGTGACGCTCTCCGGCGAGGGTGGCGCCCCCGCCGCGTCCAGCAACCAGTTCCCGGCCGGCACCCAGCTGAAGGTCACCAACCTGGACAACAACAAGTCCACGACGGTGGAGGTCACCTCGGTCTCCGGCAGCTGTGCCCTGCTCAACAACGCCGCCTTCGAACTCGTCCGCGAGCCGGGCAAGTTCCTCATCCGCAACGCGCTGATCGAGAAGGTGGGGTGACGCCTCTGCCGAGATCCCCGCTGAGGCGGCGGCCCGCTGTGTGAGAGGCCGCCACCCGGTACGTGTCACCGGCCCCGCCGCTCCCGGCCAGGAGCGGCGGGGCCGGCGTACGTCCGGGCTCCACCGGGGTGGGTAACACCGGGTTCACACGTGGGCAACGGCCGGGAAACCGCCTGTTGACAGGCTCCGGGCAGCACCGGCGGCGCCCTTGTGCGCAGCGCCCGGCTCCCAGGCACCGCCGCACCCGCGAGGCGCGCCCGACCCACCCCGAAGGATGAAGCCCGTGACCTTCAAGGCTGAGTACATCTGGATCGACGGCACCGAGCCGACGGCCAAGCTTCGTTCCAAGACGAAGATCCTGGCCGACGGCGCGAAGGGCGACGACCTGCCGATCTGGGGCTTCGACGGGTCCTCCACCAACCAGGCCGAGGGCCACGCGTCGGACCGGGTGCTCAAGCCGGTCTTCGTCTGCCCGGACCCGATCCGCGGCGGCGCGGACGTCCTCGTACTGTGCGAGGTCCTGAACACGGACATGACCCCGCACACCTCGAACACGCGGGCCGCGCTGGTCGAGGTCGCCGAGAAGTTCGGCGCCCAGGAGCCGATCTTCGGTATCGAGCAGGAGTACACGTTCTTCGACGGCGCCCGGCCGCTCGGCTTCCCCGAGGGCGGCTTCCCGGCCCCGCAGGGCGGCTACTACTGCGGTGTCGGCGCCGACGAGATCTTCGGCCGTGACGTCGTCGAGGCACACCTGGAGAACTGCCTCAAGGCGGGCCTCGGGCTGTCCGGCATCAACGCCGAGGTGATGCCCGGCCAGTGGGAGTTCCAGGTCGGCCCGCTGGCCCCGCTGGAGGTCTCGGACCAGCTGTGGGTGGCCCGCTGGCTGCTCTACCGCACCGCCGAGGACTTCGGTGTCTCCGCCACCCTCGATCCGAAGCCGGTCAAGGGTGACTGGAACGGCGCCGGAGCCCACACCAACTTCTCCACCAGGGCGATGCGTGAGGGCTACGACGCGATCATCACCGCGTGCGAGTCGCTCGGCGAGGGCTCCAAGCCGCTCGACCACGTCAAGAACTACGGCGCCGGCATCGACGACCGGCTGACCGGTCTGCACGAGACCGCCCCGTGGAACGAGTACTCGTACGGCGTCTCCGACCGTGGTGCCTCGGTGCGTATCCCGTGGCAGGTGGAGAAGGACGGCAAGGGCTACATCGAGGACCGCCGCCCGAACGCCAACGTCGACCCGTACCTCGTGACCCGCCTCATCGTCGACACCTGCTGCTCCGCGCTGGAGAAGGCAGGCCAGGTCTGATCCCGACCCGTGCGAAGGGCGCCCGCCGTGACGGTGGGCGCCCTTCGCGTTTCGCGACCACAGTGAAGCGGGTGACGGTTGAGGGGGTCGGGTTCCGGACGTCCGGTGTCCGAGCCGTGAGAAGGAGGGTCCGGTCATGGGGGGTCATCTGCTTCAATGGGGCCATGGCCAGCATCCAGAACTCCCCCGCGCCGGGTCGCCATGACCTCGAGCCGTTCTGGCCTTCCCGTCAGCACGACGACTTCGACCGGGTGTGTTGCCGCGCGACGACCGCGCCGGCCCGCTGACGCCGTACTTTCTCGGCCCTCGGCCTGCGCGACACGACGTACGTCCCCGACGGACCTCTCGCGCGAAAGAGCTGACCTCATGGCGACCCCTGGTTCTCTGTCCCCCCGCTCCCTGACCCCCGCCGCTCCCGCCCCGGGCAACCGGCACCGACTGCGTGCCGTGGACCGGGACGAGGTGCCCGATCCGGTGCACCTGCTCGATCCGGCGGATCTGCTGCCGCCCGGCGCCACCTGGCTGCCGGCCCCGGCCCACACCCTCCCGGTGCTGCCGGGCCGCCCGCCGATGGTCGGGTATCTGCTGCTCGTCCCCGCGGACCAGCAGCCGCCCTTCCTGCCGGTCGCCGTGCCCGACGAGCCGCCCGCGCCGGCGAACGCGGCCGACGCGGGTGCCGAGCCGCTGATCCGGATCGACGCCGTGCGCCGCACCGCCGAGGTGGCCGGCCGGGCGCTGGACCTCACCTATCTGGAGTTCGAGCTGCTCGCCCATCTCGTGGCCCATCCGCAGCGGGTGCACACCCGGGACCAGCTGGTCACCACGGTGTGGGGCTACGGGCACGTGGGCGACGGCCGGACCGTCGACGTCCATGTCGCCCGGCTGCGCCGCAAGCTGGGCGCCGAGCACCGCAAGTCGATCCAGACCGTGCGGCGGGTCGGCTACAAGTACACACCGCCGGTCGGCCGCTGATCTCTGCCGAGGGCAGAGTCCCGTTCCGTTCTCCGCACCCAGCAGGCAGAGTCGGCCGTATGAGACTTCTGGTGCTGGGTGGTACGGAGTTCGTGGGGCGGGCCGTGGTGGAGGCGGCGCTCGGGCGCGGCTGGGACGTGACGGTCTTCCACCGGGGGCGGCACGAGCCGCCCGCCGGGGTGCGGTCGCTGCACGGCGACCGCACCGCACCCGACGGGCTCGCCGCCCTCGAAGCGGCGCCCGAGGACTCGTGGGACGCCGTGGTCGACACCTGGTCCGCGGCGCCCCGGGCCGTACGGGACGCGGCGCGGCTGCTGCGGGGCCGCGCCGCTCGCTACGCGTATGTGTCGAGCTGCTCGGTGTACGCGTGGGCGCCGCCCGCCGGGTACACGGAGGACGCGCCGCTCGTGGCCGGCGCCGAGGCCGATGCCGGGCAGACCGACTACGCGCGGGACAAGCGGGGCGGCGAGCTGGCCGCCGTCGCCGGGTTCGGTGCGGCGGACGCGCTGCTGGTGCGGTGCGGGCTGATCCTCGGGCCGTACGAGAACATCGGGCGGCTGCCGTGGTGGCTGAACCGGATCGCCCGCGGCGGGCCCGTCCTCGCACCCGGGCCGCGTGAGCTGCCGTTGCAGCTGATCGACGTCCGTGACCTGGCCGCGTGGACGCTGGACGCGGTGGAGCGGGGGCTGGGCGGGCCCTACAACCTGATCTCACCGTCCGGGCACACCACCATGGGCGGACTGCTCGACGCGTGTGTGGCGGCGACCGGCTCGACGGCCGAGCTGCGCTGGACCGACCCGGAGACCGTGCTGGGCGCCGGTATCGAGCCGTGGTCCCAGCTGCCGGTCTGGGTCCCCCCGGGCACCGACCTGCATGACTTCCTGCACGGCGCCGACGTCTCCCACGCACTCGACGCGGGCCTGCACTGCCGCCCCGTCGCGGAGACGGTCGCCGACACCTGGACCTGGCTCCGCTCGATCGGCGGCACCGCCCCCCAGCGCCCCGACCGCCCCCCGGTGGGCCTGGACCCGGAAACGGAGGCGAAGGTACTGGCGGGCGGGTGAGGGGCGGCGCGGCGGGGGCCGGGCGGGCGGCGGGGGCGGCGCGGCGGGGACGGGTGACCGCCGTGGCCGTGCGGCGTCCGAGGGCGGTCGGGTGCCCCTGGGCGCGGCACGCCGGCGTGGCAGGGCGGATGCGGCGGGCGCCGGGCAGGCCTCGGGGCGAGGCTCGGGGGGGGCGGCTTACCGCCGGGGGCGGCACGCGAGCGTGGCCGTGCGGCGTCCGAGGGCGGTCGGGTGCCCCTGGGCGCGGCACGCCGGCGTGGCAGGGCGGATGCGGCGGGTGCCGGGCAGGCCACGGGGCGAGGCCCGGGAGCGGCTTACCGCCGGGGGCGGCGTGATCGTGGCCGCGTGCCCCGCGCCACGAGGGCAGCCGCGTGGCCTGGGCGCGGCAGGGCGGGTCCCGAGCCTGCACGGCAGGGGGCGGCGGCGTGGGTGGGGGGTGTATCTGGTGACACCCCCGGTTCGGTCGTTCGCACCCGTGTCCTGGGGGGTGCGCTCGGCCAGACTGGCGGTATGGATCCGGGCAGAGGGAGCGGGCGCATGTGGGCGGCGAAGGTGCGGGAGGTGGCGACAGCCGGCGGGCGTGGGCTGTTGCTGGCGCTGATCAGTCTGCCGGGGGCGGTGCTGTGCTTTGTGCTGTCGGCGGTGTCCATCGCGTTGATCCCGGTCGGGGTGGGGATCGTGACGACACCGTGGGTGCTGACGGGCGTCCAGGCGTTCGCGAACTGGCGGCGGATGCTCGCGGCGCAGTGGGGCGGGGTGCGCATCCCGGCGAACTACCGCCGGCTGCCGGAGGGGGCGCACCCGTGGGCCCGTACGTTCGGGATGCTCGGTGACCGGGCGACCTGGCGGGATCTGCTGTGGCTGCCGGTCGACATGGTCGCGGGGTTTGTCACGGGACTGCTCGCGGCGATCCTGCTGTTCTATCCGCTGGAGGGCTTCGTGATCGCCCTCGGGCTGTGGCGGGTGCTGCCGGACGGCTTCTGGTACGGGTTCGTGCCGGTCACCGGCCAGCTCTCCGCGCTCGCCGCGGCAGCCCTCGGCGCCGCCCTGCTCGCCGTCTCCTTCACTCTCACCCCGCGCCTGCTGCACCTGCACTTCCTGGTGGCCAGGCTGGTGCTGGCGCCCGGCGCGGGCGAACTGGCCGAGCGGGTACGGGTGCTCACCGAGACCCGGCGCGACGCCGTCGACACGTCCGCCGCCGAACTGCGCCGCATCGAACGCGACCTGCACGACGGGGCACAGGCCCGGCTGGTGGCGATGGGCATGGACCTCGGGACCGTGGAGGCGCTCATCGAGAAGGACCCCGCCCAGGCCAAGGAGCTGCTCGCACAGGCCCGCCGGTCCTCCGCCGACGCCCTGACCGAACTGCGCGACCTGGTACGCGGCATCCACCCGCCGGTACTGGCCGAGCGCGGACTCGGCGACGCGGTACGGGCGCTGGCGCTGCGGCTGCCGGTGGCCACCGAGGTGACCGTGGAGCTGCCGGGCCGCGCGGACGCGCCGGTGGAGTCGGCCGCGTACTTCGCGGTCAGCGAGGTGCTCACCAACGCCGTCAAGCACGCGGAGGCCGACCGGATCTGGGTCGACCTGCACCACACCGACGGCATGCTGCGGGTCTCGGTCACCGACAACGGCCGCGGTGGCGCGGTGATCGGCGCGGGCTCCGGGCTGACCGGGATCGAGCGCCGGCTCGGTACATTCGACGGCGTCCTGGCCGTCGGCTCCCCCGCGGGCGGTCCCACCATGGTGACCATGGAGATTCCGTGCGCGTTGTCCTAGCCGAAGACCTGTTCCTGCTGCGTGACGGACTGGTCCGGCTGTTGCGGGCCCATGACTTCGAGATCGCCGCCGCCGTGGAGACCGGCCCCGAACTGACCCGGGCGCTGGCCGAGCTGGAGCCCGACGTCGCGGTGGTCGACGTACGGCTGCCGCCCACGCACACCGACGAGGGGCTCCAGTGCGCGCTCCAGGCCAGACGGGACCGGCCGGGCCTGCCGGTGCTGGTCCTCTCGCAGCACGTGGAGCAGCTGTACGCGCGTGAGCTGCTCGCCGACGGCACCGGCGGGGTCGGTTATCTGCTGAAGGACCGGGTGTTCGACGCGGAGCAGTTCGTGGACGCCGTACGCCGGGTGGCGGGCGGGGGTACGGCGATGGATCCGCAGGTCATCCAGCAGTTGCTGAGCCGGCGGACGGCGGACGACCAGCCGCTGTCCCGGCTGACGCCGCGCGAGCTGGAGGTGCTGGAGCTGATGGCGCAGGGCCGCTCCAACGCGGCGATCGCGGAACGTCTTGTGGTGACGGAACGGGCCATCGCCAAACACACCTCCAACATCTTCGCCAAACTGGGTCTTGAGGTGTCGGACGACGACAACCGGCGCGTCCTGGCGGTTCTCGCCCATCTCAACCAGGCCCGCTGAATCTCCACGAAATCTCCGGCCGCGCCGAACACTTGCCGTGAGATCACCACAACTGCCGGTACTCGTGCGCAAGTTGAGGCCCATTTGTCCCACGAATCTCTCACCAATTTCTGAGACGGCTGAACACCTCTGAGGCGCCCTGCGTATGAATGGGAGCCGCTTCACTCCTGTCGGGCGCCTCGATGCTGCCCCGCAAGGAAGTCAGAGGAGTTCCATGGGACGCAATACACGAAAGCGCCGTATGCCGCTGGCCACCAAGGCCATAGCCGCATCGGCGGCCCTAGCGCTCGGTGGGGGCGGGCTGATCTGGGCAAACTTCTACGCCTCGGCTCACGAGGAGGACAACGGCTGGGGCAACCAGACGCGGTCGGCGGCGGCTCAGGTCGCCACCATCGACTGCCCCGACGTCGGTCAGGAACTGTCCGACGTGCCGGACCAGGCCCGCGGGGAGGTCGACGGCGAGCTGGCCTCGATGGACCAGCAGATCACCGAGGCGTACCAGCGGCTCGCGACCACGCGTGACGCGCAGGTCCAGGACGCCAACTACGTCCAGAACACGATCCTTCAGCCGCTGAAGGACAACCGGAAGGTGCTGATCGACCGGATCAAGCTGGAGATCAACCGGGCCGGGGGCCAGGCCTCCGACGACCTGGACAACCTCTCCGGCTGCACCGGTACCCCGGTGGAGCAGCCCCAGACCAACGACGGCCAGGGCGGCGACGGCCAGGGCGACGGCGACGGCCAGAACAACGGTGACGGCCAGGGCGACGGCGACAACCAGGGTGACGGCCAGGACAACGGTGACGGTCAGGGCGAGGCCCCGCCGCCGCCGGACAACGGCGGTCAGGGCGGCAACGGCCCGGTCGCGGACGACTTCCAGGACATCACCACCGTCCAGCCGAACGCCCGCAACCTGCCGAACGGTCTCGCGGCCAACGGCGACTCCGGTTCGACGGGCACCTTCACGACGAACTGCGGCACCAACGGCAACGACAACCACAACACGGACAACGTGATCGTGGCGCCCGGTGTCACCAACGGTGCCCACCACCTGCACGACTACGTCGGCAACCAGAACAACGACGCTTTCGCGAGCGACGAGGACCTGGCCAACGCCGACACCAGCTGCCAGAACCAGGGCGACCGGTCGTCGTACTTCTGGCCGGTGCTGCGTCTTCAGGACGGCTCGCAGGACTTCGACCAGAACGACGCCGGCGGTGGTACCGAGGGCAACGTGGGTCAGATCCTGGAGGCCAAGGAGGCGAAGCTGACGTTCGTCGGCAACCGGACGAGCGACGTCGTGGCGATGCCGCGCGCACTGCGCATCATCACCGGTGACGCCAAGGCCTTCGTCAACGGGCTCGCGAACGCCAACACGGCGTGGACCTGCACGGGCTTCGAGGACCGGCAGCTGACGGACAAGTACCCGCTGTGCCCCGAGGGCAGTGACGTGGTGCGGCTGTCCAACTTCCAGAGCTGCTGGGACGGGCAGAACATCGACAGCGCCAACCACCGGACGCACGTGGCGTTCGTGGGAGCCGACGGAGCCTGCGCCAACGGCTTCCAGGCCATCCCGCAGCTCCAGGTCCGACTGGTCTACGAGGTTCCGGCCCCGACCATCGAGAACGGCCAGGTGTCCAATCCGTTCGCGGTGGACTCCTTCCCGGAGCAGCTGCACAAGCCCATCACCGACCACAACGACTTCATCAACTTCTTCTCCAAGAAGACGATGAAGAAGATGGTCAACTGCATCAATGAGGGCAGGCAGTGCCAGTGACGCGGGGCTAGCCGAACAAAGAGGACCGGCGGTGGGAATTCCCACCGCCGGTCTTTTCGGTTCAGTGACCCGAGCCGGTTGTTCAGTGGCCCGAATGGGAGGGGCTGCTGCTGCTCGATCCCTCGTGCGCCGAGTGGTCGGTGCCTTCCTCGATGCTGCCGCCGAGTGTGGTCCGCAGTGTCTGCACGACCTTCGTCTCGCCGACGGCCACCCACTTGCGGCCGACCAGGTAGTGACCGCCGTAGTCCTTGGCGCCGTTGATCCACTCGCGCTGGCCGCGGTCGGTCGCGAAGGTGGCGAGGATGAACTTGGTGTCGCCGTTCTTGCAGATGGCCTGGCGGATCTCGTCGGCGTCGGTCTGGATGTCCGGCTCGCACTTCGCCTCGGCGGCCAGGTGTTCCAGGCTGCCGGTCGCCGTCTGCGGTACGGCGGCCTCCTGGTCGCCGTCGGAGCCGCAGCCCGCGAGTACCAGGACCGCCGCGGCAGCGCCCACGGCGAGCATCGGTCGGGTCAACCTCATCTGTTCCTCCGGTACGGCATGGGCACACACGTGCCGCACTCCGATACGGCTGCCGGGCGCGGACTGCTCAAATTACCGTGCGATCGCCGAATGGTCCGTGCCACAGTGTGCCGATGATCACCGACTGGGAAGATCGCGTGGCCGCCGCCTGGGCGACCCTGGACGACTACGACGAGGCGGGCGCGCCGGAGTTCCGCGCGGTGATCGACGAGCTGGTCGCCGAGTTGCCGGACGGCAGTCCACTGGGCCCGTTCGAGCAGGCCTGCGCCTGGGACTCCACGGGCCACTCGGACCGCGCGGTGCCGCTGTACCGGGAGGCGCTGGCGCGCGGCCTGCACGGCTACAAGGGCCGTCGCGCGAAGATCCAGCTGGCCAGCTCGCTCCGCAACACCGGCCGGCCCGACGAGGGCGTCGCGCTGCTGACACCGGAGCTGAAAGCCCCCTCCGACGAACTCGACGACGCCGTACGAGCATGCCTGGCCCTGTGCCTGTCCAGTCTCGGCCGAGACCGCGAGGCCCTGGCTCTGGTCCTCGGCGCCCTGGCCCCCCACCTCCCCCGCTACCAGCGCTCCATGGCCAACTACGCCCGAGCACTGGTCGATCCGGAGGCCTGACCCCGGCCGAACAGGGGCGTACGGCGGTGACCATCCGTCGGTTCAGTCGTTTTGCTGGGCGTGCAGTCACAGGATGTCGCCTCACGCCCCGTGCCCTCCGGAGCCGACGGGCCCGGCTCTGTCGTCGATGTCGAGCAGGCCGAGGCCGCGCTCGTCGAGCACTATCCACGGCTGGTCCGGCTCGCCTATCTGGTGCTGCCGCCGAGCCTGAGCCGCGGCCGCCGGGTCCTGACCGCACACGCCCTCACCCAGCGCGCCCTGCCGCGCGGCCGGGCCAGCGCACCGGTGATCCCGGCCCAGTCGACGGGTGGCCGCGACGGCGACCCGGGGTACGCGTACGTCCGGCTCCAGGTGCTGCGTACGGCGCTGGAGGCGGGGCTTCCGCTGAAGCGCCGGGCGCTGCCGAAGCGGTCCCAGCTGCCGCCGCTGCTGCCGCAGGTGTGGGGGCTGCGGCTGTTCCCGCGCTCGGGCGGCGCCGACGAACTGGCCCTGGACCAGCGGCTGGCGGCCCTGTCCGCGCCGGCCCGTGCCGGTTACGCGCTGCGCGGTCTGGAGCGGCTCGACGACGACGACGTACGCAAGGTGCTCGCGGACGCGGGTGTCGACGACCCGGGTGCCGCGCTCGCGCAGGCGGACGAGGTGCCCGCGCAGTACGCGCTGCTCGACTCCCCGGAGTTCGACCCCTGTTCGTTGCAGGCCCGGCCCACCGATCTGATGCGGCGGCGCCAGCATCTGAAGGCGGCGCTCGCCGCGACGGCCGCGCTCGCCGTGTGCGGGGCGCTGCTCGGGCTGCCCGGCGACGGCTGGGCCCCGGACGGCGCCGCCGCCCCGGCGTACGCGCAGAACCCGTCCGCGAAGGCCGCCCTCGACCCGGCCCGGCTGGTGAAGATCTCCCCGGCCGCCTGGCGCTCCTCCGTACGCACCGACTTCTCCGTGTGGCCCGCGCGCGGCGAACTGACCGGCGACAGCGACCTGTTGCGCCGCGCGCTCGCCGTCTGGGCCCGCCCCGGCGAGACCGTCAAGGTCTCGGCGACCCCGGGCACCCCGTCCGGCGGCCCGGCGGGCCCGCCCCAGCTGCTCTACGCGGGCGAGATCGACAACGCGCGCGTGGTGATCCTCTACGACGGTCTGCGCATCGCCCGCTACGCCGAGCCGAAGGACGGCACGGCGGGCGCGGCGCTGGACTTCGCGCGGATGGACGGCGCCACGGACGCCGAGGCGAACGCGGTCCTCCTGCACCGCGTCGACGGCAACGTCCGCTATCTGACGGCCCCCTGGGTGACGAAGGCCGCCGAGCGGGACCTCATGAAGCCCGGTTCCGGCGCGATGGACCTGACCGTGACGGCCGGGGTCACCTCGCCGATGGCGAGCCCCGCGACCCGGACCGGCACCTGCACGTCCTGGAACGTGCTCCAGCTGACCACCCCCACCGGCACCCGCCTCACCTCCGACCTGGGCGAACTGGTCCCGGCCCGGCTCACCACCGGCCGCCCCGGCTCGACGCACGACGCGTCCGGCGCGGAGGCGCTGCGCACCTGGTCGCCGTTCGCCTGCTCGCTGGGCGCGGTGCGCGGACAGGGTGTGCGGACGGTGAACGCGTGGAGCTACGCGTCGCAGGAGCTGCCCGAGTCCGGCGGCACGGCGACCTGGGTGTGCACCAGGGCGGAGACCTGGCGGGGCGGCGGCGAGCGGGTGCTCGCCCAGTTCCACACGCCGGGCGGGACGTACGGGGCGGTCGCCGCGAAGGGCGAGAGCGTGCCCGCGTGCGGGCCGCGTGATCCGCAGGTGCTGGCCGGGGTGCTGTGGAAGTCGGAGGCGGGGTCCTGGTATCTGCTCGCCGCGGGCGGCCGGGGCACGGCGTCGATCGAGACGACCGGTGGTGTCGAGGCGTCCGCGCAGGGAAGTCTGCTGGCCGTCCGCACCGAGCAGGGCGCGAAGGCCGAGCTGACGGGCACGCTGGAGGACGGGCGGTCCGTGGACGCGCTCAGGTAGCGCCGGGGGTACGCGCCGAGGTAAGTGCTGCACAGGGGTTCACCCCGGCGCTACCCATCAGTACATTGACATCATGTCTAACAAGCAGGCGCGGGCGCCCCGGCCCGTGGCGGGCGAGCAGGTGCCGCTCACACCCCGCAAGGTGTCCTTCTCCTGGGAGGCCACACCGCTGCACTGGGTGCCGGGGGATCCGCTCACCACGCACACCATCAACGTGCTGCATCTGCTGCTGCCGGCCGGCGAGCGCTGGTTCGTGCACGTCTACAAGCAGGTGCTGCCGTACATCCGTGACGACCGGCTCCGCGAGGATGTCATCGGGTTCATCGGCCAGGAGGCCATGCACTCGCAGGCGCACGACGAGGTCCTCCCGCATCTGAGGGAGCAGGGTCTCGACCCGACGCCGTACACCGCGCAGATCGACTGGTTCTTCGAGAAGCTGCTCGGCGACCGCACCCTGCCGCCGGGCCGGTCGCGGCGCTGGTGGCTGATGGAGCGGGTGGCGCTCATCGCGGCGATCGAGCACTACACGGCGTTCCTCGGCGACTGGGTGCTCAACGCCGACGAGCTGGACCGGCGGGGCGCCGATCCGACGATGCTGGATCTGCTGCGCTGGCACGGCGCCGAGGAGGTCGAGCACCGGTCGGTGGCGTTCGATCTGTTCATGCACGTCGACGGGGGCTACCGGCGCCGGGTGCGCACCTGGGCGCTGGCGTTCTCGGCGCTGCTGTTCCTGTGGCAGCGCGGGGCGCGGTTCTTTATGGAGAACGATCCGACGCTGCTGGACGGCAAGGCCTCGTTCCGGGGCTTCTACCTACGCGGCAAGCGCGGCGTGCTGCCGTCGACGGGCGCGCTGGTCCGGTCGATCCCGCGCTATCTGAGCCACGAATACCATCCGTCGCAGGAAGCCTCCACCGAACAGGCGGTGGCGTATCTGGCCTCCTCCCCCGCCGCCGTGGCCGCGGAGAAGGCGACCGAGCAGGCGGCACGGAAGGCGGGCGCCTGATGCCCAGACTGCGTACGCTCGCCGTCGTTGCGGCCGCCGCGGTGCTCGCCCGGCGGGCCATGCGGAGCCGGATCCAGGACTCGCCGCTGTGGCCGATGCCCGCGCTGGACGAGCCGATCTCCGGCCGCCCCCGCTCGCGTGCGCTGCGGCTGCTGCTCACCGCGCACGAGACGATCGCCGACGGCGTAGTCCAACTGCGCCTGGAAGGCCGGGACTTGCCGCGCTGGGAGCCGGGCGCGCATCTGGACCTCGTGCTGCCGTCCGGGCTGGTGCGGCAGTACTCGCTGTGCGGCGATCCGGAGGACACCTCGTCGTACACGGTCGCGACCCGGCTGGTGGCGGACGGGCGGGGCGGGTCGCGGGAGGTGCACGAGGAGCTGCGGGCCGGTGTGGAGCTGGAGGTGCGCGGGCCGCGCAACCGTTTCCCGCTGACAGCGGCACCGTCGTACGTCTTCGTGGCCGGCGGGATCGGGATCACGCCGGTGATGTCGATGCTGCGGGCGCTGCCGGAGGGCACCGACTGGCGGCTGCTGTACTGTGGGCGGTCGCGCGCGACGATGCCGTTCCTTGAGGAGGTCGCGAAGCTCGGCGGGGCCCGGGTGCGGGTGGTCGCCGAGGACGAGTCCGGACTGCCCGACCTCGACCGGGAGTTGGCGGGGCTGCCAGAGGGCGCGGCCGTGTACTGCTGCGGGCCCGAGGGGCTGATGGCGGCGGTCGCCGAGCGGGTGCCGGAGGTGCGCCTGGAGCGGTTCTCGCCGCGTGCGTCCACGGGTGAGGGCGGCGCCTTCGAGATCGAACTGCGGCGCAGCGGGCGGACGTTGACGGTCCCGGCGGGCACGTCGGCGCTGGCGGCGATCCGCGGGGAGCTGCCGGACACGCTGTACTCGTGCGAGCAGGGGTTCTGCGGGACCTGCCAACAGCGGGTACTGGAGGGCGAGGTGGACCACCGGGACGAGTTGCTGACCGACGGGGAGCGGGCCGACTCGATGCTGATCTGTGTGTCGCGGGCACGCGGAGAGCGACTGGTGCTGGACATGTGACCCGGCTGTACGGATCCTGGACGAACACCCGTGGTCGGCCCTGGCCGTTCGCGGCCGGATCTGATCGGTAAGGTGTTCGTATGTCTTCCGGGGTTCGCCGCAGAATGGGTGTCGACGAGCGGCGGCAGCAGTTGATCGGCGTCGCCCTCGAACTGTTCAGCCGACGCTCGCCCGACGAGGTCTCCATCGACGAGATAGCGGCGGCCGCGGGCATCTCGCGCCCGCTGGTCTACCACTACTTTCCCGGCAAACTCAGCCTGTACGAGGCCGCGTTGAAGCGGGCGTCGGACGATCTCGCGGGCCGGTTCGTCGAGGCTCCCGAGGGTCCGCTGGGTGCGCGGCTGCTGCGGGTGATGCGCCGCTACTTCGATTTCGTGGACGACCACGGGCCCGGTTTCTCGGCGCTGATGCGCGGCGGCCCGGCGGTCGGCTCGTCCACGACGAACGCGCTCATCGACTCCGTACGGCAGGCCGCGTACGAGCAGATCCTGTCGCATCTCGGGGTCACCGAGCCGCCGGCGCGGCTCGAACTGGTCGTCCGCTCGTGGATCTCGCTCGCCGAGTCCACCGCGCTGATCTGGCTGGACGGCCGGCGTATTCCGCGCGGCGAGCTGGAGGTCCAGCTCGTCCACGACTTCGCCGCGCTGGCCGCGATCAGTGCGGCCCATGACGAGGAGATGTCCGCGCTGCTGCGGCGGTGTCTGAAGGACGAGCCGGCGGAGGGGCCGTTCACCGACCTCGTGACACGGCTGATCGCGCTCGCGTCCTGATCCTCGTCCTAGCCCTCGCCCTCGTACTTGCGGTACGAGGGGTCGAGGTCGCGGACCTCCGCCGAGACGTGCAGGACGCGTCCGCCGGCCGGCTTCACGTGCTCACGGAGTAGTTCCACCGTGGTCTCGGTGAGGCGGGCCTTGGTCTCGTCCGTGCGGCCGGCGAGCAGGCCGATGGTGACGTGGACGAGGGCGTGGCCCTCGGTGTCGTCTCCGACGGTGCTGTCCTCTGTGGGGCGGAAGTGGGATTTGCAGGCCTGCGGTTTCGCGGTGGCGATGGCTACCACCGCGGTGTGCAGGGCCCTCGCGAACGCGGGGCGGTTGAAGTCGTTCGCGAGGGTTGTGGAGTAGTCCACGGTGATCTGGGGCATGGGCGCATTCTAATTGTCTGCGGGTGCGTTGTGGCTGGTCGCGCCCACGCGGCGGAGCCGCATATCGATACAGCCCCGCGCCCCTGGGTGGGTTCAGTGGGGCTGCGTGAAGATGGCTACCGTGCGCGCCGGCACCGTGAACCTGCCGTTGCCCGGCTCGTGCGAGGCGGCCTTGACCACCTCGTCGTCGCCGCGCGC
This sequence comes from Streptomyces sp. NPDC088387, assembly GCF_044753385.1. NCBI lineage: Bacteria > Bacillati > Actinomycetota > Actinomycetes > Kitasatosporales > Streptomycetaceae > Streptomyces > Streptomyces sp. NPDC088387. The sequence goes on from NZ_JBIVNC010000001.1 coordinate 504,294, forward strand.
CTGTACCGGATGGAGCCGGTAGCCGCTATTCGCGAGGGTGGAGATCGTCTGGTCCTGGCTGTCCGGGGTTGCGTTGAAGATGATCAGCAGGTTGTCCAGGTGCATGGTGATCACGCCCGGGGTCTCGTCCCTTCCTGACAGGGGGAAGGTGAGGTGGGACTGAACCTCCTCCACTGTGGCGAGGGAGAAGGCCGGTTCCGTCGTGCGGATGCGGAGTAGGTCCTGGTAGGCCGCCGAGGCGCCCTCGATCTGCTCGCAGCCGACTCGGACCGTGCCCAACAGGGGCTTCGCGTACGGCCACTTGGGCTCGTTGTCGGTGGCCATCGGGAGGCCGCGGGCGAAGCCGTTGCCGTCGGCGCAGTTCCAGTGGATGGCGTTGAACCAGTCGCCGCTGTCGTAGGAGTTGCGGTCCAGGGACTTGGAGCGGAGCAGGTCGGTGCCGGCCTGGGAGAGCGCCGGGCCCTGCGAGAGCGTGGCCGTGGCCATGGCGAGGACCTGCATACGCGCCCGGTCGGCGGCGCTCGCCGTGGCGGGAAGCTTGAACGCCAGGGCGTCGAAGAGGGTCTCGTTGTCGTGGGCGTCGGCGTACGCGAGGGCGTCACCGGGGGCCGCCGCGTATCCGGCGGGTGAGCCGTTGTAGTCGACGTCGGAGCCCCTGACCTCCGTACCGCTGGTGTCGGTGAAGCGGTAGTCGGCGAGGTTGCCGGAGAGGCCGACCTTGATGAGGTCCTGGTAGTGCAGGAGGCGGGCCTTCTGTTCGGCCGGAGTGCCGTTGGCGGGCGAGGAGTTGGGCTCGGTGTAGAGGCCGGACGCGAAGCCCTGGACGCCGGGGTCCTCGTCGAAGGGGCCGCCGCCGCGGACGGCGTCACGGGCCCGGTCGGAGAAGGTGGCGATGCCGGTGCCGGCCATGTTCGCCTGGGTGGCCTGCTCGAAGCGGGCGTCGTCGGCGATCTCGCCGAAGTTCCAGCCCTCGCCGTACAGGATGATCTTCTTGCCGTCGACGCCGTCCTTTTCGAGGGTGAGTGCGTCGAGGGCCTTTCGGACGGCGAGGATGTTGGCCTTGGGGTGGTGGCCCATGAGGTCGAAGCGGAAGCCGTCGACCTTGTACTCCCTGGCCCAGGTGACGACCGAGTCGACGACGAGCTTGCCCATCATGGCGTTCTCGGTGGCGGTGTTGGCGCAGCAGGTGCTGTTGGCGACGCTGCCGTCCGCGAGGAGCCGCTGGTAGTAGCCGGGGACGATCCGGTCGAGTACCGAGGTGTCCGCCTGGCCGGCGGCCGCGGTGTGGTTGTAGACGACGTCCATGACGACCCTGAGACCGTCGTTGTTGAGTGCCTTGACCATCTCGCGGAACTCGACCGTGCGGGCCGTGCCGTCCGGGTCGGTGGCGTAGGAGCCCTCGGGGACCGTGTAGTGGTACGGGTCGTAGCCCCAGTTGTAGGCGTCCTTCGCGGCGACCTCGGCCACGCACTCCTGCTGGCGCTCCGAGTCGGCGGGCAGCGACGCGAGATCGCAGTCCACGGTCGCCTGGTCCTCGCGGCGTTCGGGGATGGTGGCGATGTCGAAGACGGGGAGCAGATGGACGTATGAGGTGCCCGCCTGTGCCAGCTTCCTCAAGTGCCGGGTGCCGTCGCTCTGTTGGTCGGTGAAGGCGAGGTAGGTGCCGGGGTGGGCGGCGGTCGGGTCGGCCACGGAGAAGTCGCGGACGTGCAGTTCCTGGATCCGGGCGTCCCTGAGCGGTACGGCCTTCGGCTTCCTCAGGGTCGTCCAGCCGCTCGGCTTCAGTGACCTGTCGGCGAGGTCGACGACGAGGCTGCGCCCGGAGTCGGCGGTGAGGGCGACGGAATACGGGTCGGTGACCTTGTTGGTGACGACCTCGCGGACGCTGGGCGCCCAGACCTTCACGACGTACCGGTACGGCTTGTTCTTCCAGGACCGCGGGCCGGTGACGGACCAGACGCCGGTGGTGTCGTCGCGGCGCATGTGCTTCAGGGAGCCGTCGAGTTCGAGGGAGACGGACCGGGCGGTCGGTGCCCAGACGGAGAGGGTGGGGCGGCCCTGGTGGAAGGTGGGGCCGAGGTCCGCCTTGGTCGCGTTGTACAGATCGTCCAGTACGCCGGCGATCTGGACGCCGGTCGCGGCGAGGACGGCCCCGTTCGCGGCCCGCTGGGCGGCGACGACCTGGCCGCGCAGGGCCTCGCGGACCCGGCTGCGGTCACGGGGGTCGACGGACCAGGCGGTGTTGTCCTCAAGGTGCGGGAACTTCGTCTTCTGGGTGTCGGTCAGAGTGGTCTTCGTGAGGCGGAGCCAGCGGGTGTCGGCGCCGGTGAGGGTGCCGTTCTCGGCCTTGATCGAGCCGGTTCGGGAGGTCAGGAGCTGGGTGGAGGCGGCGTTGTCGGACGCGTTCCAGGCGACCGTGTTCCGGTCGAGCCAGACCGCCTTGGACGTGCTCAGGTCGAGCGCGGCGGCGGAGCCGGCCGGCTGCGGCAGCAGGTACTTCTCCTGGCCGTTCAGGAGCCACACCTCGTGGCCGTTCGCCCTGAGGTCGAGCGACTGGTCGGTGGGCAGGTCCTTCTCGTCGCCCTTGTGGAGGATGTAGCTGAGGCTGGTGGCACCCTCGGTGAGGGGTACCTCGTAGACCGCGCCATAGGAGTCAGTCTCCACCGGCATCAGCGGCTTCGACCAGTCGGTGGGCTCGGCGGCGCCGGTCCAGACGTGCAGGCCCCAGCCGTCGTAGGAGCCGTCGGCGCGGTGGTAGTGCAGGACGGCCTTGGACTTGTCCTGGTCCGGGTACTCGGGGCGTTCGGTGCGGATCTGTTCCTTGCCCTGCTCGATCCAGATCTCGCCGGTCCGCGTCACGTCGATCGTGCGGTCGGCGGCGACGTCCTTGTTGCCGTCCTTGTCGATGACGAGGAAGCCGACACTGGACGCCCCGGGCCTGAGCTTGACGTAGGCGAAGGCGCCGTAGGCGTCCCGGCCGGTGAAGGGGTGGCTCTCGGGCCACGGGGTGGACTCGCCGTCGGCGAGGTCGCCCCAGGCGTACAGGCCCCAGTCGGCGTAGTTACCGTCCTCGCGCTTGTAGTGGACGATCGCGTACTCGCGGGAGGACGCGCTCGGCGGTTCCACCACGGGCGGGGTGCCGGTGACGGAGGCGGCGGTGGCGCTCGCGGTGCGGCCGGAGGCGTCGACGACGACGGCCTTGTAGCGCAGGGCGGTGCCGGGCGGTACGTCCTTGGCGATGGTGTCGGTGACCTTGTACGGGGCGTGGTCGGCGGAGCCGAGGGTGCGCCACTTGCCGGTGCCGGTCTGGGCGGCGAAGACGACCCGGTTGCGGGCGCCGCCCTCGACGTCGGCGGTCAGTTCGACGGTGCCGGTGGCGCCGGCGGCGGGGGCCTTCAGGGTGACGGCGGGCCTGGTGGCGGGGGCGGCGGGTCTGCCGGTCGCCTTGAGGACGATCGCCGCGCCGGGCGGGACGGTGACGGTGAGCCGGCGGTCCGTGTCGGACTTCGCGGTGGCGTCGGTGCCGTAGAGACCGCGGAACGTCTGGTGCGCGGAGCCGGTCGGGAAGGTCGCCGTCCTCGCCCGCTCGGCGTTGTTGAACGCGACGACGTACTCGGTGCCGGTCTTCGCGTCGGTGCGGGAGACGGCGTAGACGCCGGGTCCGTCGGCGGCGAAGCGCTCGGTCTGGATGCCGTCGGCGAGGGCGGGGTGGGCCTTGCGGAGCCCCGCGAGCTCGCTGATCTGCCGGTAGAGCGGCGCCTGTGTGCGGTACGCGTCCTGGGCGTGGGTGTGGTCGGTGCCGAGGATGTCGTCGTCGAGGTAGTCCGGGACCTGGGAGCCGAACATGGTCTGCCGGGCGTCCTTGTCGCCGCCCGCGCCGGTGAAGCCCTGTTCGTCGCCGTAGTAGATCACCGGGTTGCCGCGGTTGAGGAACATCAGCTCGTTGGCGAGCCGTGCCTTCTTCAGCAGCTCGGCGTCGGTGGCGTCGGGGTCGTCCTGCTTGAGGAAGGTGCCGATGCGGCCCATGTCGTGGTTGCCGAGGAAGGTGACCTGCTCGTACGCGTTGGCCTTGTCGGTCGTGTACTTGTAGTCGTCGCCGAAGACTCCGGCCAGCTTCGCGGCGCTGCCGCCCTGGGAGGCGTAGGCGCGGGCCGCGTCCTGGAAGGGGAAGTCGAGGGTGGAGTCGAGCCGGCCCTCGGTGACGTACGGGGAGGTGACCGCGGTGTCGGCCGAGTACACCTCGCCGAACATAAAGAAGTCGTCGCGGCCCTGGCGGGCGGCGTAGGAGTCGAGGGCGGTGGCCCACTGGGTCCAGAACTCCATGTTGACGTGCTTCACGGTGTCGATCCGGAAGCCGTCGATGCCGAAGTCCCGCACCCACCGCTGGTAGATCCTCTCCATGCCCTCGACGACCTCGGGACGCTCGGTCCACAGGTCGTCGAGCCCGGAGAAGTCGCCGTACGTGGTCGACTCGCCGGCCCAGGTGGAGTCACCGCGGTTGTGGTACATCGTCGGGTCGTTGAGCCAGGACGGGACCTTGACGTCCTGCTTGGCGTCGGGGACGACCGGCGTACGCGGGAAGGAGTCCTCGTCGACGGCGGGGAAGTCCCGCTTCCCGTCGGCGTATTCGGCGTCGTCGAAGGGTTCGCCGGTCTCCGTCAGGTAGGGGAAGGCGCCCTTGGAGAGGTAGTCGTAGGACTTCTCCTCGTAGTCGACGACGTCGGCGGTGTGGTTGGTGATGACGTCGAAGAAGACCTTCATGCCCTTGTCGTGGGCCTTGTCGATCAGGGTCTCCAGGTCGGCGTTGGTGCCGAAGTGCGGGTCGACCTGGGTGAAGTCGGTGATCCAGTAACCGTGGTAGCCGGCCGAGGCGTCGCTTCCCGTCCCCTGGACCGGCTGGTTCCTGAAGATGGGCGCCATCCAGATGGCGGTGGTGCCGAGGCCCTTGATGTAGTCCAGCTTGCGGGTCAGGCCCTTGAGGTCGCCGCCCTGGTAGAAGCCCTTGTCGGTGGGGTCGTACCCGGTGGCGAGGCGTGAACCGGTGAGGCCGCCGCGGTCGTTGGCGCGGTCGCCGTTGGCGAAGCGGTCGGGCAGCACGAAGTAGAACTGCTCGCGGGTGAGTTCGTGGCGGGCGGGTTCGGCGGCGAGCCGTGCGTCCGAGGGCGGCGGGGGCGGGCTGTCGGCCCGTGCGGCGAGGGGCTGGACAAGGCCGGCGGTGAGCGCGGTGGCGGCGAGGGCCGCGATCCGTCCGGTAAGAGCGATACGGCGTCCACGGTCCGCCGGCCATCTCGGTATCACGGGCGAGCACTCCTTGCGCTGAGACGTCGCGAGACCGTATCGCCGCGCAACGCCTTGCAGCAAGACTTCTGCAACATCAAGAAAGAAGTTTCAGTTCAGGGTCAGCAGCTGGACTTGCCCGCGTAGACCGCGAGCGCGGTGTTCGCGCCGAGGGTCGCCGTGAGCCGGCCGGAGCCGTTCACGGTGACCGGGGTGTTGTTCTGGACGTTGCAGTACGTGCCGGCGGGCAGGGACGTCTGGTAGGTGCGAGTCAGGGAGCCGGACTCGTGGTTGATGGCGACGAAGCCCCTGGTGCCGCGGCCGAAGGCGATGGCGTCGGCGCCGTTGTCCCACCAGTTGGTGACGGCCTGGCCGCGGGTGGCGTTGCGGAAGGCGACCATGCGCTGGATCTCGGGCCAGGCGTGCTGGCACTTCCAGCCGTTCTGCCAGCAGGCGTCGACCCGCCCGCCGTTGGGCGGCCCGGCGTCGTGGTCGGTGAACTCGTAGCCGGAGTTGATGTCGGGCGCACCGTAGGGCCAGGCCAGCATGAAGACGTTGGCCAGCGTGTAGTTGGCGTTGTCCTTGTAGCTGAGGGTGGAGCCGTTGCGCTCGGTGTCGTGGTTGTCGACGAAGACGCCGGAGACACCGCTGCTCATATAGCCCCAGCCCTCGCCGTAGTTCTTCAGGTAGGCGAGGTTCTCGTTGTTGAAGACCCGCTTGAGGTCGTAGGCGTAGCGGAACTCCTGGACGTCGCCGGCGCCGGTGTACTCGGTGGGCTGGACGGCCTCTCCGCTGCCGTAGATGACCTCCTGCTTCCAGTACACGGAAGGGTTGGTCAGCCGGGACTTGATGTTGGCGAGGTCGGCGGCGGGCATGTGCTTGGCCGCGTCGATGCGGAAGCCGTCGACACCGAGTGAGAGCAGGTCGCTCATGTAGCCGGCGATCGCGCCGCGTACGTAGTCCTCGCCGGTGTCCAGGTCGGAGAGGCCGACGAGTTCGCAGTTCTGGACGTTCCAGCGGTCCTGGTAGTTGGTGATCTGGGAAGTGCAGTTGTCGAAGTCGGGGGCCGAGTACAGGCCGGGGTAGTTGTACTTGGTGTACGACGAGCCGCCGGTGCCGGTGCCGTTGCCCGCCGACATGTGGTTGACGACGGTGTCGGCGACGACCTTCACACCGGCCGCGTGGCAGGTGCTGACCATGTTCTGGAAGGCCGCGCGGTCACCGAGCCGGCCGGCGATCCGGTAGCTGACGGGCTGGTACGACGTCCACCACTGCGCGCCCTGTATGTGCTCGGCAGGTGGGGAGACCTGGACGTATCCGTAGCCGGCGGGGCCGAGGGTGGTGGTGCACTCGCGGGCGACGGAGGCGAAGTTCCACTCGAAGAGGACGGCGGTGACGTCCTTGGTGCCGGGCGGCGAGGCCTGCGCGGCGGGCGGGTTCATAACAAGGGCGGCGGCGGTGAGGGCGACCGCCGCGGCGAGGGTCCTGCGGGCCATGTGGGGGCTCCTTCGTCATTGAAGGCTCATGCTGGGGTGAATTCTCTTGCTGCAAGATTTCAGCCATCTTGCGGTGACGCAGATGGTAAAGGCCCGCCGCCCGAAAGGGCAGCGGGCCGTACGCACTTCAATGAAAAATCTTGCCGGGCTCGCGAGGTGACCCCGGCCGGTCCGCCGTCAGCCCGTCGTCCACCACGCCGTGGTGTCGCCCGGCACCTTCGTCTCGCCGTCGCCCTCGACGACCTCACCGCTGGCGAGCAGCAGCCGCCCGTGCGTGGGCACGGTCACGGACTCGCCGGTGGTGTTGGTGACACACACGAACTCGCCGCGCCGGAACGCCAGTACACCCTCGGGCGCCCGCAGCCACTCCACCGCGTCACCGGCGCCGAGGTCGGCCCGGTCCCGGCGCAGGGCGAGCGCCGAGCGGTACAGCTCCAGCGTCGAGCCCTCGACGCCGGTCTGCGCCTCGATGCTCAGCTCGCCCCAGCCCGTCGGCTGCGGCAGCCAGCTGCCGCCATCGCCGAAGCCGTACGCCGGTCCCGTGCGCGTCCAGGGGATCGGCACCCGGCAGCCGTCGCGGAAGCCGTCCTGGCCGGCGCCGCGGAAGTACGCGGGGTCCTGCCGGACGTCGTCGGGCAGGTCGACGACGTCCGGCAGCCCCAGCTCCTCCCCCTGGTAGACATACGCCGAGCCGGGCAGCGCCAGCATCAGCAGCGTGGCCGCGCGGGCCCGGCGCAGACCCAGGTCGCGGTCGCCCGCGCTGCGGATCTGGGTGCCGAGGCCGGGCGGGTTGGCGAACCGGGTGGCGTGCCGGGTCACGTCGTGGTTCGAGAGCACCCAGGTGGCGGGGGCGCCGACCGGGCGCATCGCCTCAAGGGTGCGGTCGATGACCCCGCGCAGCTCCTCGGCGTCCCAACCGGTGCTCAGGTACTGGAAGTTGAAGGCCTGGTGGAGTTCGTCGGGACGGACGTAGTTCGCGGTCCGCTCGACGGTCGGCGTCCACGCCTCCGCGACGAAGATCCGCCCACCCGTCTCCCACCACCGCCCTTCTGACGAAGGCCCTTCGGGCCCCTCCCTTTCGGCGTACTCGTCGAGGATCGTCCGCCACTGCCGGTAGATGACATGCACGTCGTCCTGGTCGAAGAACGGCATGACATCGTTGCCCAGCAGCCGCAGTTGGTCGTGGGATCCCAGGTCCGGCAGGCCCGGCGCCTTCACCAGGCCATGCGCCACGTCGATCCGGAAGCCGTCGACACCCATGTCGAGCCAGAACCGCAGGATCGAGCGGAACTCGTCGCCGACCGCCGGGTGGTCCCAGTTGAAGTCGGGCTGCTCGGGCGCGAAGAGATGCAGATACCACTCGCCGGGTGTGCCGTCGGGTTCGGTGACCCGGGTCCAGGCGGGGCCGCCGAAGATGGACTCCCAGTCGTTCGGGGGCAGTTCGCCGCTCTCCCCCTTGCCGGGGCGGAAGTGGTAGCGGTCCCGCAGCGGGGAGCCCGGCCCTTCCGCGACGGCCCGTCTGAACCACTCGTACTGGTCGGAGGAGTGGTTCGGCACCAGGTCCACGATGATCCGCAGCCCGTACTGGTGGGCGTCGCGGATCAGCGCGTCGGCGTCGAGCAGCGTGCCGAACATCGGGTCCACGGCCCGGTAGTCGGCGACGTCGTAGCCGGCGTCGGCCTGCGGCGAGGAGTAGAAGGGGCTCAGCCACACCGCGTCCACGCCGAGGTCGCGCAGATACGGCAGCCGGGAACGTACACCTTCCAGATCGCCCATCCCGTCACCGTTGCTGTCGGCGAAGCTGCGCGGATAGACCTGATAGATCACAGCGTCCCGCCACCAGTCGCGGTGCCTCACGACAGTGGCTACGGCGGAGTTCGGTGCCGGGTCGGTGGAGTGCTTGGTCATGACGTCCTTGGTACGAGGAGACGGTGCGTACAAGTGGGGGCAGGGCAACGACCGGGCGTCAGCCCTTCGTGCCGCCGGAGGTCAGGCCCGTGACCAGATTCTTCTGCACGAGATAGAAGAACGCGGACACGGGTATCGCGATCAGCACGGCCGTCGCCGCCATCAGATTCCGCTGGGCGTCATGCTCGGACACAAAACTCTGAAGCCCCACGGCGAACGTGTACTTCTCGTCGTCCAGCAGAAACGTCGTGGCGAACGCCACCTCACCGAACGCGGTGATGAAGCTGTAGAACGCCGCGACCGCCAGCCCCGGCCGGGCGAGCGGCAGGATCAGCCGCAGGAACGTACCGAAGGGCGACAGCCCGTCGACCCGCCCGGCCTCGTCGATCTCGAACGGAATGGTGTCGAAGTAGCCCTTCATCAGCCACGCGCAGTACGGCACGGCCGTCGAGCAGTACACCAGGATCAGCCCGAAGTAGGTGTCGATGAGCTGGAGCTCCGACAGGAGCTGGTACATCGGCACCATCAGTACGGCGACCGGGAACATCTGGGTGACCAGCAGGACCCACATGAACTTCCGGTAGCCGGGGAAGCGCATCCGGGACACCGCGTAGCCGGTGCTGGCGGCGATGATCACGCCGATGAGCGTGGTGCCCAGGGAGACGATCAGCGAACTCTTCAGCCAGTCGAGGAAGTTGGTCTCCGTGAGCACGTGCGAGTAGTTGGCGAAGGTCATCTTCGACCAGATGCCGCCGGGGTGGAGATAGTCGTCCTTGTCCGGGCCGAGGGACAGGAAGACCAGCCAGGCGATCGGGAACAGCGCGATCAGACTGGCGACGGTGAGGACGCCGTGCGAGGCGAGGGTTCCGAGGAGGCCGCGCCTCCCGCGCCCGCGGGGACCGCCGGGCACGGCGGGCGTGCGGGCGGGGTCCGCGGTGGACTTCTGAACGGTCGTTGCGCTCATGGGTGTTCCTGCCTCAGATCGCGAGCTGCTGGTCGTTGCGGTTCAGCCAGCGGCGGTAGGCGGAGGTGAAGACGATCAGGATGGCCAGCAGCAGGATGCCGTAGGCGGCGGACTGGGCGAAGTCGCGCGGCTGTTGGCCGAAGCCGAGCTGGTAGGCCCAGGTGACGAGGATCTGTGCGTCCGGCGCGGTGTTGCCGAACAGCAGGAAGATCACCGCGAACTGGTTGAACGTCCAGATCACACCGAGGAGTACAACGGTGGAGCTGACGGACCGCAGGCCGGGCAGCGTGACGTACCAGAACCGCTGCCAGGCGTTGGCGCCGTCCATGTCGGCGGCCTCGTACAGCGTGGAGTCGATGGACTGCAACCCGCCGAGCAGCGAGACCATCATGAACGGCACACCGCACCAGGTGTTGACCATGATCGCGGAGAACCGCTGCCAGAAGGTGTCCTCCAGCCAGGCCGGCGTGGGCATCCCCAGCAGGTCAAGACCGGAGTTGAGGATGCCGCCGTCCGCGAGCATAAAGCGCCAGCCGAAGACGGTGACGAACGTGGGCACGGCCCAGGGCAGCACCAGCAGCAGCCGGTAGACCGTGCGGCCGCGCAGCTTCTGGTTGAGCAGCAGCGCGAGGCCCAGACCGATCGTGTAGTGCAGGAAGACACAGGCGGCCGTCCATACGACGGTCCAGATGAAGTGCGACCAGAACCGGTCGTAGGCGGTCTCGCCCCACAGGATGTCGGCGTAGTTGTCGAGGCCGATGAACTTGTAGGTGGCCTCGATCTCGTTGACGCCGATCGTGCGGCCGGTGTTGAGGCTGTTGGCGTCGGTGAGGGTGAGATAGAAGCCGTACGCCAGCGGATACAGCACCAGCACACCCAGCACGACGACCACGGGCGCGATCATCGCGTAGGCGTACCAGTACTTCTGGTAGCTGCGTCTCAGGCGCCCGCCCAGTCCTGGCCGGGGCCCGCGGTCACCGAGCCGCTTGCCGGTGGCTCGGTCGATGGCGACTGTCATGGTTCGGCAAACCTTCGTGAGGGACTGCGCTGGTGGGTGGGCGGACCGGTGACCGCCGGATCCTTCCCCCGGATGTCAGGAGGATCCGGCGGCCACGCGGGGTCACTTGCTGAAGTCCGGGACCAGCTTGGCGATCGCGGTCTCGGCGCTGCCGAGCCCGTCGTCCAGGGACTTCTTGCCGCCGGCGACGGCGAGCAGTTCGTCGTCCAGGGGCGTCCACAGCGAGCTGTACTCGGGCAGCGCGGGGCGCGGCTGGGCGGCGGGCAGCACACTCTGGAAGCCGGCGATGCCCGGGTCGGCGGTGACCTGGTCGGTGTAGGCGTCCTCGCGGGTGGGCAGCGTGGAGTTCTTCAGCGCGATGGTCTCCTGCGCCTTGGCGGAGGTCATGTAGTTCACGAACTTCAGCGCGGCCTGCTGGTGGGCCTCGTCGGAGCCGGCGTAGACGGACAGGTTGTGGCCGCCGGTCGGGGCGCCCGCCTTGCCGGTGGAGCCGGCCGGGACGGTGGCGATGCCGAGGTTGGCCTTGTCCTTGAACGCGGAGCCCTTGTAGAAGTTGGTGATCTCCCAGGGGCCCTGCACGATCGAGGCGACCTTGCCGGTGACGAACGCGTCCTGGATGTGGGCGTAGGCGTCGGCGGTGGTGTCGGCCTTGTGCAGGCCCTTGCCGTCGAACAGGCCCTGCCAGGCGGCGTAGCCCTTCTTCGCCTCGGGCGAGGTGACGGTGATCTTCCTGGCGTCGGCGTCGACGGTGTCGGTGCCCTCGCCGTAGAGGAACGACTGGGCGTAGTAGGCCTGGGTGGAGCCCCAGTAGCCGTCGACGCCGGTCTTGTCCTTGATGGTGGCGGCGGCGGTCTTCAGGTCGTCCCAGGTCTTGGGGGCCTCGACGCCGGCCTGCTCGAAGAGGTCCTTGTTGTAGACGAGGGCGAGGGTGTCCGTGGTGAAGGGGACGCCGTAGACCTTGTCCTCGAACTTGGCCTGCTCGATCAGGCTGGACTGGAACTTGTCCTGGTCGGCGAGGGCCTCGGTGCCGTCCAGCGGCAGGAAGAAGCCCTTCTTCGCGAACGCCGGGGTCCAGCCGACCTCGGAGCGCAGCACGTCCGGGGCGCCCTTGGAGCCGGCGGCGGTGTCGAACTTGTTCTGCGCCTGGTCGAAGGGGACGTTGACGTACTCGACCTTGATGTCCTTGTTGGCGGCCTCGAACTCCTTGACCAGGGCCTGGTACGTGGGGGCCTCGTTGGTCGCGTTGGAGGTGTCCCACCAGGTGATGGTGGTCGGACCGTCGGCCGAGTCGCCGCTGTCGTCGCTTCCGCCGCAGGCCGTCGCCGCGAGGGCGAGTGAGGCCACCAGCGCGGTGGCCGCTATGCCACGCCGCATGAGTTCTCCTTGAGGGTGAAAGCCCGTGTAGCTACAGGGGCGGTCCCGTCCACCGCTCCTGTCGACTTGCCGACAGCGCCGTTGCGGCGGCCGGGCGACGTGAACGTAACAGCGTTGCAAGCGGTGCGAAAGACCTTGCAGCAAAAAAGTGCAAGACGGCAGGGAAGTTATCCCTGCGTGACCTGTCGCCGCCCTTGACCGGACCACTGGAGACCGTTGAATACCGCTAGTGAGCGGGGAAGTACCGGGTTGTGCAAGACTCTGCAAGCTCTTGCCGCACGTTTCAGAAGTGACCGCTCAGCGACCGATCAAGACCTCAAGGGGACGCCATGCCGAAGCAACCCGCCCCGGGACGTGCAACAGCCCGCGTCAGGCGTCCGATTGGTGCGCAGGGTGACATACGCCCGGTACAGTCCGGTCCCGTGACCACACGGCTTGCCGACATCGCTGCTCAGGCGGGGGTGAGCGAAGCGACCGTCAGCCGCGTCCTCAACGGCAAGCCGGGCGTCGCCGCCACCACCCGTGAGTCCGTACTGGCCGCACTCGACGTGCTCGGCTACGAACGCCCCGTGCGGCTGCGGCAGCGCAGCGCCGGTCTGGTCGGTCTGATCACCCCGGAGCTGGAGAACCCCATCTTCCCGGCCCTCGCCCAGGTCATCGGGCAGGCGCTGACCCGGCAGGGGTACACCCCGGTGCTCGCCACGCAGACCCCCGGCGGGTCCACGGAGGACGAGCTGACCGAGATGCTCGTCGACCGCGGGGTGGCCGGCATCATCTACGTCTCCGGGCTGCACGCCGACACCACCGCCGACATGCAGCGCTACGAGCAGCTGCGGGCGCAGGGGGTGCCGTTCGTCCTCGTGGACGGCTTCTCGCCGAAGGTGCAGGCGCCGTTCATCTCCCCCGACGACCGCGCCGCGATGACCCTCGCGGTGACGCATCTCGTGTCGCTCGGCCACACCCGGATCGGGCTGGCGCTCGGGCCGAAGCGGTTCGTGCCGGTGCAGCGGAAGATCGAGGGGTTCACGCGGGCCGTGCAGGACCAGTTGGGGCTGAGCGCGCACACCGTGGAGTCCGAGCTGATCCAGCACTCGCTGTACACGCTCGAAGGCGGCCAGGCGGCCGCCGCGGCGCTGATCGAGCGGGACTGTACGGCGGTGGTCTGCGCCAGCGACATGATGGCGCTCGGCGCGATCCGGGCGGCCCGCCAGCGTGGTCTCAAGGTGCCGAAGGACGTCTCGGTGGTCGGTTTCGACGACTCCCCGCTGATCGCGTTCACCGATCCGCCGCTCACCACGATCCGCAAGCCGGTGCCGGCGATGGGCCAGGCCGCGGTGCGGACGCTGCTGGAGGAGGTCGGGGGTACGCCCGCGCCGCACAGCGAGTTCGTGTTCATGCCCGAGCTGGTCGTACGCGGTTCCACGGCTTCCGCGCCCGGGGATCGAAATCGTCCGCAATCAGGGTGAAAGTCCTCCGCAGGGTGTAGGAGGTGCGGTCCGAACCCGACCAGGGGATGATCGGACCAGGATGGCTTTTCTGGCAGACTCTGTGCCCATGGGCGAGACGACCGTGACGACGAGGGAAGGCCGTGGACCGGCCCTCCGGAACCCCGTCGCGCACGGGACGGGGCGCGCCTTTCTGCGCCGCCTGCGCACCCCGCGCCGGCCACGGCTGTGGTTCGAGATCCTGCTGATCGCGGTGAGTTACTGGACGTACTCACTGATCCGCAACGCGGTGCCCGAGCAGCGGGGGCAGGCGCTCAAGAACGCCGACTGGATCTGGAGCGTCGAGAACCATCTCGGCATCGCCGTGGAGCAGTCCGTCAACCACGCCGTGAACTCGGTGACTTGGCTCATCGTCGGGATGAACTACTACTACGCGACGCTGCACTTCGTGGTCACGCTGGGTGTGCTGGTGTGGCTGTACCGGAGTCATCCCGGGCGGTACGCCGCCACGCGTCTGGTGCTGTTCGCGACGACGGGTGTGGCTCTGGTCGGTTACTACCTGTATCCGCTGGCGCCGCCTCGGCTGATGAACGGCGGGGACTTCATCGACACGGTTCTGGTCCACCAGACGTGGGGGTCGATGGCGTCCGGGGACCTGAAGAACATGTCGAACCAGTACGCGGCGATGCCCTCGATGCATATCGGGTGGTCGTTGTGGTGCGGGTTGACGATCTTCGCGTTGGCTTCCGTGCCGTGGGTGCGGGTGCTCGGGCTTTTGTACCCCGCTCTGACTCTCGTGGTGATCGTGGCCACGGCGAACCACTTCTGGCTGGACGCCGTGGGGGGTATGGCCTGCCTGGCCTTCGGGTTCGGGGTGGCCCGGGTCTGGTACGGGGCGTTGCCGTATGCGTTGCCGCGGGTGGTCGCGGCGGGGCCACGTAGGCGCCTGCGGCTGCGGGCTCGGCGGGTCTGACCGGTTGCCGAGTGCGGGTCTCGTCGTGGCTTTTCGCGCAGTTCCCCGCGCCCCTGAGGGGCCGACCCGCCGTCGTTATGCGCGGGTCCGTGGGGGCTTTTCGCGCAGTTCCCCGCGCCCCTGAGGGGCCGACCCGCCGTCGTTGTGCGCGGGTCCGTGGGGGCTTTTCGCGCAGTTCCCCGCGCCCCTGAGGGGCCGACCCGCCGTCGTTGTGCGCGGGTCTGTGGGGGCGTCCAGTTTCCCGCGCCCCTGAAAGCCTCTTCGCGTCGCCGCGGGCAATCGTGCCGCAGGGCTCCCTACGTGCGGTCTGTGCCGTAGAAGAGGTGGTCCACTACTGATCTGGCTCGGCGGGTGGTGCGGCGGTAGGTGTCGAGCATGTCGCCCGCGTGGCCGGGGCCGTGGCCGAGGTAGCGGCCGACCGCGGAGAGTTCCCGCGGGTCCGTGGGGAAGGTGTCGCCGGCCCGCCCACGGACCAGCATCACGGCGTTGCGGATACGCGTCGCGAGGACCCACGCCTCGTCCAGGACCGCCGCGTCCTCCTCGGACACCAGCCCGGCCGCACGGGCCGCGGCGAGGGTCTCGCGGGTGCGGGTGGTGCGCAGGCCGGGCTCGCTGCTCCCGTGCCGCATCTGGAGCAGCTGGAGGGTCCACTCCACGTCGGAGAGCCCACCGGGGCCGAGCTTGGTGTGGAGCTTCGGGTCGGCGCCGCGAGGCATCCGCTCGGACTCCATACGGGCCTTGAGGCGCCGGATCTCGCGGACCGCGTCGTCACCGAGGCCGTCGGCGGGGTAGCGCAGGGGGTCGATCAGCTCGATGAAGCGACGGCCCAGTTCGGGGTCGCCGGCGACCGGCTCGGCGCGCAGCAGGGCCTGCGCCTCCCAGACCAGGGACCAGCGGCGGTAGTAGGCCGCGTAGGAGTTGAGGGTGCGGACGAGGGGGCCGGACTTGCCCTCCGGGCGCAGGTCGGCGTCGATCAGCAGGGGCGGGTCGGAGCTGGGGAGCTGGAGTATGCGGCGCATCTCGGAGACGACCTTGTTCGCCGCCCTGGAGGCCTCCTCCTCGCTGACGCCGTCACGGGGTTCGTGCACGAAGACGACGTCGGCGTCGGAGCCGTAGCCCAGCTCGTGGCCGCCGAAGCGGCCCATACCGATGATCGCGAACCGGGTGGGGAGTTCGTCGCCCCACCCGTCGCGGACGACCGCGCGCAGCGTGCCCGCGAGGGTGGCGGCGGTGAGGTCGGAGATGGCGCCGCCGACCCGGTCCACGAGGGTGCCCTGGTCGGCCTCGGCGGGCCGGGTCTCGGTGCCGTAGGAGCCGACGATGTCGGAGGCGGCCAGCCGGAACAGCTCGCGGCGGCGGATCCCGCGGGCGACGGCGACGGCCTGCTCGCCGTTGTCGGCGCGGCCGACGGCGGCGAGGATCTCCTGTTCCAGATGGGCGCGCGGGCGCGGTTCGAGGCCACCGCCGGCGCCGTCGCCGAGCAGGGCGACCGCCTCGGGCGCGCGCATCAGGAGGTCGGGCGCGAGCCGCCCCGCGGACAGCACCCGGGCGAGGTTCTCGGCGGCCGCGCCCTCGTCGCGCAGCAGCCGCAGATACCAGGGCGTCTTGCCCAACGCGTCCGACACCTTGCGGAAGTTGAGCAGTCCGGCGTCCGGGTCGGCGGAGTCGGCGAACCAGCCGAGCAGCACCGGCAGCAGGGTGCGCTGGATGGCGGCCTTGCGGGAGACGCCGGAGGCGAGGGCCTCCAGGTGGCGCAGGGCGGCGGCGGGGTCGGCGTAGCCGAGGGCGACCATCCGTTCGCGGGCGGCCTCGGGGCTCAACCGGGTCTCGCCGGTGGCGAGTTGGGCGACGGCATCGAGCAGCGGCTGGTAGAAGAGCTTCTCGTGCAGCCGGCGTACGACGGCCGCGTGCCGCTTCCACTCGCGGTTGAGCTCGACCACCGGGTCCGCGCGCAGGCCCAGTGAGCGGCCGAGGCGGCGCTGGTCGGCCTCGTCCTCGGGCACGAGGTGGGTGCGGCGCAGCCGGTGGAGCTGGATGCGGTGCTCCATGGAGCGCAGGAAGCGGTACGACTGGTCGAGCTGGACGGCGTCCGCGCGGCCGACGTAACCGCCCGCGGCCAGCGCCTGGAGGGCGTCGAGGGTGGTGCCGCTGCGCAGGGTGGTGTCGGAGCGGCCGTGCACCAACTGGAGGAGCTGTACGGCGAACTCGACGTCCCGTAGCCCTCCGGGGCCGAGTTTCAGCTCGCGTTCGACCTCGGCGACGGGGATGTTCTCGATGACGCGGCGGCGCATCTTCTGTACGTCGGGGACGAAGTTCTCGCGCTCGGCGGCCTGCCAGACCATGGGTTCGAGGGCGGTGACGTACGCCTCGCCCAGTTCCGGGTCGCCGGCCACCGGGCGGGCCTTCAGCAGGGCCTGGAACTCCCAGGTCTTCGCCCAGCGCTGGTAGTAGGCGACATGGCTGCTGAGGGTGCGCACGAGCGGGCCGTTGCGGCCCTCGGGACGGAGGTTGGCGTCTACGGGCCAGATGGAGCCCTCGACGGTGGTCTCGGAGCAGATCCGCATCATGTGCGAGGCGAGCCGGGTCGCGGCCCGCAGCGCCTTGGTCTCGTCGGCGCCCTCCACTCCCTCGCCGACGAAGATGACGTCGACGTCGGAGACGTAGTTCAGCTCGTGGCCTCCGCACTTGCCCATCGCGATGACCGCGAGCCGGCACAGCGCGGCGTCGTCGGGGGCGGCGGCGGAGGCCTGGGCGAGGGCCGCGCGCAGGGTCGCCGTGGCCAGGTCGGCGAGTTCGGCGGCGGTCTGCGCGAGATCCGTCGTACCGCACACGTCCCGGGCGGCGATGGACAGCAGACAGCGCCGGTAGGCGACCCGCAGCGACACCGGATCGTCCGCCCCGGCGAGGCCGCGTTCGAACTCCGCCACCCCCGGGTGCAGGTCCCGCGGCTCGTACGTCACCAGCGCGTGCCAGTCGCGGGGGTGCCGGGCGAGGTGGTCGGCGAGGGCGGCGGACGCGCCGAGGACGCCGAGCAGCCGGTCGCGCAACGGCTTGGCCGTGGTCAGGGTGTCGAGGAGTTCCCGGCGGGCGGTGGGGTCGGGCTGCGCCTCCAGCAGGCGGACCAGGCCGTGCAGGGCGAGGTCGGGGTCGGCGGTGACCCCGAGTGCGTCCAGGAGGACCGGGTCGTCGCGGAGTGGGGCCAGCTCCTGGCTGTCGAGGAGGCGCTCGGCGCCGGAGGGGTCGGTGAAGCCGTGGCGCAGGAGGCGGGTGAAGGTGCTGCTTCTGCGGCCCGGCGTCATGTTCGCCCTCCCGTCCGGATCTACGTGGTCCAGAGTGAGCGTAGACGCTCCGCAGGAAGTGCCGCGATATGCCGGTGGCCGGCTGCTGCGGCATCGTGGCTGGTCGCGCCCACGCGGCGGAGCCGCACATGTCACAGCCCCGCGCCCCTTGGCGGCGTTGCCGGACCCTGCGATGAGTTTTGAGGTCCGTCCTGGTCTGCCCTTCGAGACTGTTTCCCAGGGCTGGAGGCTGCCATGACCGGTAACGAACCCGATACCCGGCTCGACTCCCGCTACAGCGACGAGGCCGCGACCGCCGTGCCCTGGGAGGAGGCGGAGCGGCGGCTCGCCGGGGCCGAGTTGTTCTGGATTTCCACAGTGCGGCCCGACGGGCGGCCGCATGTGACGCCGTTGCCCGCGGTCTGGTCCGAGGGCGCCCTGCACTTCTGTACGGGTCCCGAGGAGCGCAAGGCCCGTAATCTCGCCGAGAACCCGCACGTGGTGCTGACCACGGGAAACAACCTCTGGAACGAGGGGCACGACCTCGTCTACGAGGGTGCGGCGGTCCGCGTGACGGACGACGCCCGGCTGCGCGAACTGGCGGACGCGTGGGAGGCGAAGTACGGCAGCTTCTGGCACTTCGAGGTCGCCGACGGCTGCTTCGGGCACGGGTCGGGCAGTGCTTACGTGTTCTCGGTGGCGCCGCGGACCGTTTTCGGCTTCGGTAAGGGGGAGCCGTTCAGCCAGACGCGTTGGCGGTTCGGCTGACCCACCCGTCACCGGCGTCTCGGAGGACCAGCTGTGGACTACACACTCGAAGTGATCCCGTTGCCCGTGAGCGACATCGACCGGGCCCGCGACTTCTACCGCGACAAGGTCGGTTTCCATGTCGACATCGATCAGGAGGTCATGCCGGGGATGCGGATCGTCCAGCTGACGCCTCCGGGCTCGGGCTGTTCGATCGCGCTCGGCGACAGCATCTGGGACATGACCAAGGGCGAGACCCCGCCGAAGCCCGGCGCCTACCAGGGTCTCCAGCTCTGTGTGGCCGACATCAAGGCGGCGCACGCGGAGCTGGTGGAGCGGGGCCTGGAGGTGTCCGAGCCCGTCCAGTACTCCCCCGACGACGGCGCCACCTTTATGTACTTCAAGGATCCGGACGGCAACGGCTGGTCGATCCAGGAGTTCAGACGGCGCGCGGAGGAGCCGCTGCACACACTGCTGTCCGCGCAGGCGGCGGAGCGGGACTGAGCGAGCGGGCCCCGGGGGTGCGGGGGACGTCCCCGTACCCCCGGTCCGTGCGTCAGCCGCGCAGGCGCACCGGTACCTCCCGCCAGCCGACCGCGATGAACGACGGCACCTGCCGCAGTTCCGTCGGATCGACGGCCAGGCGCAGGCCGGGGAAGCGCTCGAACAGCGCGGGCAGCACACTCAGCGCCTCCATGCGGGCCAGCGGGGCGCCGATGCAGCGGTGCACGCCGGCGCCGAACGCCAGGTGGTCGTCCCGGCCCCGGCTCGCGTCGAAGAGCTCCGCGTCCGCCCCGTAGCGCCCGGGGTCCCAGCCCGCGGCGCCGTACGTGGTGATGATCGCGTCCCCGGCGGGGATGGTCACGCCCTCGACGTCCAGTTCCGCCACCGCGAACCGCAGGGGTACGGAGGCCAGTGGCGGGTGGACGCGCAGGGTCTCCTCGATCACCGCGTCCCAGCCGAGCGCGCCCGAGCGGACGGCGTCGAGCTGTGCCGGGTCGCGCAGCAGGGCCACGACCGCGTTGCCGATGAGGTTGACCGTCGTCTCGAATCCGGCGCCGATGACCAGCAGCAGGGTGCACACCAGTTCCTCGTGGGTGAGTCCGCTGCCCTCCTCGTCCCGTACCCTGATCAGCTCGCTGGTCAGATCGTCGCCGGGGTGCTCGGTCCGGTACGTGATCAGGGCGGTCGCCACGCTGACGATCTGCCCCTGGATGAACGCGGCCTGCTCGGGGGTGACCTCGGAGGTGTCCATGATGGCGGCCATCAACTTGCGGGTGTCGTCGAGGAGTTCGTCCGGGACGCCCATCAGCGCGAAGATCACCCGCATCGGCACCGGGTAGGCGAGCCGTTCGATGAGGTCGACGGTCTCGTCGTCCGAGGCCTCCAGTCCGTCCAGCAGTTCGGTGGCGATGGCCTCGACCCGGGGGCGCATCTTCTCGGTGCGCCGATTGGTGAAGCTGGGGGCGACGAGGCCGCGCAGCCGGGCCCGGTAGGTGCCGTAGGTGGCGAGTGGGCTGTTCATGGCCGACCAGGTCATGATCCAGCCCCAGGCCGGGTTCTCGGCGAACCGTGGCCACAGGTTCCAGTGCAGTCTGGCGTCCCTGCTGACGTTCGGATCGAGGATCAGGCGTTTGACGATGTCGTGGCGGGTGGGCGCCCAGGCGGGGATGGCGCCGGGCAGCTCCACGGGGACGACGGGTCCCAGGGCGCGAAGCCGGGCGGCCTCGGCGGGGAGGTCGGCGCCGGTCGGGTCGACGACGATGCGGTCGGTCGTGGTCACGGGGGTCTCCAGGCTGTTCGTACGAACGGACTGGAGCGGACACGCCCGGCACACCCGGTCGGTGCGGGACCGGGGTGTGGGGGGATCGTGGCGGGTGGCGTCACGCTCGAACGCCAGTACATACCGTGAGCGACCGCCCTCACACGGTGAGCGCGCGCTCTCTGCCCGAACCGGCCCCCACCACTGCCCGGCGGGGCGACGACCGGCCGGCACAGCCGCCGAACCGCCCCCCGACCGCCACGACTTGACTCAGCAGCCCCTACAGCACCGGCAGGTTCTTCCGCAGTTCGAAGGCCGTGACCTCGCTGCGGTACTCGTGCCACTCGGCGCGCTTGTTGCGGAGGAAGAAGTCGAAGACGTGTTCGCCGAGGGTCTCGGCGACGAGGTCGCTGCGTTCCATGAGGGAGAGCGCCTCGCCGAGGTTCTGGGGCAGGGGCTCGATGCCCATCGCCCTGCGCTCGGCGTCGGACAGCGCCCAGACGTCGTCCTCGGCGCCCGGCGGGAGTTCGTAGCCCTCCTCGATGCCCCTGAGGCCGGCGGCCAGCAGGACCGCGTAGGAGAGGTAGGGGTTCGCGCCCGCGTCCAGGGAGCGCACCTCGACCCGCGCGGAGCCGGTCTTGCCGGGCTTGTACATCGGGACGCGGACCAGCGCCGAGCGGTTGTTGTGGCCCCAGCAGATGTACGAGGGGGCCTCGCCGCCGGCGCCCGCGGTGCGCTCCGAGCCGCCCCAGATGCGCTTGTACGAGTTCACCCACTGGTTGGTGACCGCGGAGATCTCGCCGGCGTGCCGCAGCAGGCCCGCGATGAAGGAGCGGCCCACCTTCGACAGCTGGTACTCGGCGCCCGACTCGTAGAACGCGTTGCGGTCGCCCTCGAAGAGGGAGAGGTGGGTGTGCATACCGGAGCCGGGGTGCTCGGAGAACGGCTTCGGCATAAAGGTCGCCTGGAGGTTCTGCTCCAGCGCCACCTGCTTCATGACCAGCCGGAAGGTCATGACGTTGTCCGCCGTCGACAGCGCGTCCGCGTACCGCAGGTCGATCTCCTGCTGGCCGGGGGCGCCCTCGTGGTGGGAGAACTCGACCGAGATGCCCATCGACTCCAGCATGGTGATCGCCTGGCGGCGGAAGTCCATACCGACGTTGGTCGGGGTGTGGTCGAAGTAGCCGGAGTTGTCGGCCGGGGTCGGCACCGTGCCGTCGACCGGCTTGTTCTTCAGCAGGAAGAACTCGATCTCCGGGTGGGTGTAGAAGGTGAAGCCGAGGTCCGAGGCGCGGGCCAGGGCGCGCTTGAGGACATAGCGCGGGTCCGCGAAGGACGGGGAGCCGTCCGGCATGAGGATGTCGCAGAACATCCGGGCCGTGCCCGGGGTCTCCGCGCGCCACGGCAGCACCTGGAACGTCGACGGGTCGGGCTTGGCGATCATGTCGGACTCGTATACGCGGGCGAAGCCCTCGATCGCGGAGCCGTCGAAGCCGATGCCCTCGTCAAAGGCCTGTTCGAGCTCGGCGGGGGCGACTGCCACGGATTTGAGGAAGCCCAGGACGTCGGTGAACCACAGGCGCACGAACCGGATGTCGCGCTCCTCCAATGTACGGAGCACGAACTCCTGCTGCTTGTCCATCTTCCGCTTCCCCATCCTTGCTGGTCAGGCCATCTGCTCCCGGAGACCGTGAGAGACGGTCGGGCACCTGAGCATCCCACCACAACACCGTTTCGTGCGCGTTGCGGACCTTGATCGGTCCGCCGACCCCGGCCTGAACGCCACGGGTACGGCAGATGTACCGCTCCCGGCCCATCTTGCCCGGCCGCCCGGGGATACGTCATGGTCGGCGGCTCTCCCCGCGGTACGGGGCGGCGCGGGGCGGCAGGGGGAGCTGTCGGTTCCCTGTCGATCCCGCCATTCCTGTGCCCTCCCTGCGGAGAGACAGTCGTATCCCACTACGATCAGTTGACCCGACCGTCCGCCCGTGCACTCCACATCCCAGAAGGGCCGCCCCCATGGGTTCCGCCAAGAAGAGAGACAGCGCCGCGCGCAAGGCGCGAATAGAGGAGATGCGGCGCGAGGAGCGTGCCCGTGCCCGGCGTGGCCGGATCCTCACGATCGCCGCGAGCGTGGTCGTCGTCGCCGGTCTCGTCGTCGGCGGTGTGGTCCTTTTCCAGTCGCAGTCGGACGACTCCGACGCGGCGGGCGGCTCCAAGGGCACCGGCAAGTTCGTCACCGGCGCGGACGGTGTGCGGGAGTGGGACACCAAGCTCACCCAGAACCATGTCACCGAGAACGTGGACTACCCGATGGAACCCCCGGTCGGGGGCGACCACAACCAGGTCTGGATGAACTGCAACGGGGACGTCTACGACAAGGAGATCCCCAACGTCAACGCCGTGCACTCGCTGGAGCACGGCGCGGTCTGGGTGACGTACACCAGCAAGGCGTCCAAGGCGGACGTGGACGCGCTGGCGGAGAAGGTCGGGAAGACCCCGTACACGCTGATGAGCCCGGACGAGAAGCAGGCGTCGCCGATCATGCTGTCGGCCTGGGGCCACCAGCGGACGGTGACCGGCGCGGCCGACCCGAACGTGGACAAGTTCTTCGAGAAGTTCGTCCAGGGCGAGCAGACCCCGGAGCCGGGTGCCGCGTGCACGGGCGGACTGGAGAAGTGAGCGCAGTGGGGCGGCGACGGTGATGGGACAGGCGCGGGCCGGCTGGATCGCGGGAACCGTGGCGGGGGTACTGGTCGCGGCGGGCGCGATCACGTACGCGGTCGCCGAGGACGGCGGGTCGGGGGTCGAGCCGCCGGCCGCCGACTCGGCGGACGCGGGGTTCGCCCGCGACATGGCGGTCCACCACCAGCAGGCGGTGGAGATGTCGTACATCGTGCGCGACCGCACCGACGACGCGGACGTACGGCGTCTCGCCTACGACATCGCGCAGACGCAGGCCAACCAGCGGGGCATGATGCTGGGCTGGCTGGATCTGTGGGGGCTGCCGAAGGTCTCCTCGAAGCCGCCGATGTCGTGGATGGACATGGGCGACATGCCGTCCAAGGGCAAGGGTTCGCTGATGCCGGGCATGGCGACCGACAGCGAAATGGAGAAGCTGGGCAGGCTCAACGGCGAGCAGGCCGAGATCTTCTTCCTCCAGCTGATGACGGCCCATCACCAGGGCGGCATCCACATGGCCGAGGGCTGTGTCGAGCGCTGCTCGGTGGGTGTGGAGAAGCAGCTGGCGCGGGGCATGGTCCAGGGCCAGGAGTCGGACATCAGGCTGATGGCGGACATGCTGGAGGACCGGGGCGCTACGGCGGAACCGGACGCGTAGGACGTCGTGGGCCGTCCGTAGGCCGTCGTGGGCGGGACCGGGGAAGTGGCTCCGGCGGGGTGGCGCTCATCTCACGCCACCCCATCGCGTCGCTCTGACGATTACACTGGGCCCCGTGCCTCAACTACGCCTCGCCCTGAACCAGATCGACTCACGCGTCGGCGACATCGCCGGGAACTGCGACCGGATCCTCGACTGGACCCGGCTCTCCGCCGAGCAGGGAGCCCATCTCGTGGCGTTCCCGGAGATGGCGGTGACCGGGTATCCCGTGGAGGACCTGGCCCTGCGGTCCTCGTTCGTCGAGGCCTCCCGCGCCGCGCTGCGCGGCCTCGCGACCCGGCTCGCCGACGAGGGCCTCGGCACGCTCCCGGTGGTCGTCGGCTACCTGGACCGCTCCGAGACCGCCCAGCCGAAGTACGGCCAGCCGGCCGGCGCCCCGCAGGACGCGGCGGCGGTGCTCTACGGCGGTGAGGTGGTGCTCACCTTCGCCAAGCACCACCTGCCGAACTACGGCGTGTTCGACGAGTTCCGCTACTTCGTGCCCGGCGACACCATGCCGGTGGTGCGGGTGCACGGTGTCGACGTCGCCCTCGCGATCTGCGAGGACCTGTGGCAGGACGGCGGCCGGGTGCCGGCGGCGCGTTCAGCGGGCGCGGGTCTCCTGGTCTCCGTCAACGCCTCGCCGTACGAGGTGAACAAGGACGACACCCGGCTCGAACTGGTCCGCAAGCGTGCCCAGGAGGCCGGCTGCACCACCGCCTATGTGGCGATGATGGGCGGCCAGGACGAGCTGGTCTTCGACGGCGACTCGATCGTCGTCGACGCGAGCGGCGACGTGGTGGCGCGGGCGCCGCAGTTCTCCGAGGCGTGCGTGCTGCTCGACCTGGATCTGCCGGCCGCGCGGGCCGACGCGCCCGAGGGGATCGTCGACGACGGGCTGCGCATCGACCGGGTGGTGCTGTCGGAGGACCCGCTTCCGGCGTACGAGCCCGAGCACACCGGCGGGTACGCCGAGCGGCTCGACGACGCCGAGGAGATGTACTCGGCACTGGTGGTGGGGTTGCGGGCGTATGTCGCCAAGAACGGCTTCAAGTCGGTGCTGATCGGGCTGTCCGGCGGTATCGACTCGGCGCTCGTCGCGGCGCTCGCGTGCGACGCGGTGGGCGCGCAGAACGTGTACGGCGTGTCGATGCCGTCGAAGTACTCCTCCGACCACTCCAAGGGTGACGCGGCGGAGCTGGCGCGGCGGACCGGGCTGAACTTCCGGACCGTGGCGATCGAGCCGATGTTCGACGCGTACATGGGGTCGCTGGGGCTGACCGGGCTCGCCGAGGAGAACCTCCAGTCGCGGCTGCGGGGCACGATGCTGATGGCGATCTCCAACCAGGAGGGGCACATCGTGCTGGCGCCCGGCAACAAGTCGGAGCTGGCGGTGGGGTATTCGACGCTGTACGGCGACTCCGTGGGCGCGTACGGGCCGATCAAGGACGTGTACAAGACGTCCGTCTTCCGGCTCGCCGAGTGGCGGAACCGGGCGGCGGTCGAGCGGGGGGCCGTGCCGCCGATTCCGGAGAACTCGATCTCGAAGCCGCCGAGTGCGGAGCTGCGGCCTGGGCAGGTGGATACGGATTCGCTGCCGGACTATCCGGTGCTGGACGCGATTCTTGAGCGGTATGTGGACCGGGACGAGGGGGCTGACGTGATCGTCGGTGCCGGGTTCGAGCGGGGGCTTGTCACGAAGACGCTGCGGATGGTGGATACGGCGGAGTACAAGCGGCGGCAGTATCCGCCGGGGACGAAGATCTCGCCGAAGGGGTTCGGCAAGGATCGGCGGCTGCCGATTACCAATGGGTGGCGGGAGACTGCGTAGGGGTACGGGGTCGGGTGCGGGTGCGGGTGCGTGGGGGCTGTTCGCGCAGTTCCCCGCGCCCCTTGAGGGTCGTCGCTCGGCCGCGGGCCGGTGGGGGTTGGTCGCGCAGTTCCCCGCGCCCCTGGGGGGGTGACCGGTTGTCGGGCGGCCGCAAGGCCGGTGGGGGTTGGTCGCGCAGTTCCCCGCGCCCCTGGGGGGGGGTGACCGGTTGTCGGGCGGCCGCGGGGCCTGTGGGGGCTTGTCGCGCAGTTCCCCGCGCCCCTTCAGAGCACACGCCCTCCCCGCGTAGCCGCGGGCAGTCGTGCCGCAGGGCGGCACGGGTGGGCGCGGCGGCACCCCCGTCGTGCCGGGCTGCGCAACGCGGGCGGTCAGTGGTGTAGGGGTTCTGTGGGTTGGGGGATGTGGGTGGCCACGATTCGGGCGGGGGCGGGGCGGCGGCGGTCCACCGCGTAGGCCACGCCTGCCACACCCATGCCCAGCACCGCCAGGAACGCTCCCGCCACCGCAGGCGACGTCACTCCGAAGCCCGCCGCGAGGGCGAGGCCGCCGATCCACGCGCCGCCCGCGTTCGCGAGATTGAACGCGGCCTGGTTGGCCGAGGACGCCAGCGACGGGGCCGAGGACGCCTTCTCCATGACCATCAGCAGCAGGGGGGAGCTCGTCACGAATGACGCCGTGCCCAGGAGGATCACGGCAAGGGGCGCGCTCCACTCCGTTGCCATCAGGAGTGGGAAGAGGGCCAGGACCGCCGCCAATGACAACAGGCCTCCGAACAGCGTGCCCCGCATCGAGCGGTCCGCGAGGCGTCCGCCCAGCAGGTTGCCCGCCGTCGCGCCGACGCCGAACAGCGCGAGCAGCAGCGTCACGCTGGAGTCGGCGTAGCCGGCAGCGTCCGTGAGCATCGGCGTGATGTAGCTGTACGCGGCGAACAGCGCGCCGAACCCGGCCACCGTCGTACCGAGCGCGAGCCAGACCGGGAGCGAGCGCAGGGCGGCCAGTTCGCCGCGCAGGCCCGCGGAGGGCGCGTGCGTGCCGTCGTGAGGGACGAGCAGCGCCAGGGACACGACCGCCAGGACGCCGATCACGCTGACGCCGAGAAACGTGGAGCGCCAGCCGAGGTGCTGGCCCATGAGCGTGGCGACGGGGACACCCGCGATATTGGCGATGGTGAGGCCGAGGAACATCAGCGAGACCGCGCGCGCCTTGCGCTCGGGCGCGGCGAGCCCGGTGGCGACGACCGCGCCGACACCGAAGAAGGCGCCGTGCGGCAGGCCGCTGAGGAAGCGGGCGGCGAGCAGCCAGTCGTAGTCGGGGGCGAAGGCCGAGAGGGTGTTGCCGGCGATGAACAGCAGCATCAGGCCGATCAGGACCTTGCGGCGGGACATCCGGGCGGTGACGGCGGCCAGCAGGGGCGCGCCGATCACCACGCCGAGCGCGTACGCCGAGACCAGGTGGCCGGCGGTGGGGATGGAGACGTGGAGGTCGTCCGCGACGTCGGGGAGCAGTCCCATCATCACGAACTCGGTGGTGCCTATGCCGAATGCGCCTACGGCCAGTGCGAGCAGGGCCAGGGGCATGGAGGTGCCTGTGCCTTTCGGAGCGGGGACGTCGGTACCGTCGGTACCCATTATGTTCACGTACGGAACAAAGACGTTCCCGCCGGGTATTCCCCCGGTTAGGAACCCGTGGCGAGGTCCACCCGCGCGGCCACCGGCAGATGGTCGCTGCCGGTCTCCGGCAGGGTCCAGGAACTCACCGGTTCCACTCCCCTGACCAGGATCTGGTCGATCCGCGCCATCGGGAACGAGGCCGGCCAGCTGAACCCGAAGCCGTCGCCCGCCGCGCCCTGCGTGGAGCGCATCTGGGCGGTCACGGCGTTGAGCGCGCGGTCGTTCATGGTGCCGTTGAGGTCGCCGAGCAGGACCACCCGCTCCAGCTTCTCGTCGGAGATCGCCTCACCGAGCGCGTCGGCGCTCTTGTCGCGCTGCCGGGCCGTGAAACCGGCCTCCAGCTTCACCCGTACCGACGGCAGATGGGCGACGTAGACGGCGACCTGCCCGGCGGGGGCGGTGACCGTGGCGCGCATCGCGCGGGTCCAGCCCAGCTTGATGCCGACCGGGGCGACCTCACTGAGCGGGTACTTGCTCCACAGCCCGACGGTGCCCTCCACCGCGTGGTACTTGTACGTCGCCGCCAGCGCCTCCTCGTAGACCGGCACGGCGTCGGTGGTCAGCTCCTCCAGGGCGATCACGTCGGCGCCCGAGGCGGCCACGTCCCGGGCGGTGCCGGACGGGTCGGGGTTGTCGGCGTTGACATTGTGCGTGGCGATCGTGAGGTCGCCGCCGGTGCCGCTCTTGCCGGTGATCAGCCCGCCGAAGAGGTTGAGCCAGACGACCGCCGGCAGCACCGCGGCGATGACGGCGGTCGCGGAGCGGCGGAACAGGCCGAGCGCGAGGAGCACCGGCACGGCCAGACCGAACCACGGCAGGAACGTCTCGATGAGGCTGCCGAGGTTGCCGATGGCGTTGGGGATCCGTGAGTGCAGGGCCATCACGAGCGCGAGCAGGACCGCGAGGGCGGCGAGCACGATGCCGCGACGCCAGACACCCGAGTCGCGCAGTCTCTCGCCGAAGAGGCGCCGAAGCCGCGCCGCACGCCGCTCGGGACCCGAGCCGTCGTCTGCCGTCTCCGTCACGTACGCCTGCTGCGCCATACCGTCGCCTCGCTACCTGCCGTGCACACCGTTATCCCCCCGTGTCCCAAGGAGACCCTAGGGGATGATCGGTCCCGTTCCCGCCGTCACTCGACGGCCGTACGGGCACGAGGACGAAGAAGTGGTCGTCGGGAGTTCCGGTCCACCGGGCGGAACGCGTGCTCTGTGACGAAACGCGCACATTGGGGTCAGGACTCGGGGGACCTGACGGGTCGTAGTCCTTCCAGGACTGTGTCCACGATCTCCTCGGCGAGCGTCTCGGGCAGATCGCCGTCGGGACGCATGACCGTACGCACCAGCATGGGCCCGACGAACATGTCGTTGAGGAGCTCCACGTCGATGTCGTCGCGGAGTTCGCCGTTGCGCTGGCCGCGGCGCAGCACCTCGATGCCGAGCCTGCGACGGGGGGCGACGGCCGCCTCGTCGTAGCACTCCCACAGCCGCGGGCTGGTCCTCATCTGGGCGTGCACGTTGTACAGGATCGCCGAGTTGCGCTTGGCGAGGCCGCGCCGGCGGAGCGCTTCGAGCAGCACGACGAGGTCGTCGCGCATCGAAGTGCCGGGCAGCGGGGCCTCGTCCGGCTCGGCGGCGCGTACGACGTCGACGAAGAGGGCCTCCTTGCCGCTCCAGCGGCGGTAGATGGCGGCCTTGCCGACGCCCGCGGTGCGCGCGATGCGCTCGATGGAGAGCTCGGAGAGGGGGATGCCCTCCTCCAGGAGCTTCATGGCGCCCTCCAGGATGGCGCGCTCGACGGCCTCGCTACGGGGGCGCCCCTTGGGAGTTCCGGATGGCTTCGGCCGGTCGCCGGCGAGACTGCTCACGTCACTTGGCCCTTCGGTGTACAGCGGTTCTGGCATTGTCCTATGCCGCCGCCCCCGCCCGCGGCAGCTCCCCCGCGCGAGCGCCGGGCGGCCCCGACGGAACCACCCGGCGCTCCGGCGCCCCCCGGCGCCCTTGGTGTCGTCACTCGCCCGCGGGCACCAACTCGGCCTCCTTCTCGGCCCCTTCGGCGGGCCGCTGCCGGCCCGGCAGGCACAGGGCCACCACCACGGCGCCGAGCAGCGCCACGCCGGCGCCGCACAGGGCGGTGATGTGCATGGCGTGCAGGAAGGCGTCGTAGGCGGGTGTCACCAGGGCGCGGCCCTCGGGGCCGAGCTTCGCGGCGACGCCGAGGGTGGCCTCGATGGACTCGCCGGCGGTGTCCCGGAGGTTGGGCGGGACCATGCCGAGCTTGTCCTCGATGCTGCCGCGGTAGGCGGTGGACAGCACCGAGCCGAGTACGGCGATGCCGAGGGCGCCGCCGACCTGGCGGAAGGTGTTGCTGAGCGCCGAGGCGGAGCCGGCCTTCTCGCGGGGCAGGGCCTGCATGATGACGACGCTGGTCGGCGTCATGATGTGCGCCATTCCGGTGCCCATCAGGAAGAAGATGATTTCGAGGACCCAGATCGGCGTGTCGGCGTCCAGGGTGGCGAACGCCGCGAGCATCGCCGCGATGAGCAGCATCGCGCCGGTCGTGGTGGCCCGGATGCCGATCCGGTCGACGACGAGGCGGGCGCGCGGCGCGAAGATCAGCTGGGCGACGGCCAGCGGCAGCAGCAGGAGACCGGTCTCCAGCGGCGAGTAGCCGCGCACGCTCTGGGTGTAGAAGACGGAGAAGAAGGTCACACCCATGAGCGCGAAGAAGACCAGGGCGATGACGGATATCGCCGCCGAGAACACCTTGTTCTTGAAGTAGCCGACGTCGATGGAGGGGTGGCTGCTGCGCTTCTCGAACAGCACGAAGGCGATCAGCACCACAAGGCCGCCGCCGATCGAGGCGAGCACGGTCGGGTCGGTGAAGTCGGCGAGTTCGCCGCCGCGGATGATGCCGTAGACGAGCAGTACCAGGCCGACGACGGACAGGCCCACGCCGATCGGGTCGATCCGGCCGGGCTTCGGGTCGCGTGAGTCGGGGACCAGCCACAGCATCAGGGCGACCGCGACGATCACGATCGGCACGTTGACCAGGAAGACCGAGCCCCACCAGAAGTGGTCGAGGAGCACACCGCCGGTGATCGGGCCGATGGCGATGGCGAGTCCGACGCCGCCCGCCCAGATGCCGATGGCTTTGGGCTGCTCGTCGCGCTCGAAGACGTTCATGAGGACGGCGAGGGTGGCCGGCATGACGAAGGCGGCACCCAGACCCATCACGGCACGGAAGCTGATCAGTTCGCCCGGCGAGCCGGAGGACGCGGCGAGCGCGGAGCCTGTGCCGAACACCACGAGGCCGCCGAGCAGCACCTTCTTGCGGCCCAGCCGGTCGCCGAGCAGACCGGCGGAGAACAGCAGGCCCGCGAAGACGAGGGTGTAGGCGTTGATCGCCCACTCCAGCTCGCTCTGGGTGGCGCCGAGACCGGTCGGGGCCGGGGTGGAGATGGTCTTGACCGCAACGTTCAGGATCGAGTTGTCGAGCACCACGATCAGCAGGCTCAACATGAGCACACCGAGGATGGCCCAGCGTCGCCGGTGCACCTCGGCCGGTACGCGCGAGGCGGGGACGGCAGGAGTAGTCATGCCGTAGAGGCTAGGCGACTTACGATACGGCACCGTGCCGTATCGTAAACCTTTTACCGCCTTCTTACGTCCGCGCCGGGTGGCCGGTTCCGGACGGCGTCCGCACGGCTCGTCGCGGACGTGACGAGGGTCCCCTGGTCCTCTGTGACACGAGGTGCCACCATGGGGGGTGATCCGGGGACGCCGTAAGGGCGCCTCGAGATGACGTAAGGAGCCGTTGCCATGACGCAGCTCTCGGCTGCCCGGTCCGCGCAGCAGACACCTCCCGACAGCGCGAAGACGCTGTACGGGGGCAAGGGGACCCGCCGCATCACCGTCCGGGACATCACCGCCGCCAAGGAACGCGGCGAGAAGTGGCCCATGCTCACCGCCTACGACGCCATGACCGCGTCCGTCTTCGACGAGGCCGGCATCCCGGTCATGCTCGTCGGCGACTCCGCGGGCAACGTCCACCTGGGCTACGAGTCGACCGTGCCCGTCACCCTCGACGAGATGACCATGCTGTCCGCCGCGGTCGTCCGCGGCACCAGCCGCGCCCTCATCGTCGGCGACCTCCCCTTCGGCTCCTACCAGGAGGGCCCGGTGCAGGCGCTGCGCTCGGCGACCCACCTGGTCAAGGAGGCCGGAGTCGGCGCCGTCAAGCTGGAGGGCGGCGAGCGCTCGCACCGGCAGATCGAACTGCTCGTCGAGTCCGGCATCCCGGTGATGGCCCACATCGGCCTCACCCCGCAGTCCGTCAACGCCATGGGCTACCGCGTCCAGGGGCGCGGCGAGGAAGCGGCGGCCCAGCTGCTGCGGGACGCGAAGGCCGTCCAGGACGCGGGCGCCTTCGCGGTCGTCCTGGAACTGGTACCGGCCGAACTCGCGGCCGAGGTGACCCGCACCCTGCACATCCCGACCGTCGGCATCGGCGCGGGCCCCGAGACGGACGCCCAGGTGCTGGTCTGGACGGACATGATGGGCCTCACCGCCGGCCGCGTACCCAAGTTCGTGAAGCAGTACGTCGACCTGCGGAGCGTTCTCGGAGCCGCGGCCAAGGCGTTCGCGGACGACGTCGTCGGCGGCACCTTCCCGCAGGACGAGCACTCCGTCCACTGACCACTGCCGCACCACCTGGACGGCCCGCCGATCTTCCCCCGTCGGCGGGCCGTCTGTGCTTTGCGCCTGAGCCGGCGCCGCTTTCGCGGTCAGCGGGCGGTGTAGGCGCGGAGGATGGTCTGGGTCACCGTGTTGCCTTGTTTGTCGGTTGCCTTGGCTCGGAGGGAGACGGTGTCGCCCGTCTTCGGGGTTCTGACCTTGACCTTGCCCGCGACGACCGTCCGCGGGGTCCAGTGCGCGCCCTCGTCGTACGAGACGTACACGTGCGGTGCGGCGAGCCGTTTGCCGGCCGCCGGGCCCTGGACGGTGACCGGGATCTTGAGGGTTGAGCCCGCCGGGGCCGTGGTGTTCGCGGCGAGGGGTGGGGTGAAGCGCACCACCGACAGCGGGAGGGGGGTCTTCTCGGTGACGTTGCGGGAGCGGAACGTCCAGGTCGCGGTGACCTTGCTGGAGACCGGGGTGCCCGCGGCCCGGGTGGCCGTGGTGGTCAGCCGGTAGGCGGCGGAGCGGGCCGGGACCGTGAAGGAGGCGGCGCCGGTCAGCGGATCGTCGCTGGTGCCGATCTCGGTGCCGTTCCTGGACAGCGAGGTGCGCGCCGAGGCGTAGGTGAGCGGCACGGAGTTGCCGTCGCTGTCGGCGAACAGCGGGACCGTACCGGTGATCGTGTCCCCCGTACGGAACAGCCCCTGTCCCGTGCCGAGGTGGGGGCCGAACACTCCGATGGCGAAGGAGCGCTGATAGGTCCTGCCCGGCTCGTACGCCGTGTACGGGGCGATGTACTGGGCCTCGAAGGCGCCGGTCGCGACGTCGTAGCGCCGGAAGTCGACCTGCCACCGGGTGGCGTTGTCGGTGTTGACGTGGACCGTGGTCTCGTACGGCAGCGCGCGGGCGACGATGTAGGAGGCGCCGGTCGGGCCGTTGCCGGTGTCGGCGTTGAGCAGCAGGTAGGCCTGCTTGCCGGGGACGGGTGAGCCGAGCCGGGTGGAGATCCTCGCCAGGTCGCCGGCGTCCGGGCTGCGGACGAAGCCGTCGGTGTAGCGGGTGCCGGCCGCCTGGTACGCGAGGTGGTACTCGGCGGCCGCCCCGTCGTTCAGGAAGCTGGCCTGCACGCGCTGCTGGAGTTCACCGGGGGCGGCCTCGGGTCCGAGGTGCGCGGTGCCGAACGTGAACGTCCTGAAGCTGCTGAGCAGCCACCCGGCACTGGTCCAGTACTCGGGTGTCCTGATCTCCGCGGCGACGTAACCCGACAGGGCCGTGGCCTTGGGATCGGGCGGGGTGATGTCGACGGGCCTGGCGGTGCGCTCGTCGACGGTGACCTTGGTGTTCCGGTCGAGCTGGAGGTTGGCCTGGTTGATGACGTCCGCGCCCGTCCAGGTGGAGCCGGTGAAGACGTAGAAGGAGGTGCTGACGAAGTAGCGGCCCTTGGGCAGCCGGACGGTGTCGGTGCCGGTCGTGCCGGCCAGATCGCCCCAGCGGCCCCTGCCGAGTCCGCCGACGCCCACGTAGTGGCTCAGATAGCTCGTCGCGGACTTCCCGTCCTTGCCGAGGTGTTCGAGGGTCAGGTCGTACGACTCGATCTCGCGCTCCACGACCGCCGCCGTGCGCACGCTCTGGCCGCCGCCGCTCGCGGTGACGTACGCGCTGTAGGCGCCGTCCAGGGTGCCGGCGCGGGTGTCCGCGCCGACCGTGGTGGACGCCTCACCGCCGGCGGGCACGGTCAGCCGCGGGTGCTCGACGGTGAACAGGCCCTCGGGTGCGGGCTTTCCGTCGGGGCCGGTGGCCGTCACGGACAGGTCGAGGGTGACCGGTTCGGTGCCGTCGTTGCGGTAGGTGAGGCGCTTGGTGAGGAGTTCGTCGTCGGTGTGCGGCCACGACTGGCGGCCGAAGGAGAGGGAGTTGGGCTCGGCGGTGACGCTCTGGCCGATCGCGCGGGCCAGGTCGATCCGGCCGGAGCCCTGCTGGAACGGCGTGTAGCCGCCGGAGACCGTGGACGCGGTCAGCGTGGACTTGATCTGCTCGCCGGTCCAGTCCGGGTGCTCCTGGGCCAGGACGGCGGCGGCGCCGGCCACGTGCGGGGTCGCCATGGATGTGCCGGAGATCGCCACATAGCCGTCCGCCACGGGGGTGCCGGTCCTCGCGATGGTGCTGTCCGGCGCCGCGGCGGCGCCGATGCCCACGCCGGGCGCGGTCACGTCGGGTTTGATCGCGGCGTCACCCGCGCGCGGGCCGCGGCTGGAGAAGGGGGCGAGGACGTCGCTCTTGTCGACGGCGCCGACGGTCAGGGCGGCGTCCGCGCTGCCGGGCGAGTTGACCGTGCCGGTACCGGATCCGACGCCGGTGTTGCCCGCGGCGACGACGAACAGCGTGTCGGTACTGGCCGAGAGCCGGTTGACGGCCTCCTCCAGGGGGTCGATGCCCGGGGAGTCGGCGCCGCCCAGGCTCAGGTTGACAACGTTGGCACCCTGCGCGACGGCCCACTCCATTCCGGCGATGATCCCGGAGGTGGCGCCCGAGCCGTAGTCGTTGAGCACCTTGCCGTCGAGGATCTTCGCGCCCGGCGCGACACCCGTGTACTTCCCCGCCGACTTGGCCCCCGTACCGGCCGCGATGGACGCGACGTGGGTGCCGTGGCCGAAGCGGTCCTTCGAGTCGGGGGAGGTCGTGAAGTTCCTCTCGGCGATCTCCTGGCCGGCCAGGTCCGGGTGGGTCTGGTCCACTCCGGTGTCCAGGACGGCGATCGTGGTGCCCTCGCCGTCGTATCCGGCCTGCCAGGCGGCCGGGGCACCGATCTGCGGCACGCTCCGGTCCAGGTCCGCCTGGCGGATGTCGTCCAGCCAGACGGCGTCGATCCCGGACGCGGCCGTGCGGTACGGGGCGGCGCCCGGGGGTTCACCGGTGAGCGCGTCCCAGGTCGCCGCTGCGTCCTCGGCCGGGGTGGTCACGGCGTCCGCGTCGAGCGCCGCGAAGGAGCGCCGCAGCTCGTTGCCGCCTGCGGTGCGGACGTCCTGGCGCGCGGCGGGGCGCTCGCCCCGGTAGGTGACGATGAGCTGGAGTCCGTCGCGCTGGCGGGCCAGGTAGGCGGGCTCGGCGAGCGTGGTGAGGTCGAAGAGCCGCCGGTCGACGGTGCCTTCCTGGACCAGGCGGGCGGCGTCGGCGGGCACGGCGTAGGTGTGGCCCTCGACGTGCTGGATCTGGATGGGGATGTCCTCGCGTCCCTCGGGGCGCTCCACGGAGAGCGGTTCGCCCTCGCCGTCCACGGCGATGCGGTCGCCCGTGACCAGGGTGATCCAGTTCCGCGCGGTGCCGGCGTCCGGTGCGGACGGGGTCCCCGAGGCGGGGGACGCGGCCGCCGGGGTCGTGGTCAGTCCGGCGACAAGTGCGGTGGCCGAGACCGCGGCGACGGAAAAGGCTCGTATTCGACGCGGTCTGCTGCTCGGCTGTCTTTTCAATTCCGTTCCCCTGACGAAGTCATAGCGAAAGGAAACCCGGCGGGCTCCGCTTCTTCAGTATGGACATGACAAGCACCATTCCTCAACAGGCCCCTGGCCATGGACAGTTGCGATAAAACAGCCACTTCGCTGTCGGCTTTCATTAAACCGATTGGCATGTTTCCACTCTGTGAAAGAATTCCGGCCCGTAGGCATTATCGACGCATTCCCGGTGCTTTTTCCGGCACGCACGCGATGCCGGCGCCTACAGGGGCCCGACGGGGCGTCGACAGCATGTCGGGCGGCTGTCGGCGGTTTGTCGGTGGGGCCTGGGAGCGTTCTGCCCATGACGCGAATCGACAAGAACCCCAACGGCAGCGGATCCGCTGTCACCGTACGGGGGCTGGTCAAGCACTACGGCGAGACCAAGGCGCTGGACGGCGTCGACCTGGACGTGCGCGAGGGCACCGTGATGGGCGTGCTCGGGCCGAACGGCGCCGGCAAGACCACCCTCGTACGCATTCTCTCCACCCTGATCACCCCGGACACCGGCACCGGTGTCGTCGCCGGGTACGACGTGGTCCGCCAGCCCCGGCAGCTGCGCCGCGTGATAGGCCTCACCGGCCAGTACGCCTCGGTGGACGAGAAGCTCCCCGGCTGGGAGAACCTCTACATGATCGGCCGGCTGCTCGACCTCCCGCGCAAGGAGGCCCGCTCACGCGCCGACGCGCTCCTGGAGCGGTTCTCCCTGACCGAGGCGGCCCGCCGGCCGGTGAACACGTACTCGGGCGGTATGCGGCGGCGCCTCGACCTCGCCGCCTCGATGATCGGCCGCCCGCAGGTGCTCTTCCTCGACGAGCCGACCACCGGCCTCGACCCGCGCACCCGCAACGAGGTCTGGGACGAGGTCAAGGCGATGGTCGGGGAGGGCGTCACCGTCCTGCTCACCACGCAGTACATGGAGGAGGCCGAGCAGCTCGCCGGCGAGCTGACCGTCGTCGACCGCGGCAAGGTCATCGCGAGCGGCGGCATCGAGGAGCTGAAGGCGAAGGTCGGCGGCCGCGCGCTGCGGATCAGGCCGGCCGACCCGCTCCAGCTGCGCCCGCTCGCCACCGACCTCGACGAGCTCGGCATCACCGGCCTCGCGAGCACGGTCGTGGACACCGAGGGCGGCAGCGTCCTGGTGCCGATCCTGAGCGACGAGCAGCTCACCGCCGTCACCGGCGCGGTCGTCGCCCGCGGTATCACCATCAGCTCGATCACCACCGAACTGCCCAGCCTGGACGAGGTGTTCCTGTCCCTGACCGGGCACCGCGCGAGCGCCCCGCAGGACACGGTGCCCGCCGAGACCCGCGAGGAGGTCGCCGTATGAGCGCCGTCGCCACCGATGTCACCCGGTTCCCCGACCCGAAGGACGACGCGCGGATCTCGCTGCGCGGCCATCTGCGCCACACCGGAGCCCTGGTCCGCCGCAATCTGCTGTGGATCCGCCAGGACCCGGAGTCGATGTTCGACGCCCTGCTGATGCCGGTCGTCTTCACCCTGCTGTTCGTCTACGTCTTCGGCGGCTCGATCGGCCAGGCCCTGGGCGGCGGACAGGACGGCTATGTCCAGTACGTCATCCCGGGCATGATCGCCATGATGAGCATGACGCTCTCCCAGGGCGTCGGCACCGGCTTCAGCCAGGACTTCAACTCCGGTGTCATGGACCGCTTCCGGTCCCTGCCCATCGGCCGCGGCTCGGTGCTGTTCGCGAAGGTCTCCGTCGAGCTGCTGCGGATGCTGTTCGCGACGACCGTGCTGATGATCGTCGCCGTCCTGGTCGGGTTCGACATCAACAGCTGGACCGGTCTGCTCGCGGCGGTCGGACTGTCCGCGGTGTTCGCCTCGTCGATCATGTGGGTGTTCCTCACCCTGGGCGTGATCCTGAAGAACGCGCAGTCCGTGCAGGCGATGGGTTTCCTGGTGCTGTTCCCGCTCCAGTTCGGCTCGTCGATCTTCGCGCCGACCGCGTCGATGCCGGGCTGGCTCCAGGCCTTCACCGACTACAACCCGCTCTCCACCCTGGCCGACGCGGCCCGCGGGCTGATGGTGGGCGGCCCGGTCGCGCACGATCTGTGGATCACGCTGGGCTGGTCGGCGGCGATCACCGCGGTGATGGCGCCGGTCGCGATCCACAAGTTCCGCACCAAGAACTGATGTTCACAGCAGGGCGGCGGCCTCCTCAGGGGAGAGGCCGCCGCCCTCGGCGTACGCCTCCTCGAACGCGGCGTCGCCGAGCGCGGCACGGGCCGCCGCGGTGGCGTGCTCGCGGGCCAGCCGCTCCTGGGCGCCCTGCACGTGCTGGGGCGGCAGCAGGGCGGCCGCGGCGCCCAGACAGCGGGCGGCGTCACGGGCGCGCCGTCCGCCGTCCGCCTCGGCGAGGGCGATCGCGCCGATGTTGAGGAACGCGGCCCGCATGGTCGGCTGGATGGCCATGGCCAGCTGGTCGTTGGCCTCCCGCAGCGCGCGCCGGGTGTTGTCCAGGCAGTCGTCGTAGCGGCCCTCGGCCGCGTCCAGCCAGGCCTCGGCGCCCAGGATGAAGGCGTCGAAGACGGCGAAGGAGGAGAGGTGGAAGTCCGCCCGCAGGGTGGTGAGCTGCTCACGGGCCTCGACGGTGCGCCCGGTGGTGCCGAGCAGTCCGGCCAGGAACAGCCGGGCGGCGGGCATCGCCTCGTTGGGTGTGCCGTCGTACCGGGCGAGTACGTCCCGCAGGGTCGCCTCGGCCCGTTCGTACTCCCCCGCCTCGGCCAGCGTGCCGCCGAGGCGGGCCGTGAGGATCGCGGCCTGATTGCGCGCGCCGAGCTGTTCCGCCAGCTCGACCGCGGCCAGGAAGTCGACCTCGGCCAAGGCGTACTGGCCGCGCCGCTCATGGGTCTCGGCGCGGGCGGAGAGCGCCTCGGCCAGGCCCCAGGCGTCACCGATCCGGCGGTGGATCTCCAGCGCCTCCTCGGCGTCACGGGTGGCGTCGCCCGTCCTGTCGCTGCGGTTGGCGAGGACGTTGGCGCGCACGTGCAGGACACCGGCCAGTTCCCACTCGTAGCCCGGGGTCCTGCGGGTGGTCTCCACGGCCGCGTCGAGGATGCCGAGCACCCGGTCGAAGCCGCTGTCGAGCATCACCGCGAAGAACCAGAACATGCCGGGGCTGCGGCAGACCTGCGGCATGCCGGGGTCGTAGGCCTGGCCGATGAGGTGCAGTTTGCGCCGGGCCGCGTCGGTCTGCCAGAGGTCCATCTCGACGTCCATGCAGGACAGCCGGGCCAGATGGACACCGCGCCGGGCCTCCCACAGGGCCTCGCCGGTCAGCGGTGGCGGCGCGTCGGTGACCCGCTCCCACACCGGCTCGGCGCGGCGCAGCGGCTCGGCGAACGGGTCGGGGCCGAGGGCCATCACCTCGATGCACCAGGTGCGGGTCTCGATCCGCAGGTCGCGCAGCTGCCAGTACCAGACCAGGGAGTGCACGAGGCTCAGCGCCTCCTGCTCGTCCCGGCCGGCGACGGCGCGGCGCAGCGCGGTGCGGATGTTCTCGTACTCGCGCTCCAGTCCCTCGACGGCCTGCCGCTGGCCGGGACCGCGCAGCAACGGGTCGGTGGTGCGGGCGAACTCGCGGTAGTACGTGAGGTGCGCGCGCTCGGCGTCGGCGCGCCGCCCGGACTCGGTGAGCCGCTCGGCGGCGTACTCGGCGACGGTCTCCAGGAGCCGGTAGCGCATGCCGGTGCCGTCCGCGGGGGCGGCGACGACGAGGGACTTGTCGACGAGGGAGCCGAGGGTGTCGAGCGCGCCGGGACCGCAGACGGCTTCGGCGGCGGCGAGGTCGCAGCCGCCGGCGAACAGCGACAGACGGCGCAGTACGTCGCGTTCGTCCTCGTCGAGCAGGTCCCAGGACCAGTCGACGACGGCCCGCAGGGTCTGCTGGCGGGGCAGGACCGTGCGGCTGCCGGAGGTGAGCAGCCGGAAGCGGTCGTCGAGCCGGTCGGCGATCTGGCGGGGGGTGAGCATCCGCAGCCGGGCGGCGGCGAGTTCGATGGCGAGCGGCAGTCCGTCGAGGCGTTCGCAGATCTCGGCGGCGGCCCCGGGGTCGTCCTCGATCCGGAACCCGGGCCGGGCGGCGGCCCCGCGGTCCGCGAACAGCCGTAGCGCGAACGGCTCGGGGAGCGGTTCCACCGGGCGCAGCAACTCCCCCGGTACGCCGAGGGGTTCGCGGCTGGTGGCGAGCACGGTGAGCCGCGGGCAGCGGGCGAGGAGCTCCTCGACGAGCCGGGCGGCGGCGTCGACGACATGCTCGCAGTTGTCGAGGACGATCAGCATGCGGCGCGGTGCGCAGTGCTCGGTCAGCCGGTCCAGTGGGTTGTCGTGCCGGTCTGCGGAGGAGGCCCGGATCTCCTCGGCGCCTG
The DNA here is from genome assembly GCF_044753385.1 of Streptomyces sp. NPDC088387. NCBI lineage: Bacteria > Bacillati > Actinomycetota > Actinomycetes > Kitasatosporales > Streptomycetaceae > Streptomyces > Streptomyces sp. NPDC088387. The sequence continues at coordinate 543,971 of NZ_JBIVNC010000001.1, forward strand.
CGCCGTACATCACGGTCTGTCGGGCGCCGAGCGCGGTGAGGACCGCCTCCGGTACGGCGGCGGGGTCGTCGACGGGGGCGAGTTCGACCAGCCAGACGCCGTCGGGGACCGTGTCCTGCACGGTCTCGGCGGCCTCCTGGGACAGCCGGGTCTTGCCCGCGCCGCCGGGCCCGAGCAGGGTCACCAGGCGGGCGGTGGCGAGGTCGCCGCGGATGGCCTCGATGTCGGCGCCGCGGCCCACGAACGAGGTGAGCCGCTCGCGCAGATTGCCGCGCGAGCGGGGCGCGGCGGCCGGCGCGGGCGAGTCGGCGCGCAGCAACTCGGCGTGCAGTTCCCGCAGTTCGGGCCCGGGGTCGGAGCCGAGCCGGTCGGCGAGCAGACGCCGTACGTCGTCGTAGGCGGCGAGGGCCTCGGCGGTGCGGCCGGTGTCGCGCAGGGCGCGCAGCCGCAGCGCCTGGAGGGGTTCGTCGAGGGGGTGGGTGTCGCACAGGGCGGTCAGTTCGGGCAGCGCCCCGTCGGCGCCGCCGAGCGCGAGGGCGGCGGTGAGGCGGGCGCGGCGGGCCTCCAGATGGCGGGCCTCGACGCGGGCGGCCTCGGCGGTGCGGTCCGGGAGGTCGGCGAGGGCGGGGCCGCGCCACAGGGCCAGGGCGTCGTCGAGGACGTCGGCGGCCTTGGCGGCGTCGCCGTCGGCGAGGGCGCGGCGGCCTTCGTCGGTGAGCCGCTCGAAGCGGTGCAGGTCGATGTCGTCGGCGGGGGCGGTGAGCCGGTAGCCGCCGTCCACGGATTCCACGGCGTCGGCGCCGAGGGCCCGGCGCAGCCGTCCGACGAGGGCCTGCACGGCGCCGGTCGCGTCGGCCGGCGGGTCCCCGTCCCAGACCTCCTCGACCAGCAGGGTCACCGGCACGGTCCGGCCGGGCCTGAGCGCGAGCACGGTCAGCAGCGCGCGCAGCCGCGCCCCGCCGACCGGGACGGCACTGCCGTCGGGGCGGAACGCCTGCGTGGTGCCGAGAATCCGATAGTGCACCGGCCCATTGTCCCTGTCCGTGGGCGGTCACCGCCTGTGGGTTTACGGGGGCATGGACCGGACGGTGCCGTTCCGGGGCCGGCGCGGCCGGTCCGGGCCGGCCGGGAGCCCCAGGAACCAGGGCCCGTCCCCGGCTCGTTCCCCACTCACCGCGCACCACCGGTACGGTCGAGCCCGCACGTCCGCCCGATCACCCAGTCCGCTCACGCGGCGGCCCGTTCACACAGCCCGTTCACGAACCCGGGAGTCCCGCTCATGCCCACCGCCACCACCCGCGCCGGAGACCGGCGGATCAGCCCGGTCTTCCTCGGCATCCTGGCCGTCACGGCGGTCACGGGCTGGGCGACCTGGACCGGTTTCGCCGAGCAGCCGGGTCTGGCCGTCTTCCTGTTCGTGACCGGCGCCTGGGTCGTGTCGCTGTGTCTGCACGAGTACGCGCACGCGCGCACGGCCCTGCACAGCGGCGACATCTCGGTCGGCGCGAAGGGCTATCTGACGCTGAACCCGCTGAAGTACACCCACGCCCTGCTGAGCATCGTGCTGCCGGTGGTCTTTGTGATCCTGGGCGGCATCGGGCTGCCGGGCGGTGCCGTGTTCATCGAGCGGAACCGGATCCACGGGCGCTGGAAGCACAGCCTGATCTCGGCGGCCGGCCCGCTGACGAACGTGCTGTTCGCGCTGGTGTGCACGGCCCCGTTCTGGCTGGACGCGCTGGACGGGGTGCCGACGGACTTCCGGTTCGCGCTGGCGTTCCTGGCGCTGCTCCAGCTCACGGCGGCGATCCTGAACTTCCTGCCGGTCCCGGGCCTGGACGGCTACGGCGTGATCGAGCCGTGGCTGTCGTACAACGTGCGGCGCCAGGTGGAGCCGTTCGCCCCGTTCGGCCTGCTGTTCGTGTTCGCGCTGCTGTGGGTGCCGTCGGTCAACAACCTGTTCTTCGACGCGATCGACGGGATCCTGAGCGGCCTCGGCATCACCGACTTCGAGACCTACTGCGGCCGCGACCTGTACCGCTTCTGGCAGGACTCGAACGAGTTCTGCCAGGTCAGCCAGTAGTGCAGGTCAGCCAGTAGTGGCGGACTGCCGCCGCTCGGCCCGGCCGCGCCTGACGTAGTACCAGGTCATGTTGGACGCGAGGCCGGCGATCAGCACCCACACGATCCCGAGCCAGCTGCCCTGCACGAAGGAGACGACTGCGGCGACGACGGCCAGCAGGCAGACGACGAGGGCGTAAAGGCCCAGTCGCCGGGACGGGCCGGGTGGGAGCAAGGGGGGCATAGGGGTGGCTCCTGTCGGGGGACACGGGGTGCGCGGATGCTGCTGCCGCGCGTCACCAGTGTCCCCCATCGGGTCATACGTCCGTGACGCGGAGTCCGGCGTGTGCCTTGTAGCGGCGGTTCACGGAGATCAGGTTCGCCACCAGCGACTCGACCTGGTGGGCGTTGCGCAGCCGGCCGGCGAAGATGCCGCGCATACCGGGGATGCGGCCGGCCAGTGCCTGGACGATCTCCACGTCGGCGCGCTCCTCGCCGAGGACCATCACGTCGGTGTCGATCTCCTCGATCTCCGGGTCCTGGAGGAGCACGGCCGACAGATGGTGGAAGGCGGCGGCGACCCGGGAGTCGGGCAGCAGGGCGGCGGCCTGTTCGGCGGCGCTGCCCTCCTCCGGCTTGAGCGCGTAGGCGCCCTTCTTGTCGAAGCCGAGCGGGTTGACGCAGTCCACGACGAGCTTCCCGGCGAGTTCCTCCCGGAGCGACTCCAGGGTCTTGCCGTGTCCTTCCCAGGGCACGGCGACGATCACGATGTCGCTGCGGCGGGCGGTGTCGGCGTTGTCGGCGCCCTCGACGCCGTGGCCGAGCTCCTCGGCGGCGGCCCGCGCACGCTCGGCGGCCCGGGAGCCGATGATCACCTTCTGTCCGGCGCGGGCGAGCCGGTAGGCGAGGCCCTTGCCCTGCGGCCCGGTCCCGCCGAGCACGCCGACGACCAGCCCGGAGACGTCGGGAAGGTCCCAGGGGTCCTTGGCGGGGGCCTTCTGTACAGCACTGTCGGTAGAGGTCATGGGCCGACTCTACGTGCGCCCCCGCAGCCCGCGCCGCCCGTGTTCGCTCAGGTGAGACGGGACACGGGCACCCGCCGGAAGACGATCCGCTCGTAGGCGGAGAAGTCCCCGGTCTCGTAGAGCAGTCCGACCGTGCGGGCGTCGACGCGGACGAGGTCGGAGTAGGCGGCGGGCAGTCCGTCGACGGTGTGGACCGGGTGCCAGGTGGTGCCGTCGTCGTCGGAGGCGCGGACGGTCATCAGGGCGCGGGCGGCGGAGAGGGCGGGGCCGGAGAAGAGCAGTACGTCGGGGTCGCGCAGTTGGAGCAGGCTGCCTTCGCAGACCGGTCCGTCGAGGCCGGCCTGGGGGCGGAAGGGCCGCTCCAGGGTGCGGCCGCCGTCGGTGGAGTGGGCGTCGGCGCGGTTGCCGGGCGAGCGGGAGTCGTTGCGGGTGTTGAAGTAGACGCGGCCGTCGGGGAGTTCGGCGGCGGTGGTCTCGTTGGCGTTGATGTAGCCGTCCGTGTTCTGTTCGAGGTAGCCGAGGTACCAGGTCTCGCCGCGGTCGTCGCTGAGCAGGCAGTGGCCGCTGTTGTACTGGGGTTCGGCGCCGGTGTCGGTGCCGGTGGGCGGCAGGGTGTGGTTGCCGGGGACGACGACCCGGCCGCCGGTGAGCTGGATGCCGTGGCCGGGGGTGGTGGCGTACCAGCGCCAGCCCGCTTCCTTGACCTGTGCGGTGATCTCCCTGGGGGCCGACCAGGTCAGTCCCTCGTCGTCGCTGTGCTGCACCCACACCCGGCGTCCGTCGGCCTCGGGGACCTCGCCGCGCAGGATCAGGTGCTCGGAGGCGGTGGCGGCGGAGCGGACGTGGACGAGCAGGACGCGGCCGGTGTCGAGGACGACGGGCGCCGGGTTGCCGGCCAGGTCGGTGCCGTTGGCGGCGGCCACCTGGAGCGGGCCCCAGCTGCGGCCGCCGTCGGTGGAGCGCTTCAGGACGATGTCGATACGGCCCCAGTCCTGCGCGGACGTGACCCGGCCCTCGCAGAAGGCGAGCAGGGTGCCGGACGCGGTCGCGACGACCGCCGGGATGCGGTAACTGGCGTAGCCCTCCTGCCCGGCGCGGAACGGGACGGTGGCGACGACGGGTTCGGGCATGCGCGGCTCCTTGCCTGCGGGTGGTTCGGGGTGGGCTCGGGCATAACGGCTCTCCATGCCCTGGTTGGGCGAATTCGCGGTGAACTCCGGGTCACGAGTGGTTGATTGCGGCAGGATGCGGGGGCATGGACGCCGTACGGGTCGCACTGTTGCGTGAAGTGCTCGCCGGGACCGAGTGGTTGGGCTCGACCCGCAGGTTCGCGGGGGCGCTGCGCGGGTCGGTGGTGTCGCACGGGGGTGGGCTGCTGCTGGTGGGCACCCCGGAGTACGAGCCGTGGCATCTGGCGGCGCATCTGGTGGACGAGGCGGCCTGGTCGGGCACGCCCGAGCTGGCGCCGACCCTGGTCCGGCACGGTGCGCGGCCCACCGATCCGGCCCATCTGGCGGTCGGGCTCGGCCGGATCGAGGCGGCCGGGCGCGGCGAGACGCTGCTGGTGGTGGCGCCGCGCGAGCCGGGGGCACCGCTTCTGGAGCGGGTGCACGACGCCCGGCGGGCCGGGGTCACCGTGCTCGCCCTGGGCTCGCGGGAGCGGGAACTGGCGGCGATGGCCCACGAGTTGCTGGAGGTGCCGGACGGCTCCGAGCTGGACCTGGACACCGTGCAGCATCTGGTGAGCGCGGCGGCGGGCGAGAACTCGATGCCCGCGCCGCGTGGCCGGCGCCGGCTGCGGGACCGGGTGTCGCGGCTCGCGGACCAGCTGACGGCACCGCCACCGCCCCGCTGGTAGGGGATCGGCCGGGGCGGAAAACCTGTTGCCGGGCGATCCGGGCGCCCGGGAGCATGGCGGTTCGTGACTGCCGACCAACCCCCCTCGAAGCTGCGGGCGCTGCTGCCCGATCTCGCGCCCTGGCACGCTTCCGTCGACTTCCGCCGGCTGTGGCTGTCGGGGCTGATCTCGACCTTCGGCAGCTTTCTGACCTTCGTCGCGCTGCCGGTCCAGATGAAGGAGCTGACGGGCTCCGCGGCGGCGGTGGGCGCGATCGGCGCGGTGGAGCTGGTGCCGCTGATCGTGTTCGGGCTGTACGGGGGTGCGCTCGCCGACGCGCTGGACAAGCGCAAGCTGATCGTCCGCACCGAGCTGGGGCAGGGTCTGCTGGCGGCTGCGCTGCTGGTCAACGCGATGCTGCCGACCCCGATGATCTGGCCGCTGTATGTGATCGCGGCGCTGTCCTCGGTGCTGGTGTCGGTGCAGCGGCCCGCGCTGGACTCGCTGTGGCCCCGGATCGTCGCCCACGAGGACCTGCCGGCCGCCGCGTCCCTGAACGCGCTGCGCTGGACCGTCGGCGGGGTGGCGGGCCCGGCGGTGGCGGGTGTGGTCGTGGCGTACGCGGGGTCGGCGTGGGCGTACGGGGCGGATCTGCTGACGTTCGTCGTCTCGGTGCTGCTGGTGCTGCGGATCGCGCCCTCCCCCGCGAGCCACGAGGCCGCGAAGCCGTCCCTCGCGGCGATCCTGGAGGGCGCCCGGTACGCGTGGAGCCGCAAGGAGCTGCTCGGTACGTACGCCGTGGACCTCGCGGCGATGTTCCTGGCGATGCCGCTGGCGGTGCTGCCGTTCCTCGCGGACGACCTGGACGCCGAGTGGTCACTGGGCCTGATGTACGCGGCGGTGCCGTTCGGTGCCCTGCTGGTGAGTGTGACCAGCGGCTGGACCTCGCGGATCCACCGGCACGGGCGGATGGTGGCGCTGGCGGCGGCGCTGTGGGGTGTGTCGATCGCGTGCGCGGGGTTCGCCGGGAACGTGTGGCTGGTGCTGCTGTGCCTGGCGTTCGCGGGCGGCTGCGACATGGTGAGCGGGGTGTTCCGCTCGGCGATGTGGAACCAGACGATCCCCGACGAGCTGCGTGGCCGGCTCGCCGGGATCGAGCTGCTGTCGTACTCGGCCGGCCCGACGCTCGGCCAGGTCCGCTCGGGCGGTATGGCGGCGCTGTTCGGGGTGCGGACGTCGGTGTGGTCGGGCGGACTGCTGTGCGTGGGCGCGGTCGGCCTGCTGGCGCTGTGTCTGCCCAAGCTGATGACGTACGACGTACGCACCAGCGAGCACGCGCGGGCCCTGCGGGAGCGCCGGGTGAAGGCGGCCGGCACCGCGCCCGTACCGGCCGCGGACTGAGCCGCCGGAGGCGGCGGCCCTCGTCAGTCGTCGTCGCGGTCCGCGCCGCCGGGGGGCGCGTCGTGCCAGCGGGGGTCGTTCTCCCATTCGAGGTTGCGCTCGCGGGCGGTCGCCATCGCGTGCTCGGCCTCGGCGCGGGTCGTGTAGGGCCCGAAGCGGTCCTTGGCCGGGCAGTCGGGGCCCTCCTCGACCTTCTTGTGCTCCAGGCAGTAGTACCACTCGCCGGGCTTGCCGGCGGTGCGCTTCTTGAACAGGGCCATGAGCGGCTCCTTTCGCCGAGGACATGGTCCCCCATGCCCGCTGGTTAAACTCGCAGACATGTCTGGCCAGTCGCTGCTCGTCCCAGGGGAGCTGTCTCCCACCCGTTCCGTGCCCGGAAACATCCGCCGCCCGGAGTACGTCGGCAAGCCCGCTCCGACCCCGTACACCGGTCCGGAGGTGCAGACCCCCGAGACCGTCGAGGCGATGCGGACCGCCGGCCGGATCGCCGCGCGGGCGATGGCGGAGGCGGCGAAGCACATCGCGCCGGGGGTGACGACGGACGAGCTGGACAGGGTCGCGCACGACTACATGTGCGACCACGGCGCCTACCCCTCCACGCTCGGCTACCGCGGCTTCCCCAAGTCCCTGTGCACCTCCGTCAACGAGGTCATCTGCCACGGCATCCCGGACTCGACCGTGCTGCGCGACGGTGACATCGTCAACCTGGACGTGACGGCGTACATCGGCGGGGTGCACGGCGACAACAACGCGACCTACCTGGTCGGTGACGTCGACGAGGAGAGCCGGCTGCTCGTGGAGCGGACCCGGGAGTCCCTGGACCGCGCGATCAAGGCGGTCCGCCCCGGCCGGCAGATCAACATCATCGGCCGGGTCATCGAGTCGTACGCCAAGCGTTTCGGGTACGGCGTGGTCCGCGACTTCACCGGCCACGGCATCAACTCCTCGTTCCACTCCGGCCTGGTGATCCCGCACTACGACAGCCCGCACGCGACGACGGTGATCCAGCCCGGCATGACGTTCACGATCGAGCCGATGCTGACGCTCGGGACGCACGAGTACGACATGTGGGACGACGGCTGGACGGTCGTCACGAAGGACCGGCGGCGGACCGCGCAGTTCGAGCACACGCTGGTGGTCACGGACTCCGGCGCGGAGATCCTCACACTGCCGTAACCGCAGGTCACCCGCGCGAAAGGGCCCGCTCTCCCCGGAGGGCGGGCCCTTTGCCGTGGCCGGGGTGGATCAGGAGGGCGAGAACGGGTACACCTTTACCGACAGGCAGTCGGCAAAAGCATTGACTTAGGTAAGCCTAACCATAGAGAATCTGGACTCATGGACTCGTTCTCGACACTCATCCGCACCGCGTCCCACGAGCAGCACGTGGAGGCGGAGACCTCGACGTTCATGAGCGATCTGCTCGGCGGCCGGCTCGGCGTGGACGCCTACGCCCGCTACACCGAGCAGCTGTGGTTCGTGTACGAGGCGCTGGAGGCCGGCGCCGACCGGCTGGCGACCGACCCGTGGGCGGGTCCCTTCATCCAGCCGGAGCTGTTCCGGCTCGGTTCGCTGGAGCGGGACCTGGAGCATCTGCGCGGTGCGGACTGGCGCAGCGGGCTGTCGGCGCTGCCCGCCACGCAGGAGTACGCGGACCGGGTGCGCGAGTGCGCCCAGACGTGGCCCGGTGGTTATGTCGCCCACCACTACACGCGCTATCTCGGCGATCTCTCCGGCGGCCAGATCATCCGCGACAAGGCCGAGCGGACGTGGGGCTTCGCGAAGAAGGGCGACGGTGTGCGGTTCTACGTCTTCGAGGAGATCGGGAACCCGGCCGCGTTCAAGCGGGGTTACCGGGAGCTGCTGGATGCCGTTCCGGCGGATGAGTTGGAGCGGCAGCGGATCATCTTCGAGTGCAAGCGGGCGTTTGCGTTGAACACCGGCGTGTTCCGGGCGCTGGGTGAGGAGTTCCGTCTCTCCGCCTGAGCGAAGGGTCGGGGGCTCCGCCCCCGCGCCCCCGTATCGGCCTGAACGGCCTCGTCCTCAAACGCCGGACGGGCTGGTGGGGGCCGAGCACGGCCTGCGAGGTGGCCGGAGGGCTGGTGGAAGCCGAGGACGGCTTGCGAGGTGGCCGGAGGGCTGGTGGAAGCCGAGGACGGCCTGTGAAGTAGCCGGACGGCCGGTGGGGGCGAGGTGGGTTTTTCAGCGTTCCAGGAAGACTCGGCCGCCCAGTTCCACCCAGCCCTCCGGCTGGGGGGCCGTCAGTAGTTGGGAGCCTGCGCCCTGGGTGATGTTCAGGGCGCGGCCCAGGTGGGCCGTGAGCTGGAGGGCCGCCGCGCCGGTGGCCTCGTCCTCGGCGATGCCGTCGTCGCGGCCGGGAAAGCCGCGGGCCCGGACCCGGCCCGCCGCCTCGTCCTCCCACGCCCAGGCGTAGATCCACTCCCCCGGCGGCGGTACGTCGAGCGCCTCGACCTCGGCGGCCGTCGGGTACTGCCGGAACGTGCGCGGCGCGGGCCACTCCGCGCGCGCCTCTATCCAGCTGAACTCGCCGTCCTGCCGCGCCCCCACCACACCGGCCTCCGTGACCAGTTCGGGCACGTCGAGCAGCCAGGCCGCGCCCACACAGGGGTATCCGGCGAACCGCAGCCGGGTGCCGGGCGTGTAGATGTCGATGACGCCGCGCTCGGGGTCGTCCACGAACACCGTCTCGCTGAACCCGAGCTTCCCCGCGAACTCCTGCCGCTCCGCCCGCTCCGGCAGTACGGAACCGTCGCGCACCACGCCCAGTTCGTTGCCGTAGCCGCCGTTCGCCGCGCAGAAGACGCGCAGCACGTCGTAATCCGTCACCGTGGCATTGAAGCGCATCGAGGTGACGCGGGGGCGGCGAGGTGGCCCGTTGTCCGGACCAACCCGCCGTTCCGGCGGGGCAGGGGCGGGCGGGCGGGCGCGGTGACGGACGGGCACGCGACAGCAGGTGGAAGGAACCGGCCAGAGGACCCGGTCCGATCCAGCCAGCAAGGTAAGGCTAACCTAAGCTTGACTGGGTGATTCCGGAAGGTCCGGGCGGCGAGACACAGGGGGTACCGCGTGACGGTGCTGGAGAAGGCGGCAGAGGAGTCCGCGGCGCCCGCGGCACCGGGCCGCCGCCGCTGGGGCCGCGGCCCCGGTTGGCTGCTGACCGCCGGGATGGTCGTGGGCCTGCTCGTCCTGGTCCCGGTGGCGGCCGGCATCGGCGCCTATCCCGTCCCGGTGGGCGATGTCGTCGCCTCGGTACTGCACAAGGCGGGCGCCGGCGGCAGCGAACTGGACCGGGTCGCGGAGTCGGTCCTGTGGAACGTCCGCTTCCCGCGCATTGTGCTGGCGCTGCTCGTCGGCGGCTCGCTGGGCTGTGCGGGCGCGCTGATGCAGGGCGTGTTCGGCAACCCGCTCGCCGAACCGGGCACCATCGGCGTCTCGTTGGGCGCGGCGGTCGGCGCGGTCGCCGCGATCGCCCTCGACCTGAGCTTCCTCGGCAACTGGACGCTGCCCGCGATGGCGTTCGTCTCCGGCCTCGCCACCGTGTTGCTGGTGTACTTCATGTCCCGGGCGGGCGGCCGTACGGAGGTCGTGACGCTGATCCTGACCGGTATCGCCGTCAACGCGTTCTGCGGGGCGCTGGTCGGGCTGTTCATCTTCCTCGCCGACACCGCCGCGGTGAACCAGATCACCTTCTGGCAGCTGGGCTCGCTCGCCCAGGCGACCTGGCCGAAGGTGCTCGCGGTGCTGCCGTGCGCGGCGGTCGGTCTGGTGCTGGCGCCGCTGTACTCGCGCCGCCTGGACCTGCTCGCCCTGGGCGACCGTCCGGCCCGGCACCTGGGTGTGGAGGTGGAGCGGCTGCGGATCGTGCTGATCCTGGTGGTCGCGCTGCTGACGGCGGCCGCGGTGAGCGTCGCGGGCGTGATCGGCTTCGTCGGTCTCGTCGTACCGCACCTGCTGCGGATGGCCGTCGGTCCCGGGCATCGCTTCCTGATACCGGGCAGCGCGCTCGGCGGGGCGCTGGTGCTGCTCGGCGCCGATCTGGCCGCCCGCACGATCGCCGCGCCCGCCGAACTCCCGCTCGGTGTACTGGCCGCCCTGGTGGGCAGCCCGTTCTTCTTCTGGCTGCTGCGCCGCACCCGCCGCAAGCAAGGAGGCTGGGCATGACACCGGCAGCGATCCACGGCACGGACGAACGCAAGGGCCCCGGGCGGCTGTTCCGGCTGCGCGCCCGGCCCACTCCCCCGCCGCGCCCCGAACCGGGTGACGTGCTCGCCGAGACCGAGGGCCTGGGGGTCCGGCTCGGCGACCGCGAGGTCCTCACCGGTCTCGACCTGACCGTCCGCGCGGGCGAGGTGCTGGCGCTGGTCGGCCCCAACGGCGCCGGGAAGTCCACCCTGTTGGGCGCGCTGGCCGCCGACGTCGGCGCCGCCACGGGGGTCGTACGGATCCACGGGCGTCCCGCGGCGCGCTGGACCGCGCCCGAACTCGCCCTGCGCCGGGCGGTGCTGCCGCAGTCGGCGGCGCTGTCCTTCCCCTTCGCGGTCGAGGAGGTCGTACGGATGGGCCGCGCGCCCTGGGCCGTGGTCGACCAGGACGACGACGACCGGGCGGTGGCCGAGGCGATGGCCGCGACCGAGGTGGCCGCCTTCGCGGGGCGCCCGTTCTCCGCGCTCAGCGGTGGCGAGCGGGCCCGGGTGGCGCTGGCCCGGGTGCTGGCCCAGCGGGCGCCCCTGCTGCTGCTCGACGAGCCGACGGCCGCCCTGGACCTCAGACACCAGGAGCTGGTGCTGCGGTTGTGCCGGGAGCGGGCGCGGGCCGGGGACACGGTGGTGGTCGTCCTGCACGACCTGGGGCTCGCGGCGGCGTACGCGCATCAGGTCGCGGTCCTGCGCGCGGGCCGGCTCGCGGCCTACGGCCCGCCGGCGGAGGTCTTCTCCGAGCGGCTGCTGTCGGACGTCTACGACCAGCCGGTGGAGGTGCTGCCGCACCCGCGCACGGGCGCGGTCCTGGTGGCCCCCCGACGGGACATTTGACCGTCCCTTGACGCTCCCGTGAGATCCGTTTTGAGCCACCGTGATCGGTCCGTGCTCAACCGCCGTCCCTGAGAGAGGAATCACGGTACGACCGGTTATCGCACAGGTATGGCTGAGCTAAGTTAGGCGAGCCTCACCGAACCCTGTGCGACCTCTGTCAGCGATTTCTCGCCACCCTCATGGAGCCTGCTATGCGTGCCGCCGGACTCTCCCTCGTCACCGCCGTCACCACCGCGCTGGCACTGACCGCCCTCACCGGCTGCACCGAGAAGGGCGGTTCGGGCGACGGCGACAACGTGATCACCGTGACCGCGACGGACGACAAGTGCGAGATCTCCAAGGTCGAGGTGGCGGCCGGGCACGTCGAGCTCGCCGTCGAGAACAACGGCTCCAAGGTCAACGAGGTCTACATCCTGTTCCCGGACGACCGGGTGGTCACCGAGCGCGAGAACATCGGCCCCGGCACCAAGCAGCGGGTCACCGCCGAGGTGAAGGCCGGTGACTACCAGATCGCCTGCAAGCCCGGCATGACGGGCGACGGCATCCGCCAGGACCTCAAGGTCACCGGCGGCACGGCGGCCAAGCGCGACCCGCGGCTCGACAAGGCCGTCGCCGCCTACCGCCAGTACGCGCAGGAGCAGGCCGACGAGACCGTGCCGCTCGCCGGGACGTTCGCCGAGGCGGTCAAGGCCGGCGACCTGGAGGCCGCGAAGAAGGCGTACGCGCCCTCCCGGATCGGCTGGGAGCGCACCGAGCCGGTCGCGGAGTCCTTCGGCGACATCGACCCGAAGGTCGACGTCCGCGAGGACGGCCTTGAGGCCGGCCAGAAGTGGACCGGCTGGCACCGCCTGGAGAAGTCGCTCTGGCAGGACAAGAAGCTCACCGCCGAGGACAGCGCGCTCGCCGACCGGCTGATCACCGATCTGAAGGACTGGCAGAAGCGTGTCGGCCAGGCCGAGATCACCCCGACCTCGATGGCCAACGGCGCCAAGGAACTCCTCGACGAGGTCGCCACCGGCAAGGTCACCGGCGAGGAGGAGCGCTACTCCCACACCGACCTCGTCGACTTCAAGGCCAATGTCGAGGGCGCCGAGAAGTCCTACGCGCTGCTGAAGCCGGTCGCCCAGGAGAACGACGCGGCGCTGGTGACCGACCTCGACAAGCAGTTCGCCGCGCTGAACACGCTCCTCGACAAGTACCGCGCGGACAGGACGTCGTACGACTTCACCTCCTACGACAAGGTCGGCGAGGCCGACCGCAAGGAGCTCTCCGACGCGGTCAACGCGCTCGCGGAGCCGCTGTCCAAGCTGGCCGCCGCGGTCGTCGTGAAGTAGGGGCGCCCCGTGAACGACACCTCACCCTCCCCGTCCCGGCGCGCGCTGATCGGCTGGGGCGGAGCCGGGCTCGCGCTCGGCGCCGCCGCGGCCGGCGGCGCGGTCGCGGTGACCCGCACCGGCTCCGACATCGATCCCGTGAGCGCCGGATCGGGAGGCGCGGTCGCCTTCCACGGCCCCCACCAGGCGGGCATCGCCACACCGGTGCAGGACCGGCTGCACTTCGCCGCGTTCGACGTACAGACCGACGACCGGGCCGAGTTCGTGCGGATGCTGAAGGACTGGACGGCCGCCGCCCGCCGGATGACCGCGGGACGGGCCGTCGGCGAGGGGGCGTACGGCGGACTGCCCGAGGCGCCGCCGGACGACACCGGCGAGGCGCTCGGCCTCAGGCCGTCGCGGCTGACCCTGACGATCGGCTTCGGGCCGTCGCTGTTCGAGAAGTTCGGGCTGGCGGACGCCCGGCCGGACGCGCTGACCGAGCTGCCGAAGTTCGCCGGGGACAACCTCGACCGGAACCGCAGCGGCGGCGACCTGTGCGTGCAGGCCTGCGCGGACGATCCGCAGGTCGCCGTGCACGCCGTCCGCAACCTCGCCCGCATCGGCTTCGGCAGGGTCGTGGTGCGCTGGTCCCAGCTGGGCTTCGGCAAGACGTCGTCGACGACCCCGGACGAGCAGACCCCGCGCAACCTGATGGGCTTCAAGGACGGCACCCGCAACATCGCCGGCACCGAGACGGACCGGCTGGAGAAGTTCGTCTGGGTGGACACCAAGGACGGCCCCGGCTGGATGACCGGCGGCTCCTATCTCGTCGCGCGCCGCATCCGGATGCACATCGAGACCTGGGACCGCACCTCGCTCCAGGAGCAGGAGGACATCATCGGCCGCGACAAGGGCGAGGGCGCCCCCGTCGGCAAGGCCAAGGAACGCGACGAGCCGTTCCTCAAGGCGATGCTGCCCGACGCGCACGTCCGGCTCGCGCACCCCGACTCCAACCACGGGGCGACGATCCTGCGCCGCGGCTACTCCTTCACCGACGGCACGGACGGCCTCGGCCGGCTCGACGCCGGCCTGTTCTTCCTCGCCTACCAGCGCGATCCGCGCACCGGGTTCATCCCGATCCAGCGCAGCCTGGCGCCGGACACCCTCAACGAGTACATCCAGCACGTGGGTTCGGCGCTCTTCGCGATCCCGCCCGGCGTCCGCGACCCGGACGACTGGTGGGGCCGGACGCTGTTCTCCGAGGAGGCGTAGCCCGTGTTCTCCAACTACCTGATCGGACTGCGCGAGGGCCTGGAGGCCAGCCTCGTCGTCTGCATCCTCATCGCCTACCTGGTGAAGACCGGGCGCAGGGACGCCCTCCGGCCGATCTGGCTCGGCATCGCCGTCGCGGTCCTGCTCGCCCTCGGCTTCGGCTGCGCGCTCGAATTCGGCTCCCAGGAGCTGACGTTCGAGGCACAGGAGGCGCTGGGCGGATCCCTGTCGATCCTCGCGGTCTGCCTGGTGACGTGGATGGTGTTCTGGATGCGGCGCACCGCACGGCACCTCAGGGCGGAACTGCACGGCAGGCTGGACGCGGCCCTCCAGCTGGGCACGGGCGCGCTCGTCGCGACCGCCTTCCTGGCCGTGGGCCGCGAGGGCCTGGAGACCGCCCTGTTCGTGTGGGCGTCGGTGCGCGCGGCCGGCGACGGCACCCCCCGCCCGCTGATCGGCGTCGCCCTGGGCATCGCCACCGCGATCGCCCTCGGCTGGCTGTTCTACCGGGGTGCGCTGCGGATCAACCTCGCCCGGTTCTTCACCTGGACCGGCGCCATGCTGGTCGTGGTGGCGGCGGGCGTCCTCGCGTACGGCTTCCACGACCTCCAGGAGGCCGACTGGCTGCCCGGCCTCAACACCAGGGCCTTCGACATCAGTTCCACGATCCCGCCGGACAGCTGGTACGGCACGCTCCTGAAGGGCGTGTTCAACTTCCAGCCCGATCCGACCACCCTCCAGGTCACGGTGTGGCTGCTCTACCTGGTCCCGACGCTCGCACTGTTCTTCGCCCCGGTAGGGTTCGCCTCCGGGAAGGGGAAGGTGAACGTAGTCGATGAGCAGGGATCGGTGCCTTCCGGGGCCGCGCAGTCGCCGCAGGATTGACCGGAGCGTTCTGGTGGCGGCCTCCATGACCGCTTTGTCGCTGACGGCGAGCGGATGCGTGGTGGTGCACGGGGAACGCGAGGTGCTGCCCGCGACCACCCGGGCCGAGGCCGCCGTGGCCCTCAAGGAGTTCACGGCCGCCTACAACAAGGCCGACAAGGCGTACGACAGTTCGCTGGACGCCGACCATGTCACCGGCGCCCTCTCGGACATCGACGCGGCGCGGCTGAAGGCGGGCCGGGCCAACAACCCGCAGGGCAACCCGTCGTACTCGCCGCTCGAACTGTCGGACGCGCGGTTCACCATCCCGAAGAAGGCCGGCTGGCCGCGCTGGTTCCTCGCCGACGCGAAGGCCAACAAGGGCGGCGAGGCGCGCTGGCTGTTCGTGTTCACCCGGGACGGCCTGGACCAGCCCTGGGAGGCGGCCTATCTCACCCTGGTGACGCCGGGAGAGGTGCCGGCGTTCAAGAAGGACCAGGACGGCTGGGCCGAGCCCGTGCCGGCCGACTCCGCCGAACTGGCCGTACCGCCACAGGACCTGAGCAAGGACTACGCCACCTATCTGAAGCAGGGCGGCGACACGTTCGCGGCCGGCGCGCACACCACCAAGTGGCGTGAACAGCGCGCGAAGAGCGCGGAGCGGCCGGGACTGGTCACGCAGTACATCGACGAGCCGATGACGGACGGCGACTACGCGCCGCTGGCGCTGCGCACGACGGACGGCGGGGCCATGGTGTTCTTCACCACCCGGCACTTCGAGAAGCAGACCGCGCACACCGGTGTCTCCGTGCCCACCCCGAACGACGACGTGCTCGCGCTGACGAAGGGCGAGATCAAGCAGTCGCTGACGATGGAGTTCGTCTCCAACGAGGTGGTGCTGAACCCGAGGCGGGGCACCGCCGGGAACCAGGTGACGGTGCTCGGCAGGATCCAGGGACTCACGTCCGCACAGGGCGAGTAGCCGACGTACGTCAGCGGCGGGACGGCCAGGCGGCCTGCCGTCGCTCGGACTCCGACTCGGTGCCCGCGTACCGCGCGCAGGCGTCCGTGAGGTGTTCCAGCAGGGTCAGCGGGTCCGGCAGCGGGTGCTCGGGGCCGCGCAGCCAGCGCACGGCCCGGTCGTCGCCCGACAGCCGGGCCGGGGGGACGAGGACGTAGGAGCCGCGGCAGTGCCAGCGCAGGCCCGGATGCTCGTCCGTGGTCTCGGGGTGGCAGTCCAGCTCGCACGGCCACCACTCGTCCTCGTCCTCGGGGGTGCCGCGGGTGAGGGTGAAGAACAGCATGCGGCCCTCGTCGCTCTCGGCGACCGGGCCGACCTCTACACCGGCGGCCAGCAGGCCCGCCAGCGCCTCGCGGCCGGCTTCGAGGGGTACGTCGAGGACGTCGTGGACCATGCCGGTCGCGGTGATGAAGTTGGCCTCGGGCTGGTGCCGGGCCCAGCGCTCGATCTGGCCGCGGTCGGTCGTCGACTGGGTCTGCCAGGCGAATGACACCGGGTGCCGCGCGGGGGTCGGACAGCCGACGCGGTCGCAGGAACAGCGGTAGCCGGGGGCCGGGTGCGCGGCGGGCGCGAGGGGCAGTCCGGCGTCGGCGGCGGCGAGCAGCAGGGCCTCACGGCCGCTGTCCTCGGAGGCCGCTGTCGGACGGCGTCCGCGCAGCCACTGGCTGAGTTTGCCCTGCCGGCCGGTACGGCCACCGAACTCCGCGCTCATCAGTCCCCTTGCCTCGCCGTCGTGCGGACAGCATGCCCTATGGTCCCACCATCGTGCGCGCCGGGGGGCGGACCCGACATCCGGGGTGAGACATACCGCACACCCGAATCAGGTGGCATCGGGTGCCTTGCCGGGACATGTCGCCGGCGCTCAGCGGGGTGCGAGGCCGTGCAGCGCGTAGTCGACGAGGGTGTCGGTGTACTCGTACGAGATCGGGCCGGTGTGCTGGAGCCAGCGCTGGGCGAGCGGGGAGACGAACAGTTCCAGCGCGATCCTGGGGTCGAGTTCCGCCCGTACCTGACCTGCGGTCTGGGCGGTGCGCAGGCGCTGGACGTAGAGCTGGAGCGAGGGTTCGAGGAGCTTGGCCACAAAGGCCCGGCCGAGTTCCTCGTTGACGACTCCCTCGGCGGCGAGGGCGCGGGAGGGGACTTCGAAGCGCGGGTCGAGCAACTCGTCGACGGTGGCGCGCAGTACGGACTTGAGATCGGCGGCGAGGTCGCCGGTGTCGGGGATGACGGCGTCGCCGCCGCCGCTCTGCTCGTGGGACTGTTCGCCGAGGTCGAGGAAGGCCTCCATCAGGACCTCGGCCTTCGAGGACCACCAGCGGTAGATCGTCTGCTTGCCGACGCCGGCGCGGGCGGCGATTCCCTCGATGGTGGCCTTCGCGTAGCCGACCTCACCGATCAGGTCCAGGGCGGCGGCGTAGATCGCGCGGCGGGACTTCTCGCTGCGGCGGGTGGAGTCGGGCGCGGTCTTCTTCGGCATACGCCGACGCTATCAAGGCGGTGAGACGCGCCGTCTCGCTGCGGTCGGGGCAGACCCCGGATTCTCGCCCCCGCCGCCCCTGCCCGTCCCATCCCGGGGCTCCGCCCCGGGCCCCGCTCCTCAAACGCCGGAGGGGCTGGAAGTGCCGGGGTGGCTGCTTTTCAGACCGTTCGGGGCCAGGCGTCGCCCCAGTTCGCGTCTCTGGACGCCTTGTACAGGTCGCCGTGGCGTTTGGTGACCGTGGTGCGGGCCAGTTGTCCGTCCTGTTCGCAGAGGTCGAGCAGGACCTGGCCCTTGCGGATCTGCGGCTTGCGTACGATCCGGGCGGGCGCGGGGTCGGACGCGAACCGGGTCGCCGCGACATACGCGTACTTCTCGTCCTCGTACGCCAGCGAACCCCCCTTGACCTGCCGGTGCAGGGAGGAGCGGCTGACCCGCGCCGAGAAGTGGCACCAGTCGCTGCCGGGCACGATCGGGCAGCCCCCGCTGTGCGGACAGGGCGCCGCGATCCGGAAACCGGCGGAGACGAGCCGCTCGCGGGCCGCGAGGACGCGGGCGTATCCGTCGGGGGTGCCGGGTTCGACGACCACCACCGCCTGCGCGGCGGACGCGGCGGCGTCGACCAGGGCGGTCCGGACCTCCTCCGTGAGCTCGCCCAGGACGTACGACACCGTCACCAGATCCGCGCTCTCGACGCGGAGCCCCGCCGCGATCCTGGTCCGCTGCCACCGGGCGTCCCGCAGGGCCGGGTTGCCCTCGGCGATCTCCCTGCCCAGGGCGAGGGCCGGTTCCGCCCAGTCCAGTACCGTCACCGGGCGCTGTCCCTCCCAGGTGGCGCTGACCGCCCAGGTCGCCGCGCCGGTGCCGCCGCCGATGTCGACGTGGGTGGCGGGGGTCCAGTCCGGGACGGTGTCGGCGAACGCGTCGAGCGCGGCCGTGACCGCGCCGAAGGTCGCCGGCATGCGGTAGGCGGCGTAGGCCGCCACGTCGGCGCGGTCGCGGAGGATGGGGGCGTCGGTGGGGGTCGCTCCGCGGTAGTTGGCGATCAGGCGGTCCACCGCGGCGGCGGCCTGGCGGGGCGGGAGGCCGTCCAGGAGGCCGGCGAGGGCGGCGCGCAGCGTCTCCCCGGAGTTCACGTGCACATTCACCCACCAATCCTATTCTCGCCCCCGCCGCCCCTACCCGTCCCATCCCGGGGGCTGCGCCCCCGGCCCCCCTTTGTCCTCAAACGCCGGACGGGCTGAAAAGCAGCCTCCCCGGCAACATCCAGGCTCAGCCGCGTACCGCTCGTGCCAAGCGCGTCGCCGCCGCCGCCCGGGGGCGGCTGTCCGGGGGTCTGCGGACCGGGTGGACCGTGTTGGCCAGGAGCACGAGGAACGTGTCCGTCGCCGGGTCCAGTACCAGCGACGTGCCCGTGAACCCCGTATGCCCCGCAGCCCCCCGCCCCGCCAACTCCCCCATGAACCAAGGCTGGTCGACCGCGAATCCCAGCCCCGGTGGGGCAAGCAGGAGTTCCACGAACTCCGGCCCGAGAATCCGCGCGGGCCCGTACGAACCGCCCGCCAGTAACGCCCGGCAGAACACCGCCAGATCCCGCCCCGTGGAGAACAGCCCGGCATGCCCGGCCACCCCACCCAGCGCCCACGCGTTCTCGTCGTGGACCACCCCCCGCAGCATCCCCCGGTCCGCCTTCGCCCACGGCCGCCGCTGGTCCTCCGTGGCCGCCGCCCCGGGACAGGGCCCGAAGCGTGTCCCGGTCATACCGAGGGGCCGGGTGATGCCGTCACGGACCAGGACGTCGAGACCCCGGCCCGAGACACGCTCGACGACGTGCTGGAGGAGGAGCATGTTGAGGTCGGAGTAGCAGTAGGTGCCGGGGACGCCCACCGGTTCCTGGGCGCGCAGCAGCGCCTGCCGTTCGGCGTCGTCGGCGCAGTCGTACAGCGGGGCCTCGGGGCGCAGGCCCGAGGTGTGGGTGAGCAGTTGCCGTACGGTCACGCGGTGCCGGGCGACGGCCCGGAACTCGGGGAGGTACGCGCCCACCGGTGCGTCCACGCCGAGCCGGCCCCGTTCGATCTGCTGGACGGCCGCGACGGAGGTGCACAGCTTGGTGAGGGAGGCCACGTCGAAGGGGGTGTCGACGGTCGCCGGGAGCTGTTCGCCCGGCGGGAGTTCGACGCCCGTGTCGGACTCGGGGTCGTAGGCCGCGTACCGGACGGCCCGGCCCGCAGCCTCCCGTACCGCGACCACCGGACCGCGTCCGGCGACCAGGACGGCGCCGGGCGCCCAGGGGCGGTCGCCCTCGGTGAGGGCGTGGACCTCGCGGACGAGGATGCTGAGTTCGGCGGGGTCGAGTCCGGCCCGCTCGGGGGTGCCGTTGCGCAGTCGTGGCGCGCTCAGCTCTCCTCCCCCACGCTCGATTCGCTCCACGGGCGGCACATTCCCACGAAGCAGGCGGCCGCCAACAGCGCGGCGGCCAGTTGGACGACGGCCATCGGGACGGCGGTGTGCTCGCCGGCCACTCCGACGAGGGGGGAGGCGATCGCGCCGATGAGGAAGGACGACGTACCGAGCAGGGCGGAGGCGGAGCCCGCCGCGTGCTTGACGCGCGTCAGGGCGAGGGCCTGGGTGTTGGGCAGGGTGATGCCCATGGCGGACATCAGCACGAACAGGGCGGCGGCGACGGGTGCGAGGCCCACTTCGCCGAAGACGCCGGTCGACATGAGGAGGAGGGCGGTCGCCGCGACGACGACGATGGTGAGGCCGACGGCCAGGACCCGGTCGAGGCGGACCCGGCCGACCAGGATCTTGCCGTTGATCTGGCCGCAGACGACCAGGCCGACGGAGTTGACGCCGAAGAGCAGGCTGAAGGTCTGCGGGGAGGCGCCGTAGATCTCCTGGATCACGAACGGGGACGCGGAGATGTAGGCGAAGAGGGAGGCGAAGGCGAAGCCGCCCGTGAGCATAAAGCCGGTGAAGGGGAGGTCCGCCAGGATGCCGCGCATCGAGCGCAGGGCCTCGCCGACGCCGCCCGCGTGCCGGTCCTCGGGCGGGAGGGTCTCGGGGAGCTTCGCCCACACGACCAGCGCCAGCACAACGCCGACGACGGTGAGGACGACGAACACGCCCCGCCAGTCCGTCACCCGCAGGATCTGTCCGCCGATCAGCGGTGCCACGATCGGCGCGACGCCGGAGATCAGCATCAGGGTGGAGAAGAAGCGGGCCATCGCCACACCGTCGTGGAGATCACGGACGACGGCCCGTGCGATCACTATCCCGGAGGCGCCCGCGAGGCCCTGGATCAGCCGGAAGGCGATGAGCGCCTCGATGGTGGGGGCGAGGGCGCACAGGACGGTGGCGACGACGTAGACGGCCAGGCCGATGAGCAGGGGTCTGCGGCGGCCCCAGCGGTCGCTCATCGGGCCGACCACCAGCTGGCCGAGGGCCATGCCCGCGAGGCAGGTGGTGAGGGTGAGCTGGACGGTCGCGGCGGGCGCGTGCAGGGCGTCGGTGACGTCCGGCAGCGCGGGGAGGTACGTGTCCATCGCCAGCGGGGGAACGGCGGTGAGGCCGCCGAGGATGAGCGTGACGAGCAGGCCGGTGGTGCGTGCCGCACGGGCGGGCGGCCGCGTGTGTGGCGCGGCCGCCCGTGCGAGTTCCGGTATGCGTGCCCCCCTGTCGGGCATGTGTCCCCTCCCTGGGTCTGAAGTCCGGTCCCTATGCTCTCAGCTCGAACACAGTGTTTAGCTCGAACATGGTTCTGACGGCGACCGGAGTGCCGGGAGTGATCTCCCGGGGCGGCCGGAGTGAGGGCGGGCGGCGATGACGGCTGACGGCGTGCGGTGGGGGATTCTGGCGACGGGCGGTATCGCCGCCGCGTTCACCGCCGACCTGGTGGATCTCCCGGACGCGGAGGTGGTGGCCGTCGCGTCCCGCTCCGCGGAGTCGGCGAAGGCGTTCGCCGAACGGTTCGGGATCCCCCGGGCGTACGGCGACTGGGACGCGCTCGCGCGGGACGAGGACGTGGATGTGGTGTACGTCGCCACCCCGCACTCGGCGCACCGGGTGGCGGCCGGGCTCTGCCTGGAGGCCGGGCGGAACGTGCTGTGCGAGAAGGCGTTCACGCTGAACGCGCGCGAGGCACGGGAGCTCGTCGCGCTGGCGCGGGAGCGCGGGAGCTTCCTGATGGAGGCCATGTGGATGTACTGCAACCCGCTGATCCGGCGGTTGACCGGGCTGGTGGCGGACGGGGCGATCGGCGAGGTGCGTACCGTCCGGGCGGACTTCGGGCTGGAGGGGCCCTTCCCGCCCACCCACCGGCTGCGCGATCCGGCGCAGGGCGGGGGCGCGCTGCTGGATCTCGGGGTGTATCCGGTGTCGTTCGCGCAGCTGCTGCTCGGGGAGCCGGACCGGATCTCGGCGAGCGCGGTCCTCTCCGACGAGGGCGTCGATCTCCAGACGGGCGCGCTGCTGTCCTGGGACACCGGTGCGCTGGCCTCGCTGCACTGCTCCCTCGTCGGCGGGACCGGCACCACCGCGTCGGTCACCGGCTCGCGGGGGCGGATCGACATCCCGGACGGCTTCTTCAACCCCGAGCGTTTTGTGCTGCACCGCGCGGGCCGCGACCCGGAGGAGTTCGCCCTGGACCCGGCGGACGGGCCGCGCAACACGCTCCGGCACGAGGCCCGTGAGGTGATGCGGGCGCTGCGGGCCGGTGAGACGGAGTCGCCGCTGGTCCCGCTCGACGGCACACTCGCCGTGCTGCGGACGCTCGACGCGATCCGGGACCGGGTCGGCGTCCGCTACCCCGGTGAGACCGTGGACCGCCCGTAGGCTGCGGGGCCATGAATGGCATGCAGACCGACAGACATCCGGACGGTTCACGGATCGCGGTGGTGACCGGCGCGGGCTCCGGGATCGGGCGCGCGGTCGCCGTGGAACTGCTGCGCGCCGGCTGGTCCGTGGCGCTCGCGGGCCGTCGCCCCGAGACCCTGGAGGCGACGGCCGCCCTCGCGCCGGAGGGCGCCTCCCTCGTCGTACGCACCGACGTGGCGCGGCCCGAGGACGTGGCCGGGCTCTTCGCGGCCACCGTCGGACGGTTCGGGCGGGTGGACTTCCTCTTCAACAACGCGGGCACGTTCGGACCCGGCGGGGTGCCGGTGGAGGAACTGCCCTACGAGGCCTGGCGGCACGTGGTGGACACCAACCTCAACGGGGCGTTCCTGTGCGCGCAGGCGGCGTACCGGCAGATGAAGGAGCAGGACCCGCGGGGCGGCCGGATCCTCAACAACGGTTCCATCTCGGCGCACACGCCCCGCCCGCACTCCGTCGCCTACACGGCCACCAAGCACGCGCTGACCGGGCTGACCAAGTCGCTGTCCCTGGACGGCCGTCCGTACGACATCGCCGTCGGCCAGATCGACATCGGCAACGCGGCGACGGACATGACGGCGCGGATGCAGACGGGGGCGCTCCAGGCCGACGGATCGGTCCGGCCCGAGCCGGTGATGGACGTGGCGGACGTGGCGCGGACCGTGCGGCACCTGGCGGAGCTGCCGTTGGCGGCGAACGTGCAGTTCGCGACGGTGCTGGCGACGGCCATGCCGTTCATCGGGCGCGGCTGAGCGGACCCACACACCCCACTTTCACAAGATGCACAAACGGAGTTGTGCATTCCACGGTATTGCGGCCGGTAGGAGGCTTATGCTCAACTCGTCTCCACCGGAGCTTCACAGTTGGAGACCGGTCTTCCGCAGGCCACTCCGAGGGGGTGACGGCGGTCGTTCCGCACCCCGGAAGGGGGTGGACCTCGCGTGGGACCGCGGGGTACGCACCGGGGTGGGAACGGCCGCCACAAACGGGGATCCGCCGGGTCAGGCCTGGCCCGTCTCGAAGTGGGAGATGTGGCCGTCGGGTTCGACGACGAAGCTCCAGCGGGTGCGCATCTCGCCCCATGTGTCGTTGCGGTAGCGGGCCACGAGGGAGCGGCCGTTGTCCGACTCGACCTCCATGTGGCCGTTGGAGGAGAAGATCTCCCGGTCGGTCCACTCGTCGAGGTCACGGTCGGAACCGTCGTCGGCCATCGTCGCGTCGGTGGTGAGCAGCGCCATAAAGGCATCCCGGTCATGGGCGTTCAGGGCGGTGACGAACGCGCGGACGGCCGGATCCGTGAGCTTGGCTGTCTGAATCGTCATGCCTGACAGCCAAACACCGGCCGTGGGGCGACGCCACCCGAACGGCCTCCCGAATGGGCCGGACCGGGGTCGGCGGTGCGACGGTGGAGACGGCGGAGGGCTCCGCCCCACCACACCGCACCGTCTCCCCGGGGAGTTGCCGTGACCTGCTGCCAGCGACGTGATCTGGGCCTGCTGCTGCTCCGCCTCGCGGCGGGCGGGGTGCTGGCCGCGCACGGCACGCAGAAGCTGTTCGGCTGGTTCGGTGGCCATGGCATCGAGGGCACGGGCCAGTTCATGGAGTCCGTCGGCTACCGGCCCGGCCGGGTGAGCGCGACCGCCGCGGGTCTGGCGGAGACGGGCGGCGGGACGCTGCTGGCGCTGGGCCTCGCGACCCCGGCCGCGGGCGCGGCGGCGGCCGGCGCGATGACCGGCGCGGCCGCCGTGCACACCCCGAACGGCTTCTTCAACCAGGGCGGCGGCTACGAGTACGCGGCGACGCTGGCCCTGGCCGCCACCGGTATCGCGGTCACCGGACCCGGCCGGCTCTCCCTCGACCACGCGCTCGGCCACCGCCTCGACCGCGGCTGGATGGTCCCGACGGCACTCGGCGTGACGGCGACGGTGACCGCCATGGTGGTGGGCCTGCGCGCCCGACGGGTGCGGCACGAGGAGGAGAACGGCCAGGAGTCCCTGTTCGACGAGGCGGAGACGTTCAGCGGGGTGTAGACACCGGAACACCTTGACGCCGGGCCGGATCGCCGAGGCGCCCTGGCGCCGGGTCCGGCCGCCGGATCACCGGGTCCGGTTGTCGGACCGCTGGGTCCCGTCGCTGGATCACCCTGGAGCCGAGTCCGATCGCCGGAACGCCGGGCCCGGTCGCGGATCGCCGGGCCCGGACGCCGGATCGCCCGGTCGCCGGGGCACCTGGTCGCCGGATCCAGCCGCCGGGGCGCCTTGGCGCCGGGTCCGGACGCCGGGTCGCCCGGTCGTCGGGGCGGTCCCCTGAGCGGGCCTTGCCCGCGCACGCTCAGGTGTCACCGTTCTCCGTCGTCGGGTCCTCGCCCGTTCGGAAGGTGACCTCGCGGCCCGTGAAGCGGGCGTTGAGGCCGTTGGCCTGGGCGGTGACCGAGCGCAGGTGCAGGCCGTCCGGGATGTTCTCCAGGGGGACCGGCTCCTCGAAGACCCGGTCGAGCAGGGCGCTCCCCGCGGCGGGCAGGGCGCCGCCGGTGACCTCGAAGTCCCGGAAGGCGATGCGGTTGCCGGAGACGGCGGAGACGCTCGTCGTCACAGTGGCGTCCTGCCCGAAGGGCAGCACGACCCGGGCGCTGACCCGGTCCGGGCGGTCACCCCGGGAGATCTCCAGGCCGAGGGCGTCGGACACGTCCCGGTACGACAGGAACGCGGTCGCCTCCGCGGTGCGGGCGCGGGCCGCGCGCTCGTCGTCGGACTCGGTCACGTCCTGGAGCCTGACGGTCAGTTCGGTGACGGGCAGCGGACGGGCGGTGTCACGGGCGGGCACGTCGCGGGCGGTCAGGTCCACCTCCCGAAGGGTGCCGGCGGCCACCTGGGTCAGCACGGGAAAACCGCGCACATGGACGTCCGGCGGCAGCGGGGTGTCCATCCCCTCCTGGAACGCGCGGGCCGTACGCGACTCCACGCGCGCGGCGACAAAACGGTCGGTGAGGAGGAAGGCCAGGACCAGGGCGAGGGGCACGGCGGCCGCCACCACAAAGGGGCGCCAACGGCCCGCAGAGCTTATTTGCACATTCATGTGCAAGAAACTATCCTACTCACGGATGTGCAAGTAACCCGTACCCTGGGAGCCCCCCGTGCCCTTCCTCGCCACCACCCCCGTAGAGAAGATGTCCGGCCCGTACCCACGGCGCTGGTGGGCACTGCTGGTGCTCTGTCTGAGCCTGCTGATCGTCGTCATGGCCAACACGTCACTGATCGTGGCCGCGCCCGACATGACCCGGGACCTGGGCCTGAGCAGCAGCGACCTGCAATGGGTCATCGACGGCTACACCGTGCCGTATGCCGCGCTGATGCTGGTCCTGGGCGCGATCGGCGACAAGTACAGCCGACGCGGCGCCCTCGTCACCGGTCTGCTGATCTTCGCGGGCGGCGCCGTGATGGGCAGCCTCGTCGACGAGACCGCGCTGGTGATCACGGCCCGCGCGGCCATGGGCATCGGCGCGGCCGTCGTGATGCCGGCCACCCTGTCCCTGCTGGTCGCGACCTTCCCGCGGGGCGAGCGCGCCAAGGCCATCACCGCCTGGAGCGCCACCTCGGGGCTCGCGATCGCCGTCGGCCCGCTGATCGCCGGCTGGCTGCTCGAAGACCACGCCTGGGGTTCGACGTTCCTGATCAACGTGCCGATCGCGGCCGTCGCCGTCGTCGGCGCGCTGACCCTGGTCCCGCCGTCGAAGGCCGACGGCATGGGCCGTATCGACTACGTCGGCGGACTGCTCTCGATCGTCTCGATCGGCTCCCTGGTGTACGCGACCATCGAGGGCCCGCACTTCGGCTGGGGCACCGGGGCGATCGTCGCGGCGGTGGTCGCGGGTATCGGGCTGGTGGCCTTCGTGGCCTGGGAGCTGCGCCACCCGCACCCGATGCTGGACGTCCGCAGGTTCCGGATGCGTCCCTTCAGCGGCTCGATGATCGCGGTGCTGTTCTTCTTCTTCGGCACGTTCGGGGCGATCTACTACTCGACGCAGTTCCTCCAGTTCGTCCTGGGCTACGGTCCGCTGGACACCGGCATCCGGCTGCTGCCGCTCGCCGGGGCGGTGTTCGCCGGTGCCGCGGTGACCGGGCGGCTCACGCCGAAGCTGGGTGTCAGGACGATGATCGTGACCGGCATGACCCTCGGTACGGTCGGTGTCTTCCTGCTCACCATGGTCGACAAGGGCTCCACGTACACCGACTTCCTCGCGCCGATGATGCTGCTGGGCTTCGCGATCGGGCTGAGTGTGTCGCCGGCCACCGACACCGTGATGGGCTCCTTCCCCGAGTCGGAGCTGGGCGTCGGCGGCGGCGCCAACGACACCTCGATGGAACTCGGCGGCTCGCTCGGTATCGCCGTGCTGGGCTCGCTGCTCGGCACCGGCTACCGCGACGAACTGACCGACCTGGTCGGCACCCGGCTCCCGGCCGCGGCGCTGGACACCGCCAAGGACTCGGTGGGCGGTGGCCTCGCGGTCGCCGAGCAGATCGCCAGGGACCCGGCGGGCGGACCGCAGCAGGCCCAGGCCCTGGTGGACGCCGTCCACGAGTCCTTCGCCCACAGCGTCGCGCAGACCAGCCTGGTCGGCGGAATCATCATGGCAGCGGGCACGATGATCGTCCTGGCAGTCCTGCCGGGCCGCCGCCCGGCGGGCGGCAAGCGCGAGGAGCGGGCCGAGCAGGCGGAGCCGGACCGCGAGCCGGCGGAGTCGGCCTGACCCAGGGACGGGTAACTCGCGGGCCGCCCCGGATGCGAATCCGGGGCGGCCCGCGGGCTTCGGCCCGCCTGGGCGGGAAGCGGGGCGGCCCCCGGGTCCCGGCGGCAACGGCACCCGGCTTCGGACGCAGGGCGATCCGCCAGGTCCCGCCGCGACGGCACACCAGGCTCCAGCACAGGACAGCCCCGGGTTCCGGCCGGAACAGACGCCGGAGTCGAAGCCAGGGGCCCGCGCGTTGGACCGGGACGGCGCGCCGGGCTCGGGAGCGGGACGGCGCGCCTGACTCGGGAGCGGGGTGGCGCGCCCGACTCGGGGGTGGCGCGCCCGACTCGGGGGTGGCGCGCCCGACTCGGGGGCGGGGCGGCGGGCTCGGGAGCGGGGCGGCGGGCTCGGGAGCGGGGTGGCGCTCCGGGTTCGGGCCGGGTTCGGTTGGGGTGGTCCGCCGGGCAGGCTTACGGCACGCCGAGTTCGAAGAGGACGAAGCCCGCGTATGAGCCGGAGGCCACCGCCGCTATGCCCAGGGGCCAGCACATCATCAGGGGGCTGAGGCGGCGCAGGGCGAAGGCGATCGGGAGGAACAGGGGGAAGGCCGGGAGGAGATAGCGGGAGACGTTGGCGAAGATCTGCTGGCTGCCGAGGATGAGCGCCAGCGTCAGTACCGTGTAGACGACGAGTACGGTCGGCGGCCGTCGCCGGATCAGCAGCGGAAGCAGCATCAGGGCGAGCAGCACGACCCCGACGCCGACGATGTCCGCCACGGGGAACGCGGCGAGATAGCCGAACCGCCCGACCGGCACCGAGGTGAGGATGTCGAGGGTCTGCTTCCCGCCGTCGAAGGTGTGGGCCCAGGCACCGTCCTGGAGCTTGAAGTAGCCGCCGTAGTCGCCCATCTCGTGTCCGACCCAGGCGAGGTAGCCGATCAGGCCGAGCGGCGCGATCGCGAGGGCCGCGAGCGGCCGAGCGACGCCCTCCTCCCGCCGGTGGCGGTGCAGGGCGAGCAGCACGGCGACACCGAGCGCGGCGATCAGCGCTCCCGCGGTGGGCCGGTTGAGCCCGGCGAGACAGGTGAGCACCCCGGCGGTGAGCCAGCGCCGGTTCATCACGGCGTGGCAGGCCCAGGCGGCGAGGGCGACGTAGAGGGAGTCGGAGTAGACCGCCCACTCGACACCCGAACCGGGCCACACGGCCCACAGCCCCGCCGCCGCCAACCCGGCCCGTCTGCCGCCCAGTTGGGCCGCGACGGCGTGGATGCCGAGCGCGGCGGCGAACGAGGCCAGGACGGAGACGGTGAGCCCGGCGCCGAACGAACCCAGCCCGGTCACCTCGGAGACCAGCCGCATCGCCGCCGGATAGAGCGGGAAGAACGCGGCCGAGTTCCCCTCCAGCGTGATCGGCCCGCGGGCACCCGGCACGGGGACGAGGGCGGGATCGTAGCCGTGCTCGGCGACCTGCCGGTACCACCAGCCGTCCCAGGTGGCGAGCACGTCCCAGGCGTGGGCGCCGCCGCCGAACCGCGGGTTCTTCTCACGGAAGGACCCCGTGGATTCGAGCAGGAACATAAAAACGCCGAAGCCGACGAGCTTCAGGGTGCCGTAGAGGGCGAGTACGGGTCCGTGACTGCGGACGAGAAGGCGGAGCCGTTGGCGGGATGTGGGGGCCGGCGGGGGCTCGGCGGGCGGTGGGGCGGGGTGCGCGTTCCAGAGGGGGCCGAGGCTCATCGCCGGGTCCTGGGGGGCCGTGGTCCTCATCGGCCGGTGGGTCCCGTCGTACGGCGGCGGTGGGCCCCGGTGCCGAACACCCAGGCCCGGAAGAGCAGGAACCGCAGCAGGGTGGCCGCGAGGTTGGCGGCGACGAGGACCACGAGTTCGACGCGGGCGCCGGCGTCGGGGGCGGTGTGGTGCAGCAGGGCGAGCGAGCCGCTGGTCAGCGCGAGGCCGACGGCGAGGACGGCGAGGCCCCGGGCCTGGTGGCGCAGGGCGCCGCCCCGGCCGCGTACGCCGAAGGTGAGCCGCCGGTTGGCCGCGGTGTTGGCGAGGGCGCACAGGAACAGGGCGAGGGCGTTGGCGGTCTGCGCTCCGGCGGCGGGGCGCAGGGCGGCGTAGAGCCCGAGGTGGGCGAGGGTGCTGAGGGCGCCGATGGCGGCGAACCGTATGAGCTGCGACCGGAGTTGGGGCGCGTGCCGGTCCGGGTGCTGCTCCGGGCCGCCGCGCCGCAGTGAGGCCAGGGGCAGCATGCCCCGCGCGAGATCGCTGCCGATCCGGACGATCCCGCGCAGGTCGGCGAGGGCGGTGGAGAGCAGATCGACACGGCTGTCGGGATCGTCGACCCAGTCGACCGGCACCTCGTGGATCCGCAGCCCGGCGCGTTCGGCGATGACGAGCAACTCCGTGTCGAAGAACCAGCCTTCGTCCCGTACCAGCGGCACAAGCCGCTCGGCGACATCACGCCGTACGGCCTTGAACCCGCACTGCGCGTCGGTGAACCCCACGGCGAGTGTGGAGCGCAGGAGCGTGTTGTAGCCGCGGGAGATGAACTCCCGCTTCGGGCCCCGGACCACCCGTGCGCCGGGCGCGAGGCGGGTGCCGATGGCGAGGTCGGAGTGGCCCGACATCAGCGGCGCGACGAGCGGGAGCAACGCGTCGAGCCCGGTGGAGAGATCCACGTCGACGTAGGCCAGTACGGGCGCGGACGAGCGGGCCCAGGCGGCGCGCAGGGCCCTGCCCCGGCCCTTCTCCTCCAGCCGCAGCCAGCCGACCTCCGGCAGTTCCTCGGCGAGCCGTACGGCGATCCGCGGGGTGGCGTCGCTGCTGGCGTTGTCGGCGACGGTGATCCGGAAGGGGTACGGGAAGTGGGCGCGCAGATGGGCGTGGAGCCGCCGGACACCGCGTTCGAGGCCGGCCTCCTCGTTGAGGACGGGGACCACGAGGTCGAGCACGGGCGGGGAGCCGGGGAGCGGCAGCGGGATGGGGGCGCGACGGGGAAGGACGGATTCCCGGTGCGCGGGACCGTCGTCCTCCCCGGGCCCGGATTCCTTGTCGCGATCCTGTTCCGGCATCACAACCGCCCGTGGATTCGTCATGGTTCGTCCTTGTCTGTGCTGTGGATGAGGGCATGCCGAAGTCACCGGTGGGCGGGGGTGTGCGGGTTACCGGCGGCGCGGCGGGTGGGTCAGGGGCTGACGGAGGTCTCCGGCGGCGAGGCGGGCTCGCTGGTGGCGGTGGCCGGCGGGGAGGTGACGTCGTCGGTGCTGGACGGCGGCGCCTCGGCGGTGGACGGCGGCGGAGACGAGTCCGATCCGGCCGTGGGGGTGTTGGTCTCGGGCGGCGGAGACGTGGTGACCGTGGCACTGCCGCCGTCCGTGGCGGAGGACGAGGTCGGGGTGGAGGTGGGAGTGGGCGTCGAGGTCGGGGTGGGCGAGGTGCTGGGGGGCGGGCCGGTGGGACTGGTGGAGGGCGCGGGGCGGGGCGCGCTGGGCTCGACGTGTTCGGCGCCGCCGGGCCGGAACATCAGCACAAGGGCGACGGCGGCCACGGCGAGCAGGGAGCCGGCCGCGTTGCGGGCGGCGCGCAGACGGCGCCGGGCCCGTACGCCTTCGTGGATCCGTTCGTGCTGGTGGGCCTCGAAGGGGGTGTACTCCTGGGAGGAGCGCATCATGCGGGCGAGCTGGTCCTCGAAGTGATCCATGGCGTCTCCTTTCACCCCACCGTCTCGATGACGTCGGCCAGGATCTGCCGCAACCGCGCGACTCCACGGGCGGCGTGCGAGCGGGCGGTGCCCACCGGGCACCCCAGCACCTCGGCGACCTGCCGGTCGGGCAGGTCCTGGTAGTAGCGGAGCACCACGGCGGCCCGCTGCCGCGAGGTGAGCTGGGAGAGCGCGGCCTCCAGCCGGGACCGTTCGGCGACCTGGGCCGACACGTCACCGGTGACGGCGACCTCGGGCACCTGCTCGACGGGCCGCTCACCCCACCACCGCCGGCGCGCCGACCGGGCGGCGGCACGGGCCATCACCTTGCGCACATACGCTTCGGGCGCCTCCTCGCCGACCTTCGCCCAGACGAACCAGAGCTTGACCAGGGACTCCTGCAACAGGTCCTCGGCCCGATGTCCGTCACCTCCGGTGAGCAGCCGCGCGAGATGGAACAGCCCGGACCATCGGGCCGCCACGAACTCGTCGAACTCCCCGGCCTGAGCCCGCTCCATCCACCCACCCTCGCCTGTCGCCGGTCCTGTACATCTTGGGAAAGGCCCTGGAGTGGGGGAAGCGCTGCACCCGACGGGCGTGATGTGGGTCACATGCCCGTGGAGGTGCCTTCCCTGTGCCTTGCCGGGCACATCCCTTGGTCGGTGCCCGAATACTTTTTACCGTTTCCGCATGTACGACGTCATAGTTGTCGGCGCCCGGTGTGCTGGATCGCCTTTGGCGATGCTTCTCGCCCGGCAGGGCCATCGTGTTCTCGTGGTCGATCGCTCGAATTTTCCGAGCGACGTGGTTTCGACGCACTACATTCACCAGTCGGGGCTTTCCCGCCTTCACGCATGGGGGCTTCTCGACGAGATCATCGCGGCGAACACCCCGGCGATCCGCTCCTCCCACTTCTCCTACCGGGGGACGGAGTTGAGGGGATTCGCCGATCCCGTCGACGGAATCGACGCCGTCTACTGTCCACGCCGTACCGTGCTCGACGAGATACTCGTGAACGCCGCCCGCCGGGCCGGCGCCGAGGTGCTGGAGGGGTTCACCGTCACCGGGCTGCTCTTCGCCGGGGGACGGGTCGCGGGGATCCGCGGGCGGGACGCCGCGGGGGCGGTACGGGAGTTCCGGGCGACCGTGGTGGTCGGCGCGGACGGGTTCCGGTCCACGGTCGCGCGGCAGGTCGGGGCGGAGATGTATCTCGTGCGGCCGGCCGCCGGGTTCAACTACTACTCGTACTACAGCGGCCTGGACTGGGGTCTGCACCACCGGACGGGGTTCCACGGGAAATGGTTCGGGGCCTGGCCGACCAACGACGGCCTCACGCTGCTGGCCGTGCTCTGCACCCGCGGTCAGCTCAGGGAATTCCGCACCGACACGGAGGCCGGATTCCAGGCGGTCTTCGACGATGTCGCACCCGGGATGGGGGCGGAGTTGCGCGAGCGGGGAAAACGCGAGGAGGCCTTCAGACCCATGCGTTACGCCGACAACTACTACCGGCGTTCACACGGGCCGGGGTGGGCGCTCGTCGGGGACGCCGGCTATCACAAGGATCCCTTTTCCGGTAAGGGCATCACCGATGCCTTTGTGCACGGGGAGTTCCTCGCCGAGCGGCTGCATCAGGCGCTGTCGGGGGAGCGTCCGCTGGACGAGGCGCTCGCCGAGTACGGCAAGGTGCGCGACGAGGAGAGCATCCACACCTTCAACCTGACGACCACGCTGAGCGAACTCACCGAGCTGCCCCCGCTGTTCCGGACGGCACTCGGCGCGATGAGCACCAGCCGGCACTGGACCACCAAGCTGCTCGGGCTCTTCGCCGGCGGGGTCGAGCACCACGAGATCTTCTCCCGCGAGAGCCTGGAACGGCTCTACGACGACACGGGCGTGCCCCGGGAGCAGCGCGTCTTCGGCGACACGGACCCGTCGGCCCGGCCCCGCTGATCCGTCCGGCTCCGCTGATCCGTCCGGCCGCGCTGATCCGTCCGGCCCCCCTCTAGGAGAGGGACGGGCGTTCGTCGTGAAAGGCGTCGTGGTCCGCGGTGGTGCGGGAGGGGGCGTCGGACTGGGCCGCACGGCGCAGATGCTCGGCGAGCGCGGGCGTCGCCGTCGACGTGGCCTCCTCCTTCACCCCCCACGCCAGGAGATGGTGGCGAGCCGCCCAGGAGTCCTGCAACTCGCAGACGTCGAGCGGCAGTTGGGGGTCGATGCCCCGGCGCGGCACCACGGCGAGTCCCACGCCCGCGGCGGCGAGGGCGACCAGCACACTCAGGTTGGCGACGGTCGTGCGGTGCCGCACCACCGGCGCGTGCGGCCCCACATGCGTCTCGATCCACCGGCGCAGCGAGGAGTCGGCGTCCAGCCCGACCAGCGGATGCTCGGCCACCTCGCGGTAGGTCAGCGCGGTCCGTCCGGCGAGGACTCCCCCGGCCTGGCCGATCACCACGAGGGAGTCGTCGCCGAGGGGTTCGAGCCGCAGGCCGCAGTCGCGGGCCTCGTCGTCGAGGACGACCCCGAGATCCGCCTCGCCCTCGGTGAGCATCCGCAGCGTCTCCGGGGTGCGCATCTCGGACACCGTCACATCGACGTCCGGATGGTCGCGCAGGAACGAGATCAGGGCCTGCGGCACCAGGCGGTGCATCGCGGAGCCACCGCCCAGCAGGGTCAGCGAGGCGGTCGCGGACCGGGTGTAGCTGGCGACGGCGCTCTCCAGCCGTCTGGTCCCGGCGAGTACGTCGCGCGCGTGCCGGGCCAGGGTCGTCCCCGCCGGAGTGGGCCGCACCCCCCGCCGGCCGCGGATCAGCAGGGCCACCCCGGCGTGGTGCTCCAGCGAACGCACCCGGGCGCTGGCCGAGGGCAGGCTCAGATGCATCCGGCGCGCACCGGCCGTGATCGACCCCTCCGTGACGATGTGGAGGAAGAGCCGCAGATCGTCCAGGTCATAACGCACTCCCCCAGCGTACGGCCCAGGCTAAGCCTCAGCCTTAGGCTGGGTACACCGATTACGCATTGTGCACGAGGTGGTCACAGCGCGATGCTCGGGATGTGCTCGAGTTCCTGCTTGCTCTGCTGGCCGGTGTCGCCGCCGGTGTCCTGAACGCCATGGGTGGCGGCGGCACTTTTGTGGCGCTGCCCGCCCTCGTCGCGTTCGGACTGTCCCCGGTGACGGCGAACGCGGTGTCGCGGGTCGCGCTCGTCCCTGGTGCCGTGGCCAGCGCCTGGGTCTACCGGCACGACCTCACGCCGGTCGGGCCCACGTCGACCAAGGCCATGACCGTGGTCAGTGTGGCGGGTGGCGGGGTGGGCGCCGGGCTGCTGCTGGTGCTGCCTGCGTCGTCGTTCGACACCGCGGTGCCCTGGCTGCTCGCCTTCGCCACGCTGATACTCGCCTTCGGCAGACAGTTGTCGAAGGCGCTGAGCAGTGCGCTGGGCCGCTCGGTGAGCATGAGTTCGCGGGCCGTCCTGATCGGCCAGTTCTTCCTGGCCGTGTACGGCGGATACTTCGGCGGTGCCGTAGGCATCATGATGATGGCCCTGTGGAGCATCGGCCTCGGGCTCGACGCCGCCGAGGGCAATCCGATGCGGATCTTCCAGCTCGCGGCGATCTACATCAGCGCGACCGCGCTGTTCCTCGTCGCCTCGGACGCGCTGGGTGCCCCGGCGCTGCTGACGGCGATGCTGATCGGCGCCGTGGTCGGGGGTTACGCCGGCGCCCATGTCGCCCGGCGGCTGCCCGCCTGGCTGCTGCGGGGCGTCATCCTGGTCACCGCCGTGATCGTGACCGTTCTGTACTTCCTGCGTGGCTGAGCCACGCGGTCCCAGTGATCACCGTCCGTCGCAGGGAGCTGAGGCTGACCGACATGACCGACAGCGACGCGGAAGCCACCGCACCCTACACAGAGGCCTCGCGGGCGAGGCTGGTGATGGCCTACGAGGCCTGCGAACTGGCGGACCTCGCACGGGCCGCCGTCCCGATCGGCGAGCGGGAGCTGGATCCCGACGGCACCGCGCGTGAGCCCGGCGCGATGCTGGCCGACGCCGCCCGGGTGCTCGCGGCCGCACAGCGGTTCCTGGAGGCCGCCGTGGTGTTCGAGCGGATGGGCGGCGCCGACTGGCAGCTCGTGGGGCGGGTCCTGAACGTGTCCCCGCACAGCGCACGGGTGCGTTTCGCGATGGCCGAGGCCGCCTTCCGGGAAGAACTCCGGTACCCAGGCCGGCCCGGGGTCTCCGCCGCCCCCGACTCCGCCCCCGCCTCCGCCCCTGACTCCGCCCCCGACCTCACCCTCGGCGGAGGTCCCGACGGCGGCCCCCCGCACGGGGCCGGCGCGGGGACGGACCGGCTGTGGGCGCACATGGTCAGGGAGCCGCTGGAGACGGCCCTCGACCTCGACGACTGGGTGCTGCGGCACGAGGACGGCGAGAGCGGCCTCGGCAGTGCACCGGTCTCCGGCGGCCTGGTCCGCCGGGAACCGCGACGACGTAGCGAGAAACACTCCTGACCCGGAAACGAAGGAGCGGCACAGTGGACACCTCGGCAAAAGTGGACACCTCGTCATCCGACTCGGCACGGCTGCTGCGTGTGCTCGCGGTGCGCGCCCTGGTCCTCGCGGCGCTCGCCGGTCTTGTCGGCGCGAGTGTGCCGGCGGCTGTCTTCGCGGTCGCCGGCGTGGTGCTCCTGCTGGTGCAGAGCGACCCGGAGCGTGACGCGGAGCCGGTGGGCGCCCCGGCGCCTCAGAGCACCAGCTCCTCCACCTCGGCGGAGACCGGGTCGAAGCGCACCGGCAGGCTGCTGATCCCGGTGAGAAGGTTGGAGTAGATCCGGCGGACCGGCCCGGCGAGCTCGAACCCGTCGGTGAAGTCCCTCAGCGCGAGCAGTACTTCGGAGATCTCCAGCCGTGCCAGGTACGCGCCGATGCAGTAGTGCGGGCCGTGTCCGAACGCGATGTGCTTGTTCGGCGACCGGTCGACGAGGAAGCGGTCCGGGTGGTCGAAGACGCGCTCGTCGCGGTTGGCGGAGACGTTCCACACCGTGACGACCTCGCCCTCCTTGATCGGGGTGCCGTGGATCTCCGTGTCCCGGGTCGCGGTGCGGCCGAAGTGCATGGTCGGTGTGGACCAGCGCAGCACCTCCTCGGTGGCCTGCTTGACCGGCACGTCACCCCGCTTGAACGCGGCCCACTGGTCCGGGTTGGCGCTGAAGCTGTGCACGGCTTCGATCATCGCCAGCCGGCTGGTCGCGTCGCCGCCGAGTACCAGGCTGTAGCAGTTGAGGACGATCTCGTCGTCGCTGAGCGGCTCGCCGTCGATGGTGCTGCCGGCCAGCACGCTGACCACGTCGTCCGTCGGCTCGGCCCGGCGCTCGTCGACCATGCCGAGGAAGTACTGGAGGATGTTGTTGCGGGCGGCGTCGGCCGCGTCGGAGTACTCCCCCGAGTCGTCCGAACTGATCGCGGACTTGGTGAGGGTGAGCAGGTAGTCCCGGTCCTGGCTGGGCACCCCGAGCAGGTCGCAGATCGTCGCCATCGGGATCTTGCTCGCGACGTCCAGCGCGAAGTCGCCGGAGCCGCGGTCCACCGCCTCGGCCAGCAGGGTCCGGGTGGTCCGGCGGACATGGTCGCCGATCCGGCTCAGCACCCGGGGCGAGAACGCCTTCAGCAGGACGTTGCGCAGCTCCTTGTGGCGGTGGCCGTCGGTCACCGGGACCATCTGCCCGGCCGCCGAGTCGCCCTCGCCGAGCAGGGTGATCAGGACGTTGCCGCGCTCCGAGGTGAAGGTGACGTTGTCCCGGTAGAGGGCGACGATGTCGTCGTAGCGGCTGAGCACCCAGAAGCCGGGGGCGTCCCCGACCGCCGGGTGCCGGTAGAGCGGGCGGGTGGCGCGGAGGGTGCGCCAGTACTCGCTCAGGTCGTGGTCCGCGAAGGTCTGCGGGTCTCCCAGGTTCACGGCGTCCAGGTCGTCCGGCATCGCACGGATGGGCAGGTCTTTCACGGGCTCGGCCTCCAGTTCGGGTCGGAGAACGTCACGGGGCGTCAGAGGGTGTGGGTCAGCGTGCCGGCGAGCAGGGGGTCGCCCGGCCGCAGGTGCAGTGCCCCGTTCACCGGGTCGAGGACGACGGCGGCGACCGTGCGTTCGCGGCGGATGTCACCGTCGTCGGGGACACGGATCGGGGGCTGGGACAGCAGCGCGAAGTGCTGCTCGGGGTCCGCGTCCGCGGGCAGGTCCCGCAGCGCGGACTCGGCCGTGCGCAAGCGGCGCAGCGAGGAGTTGCGGGCGAAGACGTTCAGCTCGTCGCGCGGGACGAAGTCCGGGTCGAGGAAGTGGTTGGTGTGCACCGACTCGCGCGCCCCGAGCACCCGGTACTCGTCGCCGACGACCTCCACGCAGGCGGTGGTGACGGCGTCGGCGAGCACGATCGTGCGGGAACTGGCGAAAGGCAGCGAGCGCAGCACAGCGACGGCCGACTCCACCGAGTCGGCGGTGTCAAGGAGTTGACGGATAATCAGATACGGCGGCACACCCGGCCCCCACCGCCCGCCGAGGACCAGGTTCAGTCCGACGGCGAGACCCCGGTCGTTGACACCGAGATAGCCGAGCAGCCCGGCGAAGCTCAGCACCAGGGCCCTGCGGCCGCGTTGACCGACGTCGAGGACGGCGATCTGGTCGTCCAGATCGCCGTTGAGGTCCACGGTCTGCGCGAGCAACCCGGGCCGGGCGTACGTGGTGCAGTCGCCGCGGGTGGGGATCCGCCGGTATCCCATGATCTCGCGGCGCAGTTGCAGCAGCGTGGCCTCGTCCGGGGTCAGGCCGGCGCCGGCCGCGAGTCCGGCGATCTCCTCGGCGAGACGGGGTGTCGAGCGGGTGATGTGCGCGCGGTGGGCGGCGAGCGTGCCGGAGAGGCCGGCCACCGAAACGGGGTCGGGCAGCAGGTGGTTGAGGCGGGCCACACCGTCGTCGAGGAAGGCGCGCAGCCGCTCCTTCAGGGCGGCGCCGTGCGCGAGCCCGAGGTCGTACGGCTCGCCTCGGGCGACGATGTGCGCCACCTCGGGGGGTGTGGGCATCTCAGGCCGGCCCGGCATGCCGGGAGAGCGCCTCGACGACCTGTCCGAGGGTGCGCATCGCGGCGAGGTCGTGTTCGGTGAAGTGGTGCAGCCCGACGTTGGTGTCGTCGCACACCGACGTCAGGAACAGCACCTTGTTGAGCGAGGTGAGGCCGAGGTGGTCGAGCGGGGTGTCCCGGTCGATGGTCTCCGGCGGCGGGTGGTGCGGCAGGGCGTCGGCGAGCGCGGTGCGCGCCGCCGCCTCGATGGTGTGGGGCTCGGATTCCCTGGTGTCAGGCACGGATTCCCTCCTCGGGGTCGATGACGAGGGCGCGGTAGCGTGCCTCGATCTGCCGGCGTCGGGGCTTGAACTGGGAGCCGAGCAGCCCGTTGTCGACGGTGAACCGGTCGGCCAGTACGGCCTTGGCGATCTGCTCGTCGTGGTCGAGCCCGGCGTTGGCCTGCCGCAGCGCCGCCGCGATCAGCTCGGCGTCCACCGGCTGTTCGGTGGGCGACACGATGGCGACGAGCTGCCGCTGGGAGGCGTTGGTCACCACACAGTTCTCGATCAGCGGGCTGGCCCTGAGGCGTTCCTCGATCGGCCGTACGACGATCTTCTTGCCGTTGTCGAGCACGATCACGTCGTCCGCGCGGCCGTGCACGAACAGATAGCCGTCCGCGTCGAGGCGGCCCAGGTCGCCGGTGCGCACGATTCCGCCGGGCCGGAACATCGCCGCCGAATCGCCGGGCCGGGCGTGTTCGTAGCGGGTGGCCACCGGGTGGTCGGCGCGGACGTTGACGACCCCGTCCGCGTCGATGAAGACCTCCTTGCCGGGCAGGACCTGGCCGACGCTGCCGGGCCGGTGGGCGCCGGGGTGGTTCTTCGTGACGATGCAGGTCTCGTTGAGGCCGTAGCCCTCGAAGACGGGCAGGCCGGCCTCGGTCAGACGGCGGAGGGTGTCCGGGTCGGCCGGTGCGGAGCCCGTCCACAGATAGCGGATCCGGTCGCCGAAGAGCTCGGCGGCGACTTCGGCGGGGGCGGCTCCGGTGCGGGCGGTGCGGGCTTCGAGGTGGGCGCGTGCCGTCTCGTAGAAGCCGGGCACGCCCATGACCACCGTCGGCCGTGCCCGGCGCAGGGTGGCGAAGGCGGCCTCGTAGGTGCTGATCGTGACGTCGTGGCCGTGCACGAACGCCGAGTACACCCAGTACCGCTGCTGGAGCAGGGAGAGCGGCAGGAACACGAACAGGTCGTCGCCGGGGCCGTGCGCGAACATGTCCTGCACGGCGGCGAGCGAGTCGTCGATGCTTCCCGCGCTCGCCAGCAGCGACTTGGCGGGGCCGCTGCTGCCGGAGGTGAACTTCAGCGCGGGCGCCTCGTGCGGCTCCCACGTCACGGCGGGTAGGGGGGCGCCGGTGGGCGGGAGGCCGCGCAGGGTGGCGGTGGAGAGGACGCGGCCGGTGTGCTCGTCGTGGCCGGTGTGCTCGTCCCGGTCGGTGTGCTCGTCCCGGTCAGTGTGCTCGTCCCGGTCGGTGTGCTCGTCCCGGTCGGTGTCCTTGTCCTGGTCGGTGAAGAGCAGTGTGAGGCCGTAGCGGGTGACGAGTTCGGTGCCGGTCGTGTCGAACTTGCCGGGGTCGAGGCCGGCCGTGACCGCCTTGATCCGCAGTGCGGCGAGGTCGAGCAGCACCCACTCCAGGGAGTTGGCCGCGAGGACGCCGATCCGGTCGCCGGGGCGGACCCCGAGGCCGAGCAGATGACGGGCGACCCGGCCCGACATGTCCCACACCTCGGTGAGGTCCCAGGACTCGGTGGCGCCCAGGCGGGCCACCGACAGCCGGTTGCCCGGCCGCGGCGGACCCGCGACCAGCCGGTCGAGCACACTCATCGCGCACCCCGGATCCGGCCGGCCATCGCCCGTACGGTGTTGACCCGCACCAGCTCCGACAGCGGGATGGTGACCTTGTACCGCTTGCGGACCCCGGCCAGGATGCGGGCCGCGGCGAGCGAGTCGGCGCCGATGTCGGTCAGCGGGGTCAGGGCGTCCACCTCGGGCACCTTGAGCACACTCGCCCACAGCTCGGCGAGTTCGCGTTCGACGCCCTCCGCGGGGGCCGTGTCGCCGGAGACGACGGGCGCCGCCTCGGGCACGTCGCCGTCGGCCAGCCGCGCCCGGTCGACCTTGCCGTTGCCGGTGAGCGGCAGGCTGTCGTGCCACACCACGGCGGACGGCACCATGTACTCGGGCAGTCGGTCGCGCAGTGCGGCCCGCAGCTCGTCCGCCACGCCCCGCCGCTCACCGTCGGGCACCTGCCGGCCGGGGTCGCTCGGCACCAGGTGCGCGACCAGCCGGTCA
Organism: Streptomyces sp. NPDC088387; assembly: GCF_044753385.1. Lineage (NCBI taxonomy): Bacteria > Bacillati > Actinomycetota > Actinomycetes > Kitasatosporales > Streptomycetaceae > Streptomyces > Streptomyces sp. NPDC088387. Next base: position 583,987 of record NZ_JBIVNC010000001.1, read on the forward strand.
CCCCGGCCGCCCGGCCCGCGCACCACCACGGCCTGCCGTACGCCGGGCAGCGCGACGAGCCGTGTCTCCACCTCGCCGGCCTCGATCCGGTAGCCGTTGACCTTGAGCTGGAAGTCCGCCCGGCCGACGATGTCCAGTTCCCCGGAGGGCAGATAGCGCCCGAGGTCACCGGTCCGGTAGAGCCGTACACCGCGCCGGCGGTCGAAGGAGAACCGCTCGTCGGTGGCCCGCTCGTCCTTCCAGTACCCGCGGGCCAGGCCGGTCCCGGAGGCGAAGATCTCGCCGGTCACCCAGTCCGGCAGGTCCAGTCCGTCGGCGTCGAGGACATACGCCCTGTTGTTGTCGTTGGGCCGCCCGTACGGGATGTTCCGGGAGGTGTCCTCGTCCGGACCGGTCGGGTGTACGACGTTCCAGACCGTGGTCTCGGTCGGGCCGCCGAGGCAGACCACGTCGGCGCCGGGCAGGCTCGCCCGCAGCGCGCCCGGGAGCTCCGGCGGGACGCGGTCGCCGCTCATCATCACCAGACGCAGGCCGGCGAGCGCGGAGCTGCCGTCCGCGAGGGCCTGGTCGTGCAGCAGGGCGACGATCTGCGGCACCGAGTTCCACACGGTGACACCGGCGCGCTCGCACATCTCCAGCCAGTGCGCGGGGTCGGCGGCCCTGCTGTGGTCGGGCAGCACCAGCGCGGCGCCGGTGGACAGGGCGCCGAACACGTCGTAGACGGACAGGTCGAAGCTGAAGGCGCTGATCGCGAACAGCCGGTCGTGCGGGCCGACCTGGAAGCGCCGGGTGCAGTCGGCGACGACGTTGGCCACACTGCGATGGCTGACCATCACACCCTTCGGCGTGCCGGTGGTGCCGGAGGTGGGCAGGACGTAGGCGAGGTCGTCGGGGTGGGCGCCGGTTACCGGGCCGGTGGCGTCGGGTTCGGTGGCGTGCGGTTCGGTGGCGTGCGGTCCAGTGCCTTCCGGCTCCGTGGCGTCCGGCTCCGTGGCGTCCGGCTCTGTGCCGTCCAGGTCGGTGGCGTCCAGGTCGGTGGCGCAGTCCAGGGCGATCACCGTGCGCCGGCCGGACGGGTCGCTCCAGCCGGAGTTGGTGAGCACACGGCGCACCTCGCCGTGGTCCAGGAGGTCCCGCAGCCTGCGTGCGGGCAGGTCCGCGTCGACCGGCAGATAGGCCGCGCCCGCGAGAAGCGTGGCCATGATGCCGACGATCTGCTCGGGCCCCCGGGTCATGACCAGGCCGACGAGTTCGTCGCGCCCGACGCCCTCGGCGCGCAGCCGGGCCGCCGTGGCACGGGCCCGCCGGTACAGCTCGCCGTAGCTCAGCCCACCGGTGGAGGTGATCACCGCCGGTGCCTGCGGGCTGCGCAGCGCGTGCGCCACGAACGGTTCCTGGAGCAGTTCCTGCGGCCGTGGCCGGTCGGTGTCGTTGGCGGCGCGCCTGCGCTCGCGCTGCTCGGCGGGGAGCAGGTCGAAGTGGTGGTGGTGCCACTCGCTCTCGTCGGTGAGCAGGTCGAGCAGCCGCTGGTAGCCCTGCGCCAGATCGTCGAGCAGTCCCGGCGGGAACAGTTCGTCGACGCCGTCGAGCTGGACGACGACGTTGCCGTGCTGCTCCATGGCGAAGACGTTCAGCCAGGTCTGCGGGGTCTGGCTGACCGTGTGCACCTCGGGTCCGAAGAGTTCGAGGGCGGAGCCGTCGACGTCCGCGAGCGGATAGCCGATGGCGCTGTTGAAGGTGAACGGCATCCGCGGCTGGCCGCCGGCGCGCAGGCCGAGTTCACGCAGTACCTCGATGCCGGAGAAGTGCCGGTTGTCGAGGTCGGTGCGCAGCCGCTCCTGCACCGCCTTGGCCCGCTCGGCGAAGGGCACACCCCGGTCGAGTTCGACGGCGACGAGCATCGGGTCGCTGTACTGCCCGATCGACTCCAGGATCCGCGGGTGGACCGGCGGCCGGTTGGCGACCGTGGTGGTCAGGGTGAAGCGGGGGCCCGCGCCCCAGCAGGCGAGGGTTTCGGCGTAGGCGGCGAACAGCAGGCCGGACGGGGTGACACCGGCCGCGGCGGCGTGCTCCTTCAGCCGGGCCCAGCGCTCCGCCGGCACCCGCACGACACGCTGGGAGAAGCGTGGTGCGGTGATCGCGGACGGGCTTTTCGCGAGGGGCAGTTCGGGATGTCCCCACAGGCTGCCGCTGTCGAGCCGCTCCAGCCAGTACGCCTTCGCCCTGCCGTAGGTCTTGCGGGTGCGGGCGGTCTCCAGACCGGCGATGTAGGTCTCGAACGAGGCCTCCTCGCCGGCCGGCGGCTCCTCGCCCGAGCCCGTGTAACTCGCCCACCAGGCACGGAAGAACAGGAACATACTGATCCCGTCCATCACCAGGCCGTCGTGCCCGACGTGCAGGGCCATCCGGTCCCCGGCGAGCAGCGACACCTCGGCCGCGACGAGCGGTGCCTGGGCGGTCGGCAGCATCCGGTGTGTCCAGCGGGCGCGTTGGGCCGCGAGGCCGGTGCCGTCGTCGTCCCGCAGATCGACCCGGCCGATCCGTATCTCGACCTGCGGCTGCCGGGCCTGGGTCTGCGCCTGGGTGAACCGGGTGCGCAGACAGTCGTGCCGTGCGACCACGGTGTTGAGCGCGTCCTGGAGCCGGTCGAGATCCCAGTGGCCCTCGATCTCGTGGTAGACGTAACTGGCCACGTTGCCCAGTTCGAACACCTCGTCCCGGCCCGCCAGATAGCCCTGCTGCAACGGGGTCAGGGCGATCCCGGGATCGGGGGTGAGATGGGCGATCAGCTCGGACTTGACGGCCTTGATCCGGCCGACGAGGTCGGCGTCCACCCGCTCGCGCGGCCCCTGAAGCCGCAGGTCCGGCCCGGCGGCGACGATGCTCAGGCCGCGGGCGCCGATCTCTTCCAGTACCGCCAGGTAGTCGCTCACCGGTCCACCACCTCGGAGTCGGCCTCGCCCATCGCCTCGGTCGCCGCAAGCCGGCGGCCCAGTTCGGTGACGTTCCGCTCGGAGTGCAGTTCCTCCATGGGAACGTCGACGTCGAGCCGTTCGAGGATCTGGTACTGCACCGCGACCAGCTGCAACGAGGACGCTCCGAGTTCGTGCAGCGTCCTGTCCCCGACGACCGCGTCCGCCGGCAGACCGAGCGTGGTGCGGATCAGGTCGGTGAACCAGGGGAGTTGGTCGGGTGGGGGGTCCTGAGACAGGGCCTGAGTCGTGTCCTGGGAAACGGTGGTGGGCGGCTCGGCGACGAAGAACACCTGGCCCGTCAGGTCCACCTCGGTCCCGGCCGGCACCAGTTCCACCGTGTCCGGCCACACCGCCTCGCCCTCGTCGCCCAGCAGGGCCGCGAGCCGGCCCGCGAAACGCGGCACGACCGGCGTGGCGGCCCTCGACAGCAGCCGGGCCGCGGCGAGTTCGAGGGCGATCGCCGTACGGTTCTCGGACTGCCACCCGGCCGCGCCGGCGAGGATCTCCTCGCGCTCGGCGAACGCCCGCGCGTCGGCGACCAGCCCCTCCAGTTCGGCGGCGGCGGCCCGCAGGGAGAACCCGTCCTGGCCGAGATGTCCGGTCAGGGCCGTGCGGCGCCCGCCCAACCGGGCGTAGAACGCGGTGTGTTCGGGGGTCCAGATCCCGGCGTCCGGGACCACACCGCCGTACCGCGTGTTCAGCCGGTGGCCGAGGTCGTCGAGCCAGCCCTGCCAGCCGTCGATCAGCACCTCGCGCACGGTGGCGGTGTAGGCGTCGCGCTCGAAGCTGGTGCGCGCGCCCTCGGAGCGGGTGCGGGACAGGTAGAACCGGACCGCGTCCACCGTCTCCGGCGTGAGGATCTCCTTGCCCCACACCGCGTGGCGCCGGCTGGTGGAGAACTTCTGGTCGTCGAGGAGGTAGAACTCGTTGACGTGGTAGTCGATGTCCGGCTCCCAGCCCGGGAACGCCAGCCGGTACAGCACCGGGTAGAGGATCGCGTGGTAGAAGCTGTTGTCGTAGCCGAAGAAGTGGACGATCTTCCAGTCCTGGTCCGGCTTGTCGGCGTGCCACGGCTCGCCGATCCGCTCGCCGAGTCCGGCGATGCCGTGCAGGAAGCCGTACGACATCTCCGGCCACACCCAGATCACCTGGTCGTCGGCGCCGCGGGGTGACACACCCCACTGGGCGGGGTGGCTGAGCGGCAGTTCGAAGGAGTCGCGGGCGAAGACCCGCTCGGCGAGTTCCCGCAGCCGGGCGGGGACCCGGCCGAGCCGGTGGTGGTCGGCGACGACCTCGCGGAACTCGTGCAGCGCGAGTGTGTGCCGCGCCAGGCTGCCCGTACGGACCCGCCCCGACAGGTTGCTGCGTGCCTCGACGAGGTCGGCGGCCGTGTTGGGTTCGCCGCACTCCTCGCAGATGTTGCCGTTGGTGGCGGCCGCGCAGGACGGGCAGGTGCCGGCCACGTCGACCTCGTAGAGGTAGCGGCCGCTCTCCTCGTCGAACAGGGCGGGCAGTTCCCGCCGGGCGACCCGTCCCGAACTCTCCAGCGCGGCGAAGAAGTCGCGCAGGCCCTCCTGGTATCCGGGGTCGGTGCTGGTCACCGTGAAGCGGTCCGGCCGGATGTCCATCAGCTCCAGCGTGGTGGCGATCTCGGCGCCGTAGTGCGCGGCGACCTCCTGCGGGGTGCGGTCCTCCTGGGCCGCCTTGGCGACGACGTAGCTCTGGTAGTCGTCGCTGCCGGTCAGGTGCCAGGCCCGTACGCCCCTCATCCGCTGGAACCGGACGAACGCGTCCGCGCCCAGGTATGGTCCGGACAGATGCCCGAGGTGCAGGTCGCCGTTGGGGGTCGGCGGGGTGGAGAAGACGAACACCGGGCGCTCACCGAAGCGCCGCCGGCCGGGGCGCGCGGCCACGGTCCCGGCGTGCCGGGGCTCGCGCCAGTAGCAGGTCACGAAGACGATGTCGGTGTCACCGGTGTTGTCGATGACATGGGTCTCGAACGGGTCGAACTTGACGACCGTGCCGGGCGCCACCGGATGCCGGGCGCCGTCCACGGCGATCTCGCCGCTGCCGGAGACGATGACGAACATCTCGATCTCGTCGTGCTGGTGGGGGTCGGAGCGGTTGCCGGGTGTCACCCGTCCCCAGCCCGCTCCCAGTCCCTCGACTCCGGGGAGGTCGATGGTGCTCATGTCGATGCCGAAGGCGTCACCGAGCGCCGCGGGGTCGTAGGTGTCGATCCTCATCGCGAACCCTTCCTCACATTCGTGTCCGGGGCCATGTCGGACGCCATGTCAGACGCTCCTTCGCAGTTCGTCCGGCTCGCTCGCGTCGTCGGCCCACGCGACGAAGGAGGAGAGCTGCTGCTCCCGCTGCACTCCGCGCAGCCGGTCGACGATGCGCTGGCTGCGCCAGGCGAGCAGGCTGAGGTTCTTGTCGGCGAGGCCGCGCTGGGCCGAGGTGCCGTTCTGGATGAAGATGTTGCGGTCGCCGGGGCCGTCCCAGCGCACCGCGTAGTCCTGGTCCACCCGGTACTCGGCGCCGTCGTGTTCGAGCCGGTCCGCGAGGGGGGCGAGCAGTTCCAGCGGGCCGGTGTGGAAGCCGGTCGACCAGATGATCACGTCGGTCTGGACGTGCTGGGGTTCCGCGGGCCGGTCCTTGTTGACCACGGTCAGCTCCCACGCCGGGCCGGCCTCGGTCACGCCGGTGATCTCCCGGTTCGGGTACAGCCTGATCAGTCCGGGCGAGCGGGCGATGAACCGGTGGTGGTAGGTCCGCTGGTAGATCGCGCGCAGGGTGGACTCGGAGATGCCGTCGCTGGACAGGAGGTTGTCCTGGTTGATCCGCTCGCGGGTCTCCCGCTCCAGGCCGTAGAAGTACTCGGAGTAGCACGGCATGTAGAAGTCGTTGGTGAACGGTGAGTCGTCGATGGGCAGGAAGTTGCGGCGCCGGGAGAACCAGGAGACGCGGCTGGGGAGTTCGGCGCCCTCCCGGGAGATCAGGTCGAGGAACGCCTCGGCGCCGGACTGTCCGCCGCCCACCACGACCACGCGCTTGCCGCCGAGGCCCACGGCCTTGTCGACGAACTCGCCCACATGGAACTGGCTGGGTGTGTGCCGCCCCTGGCCGGCCGGCGGGATCCAGGGTTTCCTGCCGATGCCGACGGCGATGTTGTCGGCGGTCAGCACCCGTTCGTCGGTGCGTACGTGGAAGACCCCGTCGAAGTCGACGGATCTGACGTCCTCGCCGAACACGATGTTCTTCATGTGCCGGCTGGCCCACTCCAGGTAGTTGCGGAACTCCTGGCGCGGTACGGCGTCGAACTGGGCGTTGACGAAGTGGTAGATCCGCCCCTGGTCGTGCAGGTAGTTCAGGAACGAGAACTGGCTGGTCGGGTCGGCCAGGCTGACCAGGTCCTTCACCATCGACACCTGGAGCGAGGTGCCGGGTATCTGCTGGCCGTCGTGCCAGCCGAAGGTCTCCTTGCGGTCCAGGAACACACTGGGCAGGTCCCGGTACGGGTACAGCTGCGCGGCGAGGCTGAGATTGGCCGGGCCCACCCCTATGCCGAGCACGCCGAAGTGCTTGTCGGTCATGCGCGGCCGCCCCCGCTCTCGTCCGGGGACTCCACACGCCGGGTGCCTCGCACCTTGTGCCTGAGCCGTAATCGGGTCATCGGAACTGCCCTTTCAGGACGGGGATGCGGGCGTTGGGTGAGGGCAGATGGCCCTCGTGGGAGGGCGTTCCGGTCGCCGTGGCGGCCACGCCCACGGCGATCGCGGTGGCGATGGCGTGGCCGGGACACCGGTGGGCGCCCCGGCTGAACGTGAACACCCGCGGGTCCGCCCGGCCGGGGCGGAACGTGTGCGGGTCGGGGTTGGCCAGCGGATCGCGGTTGGCCGCGGCGAGCAGCAGCAGGATCGCCGAGCCGGCCGGCACCGGCTGCCCGGCGACGGTGGTCGCCTCCGCCACGAACCGGCGGGTGTTCTGGATGGGCGCGTCATGGCGGACGACCTCGGCGACGAAGTCGGTGAGCGCGGTGCCTGGCGGCGCGGCCGGGGTGTCCCGCTCCCCCACCGGCTCCTCCGGGCGGCCGTGCTGGGCCAGGGCCAGCAGGGTGTTGCCGACCAGGGCCGCCGTCGCGTCGTAGGTCTGGGACAGCAGGCCGATCACGTTGGCCAGCAGCGGCGCGGTCTCGGCCTCGCCCGCGTCGGCGGTCAGGCGGACCAGTTCGCCGATCAGGCCACCGCCCCCGGCGTGCAGATGGGGGCCGAGCAGGTCGAGCAGCCGTGCCGCGGCGACCGCCGCGGCGGCCTGGTCCTCAGCGGTCGCGGACGCGGGAACACACCGGACGAAGTCACCGATGAGCCGCCCCGCCTCGGCGGACACCTCCCCGTCGAGGCCGAGCAAGGAGGCCATCACCCGCACGGGCACCTCGAACTGGAGGTCCGCCCAGTCCGTCGCCCGGCCGGTGTGCTCCACGGCCAGCGCGACCACCCGCTCCTCGGTGACCGCGCCGAGGGCCGTACCGAGGATCCGCTTACGCCGGGCCTGCGCGGCGCCGTCGGTCATCCGGACCAGCGAGCCGAACACCTCGCCGGCCGGCGTGCCGAGGATGCCGCGCGGCACCGGCTCGGCGGGCGGCCGGACCCGGCAGGCCGGATCGGCGAGCACCTCGGAGACCGCCGCCGCGCCGGCCGCCACCCACAGTCCGCTGTCGGCGTCGTGGCCGAAGGGCCGCTCGGCCACCAGCCGTGCGTAGAACGGATAGGGGTCGGGGTGGGCGGGGGCCATGCCGGGGGTGACGGGACGTGGCTGGGTCATGATGCCTCTCGGTGGGTCCGGTCCGCGGGGATCGCCGCCGCGATGACCGCCTGCTGTACTTCCGACGAGCCCTCGTAGATCCGCAGGGACCGGATCTGCCGGTACAGCCGCTCCATCAGGCTGTCGCGCACCAGCCCGGCCGCTCCGAAGACCTGCACCGCGCTGTCGACGATCTGCTGCGCGGCCTCGGTGGCGTGCAGTTTGGCCACCGCCGAGTGCCGGGCGTAGTGCGGGCTGCCGTGGTCGATCTCCCAGGCGGAGCGGGCCACCAGCAGCGCGGACGTGTCGAGCCTGACGTCCATGTCGGCGAAGGTGGCCCGCACGGTGGGCAGATCGAACAGCTTCCCGCCGAGCATGGGCCGCTCCCGTGCCCTGGCCAGCGCCGCGTCGAAGGCCCTGCGGGCGAAGCCGAGCGCGGCGGCGCCGACGGTCATCCGGAACCGGTCCAGCACCTCCATCGCGATCGGGAACCCGCCACCGCGCCGGCCCAGCAGCGCCTCGGCCGGCAGCACGCAGTCGTCGAACGCCAGATGACCGAGCGCCCGCGGCGCGATCATCGGCACCGGCTCGACGTGCAGACCGGGCGTGTCCGCCGGGACCAGGAACGCGGTGAGTCCGAACGCGCCGGGCCCCGGGCCGGTGCGCGCGATCACCGTGTAGACGTCGGCGATGCCCGCGTTGGCGATCCACGCCTTGCCGCCGTTGAGCACCCAGCCGTCCGTGGTCTCGCGCGCGTCGAGGGTCAGGGCGGCGACGTCCGAACCCGCCGCCTCCTCCGACACCGCGAAGGCGCCGCACAGGGTGCCCTCGGCCATTCCCGGCAGCAGGCGGCGGCGCTGCTCGTCGGTGCCGAACCGGCGGATCGGGGTGGCCGCCAGGGCCTGGATGGCGAACGCGTGGTCGGCGAGGTCGTCGACGTGGGCCAGCGCCTCGCGCACCAGGCACAGGGCGCGGTAGTCGTCGGGGCGGCGGTCGAGGAACGCCAGCCAGCCCGCGGCTCCGAGCGCGCGCAGCACCCGCAGGCAGGTGGCTTCCGGTGGTCCGGTGCCGACGAGGACGTCCCGGTGCCGATCGCACCAGGTCACCAGGCGCGCGGCGAGTTCGCGGTGGTGGTCCTCGTAGAGGGGCAGCGCGAGGATGCCCGTGTCGAAGGTGCTGCGGGATGTGGCCGTCGCCATCAGATGATCACATCCGCCGTCTCGGGCTCGGGCTCGGGCTCGGAGTCGCGTAAGGCCTCGGACTCCGCGAGGCCGTCGACCAGCGTGTGCTCGACGAAGTAGGCGAAGGAGGCGTAGCCGCGCCAGATCCGCTCCCAGTGCGCCGCCACCGCGTCCGTTCCCGACACCTTCGCCACGTCGTGCAGATAGGCGATGACGATCTCGGCCGACTGCCGGGCGTGACCGGCGGAGAGGTTGTCGATGGAGAGATGGGCCTCCTCGTAGGCGATGTCGAAGCCGTGGTGGCGGAGCTTCTCCATCTCCTGCATACGCTGGGTGCCGAGCCCGAACATCTCGATGCCCAGGTTGTAGCCGAGGATCTCGTCGTAGAGCGAGTCCGGGAACAGGGCGAGGCTGAGCTGGAACAGCGAGAACCCGTAGAGGTGGTCGGGCAGTTCGTCCTGGTCGAGGAAGTCGGGGTCGCGCAGGTGCGGCACCTCGATGTCCATGCTGGCCAGCACCTGGTAGATCAGGGTGATGTGGTTCTTGGTGACATCGCCGCGGCCCATCTCGTCGGCGTAGATCGAGTAGAGCATGCCGTCGCTGCGCCGGCTGTAGCGGCCGGTCGCGCCGATACGGTGGGCCCACGCGCCGTCGATCATGCTGCCGAGCGCGAAGGTCTTCTGTCCGAAGACCACCTCGTCGCGGTCCGGTATCTCGGTCAACGGCCGGTACGGGTTGACCAGTTTGTCCCAGTAGATACGGTCGACGCGGTCGTTCAGCGCCTCGGGCGAGTAGTCGAACCAGCTGGCGTCGGTGAGGACGCCGTCACCGCCGTACTCGAAGAGGATCTCGGCGCGGGCGAGTCCGTCCTCGGCGTGGGCGCGGGCGCGGGCAAGGGTGTTGGGGAAGTTCTCGATGTTGACGAGCCGGTGGAGGAAGTCCCGGTCGTCGGCGGGGGTGGCGGGCCGCAGTGTTGTCCCGGGCGGGCGGGGGGCGATCGTGCGCGCGAGGGTGTGTGCCGCTTCGTCGCCGGCCGTGTTCGGGGTGAGGTCGGTGTCGGGCGGGTGTCCCGCGGCGATGGCGTCCACCCACCGCTGGAAGGTGGCCGCCTCCCGCTCGTCGAAGATGCCGAACATGGGGCCGCCGAACTTGATGGCCCGCATGAACCGGCAGGCGCCGTCACGCTGTTTCACCTGCGGTGACGCCCGGAACGCGGTGACGAACGCGGCCAGGTCGAACCCGGGGTCCTCGAACCACTCGGTCAGTGGCCGGCGGGCGACACGGACCTCGCGGTGCTGTTTTCCCGCGAAGGGGGCGTGCCGGGCGACGATGTGCGCGACCTGCGCGTCCAGCGAGAGGCCCGCGTGCCACGCGCCGACCTCGGCGAGCAGGCGGGCGTGCTCCCACTCCATCGCCAGTGCGCGGGTGACTGCGGTGTGCAGCCGGCTCCTGACCGGTGCGGGGGCGAGGGCGAGGTAGTCGGCAAGGGTGGCCCTCAGGTCGGCCTCGGCGAGCATCGGGCGGGTGCCGAGGAGGAGTTCGTCGACGCCGAGCGCGGTCACCGCGTAGTGCGTGCCCAGCACCTCGGGCAGGAACGTGGCGGGCAGCCGGGCGAGGGCGAGGCGGTAGGCGCCGTGCCACGCGGTGAGCGGTCGGGCCTCCGCCCGGCGCAGGAAGTCCGGTGCCATGACGTCCGGCAGGAACACCCCCTGCTCCTCCAGCGCATGGCCACGCACATGGTGGAGTCCGCGCCGGGGGTTGCCCTCGCCGCGCCACACGAACTGCTGGCCCACCAGCCGGTTCACCACGGTCGAGGGCTGGGTGGCGGGCTGCGACACGGAGTCCAGCCAGCAGCCGCCGATCAGGGCGAGCGGGGCCCGCTGGGCCAGCACGGGGGTGTGCACCCGGGGTTCGGCGTCGCGCAGGGGGCGCAGGAGGTCGGTGATGCGCCGGCGTACGTCCGCTGTCCGCCCGGCGACGGAGTCGGCGTCCCGCGCGGTCGTGTCCCCCGCTCCACCGAGGAAGCCGTTCAGTACGTGCCGGGCCAGGAGGTACACCGGCTCGGACTCCTGGTCGGCGACGAGCCGTTGGTAGACGGCGTGCGGCCCGGCGGCGATCAGCTCGTCGACGGCCGTGACGGTGGCCGGGGCGAACTCGGCGGTGGACAGGGGCGATACGACGAACGGGTCGGGCAGCGTGAAGACAGACATCGGAACCTCCGGGCACGGTCCTGGGGCAGTGCGGGTCAGGACCGTGGTGGGCGCGGACAGGGACCGTGGGGGGACGGGGCCACGGGAGGGCGGGGCCGTGGGGGGCGGGCGGGGGGCCGCGGGGAGGCCGGGTCGGCGGGGGCCAGGTCGGTGGGGCCCGGATCGGTGGGGCCCGGGTCGAGGGAAGCCGGGTCGGGAGGGGGCGGGTCGAAAGGGGACCGGGTCGGGGTCAGGTTCTGCGGAGCAGCATCGCCGCGCGGGAACCCGGCACGCTCGTGGCCAGCAGGTAGTACCCGTCCGGTGCGGTGCGGCGGTCGACGAGGTTGATCAGCGGGTCGGCGGCGAAACAGTGGCCGGTCCGCGCGGTGTTGGTGGTGTCGAGCTGGGCGGGTGTGAACCCGGCGAGGCGTTCCTTCATCACGACGATCGGCAGGAAGAGGTTGTTGTGCAGGACGCCGGCCAGGTCGCCGGGGGTGAGGCCGTGCGGGGTCAGCAGGGCGTCGTTGACCTGCCTGGACAGGTCGGCGCTGATCTCGTTGCCCCAGTCCAGGGCGCGGGGGTCCTGCGCGGTGGCGGAGCCGAGGATCTCGTAGTCGCCCGGTCTCGTGGTGACCAGACAACCCGCGGCGCCGTCGCTGAAGAGGGCGAAGTTCTCAACGCGGGCGCTCTCCGTGGCCATCCGGTCCGCGGTGATCACCAGCACGTTGTGGTGCCGGCCCGCCCGGACCAGCGCCTCGGCCACGCCGAGTCCGGTCACCAGGTTGGTGCACCGGTTGAGGGTCAGGCCGAGGAACGGACAGTCGAGGCCGAGGCCGTTGAGCACGGTCTCCATGAACCCGCCATGGGTGTGCGCGTCGCCGGGGAACCGGGTCGAGCACAGCACCAGCAGGTCCACGTCCGCCGAGTCGACGATCGTCTTGCCGGTCTCGACGACCAGCTGCTCCAGGGGCTTCTCGGTGCGGCGGACCTTGCCCCAGCCCCACAGCCGGGGGTCGGGCGGCATGCCGTACTCCCGTACCCGCTCGGCGAATCCGGGGATCTCGTGGTGCTCCTGCTCGATCTCGCCGAGCAGATAGCGGGGGGAGGCGAGGTGGACGGAGGTCATGGCCGGCCGGTGGAGTCCGGTGGATGCGACGGCCTTGCTGAGCGGGACCTGGTCAGCCATGCTTTCCTTTCTCGCTCCGCGGAGCGGCCTAGATGAGCTCGACCGGCAACGCCTCGGCCGCACGGCGTATTACATCGATCACGGCTTCGGGAGAATTCTCGAAGTAGAAGTGACCGCCCTCCGACCAGAATTCCTCCGGCTCGTCCCTGCTTTCACCGGTCCAGTCCTCCAGGTCGGCGGGACGGACCAGCGGATCGTCCACTCCATTGATCAGGGATACGCCGCAGGACAGTGCGGCGGCGGGCCGATACCGGTATTCGGCCACCATTCTGAAATCGGCCCGGACGTCGGGAAGTATGAACTCCTGCAACTCCGGATCGGCCAGGATCTCCGGCCGCAGACCGCCGTAGACGGCCAGGGCGTCCGTGAGGCGCTGTCCTTCGAGTGCCGCCACCTCGACCATGAGCGGGGTCGGATGCAGGCTCGGCGCCACACACCCGGAGGCGATCAGATGGGCGGTCCGGTCGCCGAGTCTGCGGGCCACCTCGAACGCGATCAGCGCGCCCAGACTGTGGCCGAACAGCAGGATCGGGCCGGCTCCGTCGGCCGCGATCGCCTCGGCGGCCTGCTCGCAGACCGCGTCGATGCCGGTGCGTCCGGCGGGTGTGACGGCGACCAGGGCGGTCACTCCGGCCAGTGCCTCCTGCCAGTCGACGAACGCCTGAGCCCGGCCACCCGCATGCGCGAAGCAGTAGGTGCGGGGCCACCCGGCCGGCACGGCGCGCGCCATGTCGAGCCGCGTTTCCATCGGCGTTCCTCCTTCTGCCGTAAACACGGTGGGGGCAGCGGTCAGGCGCACATCAGCAGAACACCCATTACATTCTTGGCCCTAGCACGAACTTGTCAAGACCGGATTCCGGCACGGAAAAACTTCCGCGAATCCGATCGGCGAATTCAGGACAGGTTTGAATACGGCCGAGAAAATTCAGTGCGAACGATTCCGGTCACTGTTCGAAGCAATGCGCGGGTCGGCGCGGGGAGCCACCGAACCGCGTGGAACAGCGCGCCACGGCGATGTGCGCCCCCGAACACGCCCCCGGAGGCACCGGCGTACTAACGCCAGAACTCGGCCGTCGGCCGCGCGGCGGCCAGCCCCTGGGCGTGGCCTGCGAGGGCCGCCGCCGCGCGCACGGCGGGGTCGAGCAGATCCGGCCCGATCGCCGCCACGGCGGCCTCGTCCGGACGGATCACCGTGACCCGCGCCCCCCGCTCGCGCAGCCCGGCGAGCTGGCCGTCGAGGTCGGCGCTGCCCGCGGCGACGATGACCTGGAGCACCAGGACCCGGTCGCAGCCGGCGGCGAGGTCGGCGTTCTCCGTGGTGCGCACGCCGCCGTCGATGTAGCGGCGCCCTCCGATGCTGACCGGCGGGAAGACCCCCGGCACCGCGCAGCTGGCCGCCACGGCGTCCACCAGGCCGACGTCCTGGCCGGGGCCGAACACCCGCTCCTCGCCGGTCTCCGCGTCGACGGCGACGATCCTCAGCTCCGGCGCCGACGGCCACCGGTGCGAGGGCAGCCGCGCCGCGATCACCGCGCGCCGCTCGGCCTCCGGCACGGTCGGCGCGGCCAGCGCCATGGCCCCCAGCCTGCGGCGCACGTCGAGGGCGTCCGCGGCTCCGTCGTAGGCGTCGAGCATCAGCATCATCAGGTCGTCCGGGTCGACGGTGGACGTCAACTCGGTTGTCTGAAGGGCCGGATTGACCTGCCGCCCCAGGAGTTCCGCGAGGGGGGTCCCGCTGGTGATCTGCGCGGCGACCGCCGCCCCGGCGGACGTCCCCACGACCAGATCCGCCTCCAGCACACCGGCTCCGCCTTCGACCAGACCGGCCAACAGCCCTGTCTGCCAGGCGACTCCCGCCACTCCGCCACCGCCGAGGACCAGTGCTCGTCGAGTCATCCGGCGATGATATGCCGGGAAAAGGGTGTCCGGGTGGTGGCCGTACCCGCGCACCTGCGGTTTTGAGCCGCTACCAGCCCCGGCGGTACGCGAGTTCCGGACGCTTGAGCCGGGTCACCAGCGCGTACGAGCCCGCCCACCTTCGGCGACAGCGCGCGGGGATTGCGGTCGTTGACGACGAACAGCCGGGGCGCGTCCTCGGTCACCAGGGACAAGGCCTGCCGGTAGTCCGCCCGACGCTTGCCCTGGTCGGTGGAGGCAGCCGCCGAGGCGAGCAGCTCGTCGACGCGCGGGTTGCTGTAGTTGCGCGTGCGCCCGTGGCCGACTGGTCGAGGACACTCCGGCCAGGGCGTGTCCGGCGGATCAGGCCGGAGGAAAACGACGGTGCGATGTCGACGCGGGCGAGCGGGGCTTGGTGCGTCGAGGCGCAGGGCGGAGAAGGGAGTCGACGCGATGGGGCCCCTCCCGCGCGAACGAAGCCGAGCGTGGGGAATTCGGCCACCGACGACAACTCCGCCGGGGGTCCGACACGTCTTTCGGGCAGTGGGGGACGCCGTGCCAGGCCCCGCGTCTCCGGCCCGATCCGCCGGACAGGCCCTAGTCGGTGTAGTGGTATCGAGCTTTGAGGATCTTGACCTGTTTGTCGTCGGCCCGGTAGACGAGTCGGTGTTCGTCGTCGATGCGTCGCGACCAGTAGCCGGACAGGTCACCCTTGAGCGGTTCGGGCTTGCCGATGCCGTTGAACGGATCGCGCTGGATCTCGCCGATGAGGCGAACGACACGGCGCACCATCTTGCGGTCGGTCTCGAGCCAGTGCAGGAGGTCGTCCCAGGCGGCCGGGTCGAAGTTGACGTCCCTCACTCCTCACCGGCCAGTTCCTGGAGGTCCTCAAGGGTCTTGGTGACCCCTGTCCGGCCCGCACGATCACGGGCGACAGCCTCCATGAGGCGGCGGGCGTTGGCCGGCGAGCGCAGCAGGTAGATGGTCTCCTGCCAGGCGTCATAGTCCTCCGCCGACATGAGTATGGCGTCGCCGTTCTTGGAGTGGATACGTACCGGCGCGTGGTCGTCATTGACCTTTTTGATCAGGGGAAAGAGTTCCTTGCGCGCCTCGCTGGCGGTGAGGCCCATGGCAGACCACCTTTCTCAAACGGTACGTAATATCGTACCAGACTGGTACTGAAATCCGTACCACTCGGCAGGTGGCGCCTTGGTGCAGGCGCTGGAGGCCGCGGCGGCCTCACTTACCCCGATGTCGTCGGAAATGGTAGGCAGCAGGGGCGAGACCAGAAACGTCTCGGTCCCGAAGAGAAACAACAGCGCGAACACGCCCGCGTAGCGCAGCCACTGAAACCCCTCGGGGGCCTCGGAATTGCCGCTCAAGCGGATCACCACCTTGTCAAGCACCGATCCGGGGCCGCGTCCCGGCGTCGCGGGGCCGGTCGGCGCGTACAGCGACCCCGACGAACCCGATGCCGTCCGGCCCAGCCATGCTCAACGAATGCACAGCCCCCCAACCAGACAGGCATTGATCCTGTGACCAGAGGTCACACCCTGGCCCCGCTCACTGGCCCACAGGTCCAAAGCCACGGCGCAGCACGCCGGTCAGAGGCACAAAGAGCGAAGACACGGCAGACGAGTCGGGCTGTACGCCGGGGAGAGTAGCCACGTCGCTATGGCCAGCGCAAACAGGCAGCGAGGCTGCTTCCATGGCTACCTTGACGGCTACATAGGGAGATGCCCCTGCCCTGGCGCGGTTTCCCCGAGGCAGCGGGCCTCGCGCTGCGCCCGTTGCGCAGAAGCCACACGAGATCACTCTCCTCAGCGGGTAGCGGCAGTGGCTGCCACGCCTCCCATCAGCGGGCTGGGTTCACCGTGCCAGACGATGGTGAGCGCGTCCCTGGCCCGTGTCGCGGCGACGAAGAGCAATGACCGGGCCCGCTTGCACTCCGCCTGGTACCGGGCCGGGTCGGTGCGGCGCAATGCCTCCACGGAAGCCCTTGGGACAAGACCCCTTTGCACGCCCGCGATGACCATCCGCTGGTACTCAAGCCCCTTGAACCGGTACATCGTGCCGATGTGCACACCCTCGTCACCCCGAGGGCCGTCGGCCGTGATTTCGGTGGACACGATGCCGTTTTTCGCCAGCCGGGCCGCCACTTGGGTGACCATGTCGTTCGTCGGGACGCACACCGCGATGTCCTCACGCCGGATGTCGTGCCAGGCTTTGATCTGCTCGGTGATCGCGTCCAGCTCATCCTCGGAGGAGTCGGTGCGTCGCACCACCGGCTCGCTCCCGTACAGCACCGAGCGGTAGCCGGCCAGGGTCTCCTCGTCGCCGTCCAGATCGTCGTAGCGTTCGTCGCCAAGCACAACGAGGGCGGACTTGAGGATTTCGCGGGTGGTCCGGTAGCTCAGGGTGAGCTTGGCGGAGCGGCCGCGAATATGTACGCCGAGGCTGCCCAAGGTGACGCGATTGTCATAGATGCGCTGGTGGGTGTCGCCGACCAGGAAGATGTCGTCCGGCCCGGCGGCAACCATGGCCCGCAGCATCTTCCAGTGGGCGGCGGCCAGGTCCTGGGCCTCGTCCACGACGATATGCCGGTACCGATACCGCTGCCAGGCGCCTATTGCCGACTCGGCGTGCACGTTACCGAGACCACCGCGTTCCTCTTTGTCCCGCGCCGCCGCCTCGATCCGTGCCGTGCGTTCTATCTCCAGACGAGCGGCCCGTTCGGCGACCTGACGATGGGTCTCCAGGTTCTTCTCGTCGAGCCTCTGGGTGAACCTTTCGGTCAGCTGCCAGATGTCGGCCCGGTCCGCGCGGGTGATGCTCCTGCCCCGTCCGGCTCGGCGCGCCTTGAAGTATCCGGCCCGGGAGTTGACCGCCTGGCCGAGGATGACCTGGGTCCACTCGTCCATCAGGAATTCGGCGTCCCACTTGGTCTCACCAGTTTCGAGCAATATCTGCCGCCACTCGTTCAGAGCGCGTGTGTCGTCGATACGGCTCTTGACGCTGCCTGGGTCCGCCTCCCGAACCACTCGGGTCGCCAGCTGGTCGACATGCGCGATCTCCACCCGGGCCACGGTCTCTGGGCCACCGAGCGCCAGCAGCCGCGCGCGCAGGTCCGCGGCCAGGTTCTTGTTGAAGGTGGTCAGCAGGATCTGCTTACTGTTGCCGGGACCCAGCCGGTCCACGAGGTGCTTCACCCGATGCAGGGCGACAATCGTCTTGCCAGTGCCAGGACCGCCGCCGACCCGGGCCGGACCTGAGTACCGGCGGGTCACGAGCCGCTTCTGGGTGGGGTGAAGGAAGACCTTCCAGCGCCCGAAGTCGCCCTCCTCGATGATGCTTTCGAGCTCCTTGTCGGTCGTGATGACCGTGGTGTCGGTGCGTTCGGCCGCCGCCTGGTAGTCCTCCGGGTCGATGTCATTGACCTCGACCGGTTTGGTGACCTCTTCGAGGACCTGCTGATACGGGGTGTCACGCAGCCGCAACAGCACCTCGCCTGTGTGCCGCGGTGCGTACTCGACGAGGCCGAGCAGCTCCTCGTCGGAGGTCAGCCGGGCGACGACCGGGATGAGGGACTCCGCCACGCCGAGCTCCACGAGCTGCTCCGGCGTAACGTCGGCGAACAGCGGACGCTCCTGCACCGGCTGGGGCGTCGCAGGGGCCGAGCGAGACACCGGCGGGCGTCCCTGGCGCAGCACACCGGACTCGACGATCTCCAGGTCGACGTAGTCGATGCTGCCGGTGATCTGGTTGATCCCGTACGAGAGACGGTCGAGGTTCTCGTACACGTGCCCCCGGTGCTTGACCGCGACCAGCAGCCATTCCGACTCGCTCAGGTGCAGCAGGAGCGCCCGATAGTCGGCGTTGACGCGCGCGGAGTACAGGCGGTCATGGCCTTCGAGCTGCTTCAGCCTCAGGCCCGGGTGGCGGGGGTTGGCCCGGAAGTCGTGCTGGAACTTGTAGACGGCACCGACGATCGCACGGTCGAGCTTGACGATCTCCCGGTCGGTCTTCTCCAGCAGGCGCAGCGTGACCTTGGTCGGTGCGGCGGGGGTGGGCGTGGTCATCGTTCGTCTGCTCCCGTACGGTCCGTTCCGGCGATACGTCGTGCGAGGTCGGTGGGGTCCCATTGGAGGGCGGTCCGGGCGTCCCAGCCCGCCGTGGCGAATGCCGCGTCGCGGTCGGCCGCCTCGTAGTCGGGGCCGTCGTGCGCACCCGCGGCCAGGACGACGGCTGCTTTCGCGGCGG
Source organism: Streptomyces sp. NPDC088387 (assembly GCF_044753385.1). NCBI lineage: Bacteria > Bacillati > Actinomycetota > Actinomycetes > Kitasatosporales > Streptomycetaceae > Streptomyces > Streptomyces sp. NPDC088387. Next base: position 602,477 of record NZ_JBIVNC010000001.1, read on the forward strand.
GCCAGGCCAGTTCGGCCTGCCACCCGGAGTCGTTCAGCTCGTGGCCTGCCTCGGCCGCCGGTACGCCCATGTCGGCGAGACGGCGGGCGAGGTCGCGCAGCCCCGGTTCCTCTTCGTCGAGGAGGAGCAGTACGTCCTCCCAGGCAGCATCCCTGGTCACCCGGGTCTGCCCGCCTGCCTGTCCTCCCACGCCCGCGGCGACCGAGAGCTGCGCGGCGTCGAACAGCGGCAGCTCACTCGCGGCCAATTGCCGAGCGTCGCCCTCGCCTTCGGCGAGGAACTGGATGAGGTTGCCCCAGTACAGCCAGGCCTGCCAGCGGTGCTGGTGGGCCGCCGGGTCCTTGGTGACGGCTTCGGGGCTGTCGTCCAGGACGGCGAGCGCGGTCCAGGCCGCGGCCACGGGGCCCGGCGTCATGTCGACCGCCAGGACGAGCGGGCATCCGCTCGCGTCGGCCACACGTACGACCTGGACAGGCCCTTGAGCACCGGGCGCGTCCTCCCCGCGAAGGCGCTTGTTGATCCGGGTAGCCGCGTCTTGCACGGTCGTGGCCGTCCGAACCGCTTCCGGTAGCGCGATCAGACCGGACAGGGCTGCCTGAGTACGCAGTCGCCATCGCCGCAGATCGGGATCGGCGAGGAACTTCAGCAGCGTGACCACCGGGTTCTGCCAGACCGTGTCGCGCAGCTCGCGGGGATCGCCGCCGTACTGCCCCTGGAGAACCTGCCCCGCTATCCGCATGGCGTTGTTCTGGTACGGCTCCCAGGCCGGCCGGTCGGAGGCGGCGCCTTCACCGTCCCAGCGGGCCAGGTCGGTCCAGGTCAGCTGGAACACGACCCAGCCTTCGGCACGGAGGCGGGCCCGGCGGGCCGCGTCCTCGGCGATGCGGTTGTGGTCGGCCGATGCGTGGTACTGGAAGCCGTCAAGATAGATCGCTACACGCAGAGGTTCGGCATCCAGCCTGCGGACCACGAAGTCCGGGCGGGTCCAGCCGAGATCCTCCTGGGGCTTGATCTGCCAGTGGACGACGGTCTGCCCGTCTGGTGCGGTGAGTCTGAGATCCGTGGCGATGGTGCCGGACGGGTCCTGGGCGTGCCGTACGCTCGCCTGGGTGTCCTTGCGGCGGGCCCAGGCCACGAGGCCTTCCAGGAAGCGGGCTTCGAGCTCGCTCTCCACCTGGCGCCCCAGGGGGATCTCATGGGTGGCGGCGACGGGGGTGATCTGCCAGCTCTCGACCGCGTCGCCCAGGACCTCGCGCAGCATGCCGAGCGCCGCGACCCGGCTGACGTATGCGTACTCGGTGCCCGAGACGTGGCGCAGCAGGCAGCGGTGGCAGGCTGCCTTCCCTTCCTCCTTGCAGGGGCAGGTGTCGATGCGGTGGCGTGCCGCCACGAGAACGTCCCGGAAGGTGGCCGGGTGGGCGAGGCGGTGCAGATAGCCGGTTCCGCCGGGGAGGGTGTCGTACACCACGAGGAAGCGGCGTCGGATATCGCCACCGCCCGACTGGTCGGGCATGGAAGCGACGACGGCCTCCAGGTGGTCGGGGTTGCCGCCGTAGGTCTCGGCGATGCCTGCCCGCAGCAGCGCCTTGAAGGAGGAAAGCCGCTCCTCGACGTGGGTCGTGGCGGCGGGCAGCAGGATGCGCAGGGCCTCGGTGTGCAGTTCGTGGGCGAGCAGCAGGGAGACGTCGCCGTCCGGGCGGCCCCGGCCTCGGAAGCGTGGGCACCAGGGGCGATGGTGGGACCGGTCCGGGCGGCGGGCGAGGGACGGGCTCAGGGCGTCTGGAGACTGGTCGGGCGCGGGGCGACCCTTCGCCGTGGCGCCACCGCACTGGGTGCATACGTAGAAGGGATTGAGCCGGACGTCCTCGCCCGCGAAGGAGTCAGTGGCGGGGACGTCGAAGCGGGTCTGTCCGAGGTTGAAGGCACGGACCGCGGCTCGTCGGCTGAAGTCCCAGCCGAAGGTGGCCTGTTGGTGCCGCCACGCCGACTCGATGTCCTCGGTGGGGATGTCCACGGCCGTGACGACGGTGTACGTGAGCCGCTCGCGTTCGTCGGACTCGTCCCTGACCCGGGCGTCGTCGCGCCGGTCCCGGGAGGTGACGCGGGTGGGCTGGAGCACCCGGTGCAGACAGCCGCGGTCGCCGATGGCGCCGCCGTGGCAGCGCGGGCAGGCAGTGGTGTCGTCCTCGGCCCGGTGTGTACGGACGTAGCCGCAGCTGGGACACACCCGCCATACCAGCCACTTGGGGCGTTCGGCGCTGCCTATGTCCAGGCCGGAGACTCGGTGCTTGTACCCCTTGAAGTAGAAGAGGTTCCCGGGGGCGTAGTCCGTGAGCGCCAGCCGGGCCGCCCGCTCGTGGCTGACGACCTTGCTGTCGTAGGTGGTGGTGCCGTCCTCGCCCTCCTCGGTCCAGGTGAGGGTTGCCTCCAGTTCCGTACCACCGTCCACCAGGCTGTAGTTGGGCAGCAGGCCCAGATCGACCAGGGTGCCGTGGGCGCTCTCCCTGCCGATCTCGGCGAACCGGCGGGCGACGGCGGCCCGTTCGGCACGCAGTTCGCGGTCCTGCCGGACGTGTTCGGGGTCGCCGGCGATGAGCTGGGCGCGGGCCTCGTCGATGGCGGTGAGGCGGCTGCGCAGGTCGGCCAGGCGCTCTTCCCAGGTGGCGGCGGCTCGTTCGACGGCCGGGCGCAGTCCTTCGGTGGCGAAGCAGCGCAGGGCGTGAGCCGTCTCCTCGTCCACGGCGGGCACGTCGTCCTCGTTCACGAAGAGGGTCAGGAACTCCTCCACGAGGTGCGCGCCCCTGGCCAGCGCGGCGTCCGTGAAGTCGTGCAGCCAGCCGGTGTCTCCGAAGAGGGTGGAAGCGAGTCGGGGCAGTGGGAGCACCTCGGGCGCGCCGTCCTCGTCGGGGCCGCGCAGCAGGCCGCGGGCCGCGAGGTCGACGAGGCGGGCCGCGTACTGGCGGCGCAGGATTTCGGCGGCCGACAGGTAGCAGCCCGGCGGGTGGATCTCCCCCGCAATCATCTGCCGCGGCTCCTGGAGGTAGTAGAGGTCGCGCGGGCCGCGGTCGACGAGGGTGAGGAGGTAGGCGTTGCCGCTGGAGCGTCCGGCCCGGCCGACCCGCTGCACGTAGTTCGCGGGGCCCTTGGGCAGGGAGGCGAGCACCACGGCCGACAGGACGCCGATGTCGATGCCGAGTTCGAGTGTGGGGGTGCAGGACAGCACATTGGGGTCGGTGTAGTGAGTGCCGCGCCGGAACTCGGCCTCGACGGTCTCCCGTTCCTTACGCGTCAGGGCGCCGGTGTGCTCAGCGGTCACCACGGTGTAGGCGCCGGTCTCCCGGTACAGGCGCCGGTAGTAGTCCTTGGTGTAGTCACGCAGACGCGACACCGACTCGCTGCCAGGCTCGGCGGCGCCTGCGAGTAGTTCTCCGGAGCACTGGTAACGCGGGCAGGGCTGGCGGTGCCAGTCGTCCAACTGGTCGGGGTGGACCGTCTGCTGCCAGGAGCAGACGGGGCAGCGCGCATAGGCGTCGCCCACGATGTCGTCGGCGAGTTTACGGACCCGGATGTGGCCGGGCTGAAGGCCGTAGACACGGGTCGCGCCGTCCTTGGCAGTGTGGACGCAGAGGATGCCGGCCTCGGTCAGGCGGGGCAGCAGGGTGCGGACGAACTCGGCGGCCGCGTCGCGGGGCAGGCCCAGACAGCGGGTGGTCCAGTCCTGGTACCAGTTCTGCGCCGAGCCGAGGGTGTCGAACTGTGTCTTGTCCTTGCCCCGGTCGAGGAGGAAGGCGGGTGCCGAGATGCCGGGCGGGAAGGCGGGCATGCCCGACGGCCGTCCGCCCCATACCAGCCACCGTCGCACTCCGGCCTCGTCGAGCCAGGGATCGAGCCAGCGGTGGCGTACGGCGCCCCGGATGCGCAGCCGCTCCAGGATGCCGCGGACGTAGCCGCGGAAGCGCTCCTCGTCCGGCACGGTGCCGTCCGGCAGGGCAACCAGGGCCGGAGTCCGCTGGAGCAGGTCCCGGACGATTTCGGTGGCCTGCCCGGGGTCGGGGAGGTCGACCTCGGCCGCGGCGGTGCGGGTCAGTTCCAGGGTGCGGCCCTGGCGGGAGCGCAGGCCGAATTCGAGGACGGCGGCGAAGGACAGCCGCTCGCCGACCAGCTCCCAGGTGGCGCGGCTGCCCTTGCTACGGCCCGACAGCAGTAGGTCAACACCGTGGATGTCGTGCAGGGCCGGGGGCGCGACGGCGGCGAGGACGTCACGGTCGACGACTTCGGCCAGGCAGTCCGCCACGATGTCGTTAAGCGGCCGCGCGGTGTCCTCGTCCAGCTGGTCCGCCAACAGGGCACGCAGCGAGAAGTCGTAGGCCCGGTTGGCGACGAACCCCGCGCGGTGGGCGGCGTCCTGCACGGAGTCGTTGAACAGCAGCGTGCGCCGCTCCGGGCCGGGCGCTAGCTCGCCGCCGGTGAACAGCTGGGTGATGGAGGCGGCAGCCAGGGGGGCGAGTCCGCGGCCGAGGAAGCGAATGGCGTTGCCGGTGGCGCAGTTGGGGCAGCGGTCGTCGGCGGCGGCCTGGTCGTTCATCAGGTCGACGCGGACGAACGCGGCGTCCCGGAGCCCCTTGGCGGCATGGATGCCGTAGGCGTCGGGCCGTTCGAAGTCCTTGTCGGGGTCGATGGGCCGGATGCGGCCCTGTTCACCGTCGAGGACGAAGACCGAGCCACGCCGTCCCGTGTCCTCGGCGGGGGCGAAGGCGGACCGGTGGGCCTCGGCGACCGTGGCAGCGATCAGGGTGCGCACCAGCCGCTTGTCCCTGCTGAGGGACGCCTGCCGGATCTTCGCCGGGCTCATCTCCAGTTCGGCGCGGTCGTGTTCGCGGGAGAGGGCGGCCCAGCCCGACCGTCCGCACTGTCGGCAGTGGACGGCGGGCAGGAATACGTTCGCCGGCGGTACGGCGGAGTCGAGGGCCGCCGCTGCCTCGGGCTCGTCGGCCACGGGGCCCTCGCCCGTGCCAGTGGACGCCGCGGCTTCCTCTCGGGGCCGGTCCTCGTCCCAGCGGAACTCCGGCCTGGGACCGATGCCGCGCAGCACGCGTGAGACCGACCGCACCCACTGGTGGACCTCCACCGTCAGCAGCGGTCGTGGCCGTTCCGCCGTGCTGTCCGGGCCCTGCGCGACGGACATGAGGGCGATGAACCGGGACAGGGCCTGCGCGGCTTCCTCGGGCTGCTGCTGGACGGCCATGCCCCAGTGGTAGGCGTAGCGCGGCAGCGCGTCCATGATCTCGGTGCGGGTCTTGGGCCGTCCGTCGAGGATTTCGAGGACGGCCGCGGTGAGCCGGTGGGTGCGCAGGATCTCGCCGAGCTCGACCGGGGTCGGCGGGCGGTCGCGGTGCTCGTCGGGCCGCCGGGTGAAGGCGTCCACGAGACGGTCCATGGCGTCGGAATCGCGCAGGGGGTCGCCGAGGGTGATGACGTCCTGCGGGGCCGGGAAGGGCAGGGTGAAGTCCGACTTCCCGGCGAACTGCTGGACGGTCATGCGGTCCTCGCCGACCACCGAGTCCGGGCCGAACGGTGTGCCGAAGACCTGGGCCGCCACGTCGAGGATGGTGCCGCCGCCCTCCGCCGCCGGGAGGTGCAGGGCCCCCGTCACAACGGGAGCGCTCTCGCCGAGGGTCGCCGAGGTGGCGACGGGGCACACGTCGCCGAGCGGGCGGCCGGGCCGTGCCTTGCCGGTGGCGGCACCGAGCCGTCGCATCAGCATGGCGACGTCCGTGCCCTGGGCGCCGTCGTAGGTGTGGAACTCGTCGACCACGACGTGGGCGAGGGCTTGGTCCTGCCACAGCGGGATGTCTTCGGCGCGCTGGAGTAGCAGGTCCAGCATCTTGTAGTTGGTGATGATGATGTCGGGCCGCCCACCGCGGATGCGCGCCCGGTCCGTCTGTACTCGCGCGTAGCCGGTGGCGGGCTCGTCGCCGATGTAGAGGGCGGCTGACACCTGGGCCAGGCGCGGGTCCTTGAGCTGCTCGTTGAGGCGTTGCGCCTGGTCGGTGGCGAGCGCGTTCATCGGGTACAGCAGAATCGCCTTGACCCCATCCTGACCGGCCGCCCGCGCACGGCGGCAGTGGTCGAGCACGGGCACCAGGAAGGACTCGGTCTTGCCCGATCCGGTGCCGGTGGTGATCAGGGTCGGCCGGGCCGGGCCGCGCAGCGTGGACAACCGCTGCCAGGCCCGCGCCTGGTGCCGGTAGGGCTCGAAGCCGTCGGGCACCCATTCCAGCGCCGACTTCCAGGCGTTTCCGGCCGGTTTGAAGGGCGTGCGGATCCGCAGGTACGGACCGCGGAAGATGCCGCCCTGCTCGTCCCGCAGGAAGTCCTCCAGCGCACGCCGTTCACCCTCGTCCGCGAGGGCGAACGTGGTGGTCAGGTACTGCGTGAGGCTGTCCCCGACCTGTTCGGCGGCGAGAGTGGGGCGCACCCGGTGGCTCCTTGTCCTTCAGCGACGGCTGGTACGAAGTCTCCTACACGGCTACGACATCTCATACGGCGCGAACCAGCAGGTCGGCCGGGATGCCCGCGACCGGCGGGGGTTCCCTGTCACCCTCGTACCCGAGGTGGACCTCTTCCCGCGCGCGGGTGAGAAGCACGTAGTACGTCATCCGCAGCGCGGCCGCTCCCGGGTCGCTGCTGTCGGTATGGATGTCGGGAACGAATACGCTGTCGAACTCCAGGCCCTTGGCGCTGGCCCGGCTGATGACACGGATGCCGGGCCGCCCCAGGTCGAGCGTGCGGTGACGGCCCTCGGCGGCGGCACCGACGTACACCTGGGAGCGCAGCCGGGGCGCGGCGCGCTCCAGGTGTTCGTGCAGGGCGAGTTGCTGCCGTGTCGTGCGCAGCACCACGCAGATGGTGCGCTGCGGATGCCGTTCGGCGTGGGCGACGAGCTGGGCCACCAAGGCGCGCTGGTCGGCGTACCGCCACAACCGGGGAACAGGTCCGGTTCGGGACGGCAGAGGCGGCGGAGTGGCTCCGGTGTGGAAGCGGGCGGCGAGGGCCGCGACGGGCCGAGTCGTGCGGTGCCCGGTCGTAAGCTCGTGGCGGGCACAGTCCCGCAACGCCGTACTGATCTCGTCGAGGGTGGACTGGGTGTCGGTGATGCGCTGGCACTCGTCGGCGAAGACGGTGACGGGAACACCGAGCAGATGACACAGCCGGTAGAAGGAACGGGGCAGGTCCTGGCCTTCGTCCACGACGACGGCGAACGGCTCGGCCGGCTCCTCCACCGCGGCAAGGGCGAACAGTTCGGACCAGGCGAACCAGTCCTCGGCCGCCGACGGGGCTCCTTCGCCGGTACGGGCCCGGTGCCACGCCTGGATCCACGCGTGCACGGTGGAGATCTCGACGTCGCCGTGGACCGCCAGTGTCTGGCGCAGCAGATTGGACCGGGTCAGCAAGTGGACCCGTACGCCGGTGAGGGCCAGCAGGCCGGCGCGCTGGGCGGCGAGCACGCTCTTGCCGGAGCCCGGCGGCCCGGTGACGAGGTGGTGCCCCTCGAACGGCAGGTCGCGCAGCAGGTCCTGCTGTTCCTCACTGAGGTCCAGGTACGTCAGCGTCACCGGTCGTCGTCCTCGATCTCCCGGACGGCGAGCTCCCGGGCCGCCGTGATGACGTCCTCGAAGTAGCCGGGTACGCCCGCCCCGCCGACGAGCAGCACACGGTCGAGCAGCGCGTTGCCGGTCTCGCAGCTGGTCTCGGGCAGCAGACAACAGGCGTGGCACGCAGCGCGGTTGAGGTTCGCGTAGCCCTGTCCGGTGTGCTCCGCGCACAGCGGGTCGGCCGAGCACCAGGCGGCGGCCTCGGTCAGCCGCAGCAGGGTCTCGGCGAGCCGGGGCGGCTCGCCCTGGCGGACAAGGCCGCCGAGGGTGCCCTCGGCATCCCCTGCGGCGGTGTAGACGAGAACGCCCGCCTGTGTGCCGCCGCCGGACCGGGCGTACACGCGCTCGCGCAGGGAGGCGGTGGAGTACCCGGACTCGAAGGAGAGCTGTCGGACGAGCAGGTGGGCGAGGGTGTGCAACAGCACGAACCGGGGCAGCAGTTCGGGCCCGGTGAGGGCTTCGAGCCGGTCCTTCTGGAAGGCCCTGTCGAGGTCGTCCCGCATCCCGCGCACCCGGTTGCGTACCTCGCTGTCACGCTCCCAATCGGTCAGTCGGCGCTCGTCCAGGGCGAGGAAGACTCCCTCGCCGAACACTTCGACGGCGGGCAGCCAACGGGCCCGCCGACCGGTGTCCACCGGGACGAACCTGGCGGTCGGGGTGACCCGGCTGAAGCCCTGGATGGCGCGCACCTCACGGAGCCGGTCGGCCACGACCACGCGCGCGACCTTGTCCCGCAAATCCACCCAGGGCGCCTCGGTCTCGTCCTCCAGCCCGAGCCCGGCGTCCCGGATGACGAAGTCCCGGGTGGGTTCCGGCGCGGGAGCGATGAAGGCGGCCCATTCGTCGCTGCTCAGGTCCGGGTACACCACCTGGTGGGGGCGCTCGCCGGGCCCGTCGGCCGGGACGCCCGTCTCCTCCGCGAGCAGGGCGTCGAGAAGGGCGTCGTCGGCTCCCGTGTCCTCGGTGATCATCGACCGGATGAGTGGGGCGCGCGGGCCGTCGGGCGCCTTGCACAGGGCGAGCCACATGTCGTGAAGGCGTACCCGTTCGGCGATGTCCCCGTCGGTGGCGGTCTCACCACTTTCGGGGATGTCGAGAGCCGAGTGGACGACGGGGTAGTACAGGTTTCCGGCGGTGCGCTGGACGATCTGTACGGGCCCCGGGCAGTCCTTAGCCGCTTCGCTCCGCCGCTGCCACGGGTTACGGCCCGTGCACCGCATCCGCTTGGCCCCGAGGACGTCGAGCAGGTCCCGGGACGCGGCACGGCAACCGTCGGCCGTGCACGCCACCGACAGGGCCTCCAGGCCGGTCGCCCGTTCTTCGAAACGGAACCGCAGGTGGTCCCGGTCGGGGCAGGACTCCCGCTGCTCCGGGGTGAGCTCGGAGTGCGCCCAGTACCACCAGTCGACGTCACCGAGATGGCCGGACGGGCAGATCTGGACGAACCGCATCGGGGTGAGCTGCCGCTGTGGCGAACAGCTGCGGCAGCGCGGCGGCTGCCCCGGCCGTTCGTCCGCCACCCTCCAGTGCGTCATCCGTCGGCACGCCGGACAGAACAGCCAGGCGGGGAAGCGGATGTACGGCGGCCCGGCGGCGTCCGGGATGTCCCAGGCGTCGTGCGGGGCGGGCGGCGCCGCCCGGAATCCGCTGACGCCGAGACGCGCGGCGAGCCGGGGCGAGGACACGGGCTGATGGGCTCGGGGCCAGTCGCCGATGCCTGCGGCGACGAAGGACTCGCCCTGGACGTCGAGAACGGCGCCGGTACCGAACGGCACCACGGTCTGCGCCTGGCGCACCCGGCGGCGGCTCATACGTCGGCTCCCTTCACCACGACCTGACATTCCCGGTCGACGTTGCGCATGGAGTGCGGGGTCTCCCACAGGCCCCCGCCGCGGTCGAAGTCGCGCAGCAGGTTGTGCTGGCCCTTGCCCTGGGTGCGGTAGTGCAGGCGCTTGCCGTCGCTCTGCGCCTCCCGCGCCGCCTCCTGCCAGTTCTGGAACAGCCGGAAGAGGTCGTCGCGGACCCCGGGCGCAGCCTCCGGGTCGCTGCGCCAGACCCACTCCACGAGCCGTTCGGCCTGGGTGCTGACGTCGGCGACCCGGTCGAGGACGTCACCGGCCGCGTCCTCGGCGCTGAGCCCGAGGCCGTGCCGGACGAGTACCACGAGGGCCGCGTGCAGGGCACGTCTGCGGGAGGGCACGGACCAGGGCGTGACGGTGGTCGGCTCGACGTGCCGGTACAGGGCGGCGTGGTACGTGCCGAAGGTCTCGTAGTGCGAACGGTCGCGCGGCTTGGTGGCGTTGAGGAAGGTCACGACGAGTCCGGGCACCCCGTGCCGTCCCACCCGGCTGGTGGCCTGGATGTACTCGGCGGTTGCCTTGGGCTGGCCGAGCATCAGCATCAGGGCGAGGCGCTTCACGTCCACGCCCACGGACAGCATGTTGGTGCAGGGCAGCAGGGAAATCGCCGCCGGGTCGTGCCAGGGCTTCTCCAACCGGTCGAGCACAAGGGGTTGTTCGCTGCGGTCCAGGCTGCTGGTGAGTTCCTGCACCTGCCCCTCGGTGAGCACCCGTCGTTCGGCGACCGGGCCGATACCGCCGAGCTGCGCGGGGATGTCGTCGGCCGCGGCGGTGACGGTGCGGCCCAGCTCGCGGAGGCTGTGGTGGTAGGCGACGAGGGTCCAGTAGTCGTCGCGGTGCTCCTCGGGCAGCTGCAACGGCCCCTGGAGGAGGGTGGCGGCGGTGGCGACGGTGGCGCGACCGGCCGTGTGTCCCTGTGCCATGACCCCGACGTACAGGCGGCCGGGCCGTTCGGTGTCGGGCTCGGCGAAGTAGGAGGAGCGTGCGTCCAGGCCGGCGGGCGGGAAGAGCTGTACGGGCCGCCCGTACAGTCTGCGGACCTGTTCACCGGAGCGGCGGATGGTCGCCGTGGAGGCGACGATCTTCGGGCTCTGCTGGGCGGGCGAGCACAGTTGCAGGATGGCCGCCTCGTACAGGCCGACCGTGGTACCGAGGGGGCCGGTGAGCAGGTGCAGCTCGTCCTGGATGACGAGGTCGGGCGGCAGGGCGCCGCCGCGGCCGAAGAGCCGTCCGGCGTCCCGTTCCCAGGCGAGCCGGGCGAACTTGTCGACCGTACCGAGGACGAACGTCGGGGGCTTGTCGTAGAGGTGGGCGTCGACGACAGCGACGGGGAGTTCGTCGTGGAAAGCGCAGTCGTCGCGGGGGCAGAAGAAGCGGAAGGACGAGGCGCGCGCGTCGATGCCGTAGTCGGAGCGGTCCGGGGACTTGCGTTCGGGCACGATGCGGGTGCCGCACCAGGGGCAGCGGTCGAGGATGAAGCGGTCGTCCGGGGTGGCGGCGGCACGCACCTCGTCGAAGGCTTCCACGGCCGACTGGTACGAGTTCGGGGTCGTCGCCTCGCCGACCCACAGCCCGATGGAGAAGGGCTCGCGCCCGAGCGCCACCGGATCGGCCCGCCTGAGGCGTTCCAGGGCGCACACGGTGGTCGCGGCACGCTGGAACTGCTGTGTGGTCAGCAGCGACAGCGTGTACCGGCTCAGTACGGCGGTCCCGCCGCCCGGGGTGCCGCGCGGCCGGAGCCTGCGCAGGACCATCACGACGGCGGCGAGCAGCAGATACGCCTCCGTCTTGCCGCCACCGGTCGGGAACCAGATCAGGTCGACCGTCTCCCGGTCGGGATGGGACGGGTCGGCCGCGCCTTCCACCGCCATGAGGAAGAAGGCGAGCTGGAAGGGCCGCCAGGAGGCTCCCGGGTCAGGCGCCGGGTCCAGCTGTACGGCGGCACCGCGGGCGTGCCGTTGTCCGGCCTGGTCGGGTTCGCTGTGCCGCATCTGGAGCGCCATGGCGGCGTTCGCGGTACGGAAGGCCCGCCGCAGGTCCTCGTTCTCGTCGGCGCACAGGGCCTGTACGCCGCTTTCCATGCGCTGTACGGCGGTGCTGATCCGCTCCAGGATGCGGCGGGCGGCGGGCCGGGCCGAGGAGGGTACGTCCGTGGCCCACTGGCTGTCGCACCAGTCGCGGTAGCCGCGCACGAACTCGTCCAGTTCTCGCCGCAGTTGACCGACGGGGAGGGTCTCGTCGGCGAGCCGCTCCAGCAGCAGCACGGGCGCCCTCGGCCCCGCCGCCCGCACCGTGGGTACCTCGGTCTGCGGCATCACCTCGGCGTGAACACGAGTCACGCGCCCGTCGCCCGTGCGCTCCTCCCGCACGGCGCAGCCATGGCCGACCGCGTAGGTCTCGACATGCCGGTACTGAAGGCGAAGTTCCTGCTCCTCCTCGTCGCGGCTGGCGAGCCGGACACCGGGGTACGGAAGAACCTCCCCGTCGACGGGCTCGACGCCGAGCCCCACCTGGAACAGCATGCTGTCCCACTGCCGTTCGCGCTCGGCGGCGCTGAGGGACTGGCGGGGCGCGCGGGCCGTGTTGACGAGGGCCACCGTGACCAGTCGTCCGTGTCCGAACGTCCGCCAGGTCACCCGGACCTCACCGCGCCCGCCGAAGACGAGGGCGCCCGGCTCCCCCGGCTTGAAGGAGCGCGGCTCGGCGGGCAGCGGGATGCGCTGCCAGCGACGCCGACCCTGCTCGTCGCGCTCGGTGAGATAGCGGGCGCCGTCGACCGAGACGCGGAGTTCTGCGGCCGTGGTGAACAGGGTCAGTCCGAGCGATGAGGGAAGCCAGGAGTTCGCTTCCGGCACGGGGTCGTCCCGTTGGGCGGTGTCCTCCCGCTGTTCCTCCGCGCCCGGTGCGTCGAGTACCTCGGCAGAGAGCGTCAACTGCCGGTGCAGGTCTGCGTCCTGGGGATACAGGGTGCCCATCAGGTACAGCCGGTCGGGCGGGGTGGTCACCGTCTCGTGCTCGCCCTGGGCGGGCCCGACGAGCTGAGTGCGTACGAACGCAACGAGTTCTTCCCTGGGCCCCATGGCCCCCGTGTACCCCATGCCGCCCCCTGATGACCGAACGTACCGGTCCGCAAGATCGTATCCGGCATATGCCGGATGGCGCCCACCGGATCGCCAAATCGCTCACATCCAGCCACAGGTGATGGACACAGCGTTCCTGCATCACGGGACCGATTGTCAGTGGCCTGTGCCACAGTCTCCTCATGACGGCGGACGCACCGGGCACCCGGGGGAACAGGGTGCGTGAACTGCGCGGCGCGATGACGACATTGCTGGCCGACCTGCACGGCCGCGCACGCGGCGGCCGGGTGGCGGAGGACGAGTTCAGAGCAATGACAGCTCCCCTGGGGTTGGATTCAGAGGGCCTGAAAAGGCTGGAAGCGGCTCTGGCCCAGCAGGGGTTGATCGTGGAGCGGGCCGCCGCGCTCACCCAGGCAAGCGTGCGCGTCGTCCGGGTGTTGGGGCTCGCACGCAAGTACGTCGCGGCGGGTATGGTCCCGGCGCCGGCGTTCGCCGGACTGGTGTCGTTGTGCGGACTGGACGCCGCGGAACGGGAGTTGCTGACGACGGCCCTACGAGGAGAGGGAGTGGTGATCGGCGCGATCCCGACTCCCCGCCGGGCGGAGGCCGAGGAGGCTCCGGACGAAGCCGAGACCGCCGAAGAGCCGCAGGCGGACGAACTCGGCGGCAAGGGGGAGGTACTCACGGACCTGGACGCCGCGATGGCCGCCGCGCGGGCCCGGATGAACGAGGACCGGTTCCGGCACACCGCGTGGAAGACGCTGCTGACTGCGGAAGAGGAGGTCGGGCTGAGTGTCCTGCTCAAGGGCGGGCCGGAGCACATGGACCACAAACCGGAGGAGACCGAGCTTGCGGCCCTCCCTGTCACCGACGTCCGCCGCCGCGCCTACGAGACGCTGGTCATGCACAACGTCCGGTTGGTGCACAAGCTGACCCAGCGGCTGGGGGGCCAGGGCCTCGACTACGAGGACCTGGTGCAGCACGGCGTAACCGGAGTGATGCACGCGGCCTGTCTGTTCGACCCGAGCAAGGGGTTCAAGTTCTCGACGTACGCGACCTGGTGGGCCCGGCAGGCACTGGAGCGGGCGCTCGGCAACGAGAGCCGGCTGATCCGCATCCCGATTCACCTGCACGAGAAGGTGCGCAAGGTCGCGATGGTCGAGGCACGGCTCGCCTCCCAGGGGCAGTCCCTCACCACCGGCGCGGTGGCCGTGGCGGCCAACCTCACCGTGGCCGAGGTCGACGCGGTACGCCGGATCAGCCGGCCCACGGACTCCTTGGACCGCGAGATCGGTGACGGGACGCATCTTGGCGAACTGGTGGCGACGCTGCATCTGGCGCCCACTCCGGAGGAGGTGCTCGCTCCGAAGTACTCCCGGGAGCGGGTGGAGGAGCTGCTGACCCGGGCCTGTCTCAGCGAGCGCGAGGCCGATGTGATGCGGCGGCGCTGTGGGCTGGTGGGCGGCGAGCGTCAGACGCTGGAGGAGATCGGCGAGGAGTACGGCGTCACGCGCGAGCGGATCCGGCAGCTGGAGACCCGGGCCCGTGACCGGCTGAAGGAGGTACTGGCGGGTGGGGTGCCGGCGCCTCGGGGAAAGCGGGGGCGCAAGCGCAAGCCGCCTGTACAGGAGGCGCCTCCGCCCGCATCCGCACCGGTCGAAAAGGCCCCTCGACCGACGCCCCGAGTCAAGAAGCCGCAGATACCGGAAGGGCAGGGGACGCTGTTCTGACGGGTCAGAGGTCCGGGCGGATCTTGCTGCCGATGTGCGCAAGCCGGATCGCCCCCTCCTCCGGGACCAGGCGGAAGTAGATGCGGCCCATGCCCGGGGTGAAACGAGCGTGCAGTTCGAAGAGGCGCCGCTCGCGGTCGAGGTCGCTGAAGCGGCATACCTCTCGGCGCGTCTGGCTCTCCGGAGTGACCTTGGTCTGCCACTCCGGTTCGTGCCGCGTCGCCGGGTCCCAGAGGGCCACCGCCGCCTCCAGCCGTTCCAGGCAGCCCCGTGCGGGCACGACCCAGCGAGGGTCCAGGTCGGTGAGGTGGCCTTCGGTACGGGGCAGGAACTGGAGGTGCGGGTAGAGGTCGGCCCTGCGCTCCCAGATCTGACGGCCGGTGGCCGCTCTGGCCAGGCTCGACTCGCGGATCCAAGCCCGGTATTCGTCGACGTGCGGCAGGGCGGAGACGTGCCGGACGTCGACCGTCTCGTGCTCGAACTCCAGTAAACCGTCGTCGAGTTCGACGAGTTCGCTGCGGTCGAGGCTGACCGAGGACGTCTCCCACTCGGGCGCCACCGGAAGGCTGACGGCGATGCCGTCCATGAAGTGTGCGGCGCCCAGTCCCCGGGCCTTCTCGCCGTCGTGACGGTAATCGAGATGGCCGTCGGCATCCGGGGTCGAGTAGACGCTGCTGACCGGGGATCTGTTCTGGAGAGCCCGTAGCCGCAGCCAGCGGGCGTGGTTCTTCGGGCCGGCGCCTATCCATTTGCCGATCGGATAGTCCTTGGCGATCTCCAGCGATGTGAGGCCGTCCTCACTGACCAGCGAGGTCTCGGCCGGGTCCTCCTTGGCGACGGCGCGCACCACGTCGACGAAGTCGACCATGGCCGCGTCGGCGCGTGTGTGGTCACAGGTCGTGGCCCACGACTTCTCGTTCAGGAACAGCAACGGCATGCCCTTTCCCCCTCCCCGTCGGTGCGTCGTCAGTCCAGCAGCTGGTCGAGCGAGTTCTCCCACTCGTCGAAGAACCCCTGGGGCCACTGGGCGAGCATGCCGTCCTTGTCGATGGTGGGGCTGATGACCTCGGTGTCTGAACCGTTGCCGCGGAAGAAGTGGACGACGGCATCCTCCGGCTGAAGGGCGCCCTGTTTGACGGCGATGCGCACACCGTTCAGGACGTGGTCGCTGTGGGTCTCGACGACCATCTGGGCCCCGGTGGCGGCAGCGGCGGAGATCAGGGCCGCCATCCTGCTCTGGCCCTTGGGGTGCAGGTGGGCCTCCGGGTTCTCCAGGAGGATCAAGCTGTCGGGGGTGGCGGTGAGACAGGCGACCACGATCGGCAGAGCGTATGTGAGTCCGAAGCCGACGTTGGTGGGACGGCGGCGGCGCGTGGCGTTGATACCGGCGGTGCCGCCGAAGCCGTAGGAGAGGCGGACGAAGTCGGTGCCCTCGACGGCGTCGGCCTGGAGGTTGAGGCCGGGGCAGAGCTCCTGCATCCAGGCGACTGTCTGGTCGCGGAGCTGAGGTGAGGAGGCGTCGGGGTGGCGTAGCGGACCGTCAGGAACCTCTCTCTCGCCATAGTGGCGAAGGTAGTTGACGGTGTGTTCGCCGCGTACGCCGAGGAATCCGCGGTCGATGGCGATCTGACGGGAGCGTGGATAGGTGACGGCGGGCGTGATGCGGTCGGCGTGCAGGTACTGGAACGGAGCGGCGAGGAACGGCCGGTCTTCCGCCGGTGCCAACATCAGCTCCATTACGTCCTCGTCGGGCTCCTCCGGGTCGTAGGAGCCGGCGAACTGGAACTGCTCGCCTGCCTCGACCACGAACCCGACCCGGGGAGCGCTGGTACCCAGGAGGTCGACCGCGGGGCCGAAGTCGTCGTGCAGGACGTCTCGCGCACTGCCCAGTTCCACCAGCTCACCGTTGAGCAGCAGTCCCTGCCTTCCGTTGTCGTTCGACTGACGGAGCAGTGCGAGGGCCTGCAGAACGCTGCTCTTGCCGGACGAGTTCAGGCCGGTGAGGAGGGTCAGCGGACCCAGCGGGAGTTCGAGGCGGCGGAACGCCTTGAAGTTGACCAGGGTGAGGCGGGTGATCACGGGCGCGTGTCTCCGGGTTCGAGGAGGTCTTCGAAGAGTTCCTGTACGGCCTCGAAGCGTTTCCGTACCTTCTTGGGGTCGCCGGTGGCCACCGAGATGGACCGCTCGAACTCCGCGTCCTCCATGAGGTCCGCGAAGGCTTCCAGGACGTCCAGTTGCGCGAGCCCGTAGCGCTGGTCCGGGTCGAGGGCGGCCAGGTTCACCGCGATCGTCTCGAACAGGGCTTTGTTGATGGGCGACTTGCGCTGCTGGCCAGAGCGGTACTTGCGGAAGGCGTGGCCGTGGAAGGCCGCCTGAGCCGCGAGCATGGCGCTGCGGAACTCGTACCGAAGACGCTCCTCGTCCGTGGCGTCGAAGCGATTGATGCGGTGCATCGCCTCGGCCAGGAACGAGTCGAAGTCACCGGTGCGGTACCCGTCCGGAGGGGTCAGCCGGAAGGCCAGGAACCGCAGGGCCATCTCGCGGTCGGCCATCCGGTCCCCGACCACGCTGCCGCCGGTGGCGTCGCGGAACTCCTGAGACTCGGCCAGCTCGGTGAGGAAGGTCCTCGCCCGCCCCGGGATCAGTGCGTGCCGGATCTCCTGCCGGGTCAGCGGCTCGCCCCCGGTGTTGATGCGGGCGAAGACGTTGAACATGACCGGCTCGGGAGTGCCACGCCGGATGACATGGACGACGACCTCGGTCTCCCTCAGCCGGATCTGGAGCTTGCCGGAGAGATCGCCGAAGCCCGCCCCCGCGAAGTTGCGGAGGTACTCCAGCCCCTTCAGCTTCAGCGGCGGAGCCTTG
Source organism: Streptomyces sp. NPDC088387 (assembly GCF_044753385.1). NCBI lineage: Bacteria > Bacillati > Actinomycetota > Actinomycetes > Kitasatosporales > Streptomycetaceae > Streptomyces > Streptomyces sp. NPDC088387. The sequence goes on from NZ_JBIVNC010000001.1 coordinate 619,666, forward strand.
ACCGTGCCGGCATCCAGGAAGCGCGCGATCGACGTCAGCCTCTGGATGCCGTCCACGATGGCCCAGCTACCGTCCTTCTGCTCGGCCGCGTAGAAGGACGGAATGGGGATGCGCAGGAGCAGCGACTCGATCAGGCGGCTCTGCTTCTCGTCCGTCCAGATGCCTGCCCGGCGTTGGAAGTCGGGAGCGAGGTCGATCATCTCGTTACGGAGCCGGGAGAGCAGCAGGTCAACCGTGGTCGTACGGGTCTCGATGTCGATGTGCTCGGGGTCGAAGGGCGAGGTGATCTGGTCGACACCCTCGTCGGTGTCCTCGCGCTCAACGTCGGTCGGCTGACCGTCGGAGCCGATCTCCACAGGGAAGAGGTCGTCCAGACCGATGACGCTCTGCTCCCCCTGCCGCTCTTGGTACCGCTCGTACACCGACCGCCGGTCCCGTGTACGCCCCTGGCTGCTGTCCTCCAGCCCGGCCATGTCGTCTCGTCGCCCTCGCCCTCGTGTCGTGCCCGGTCATCGCTCGGTCCTGGTCGTCTCTCACCCTACCGGCCGTGATCCCGCGGTGACGGATGAGTGCTCGGCGCAGTGCGGGCAAGGCGTGGGCGAGGCGGGCGCCGAGCGGTTCGGCTCCGTGTCCGCGACCGGGAACTCGGAGCCGCCGACGAAGGCGGAGAAGTCCCTGGCTCGGTAGAGGGCCTCCCTGAGCGACGGAAAGACCGCCAGGCCCGCGAGCAACAGCAGAACCGAGCCCACTCCCCCACCGGGAAAGAGAACCGCCCCGGCGAGCAGGCCCACAGCCACCGCTACCTTGCCCGCGCCCGCCAGCAGGCGGCTCCGGAGTGGCTCGGCCGCGGTGGCCGCCGCGTCCGGTTCCGGTGCGTCGGCGAGGAGCGCGGCGTCGATGACCACCAGGCTGTCGCGCTGTGCGCGCGGAAGGCAGCTGTGGCGAAGGGCGCCGGCAGCCAGCCGGGACAGGTCGCGTACGGCGGTGTCGCGATCCGGGCCCTCGCCGAAGAGGTAGCGCTGGTTGGCTTCGGCGAGGGCCGCGATCAGTCGCTCCGCGGTCTCACGCACACGCGTGCGGGCGGCAGGCGGCATACGGCGGGTGGTATGCCGCGCCTGGGCGCGCAGGGCTTGGCACAGGCGGCCGAACGCTTTCCCGTGGGTGTCGAGCGCCGAGTCCTGTGGGCGGCGGTCATCCGTGATGAGCAGCGTCTCCAGGAAGCGGACGGCTTCCACCGTGAGGGCCCCGGCCGCGTCGGAGACCACGGCGGCCCGTTCGTCGGCGGCCATGAGCGCGATGGAGACGACGCCGAAGCCGGTGATGGCGGCGAACATCCAGAACGGCGTGGCAGACGTACGAGCCCACGATGTCGCCCACCAGAAGGGGAGCACGACGATCAGCAGGGGCACGGCCTGGAGGAGTACGGAGACGCACCGGCCGATGACGATACGGTGCCACCGCGCGACGAGTGCGTCCTTCCCTGGCCATGCTTCCGCCGGCACCTCTCTCCGCTCCAGCTCAGCCAACAGCGCCTCTACGCGACGCTCACAGGCGCCGCGCCCGATCCGTCGCACAACCGGAATCCGGTAGAGCCGATCGCCCAGCACACGGGAGCGGGTCAGCCACAGCAGGGCGATCATCGCCGTCTCGAAGAGGGTCCAGTAGGCCCAGAAGAACGTGAGGTTCTCGAATACGGTGCGCGTCATGACCATCAGGCTTGCAGACGCCACTGACAGTCACTCCAGGGCGACTTCGCACCAGACGGTCTTCGTATACGGGTCTCCAGAGGTCGTTCCCCAATGCGTGGACAGGGCTTCGACGAGGAGGAGGCCTCGGCCGGAGTCCTGGTCCGGAGAAGGCGACGGGAGAGTGCCGGGGGCGGGCGGACGGTGGGCAGGGCGTGCGTCGGTGAGTTCGATACGGAGCGTGGCGTCCTCGGGGTAGAGGGTGAGGCGGAGGCGGAAGTCTCGGCCCTCTGACGCGGCCGTGCAGGGCGGCGTTCGTGGCGAGTTCCGAGACGAGGAGGGTGGCGATGTGGTTGGCCTCGGTGTCGTACGGCCAGCCCCAGGTGTGGAGTTGCTCGGCTGCCAGGTGACGGGCGAGGCGGGCGCCTCTCGGGGTGGCGGAGAGGCGGATGGTGAAGTGGCGGGTGGGGGTGGTGGGTTGGGTGGGCTCGGGGTGCGGTGCCGTCGTGGGGGCAATATCGGCGTTCATGTCACTCAGCGTGGTCGGCCGACTCTACGCTGACCAGTAACGACGTCGGTACGCAGCGTCACTGTCCGGGTGCCGTCCGGCTCTGTCCGGGCCGTGTGGCGTTACGCGGGGCGCCGACGGCGAGTTGGGTACGGGCCGCATGTGGAGGTGTCCGGGAGTGAGCGTGACGGGGCAGGGGTCACAGCAGAGCGGTGACGGGATGGAGCCGTACGGCGCTGATGACGAGGAGTCGGCGGCGGTACTGCGGACGGTGGGCAAGATTCTCAAGGCGTGCCGTGAGCGCAAGGGGCTCACGCAGGCCGAGTTGGGGGTGGCCATCGGGTACAGCGAGGAGCAGGTGTCCTCGGTGGAGCGGGGGCGGCGGGCGCCGAGTGCGAAGTTCCTGGAGGCGGCTGATCGGGTGTTGGACGCGGGTGGGTTGCTTGCTGGGCTGAAGAAGGATGTGGAGGAGGCTCGGTATCCGAAGAAGGTTCGGGATCTGGCGAAGTTGGAGGGGGAGGCGGTTGAGATCTTCGCCTACGCCAGCATGGTCGTCCACGGGCTGCTTCAAACCCCGGAGTACGCGAGGGCGTTGTACGGGATGCGGCGCCCGGCATTCAGCGAGGAGGAGGTCGAGCGCCTTGTCACCGCTCGCTTGGCGCGACAGAGGATCTTCGAGGAACAGCCCGCCCCCGTCTTCGGCTTCGTCCTGGAAGAGGTGACGCTACGCCGTCCGCTCGGGGGCAGAATGGTGATGCAGGAGCAGCTCGAACGCCTGTTGGAAGTCGGCCGACGACGGAACGTGGAGATCCAGGTGATGCCGACGGACCGCGAGGACCACGCCGGTCTTGCAGGGTCATTTCAGCTTCTCCGGCTCAAGGAGGGGGACACCGTGGGGCACAACGAGGCTCACCTCATCAGTCGGTTGATCTCGCACCCCAAGGAGATCCAGCTCCTTGAGATCCACTATGGCATCGTCCGGGCCCAAGCCCTCACGCCCCGTGAGTCGCTGGCCTTCATCGAGAAAGTGCTGGGAGAGACATGATGACCAACCCCTCGACGGGGAACGGTTCCGCGCTGGAGTGGTTCAAGAGCAGCTACAGCACGAACGAAGGCCCGGAGTGCGTGGAGGTCGCTTTCGCCCCCGAGACCATCCATGTACGGGACTCGAAGCGCACGCAGGGCCCTCAACTCGCCTTCAGCGCCCAGCAGTGGACCGACTTCGTCTCGTACGCCGCCGATCACTGACGTACGACGTTCTGATGCCCCGCACCCGGTTCCGTACCGGGCGCGGGGCATCGGCGTATCCCGGTCAGGTCTACGGCAGCGTCCACTTGCCCTGGTCGATGGCCTCCTGGAGCCGCGCCGAGAAGTAGGCGTGCGCCTCCCGCATCTCGTCCTCGCGGTTGGCCTTGTAGAAGGGGGGCGTGTAGCCGTCCGGCGGGTCTTTGCGTTCGCCGTCGAGGTGGGCACGGAGTTGTTCGTAGTGCTCCTTGGTCTGGCCGTGGCCGTAGGTGTAGCGATTGCCTGCGATGCGGAGCTCGTTGGCGTCGAACCAGGTGACCGCGTCGAAGTCCTGCATGATCGGGAAGCGAGCTTTGTACATGGCGATGAGCGCGTCTGCGTCGACGCCGAGCCAGACGGCGACCAGGGCGTCAATCTCGACCTGTGCGGCACGACGTGCCCGTTCGGTACGCAAAGGGGTAGCGCGGGTCCACTCAGGGCCGACGTCATGCAGGCCTTGCAGCTCGGGCCACTCGCACGCCCACGGCTCGTACGCAGGCCAAGTCGCGTCGTAGAGCTCGGACCATAGGTCCGCGTAGGCCGTAGTGAGGCAGTTGAGCCGGAGGGTCCGCAACAACAGGGCCGACTCCAGAGGGTGTCCCTGCGACGGGGCGGGCATGCGCCGTGCCGGCGCCTTCTTGAGGTGGCCTACGCCCGTCGTCCGCAGGAGGTAGTCCACGGGGAGGCCTGCCCAGAAACCTGCCGTCAGAGCAGTGGAGCGGTTGTCGCCCATGTACATGCTGTGTACGAGGTCGACATGCGCAGCGCCGGGCGGGATGAGCGCCGCGTAGAGACTGCGCTCGGTGTCTGGGGCGATCATCTCCCGCCACGCCACCCGGTAGAACCTCGAATAGGCCCGAGTCGACCGCCCCACAAAGTACCGATCAACGTCATCGGCATCGACCTCGTCCTCCGGCACCCCCCGAGCCTCAGCCAACACCCGCCGCGCTTCAGCCGCCTCCTCCTCCGACGCCCGCAGCCGCGCCAGCCCACCCCGGTCAAGCCACCGGTCCTGCTTCTCGGCGTACTTCTCCGGCGTCGCGACCCGCACGTACTCCGTCTCCGGCACCACATCGTCGGCAATCACCAGGTGGTTGAGGCCAAGCACCTCACCGCCACCCTGACTGGGCTGCTTGAACAGCGGGTTGGCCAGGCCGATTTGGGGCCCCTTGAGGATGACGTCCTCCCACTTCTCGGGCCGGAAGAGCGAACCCTCCTCACCGGGGAGGTTGTAGTCGATCACATCGTCTCGCTTGGCAAGCGTCTCGTTGTAGCCCGATGAGATCTGCGCTAGCTCCCCCACCTTCAGTTGGTAGGAAGCAAGGGCCTCAATCGCGTCCCCCTCGGCCACGCTCACCGGCGACAGCAGCCTCCCGTGCTCAACCGGCTGCTCTTCGTCGCCAGTCAGCCTCTGCCACTGCTCCAGCGTCTCCTGGTGCACCCGGATAATCCGCTTAAGATGCGGCCGCTCGTCCCATGTGTCCCCGAACCGAACCCCCGGATCCGGCCCCGAACCATCGTGCTGAGCGGACAGCCGCAGCGCGTCCACAGAGAACAGCCACGAGAGATGATCGAAGCCGATCTCCCCTTCCGTCCCATAGATGTGCAGCCCGAAGTGGCTGGACCGACCGACCGGCGGCGGGAAGAAGCGGTTGCCCGCGTTGACGAAGTCGCCGTGCACCCGCAGGCGCTTGTATGCAGCCGCCCGCAGCAACTCATCCCTGTCGCCGCTGAAGTGGGTGTCGGGGTGGATGAGTCCGATCGTGCCGTCGCGCCCAGCGTGGGTCCACGTCTGGCACATGAACGCGCGATACAAGTCGGGACGTTTGCCATCAAGAACGGGATAGACGACCGGTGACCCGAGCTGGCTCGACACACCCATGATGGCGACGAGTTCATTCAGGAAGTAAGCCCGCGCCTCGGCACCGCTGAACAGCTCGGCAATCCGAGCCTTCCTCACCGCCGCGCTCGGCTTCTCCGTGAGCATGAACCACGGATCACGCTCGGCAAGAACGGAGTCCTCCTTCCACTCCGGCCGCACCCACGGCGGATTCCCCACCTGCACATCAAACCCCCCGGCCTCCCCGGCAAAGACATGCGCGAACTGCAACTCCCAATGGAAGAACCCCATCCCCCCGTCCGCGCCGACGTCATCCCGGTCCTCACTCCCGGCCACGTCCTCCACCGTGTCCAACCACGGGAACCGCGCCTTCAACCGGAACGGCGAGTCCATCCCCATGAACCCGTCGAGCTTCACCTCGTACTCCCGCAGCGCCTCCAGATCCCTGAAGTCAGCAACCAGGGAATCCGCCGGCACATCCTTCGCCCCGAGCGCGCACTCCAGGAAGTCGATCCAGTCGTCCAGCGTCGCGAGGGGAATGACCTCACGCCTCCCCTTCGGCTTACCGGGCGTCTTCTTCCGCGCCGGCTTCTTGTCCTCCGCATCCGCCCCGGAAGCGGCCTCTCCCATCTCCAGCTGCTGAGGAAGCCCGTCGTCGAAGAGACTGTCCTTCACCCAGAGTTGATCCCCTGGGGCCGGACCGGTGGTCGCCTCAGACTCCGCCTCCTCTACGGCCACCGGCACAACCTCCGGACCGACCAGCTCCCCCACTCGGTCCAACGGCCAGAACCACAGCGCGCACCACACGTCCATGACCGTCTTCAGCCGCCAGTACGGCGTCCCAGGACGCGTGAGGTCGCCGTACACGACCTCCTTCGGTACCGCCTGCTTGGGATGGTCCAGCCAGTCCGCGCCCCAGACGTCGATCTCGCGAGAGATCTCCCGCTCGGACTGTTTCAGCCGCTCGACCACCAGCTTCCACAGGAACTCGGCCCGCCGCGCGACCCCTTGGAGCCGTCGCCGCTGTGTCACCGTCTTCGGCGCGCGCTGGATGCCAGACCGCCACTTCTCCATCCGCTGGACGGCCGCCTTGTCCAGTTCCTCGGCAATCTTCTTGAACTTGGCGTCCCCGACGACCGCTCCCCACCCCAGCGCGGGCAGCAGGAAGTGATGGACCGCGCCTTCCGGCAAGTCACCTTTCCTGAAGGGGAGTTCCTTCGGAGCGAGCGTGTCCTTCTTCGACAGCCACTTGCCCTTGCCCAGGGCGTCCTTGTCATAGATCTTCCGCCCCGCGCCGACCAGCGAGTTGCCGCGCCGCAGGTGCAGACCGAACCACGGCGCCTGCATGCCAGGGTGCATGGTGTTGAGCCAGAGCGAGACTTCGGCCAGCTCCACCGCCGTCGCGTTGAGGTCGACGCCGTACGCGTTGTGCAGGGCGACGTAGGCCTTGACCTTCTGTAGTTCGGCCAGCCTCTGGTCGGGCTGGATCTCGACGCCGGTCTCGTCCTGGCGCCGCTTCAGGTACTCGGTGGCGACCTGGTTGATCGCCTCGTTGAGGAACGCGCCCGACCCGAGCGCCGGTTCGCAGATCTTCCACTCCAGCAGCTCGCGCGCCGACGTCACCTCGCTGTTCTGGTCGAAACGGTGCTTCAGGGCCAGTTCGACCGTGACCTGGGTGAGGGACTCCGGGGTGTAGTAGGAGGCCGTGTTCTCGCGGTCGCGACCCGCCAGCCGGTAGACGAACGAACCCGGCGGGTACTCGGCCCGTTCCGTCAGGCCGGTGTCGTCGTTCTCCCGCTGGACGAACACCTCGTTCGGGTAGTCGTTGGCCCGGGACTCCGGGATCATCCAACTGCCCTTCGACGCGTCGCCGCCCTTGGCGACTTCGAAGAGCGTCTCGCGCGCGATGAAGCCGGTGTAGGACATCAGGCCCTCGTACACGGCACCGAGCTGGTTGATGCCGAGCTGGGCATAGGAGATGAAGCCGCCCCGCTCGCCCTTGCGGCCCTTGGTGAGCATCAAGCGGCGCAGCACCTTGTGGAGGGTGGCGTTTCGCAGCCGGGTGTCGAAGAACTCCGGTCCGGCGGACGGGTCGTCCTCGTCGTACAAGGGGTTGGGGATCTGCGGGCCGATCAGGCGGATCGCGCCCGGCTCGAACAGGTCCGAGCGCAGCGGCTCGAAGCGCAGGCCAACGTCCTCACTGCGCCGGGCCCGCCGTTCCCGCTCGAATCGGCGAGCGCGCAAGGCGAGTTGAGCTTCCGTCAGGTCTCCGCCCGCCGCCGCGAGTTCGGCCGCTTCCGCCACCTCCGCCTCGCGGTCCGCCGCCTCCGTCGCCCGGTCCTCCTCCTCGGTGCCGTACGGACGGTGGCCCTTGTTGACCATGCGGGTGAGCAGGTCGATCGACTGGTAGAGGTGGAAGCCGTCGCGGGCCGTGGGGCCTACGAGGTCGCGGACGGCCAGGTCGCCGAGGCGCTGGAGGCCGTAACCCGCCCCGTACTCGGGGTAGTCCGACGGGAGGATGCCCAGCTCCGGGCGGGCCTCGGCGTACAGCAGGAACAGGATCCGGTAGAGGTAGCGCAGGGACTCGCGTGTCAGGCGGCGGGCGAGGCGCTGTGGGTCGTCGAGGTGGGCCGCTGTCACACCCTGTCCGGGCTCGGCCAGTCGGTCCAGGACGGCCTGGGCGATGAGTTCGACCGAGTCCTTGAGGCCCTCGCGGAGCTCCGTGGAGACGCCGACGGCGTGCTTGCCCGACTTGGAGACGAGGTCATCGAGAGGGTTCGTGCCGCCGGTCTCGGGGACGCGGAGCGAGTCCGCGCCGAACAGGGCGGCGATGGTGTCGAGTTCGCCGCCGGGGCGGTCGTCCCGGCGTTCGAGTGCGGAGTCGAGGCTGACGGCGAGGTAGCGGCCCTCGCTCCAGGCGGTGCGGTCGGCGAGTACGACGACACCGCCGACCAGGATCAGGACGTAGCGGGGCGGTTCGTCGGCGGCGAAGAGGAAACGGACCAGGCTGTCGGCGTCGGACAGCGGCTCTCCCTGCGGGATGTCGACCGGGTGCAGGAGCCGGCCGGGGCCCGCGGGGTCGCGGGCGGCGTCCGGCTCGGCGGCCCAGCCGCAGGCGATTGCGACCAGGCCGGGTTCGGCGTGGGCGACCTCGATGTCGTAGGTGCGGCCCGCTCGTTCGACGGTGAGGGTCGCGGGGGCTGGGGTGTAGCCGAGGGCTTGCAGAACACGGTCGTGGAGTTCGCCGACCGTCTTGATCCAGCGGGGGTCGTCGTGCGTGCGCCAGCCCGACTCGTCCTCGGGGGCGTCGATTTCGGCCTGGGCCCGCTCCGCGAGGTCGGCGCGGTCGGCGAAGTACGGGGTACGCAGGGCCCGTAGGCCCTGGCGGGGTGTGAGAGTGCGCGGCTCGCCCGCCGGCTTCTTGTTCTCCTCGGCCTCGTGCTCGGCCCAGCGGGCGAGCAGTCCGTCCTTCGCCTTGAGGTCCTTGGGGAGGACTTCGGCAAGGTAGTGGGCGGAGAAGTAGTCGCCGTGGTTGACCAGCGAGTCGTACGTCACGTCGAGGACCGTTTCTGCGGGTGGCTTCGAAGGGAGTTCGAAGGGAGAGGGACTGGTGCCGGTCAGGCGTCGCGGTCGAGGACGGCCAGGACGCGCAGCAGCGGGCGGCCGGTGGCGGAGAGCTTGTCGGCCAGTTCCGTCTGGTGGCGGATGGTGTCCGCGACGATCCGGCCGGGCAGCAGGGACTGCTGCTGCCAGCGGCCGAGGCGGGCGCGGTAATCGTCGAGCTGGGCGCTGATCTGCTGGGTCCAGGCGTCCTTGCGCTCCTCCAGGTGCTCCCGGGCCGCCGCCACCGCGGCCGGGACCAGGGCCTGGAGGACGGGGAGGTCGCGGGGCGGGGCCGGGTTGGCCATGTCGGGGCCCACGCCCGCCTCCGCCAGGGCGTCCGGCATCGGCACGACCTCGGGGGCGCCGGGCAGGCCACGGACGGCCATCCACTCCACGACCGTGGGGCGGCCGAGCTTGTTGGAGTAGATGCCCTGGACGAGGAAGGTCGGGCCGGGCGCTTTGGGGGTGAGGAGGACCGGTGCCTGCTGGCGGCCGAGCTGCACGAGGACCTTGTCCACCAGCCACTCCACCAAGGGGTGGATGTCGGTGAGGTAGCCGATGGCGGGCCAGCTGGACCCGGACTTGCCGCGGGCCTCGTCCAGGCTGTGCTGTCCGAGACCGCGGTCGAAGGTGACCAGGAGGCGCTCCTTCAGCTTCTGGTCCCGCAGGTAGTCGGGCGGCAGGATGTCGAGGCGGTGGAGGAGGTCGGGGGCCTTGGCGGTGGCGAGGCTCAGGTAGGGGGCCGGTTCGCCGCGCGGGCCGGTGTGGCGGTGCTCGGAGAGGTCGAGGGCGTCGTGCGGGTGCTCGTCGTAGACCTCGTCGAGGGCCGCCCGTACGAACGCCTCCGTGTCGCCGCCGAACAGCGACGGGACCTGCGCCTTGGGCACGGGGCGGTGCTCGGGCAGGACGGACGGCTGGGTGAAGAGCGCGGTCAGCGGGTCGCCGGGGGTGGGTGAGGCGGCGAGGGACTCCTCGACCGTGCGGCCGGCGAGGAGGTCCTTGACCAGGCGGCGTTCCTCCTCCTCCGCGCGATACAGCCCGGTCACCGCTTCCGCGGTGCCGTCGAGGCGGTAGGCCTCCTCCTCGCGCTTGAGGAGCTTCTCGGCGACCGTACGGTCGTCCTTGGCGCCTTGGGTCTCGGAGTGGAGGATCAGCGCGCGGAAGCGGGGGTTGTGCTTCTGGCCGTAGCGGTCGATGCGGCCGTTGCGCTGCTCGATGCGGATCAGTGACCAGGGGATGTCGTAGTGCACGAGGTCATGGCACTGGCGGTGCAGGTTGACGCCCTCGGAGGCCACGTCGCCGGTGAACAGGATGCGCACGGGGTCGTGGGCGAGGCCGAAGGCCTCCACGACGGCCATCTGCTCCTTGTCCGACAGACCGCCGTGCATGACCTTCACCGCCTGCCGCGCCTGCTGCTCGGTGAAGCCGAGGCGGGCAGGGGCAACCTTGGCGAGCCACTTCAGGGTCTCGACGCGTTCGGAGAAGACGACGACCCGGGTAGCCGAGCCGGGCCGGACACCGATGTCGGTGAGCTGCTCCACGAGCGCGTCGAGCTTGGCGGAGTCGCCTTGCGCTCCTGACTCCCCGATCGCCGATGTCAACGCGAACAGGCGCTCCAGAGCCCCGAGTTCGGTGGCGATGCGGGCAGCCGCCTGGGTGCCGGGCGCCGTCTTCGCCGCCTTGTCGGTCAGGGTGTTCCTGCGGGTGGTGACGGTCTTGTCCAGCGCGCGGTGGGAGGAGAGGAAGGCCTTGAGGAGCGTGTACGGGAAGAGGCGGTCCTCGGTGAGCGCCGTACGGCCGGACGTCGCGGTGCCGAACTCGGTGGAGGTGTCCGGCGCCGGGATCCAGTGCTCGGTGAGCTCCGCGAAGATCCGCTCCTCGGCGTCGGTCGCGGTGCAGGGCACGGAGACGGTGGGGTCGCGGTCGGCCCACTCCTTGCCGATCTGGTCGCGTACCTCGGGGTGGACCTTCGTACGGCGGATGAAGAGGTGACCGAGATCGTTCTCGGCGTCGTAGTCACCCGGGTCGGCGATAGCCGCCGGGTCAAGGAGGCTGATCAGCTCGGCGAAGGACTTCCCGTCGCCGTTGTGCGGGGTGGCGCTGGCCAGCAGCAGGGCGTCGGTGTTGGGGGCGAGGACGCGGGCGAGGGCGTTGCGCTGGCTGCCGCGGTTGATGAGGTTGTGGGACTCGTCGATGACCACCGCGTCCCAGTGGATCTTCTCCAGGTGGTGGCGGTACTGACCGATGTTCTTGAGGGTGTCGACGGAGACGATGACCCGCTTGTAGTGGGTGAAGGGGTTGCGGCCGGCCGGGATCTCCCGCTGGATGCGCTGGATACCGACCGAGTCGAGGCGGATCAGCGGGATGGAGAAACGGGTCCACAGCTCGTGCTGGAACTGCTCCAGGACATGCTGCGGGGTGACGACGAGGATGCGCTCGCCCCGGCCGCGGCGAATCAGCTCGGCCAGGGTGAGACCGATCTCCAGGGTCTTGCCGAGACCGACGACGTCGGCGATCAGCAGACGGGGGCGCAGGTTGGCGAGGGAGAGAGCCAGTTCGGCAGGGCGCTGCTGGTAGCTGAGCGGGTCGACGAGGAAGCGGTCGGCGAGCGCCAGGCCGCGCTCGGTCTGCGGGAGCGGCGTCTTGCGCAGCAGGGCTTCGAGGAAGAGACGGCTGCGGCGGAAGTGGTCGGTGGGGTCCTCGACCAACTCGGTGTCCTCGGGGTCGAGGAGCCGGACCTCGTCGCCGGCCAGACGCTCGATCTCGGTGAAGAAGACGGCCGTCTCGTCGCGGACGAACTCCGACACGCCGACCGCCTCGATCTTGGCGCCGTCCCGGCTCGGGGTGACGTTCTTCACCAGCCACTCCTCGTCCCGTACGAGGATCTGGGCCCCCGGCGGGAACCTGGACTCCGAGACGTCCGGCTGGTGGGTCACGCTGCTGCCTCCGCGTCCTGCGCACTGTCGTACGGGAAGTGGTCGAATAACGCGCAAGTCTTCCATGGCGGATGCGGGGCGCTCCGCTGGTTCAGCCAAGTTGGGCCGTCGTTCGGCTGCGGCACCATTGTGGCTGGTCACTCCCCCACCGCGGCGGCAGCCGCACATCGATACAGCCCCGCGCCCCTTCGGGGCGCTGCCCGGCCCTGGTCGGTCAGCGCCCCGCGCCGCGGGCCGGAACGAAGACGGCCTCCTTGGCGTAGGCAGAGCGCAGGGCCTCAGCAACATCGTGGGCCGTGGCGGCGTCTGGGGTGCGGCCGCGGGATGTCCGGGGCCGCGACATGACGGGGCGCGGGGCCGGCGGTGGCAAGACGGGGGCATCTGCCTTCACCGGAACGTCTGCGTCGCCGGTGTCCGGCTGTTGCTCCGCGGGCAGCGCGACCGGATCGACGACCGTGGGCACATGCTCGGCGATCGGTCCCGGAGGCGGCACCAGTCGGCCGTCGGCATGCGGTGCCGTCCGCGCGATCAGCCGCTGCCGGGCCTGCCGGGCGGAGACGCCGGAGCCGCCCAGGACCGCCACCAGTGCGCCGGTGACGTCCGGGAGGGAGGGGCGGTCGGCCGGGTCGAGGGCGAGCATCGAGGACACGACGGGCGCCAGTTCCGTGGGCAGCCCTGTCAGGTCCGGGGCGTGGTGCGGGTCGCCGATCCGGGCCGCGACCGCGAGCCAGTTGTCGCCCTCGTACGGGTAGTGGCCGGTGGCGGCGAAGAGCAGCACCACGCCGAGGGCGTACACGTCCGCCGCGGGGGTCAATTGGTGAGTGCCCTCCGCCTGCTCGGGCGGCATGCACAGGACGCTGCCGACCACGACACCCGTCGCGGTCAGTGTCGTACGGCGTTCCGCGAGCACCGCGAGGCCGAAGTCGATCACCTTGGGGCCGTCGGGGCCGAGCAGGATGTTCTGCGGCTTGAGGTCCCGGTGCAGGAGCTGAGCCTGGTGGACGGAGGTGAGTCCCTCGGCGAGCAGCGCGCCGAGGCTCGCGGTTTCGACGAGCGGGAGCGTGCCGTGGTCGCGGACGTGACGCAGGAGGTCGGGGCCGGGGACGTAGTCGACGGCGAGCCAGGGCTGGTCGGCGAGCGGGTCGGCACCTGCGAAGGCGGCGACCCGGGGACCGAAGACCTTCCTGAGGTTCTCCACTTCGAGGACGAACCTGCTGCGGGTCTCGGTGTCCAGAACGGACGCCTTGATGACCTTGACGGCGACTTGCTGTCCGGCGGGTGACTCGCCGAGGTACACCCGGCCCATACCGCCGGAGCCGATATGGCCGCGCAGCGTAAAGCCCCCGATGTGAGTGGGGTCGTCACTCCTCAGCGGTTCCACGACGTCCTCGCTCCCCCTCGGCGTCCGGCGCGCGGCCCGCGCATTGTCCATGCCGGCCGTAGCCTCCCCGGCGGTATGTCCCGCCACGCGGTGCAGACTATCCAACGATCCATATGAGCCGACGTCCCATCCGAGGACGCCCCAGAACCTGGAGAAACACAGGCGTAGCCAGAAAGAGTCAACACGCCGCTCGCTCCGCCGTAGAACGCCCTGAAATCAGGCAGGCGCCCTCCACGGTTCCCCGACTCGCCGACGTTGCAAGGCATGGCTACCTTCATCGCTACGCACGTCGAAGCACGATGCCGTTTGAACCGGTGTGGACCAGGGTCGAGCGAGACCCACACCCATATACACAGAGAAGGTCTCTGATCTCCGCTTCTACTGATCAGAAGCCCTAGGCGGCAGACGAGCAGGGCTGTACGCCGGGTTCTGTCCCCCGGCACCTCGCGGTCACCGGGTCGACGGCCATCCATCTAGGGCCGGCGTTGCCGCCGGCCTCGTGCGGTCTACCCGCGGACTCGGGCGGGCAGCCCTCGAACGTCCGCGCAGGGACACCCCTCTTTCGAGAAGGCGGCCCCTTTTGACCTTGCTCCGGGTGGGGTTTACCTAGCCGCCTGAGTCACCTCAGGCGCTGGTGGTCTCTTACACCACCGTTTCACCCTTACCCGGCACCGAAGCGCCGGGCGGTCTGTTTTCTGTGGCACTGTCCCGCGGGTCACCCCGGGTGGCCGTTAGCCATCACCCTGCCCTGTGGAGCCCGGACGTTCCTCGGGGAGATCCGCAAGGACCTCCACGCGGCCGTCCGCCCGGCTCGTCTGCCGTGTCGACCATGGTACCGGGCGTGCCGGGCGCCGTCGGACCCCCGCCGACGTGGCAGCCACCCGCGCCTTTCCGTCCCCTCGGCCCGCCCCCGTCGCCAGGACAGACCCCGCCAGGATCAGCGTGAACGCCGCCCCCACTCCCACCGTCAGTCGCTCGTCCAGGAACAGCGCGCCCGCCGCCACCGCCACCGCAGGGTTGACGTACGTGAAGACCGTTGCCCGGGTCGGGCCCACCTCCTTGATCAGTTCCAGGAAGGCCACGAAGGCGATCGCCGTGCAGATCACTCCCAGGGCCGCCAGTGCTACCAGGACCGAGGCCGAGGGCAGGGCGGCGGGGCGGCCGATCACCGCCGCCGGTGCGTACACCAGGGCCGCCAGTGCCAGGCACGGGGCCGTCAGGTGGAGCGACGGGACGTCCCTCAAGTAGCGCGCCGCTATCAGTGGGGCCGTCGCGTAACCCACCACCGTCAGGAAGACCTCCCCCAACGAGCGGGCATCCCCGCCGGTGAGGTGCGGGGCCGTCAATACCGCCACCCCCGCCAAGCCCAACACCAGACCCGTCAGGCGCCGCGGGCCCAGGTGCTCCTCGTTGCCGAAGAAGCGGGACAGTGCCACGCCGACGATCGGGACGCCCGCGATCAGCAGGCCCGCTGTCGAGCTGGACAGGTGGCGTTCCGCGTCCGTCAGCGTCCACCACGGGCCGATGATCTCGATGCAGGCGAACGCCAGCATCGGTTTCCAGTGGCGGCGGATCGTCGATCCCAGACCCCGCTGGCGCAGCGCGAACGGGAGCAGCAGCGCCGCGCCGAGCGCGCACCTCGTGAACACCACCACGGACGGGGACAGGTCCGCGTCCACCGCCACCTTGATCAGCAGGTACGGGATGCCCCAGACCACTGCCATCAGGGAGAACAACAACCAGCCGCGTGCAGTCATGCGGCCACTATCGGCAGCCGGGTCACCGCGCGTCTTGAACGCTGTTGCGGTACGCCGCCGGGGTCACCCCCAGCACCCTGCGGAACCAGCGTGTCATGTGCGCCTGGTCCGCGAAGCCCACCAGGCCGGCCGCCTCCGCCGGGCGCAGGCCCGCGTCCAGGAGGCCCCGGGCGCGGGCGACCCGGTGCTGCGCCAGCCAGGCGTACGGCGGCAGCCCCATCGACGTACGGAAGGCCCGTAGGAGCTGGTAGCGGGAGAGGCCCAGGTCCGAACCCAGGTCCGCGAGGGACGGTGGGCAGAGGAGTTCGTCGGCGAGGCGGTCGCGGACCGCGTGCGCTATCAGCGTCGCCCCCGGCACCCGCTCCGGTGTCGCCCGCGCCGTCGAGTGGCGTTGCGCCAGGGCCGTCAGGAGCCAGGGGACACGCGACTCCGTCTCCAGGGGGTCGGGGCAGGTCGTCAGTTCCGCGTGGGTGCGGCGCAGGGCCGCGGCCAGTTCCGGGTCGTCCACGACCGGGTCGCGGAAGTGGGGGGTGCCCTGCTCCAGCAGGCCGTCCGTCAGCAGAGGGGTGGCCGCGTAGAGAGCCCTGTACGCGTAGCCGCCTGTCGCCGCCGGGCCTCCCGTGTGGGTTTCTCCCGGGGCCAGTACGACGATCGAACCCGGGCCCGTGTAGATACGGCCGCCCCGGTAGTCGATGACCTCCTGGCCGCCGACGCAGACTCCGATCGTGTACTCCTCGTGCGCGTGCGGGGCGTACACGTGGCGGTCGAACCGGGCCGTCAGCAGGTGCAGCGGCGTACCGTCCCTGCCGAGTCTCGCCTTCGTCCACTTCGCCTGTTCCATCAAGCACCCCCAACGCATCAACACGGCCCGGCGCTCATCCATGCCCGGTCCCGGAACGTGTCGCTTGACCTTGTCGCAACGTCAACGTTTCTACTGAGGGCATGCGGATCGGAGAACTCGCCGCGGCCGTGGGCGTCACCACGCGGACCGTCCGGCACTACCACCACCTGGGGCTGCTGCCCGAGCCCGAGCGGCAGGTCAACGGGTATCGGAAGTACACGTTGAAGCATGCCGTCGTGCTCGCGCGGATCCGGCGGCTGACCGAGCTGGGGCTCGGGCTCGCCGAGGTACGGGACGTGCTCGCCGAGGACGCCGGGAAGGATCTCGTCGAGGTGCTCACCGAGCTCGACGAGGACCTCGCCCGGCAGGAGGCCGCGATCCACGAGCGCCGGGCCCGGCTGCGGACGCTGCTGGAGGCCGAGGAACTGCCCGCCGAGGGGCCGGTCTCCCCCGAACTGGCCCAGCTGTTCGCCGACATGGCACACATGTCGGACTCCCCGATGGCCGCCAAGGACCGCGAGCTGTTCACCCTGCTCGACACCTCGGCGTCCGCCGAGGACCGCGACGCCCTGGTGTCCGCGCTGCGCGGCACCCTGGCCACACCGGAGGCCGTCGCGCGCGCCAACCGGGCCTACGCCCTGCTGGACGCGCTCGTCGACGCCGCGCCGGACGACCCGCGGGTCGCGGAGGCCGGGCAGGCGCTGGCGGACTGTCTGCCGCCGGAGCTGATCCCCCCGGACGCCGTCCCGATCGACCTCGACGGCAATCACAGTTTTATGCGGGCGTTCTTCTCGGACTTCCCGCCGGCCCAGGCCGAGGCGATCCGCCTCGCGATGCGGATCGTGAAGGAGGGACATCGATGACCGACAGACGGATGACCACCAGCCCGATGACGGTGCTGCGGGTGTTCGGCCGGCTCATACGGCACGAGCTGCGGCTCATCCGCTGCCTCGGGCTGTGGATCGCCCGGCGGCGCGACGGCGGGCGGCTCGGGGAGCTGTTCCCGTACGCGCAGGGTTCGGGCGCGGTGATGTTCGGCTTCGGGTTCGTGTGTGTCGTCGAGACCGTCGTGATGTCGCTGCTGCTGAAGTCGTGGCCGACCGTGCACGCCGTGGTGCTGGTGGTGGACGTGTACACGGTGCTGTTCGTCGTCGGACTGCACGCCGCGTCCGTCGTACGGCCTCATGTGCTGGAGCGCGACGCGGTGCGGATCCGGTTCGCCGGGCATGTGGATCTGCGGATTCCGCTGGACCGGATCGAGTCGGTACGGCGGCAGAAGCTGATGTCCCACACCAGGGCGGACGGCGAGCTCGACGTCGATGTCGCCGGGCAGACCGCCGTCACCATCGAGCTGGCCGAACCCGTCACCCACACCACCTTCCTCGGGCGGCGGCGGGAGGTGCGGGTGCTGCGGGTGAACGCCGACGACGACACCGCGTTCGTACGGGCGCTCAAGGACGCGGTCACGCGGGTGCGAAACGAATCCGAGCCGGTGCCGGATCTGCCTGGGTGAGCCGGACCCGCAGGCGTTCGCCGAGCGGGAGCCGGTCTCCCCCGGCGGTGGCCTCCACGCGGCCGATGACCGCCGGGGACTCCAGTTGCACGGTGCCGATCGTGGGCCTGCGCTGCTCGACCTCCACCACCACCGCGTCGAAGACCTCGCCGACCCGGTCGGCGAGGACCGCGGCCTCCACGACGTCCAGACAGGCCCGTTCCACCTGGCCCGCCCGCCGGGAGCCGTCCGCCATCTCGCCCGGCAGCGCGTCGAGCGCGACCAGCACCCACGCGGGCGGCTCCTGGCCCGCCACGGCGGCGAGACACAGCTCGGTGGCGTACCGGTCGGCGAGGCGGCGCAGGGGGGCCGTGCAGTGGGTGTACGGCGCCGCCACCGCGGAGTGCGTGGTGATGGCAGGGAGTCGCCCGTCCCGGAAGACCGTGTAGCCGGCGCCCCGGAGCAGGGTCGTGCACTCCAGCAGGAAGGCCGCGTTGTGGCCCTCGTGCGGGTCGAGGCCGCGGACGAGTTCGGCGTACGACATGTGGTGCGGCCAGTCGATGTGCAGGGCGTGCGCGGTACGGCGCAGGCGGCCCACCGCGCCGTCGGGGGCGGCGGGCAGGGTGCGCAGTACGCCGGTGCCGTACGCCAGCATCAGGTCCGCCGCCGCCATACCGGTGAGCAGGGAGATCTGGGCGTTCCAGCCGTCGGCGGGGAGCGGGGCGCGGTAGGCGAGTTCGTACGTGTGGTCCCGCTCCACGATCTCCTGCTCGGGGACGTTGAGGGAGATGCCGCCGCGTTCCGTCTCCAGGGCCTCGCGCAGCCGGCCGACCGTACGCAGCAGGGCCAGTGGTTCCTCGGCGGTGCCCGCGTCGATCTCCCGCTGTACGCCCGCGTAGTCGAGCTTGGCCCGGCTGCGGACGAGGGCGCGGCGTACGTCGACGGTGAGCGGGCGGCCCTCGGCGTCGAGGTCGATCGTCCAGAGCGCGGCGGGCCGGGTCTGCCCGGGGAGCAGGCTGGCGGCGCCCTCGCTGAGCACGGGCGGGTGCAGCGGGGTCTTCTCGTCGGGGAGGTAGAGCGTGGTGACGCGGCGGTGCGCCTCGGCGTCCAGGGCGGAACCGGGGGTGACGAAGGCGGCGACGTCGGCGATGGCGTAGCGGACGCGGTGGCCGGTGCCCCGGCGGGACAGGTGCAGTGCCTGGTCGAGGTCGGTGGAGGTGGGCGGGTCGATGGTGAAGAACGGGATGTCGGTCGCGTCGTGGAGCGGCTGGGCCGGGTCGCGCGCGGCGCGTTCGGCCTCGGCGAGCACGTCGGGCGGGAAGGCGGCGGGGATGTCGAGTTCGCTGCGCAGGGCGGACAGGGCGGCCCGGAGTGGGGCTTCGGGGGCACCGGTCACGCGGATGTGGCGGCGGGGCATGTGTCGAGCGTAGGACGCGGGGGGCCACCGGGCACGGTGGGCGGGGGGCACGGTGGGCGGGGGGCGCGGGACGGGTGGTCACAGGTGGGGGGCGGCACGCCGTACCCGGGGGCCGTCGTATCTCGGTGGCGCGCCGTACCGGGGGCCGTCGTGTCCCGGTGACCGTCGTGCCCCGATGGCCGTCGTGCCCCGATGGCCGTCGTGTCCCGGTGGCGCGCCGTACCGGTGGACGTGGTGGCTCGCGGGTGCGCCGTACCCTGTGGCGGAGTGCGAGTGAAGGAGTACGTGTGCTGGTTCTGCTGCCCCCCTCCGAAGGCAAGGCCTCGTCCGGTCGGGGAGCGCCGCTGAAGTGGGAGTCGCTGTCGCTGCCGGAGCTGTCGCCCGCCCGTGAGGCGGTGCTGGAGGAGCTGGTCGAGCTGTGCGCGGCGGACGAGGAGAAGGCGCGTGCGGTGCTCGGGCTGACCGAGGGGCTGCGCGGCGAGATCGCGAAGAACGTGGAGCTGCGCACGGCCGGCGCCCGTCCGGCCGGGGAGATCTACACGGGTGTGCTCTACGACGCCCTGGACCTGGCGTCGCTGGACGCGACCGCGAAGCGGCGGGCGGGCCGTGCGCTGCTGGTGTTCTCGGGGCTGTGGGGCGCGGTCCGGGTCACCGACCGGATCCCCTCGTACCGCTGCTCGATGGGGGTGAAGCTGCCGGGGCTCGGGGCGCTGACCGGGCACTGGCGAGCGCCGATGGCCGAGGCGCTGCCCGAGCTGGCCGGGGGCGGGCTGGTACTGGACCTGCGGTCGTCGGCGTACGCGACGGCGTGGAAGCCGAAGGGTGAGGTCGCGGACCGCACGGCGACCGTACGGGTGCTGCACGCGCCGACCCGCAAGGTGGTCAGCCACTTCAACAAGGCGACCAAGGGGCGGATCGTACGCAGCCTGCTGCTGGCGGGCGCGGCGCCGCGGAGGCCGGCGGAGCTGGTGGAGGCGCTGCGGGATCTCGGGTACGAGGTGGAGGCGCAGGCGCCTGCGAAGGCGGGCCAGGCGTGGTCGCTGGACGTGCTGGTGGACGAGATCCACTGAGGCCCGACACCTGCCCACATTGCATGCTGTGCAACGGGCTTTGCGCAGCATGCTTCACGCCCGGCAAGATGAGGCCATGACCTCCTCTGGCCCCTCCGTGCTCGATCTCGCCCCCGTTGTGCCCGTGGTTGTGGTGGACGACGTCTCCGACGCCGTGCCGCTGGCGCGGGCGCTGGTCGCGGGCGGGCTGCCCGCGATCGAGGTGACGTTGCGGACGCCGGGTGCGCTGGACGCGATCCGGGCGATCGCCGGTGAGGTCCCGGACGCGGTGGTGGGGGCCGGTACGGTCATCACGCCCGCGCAGGTCGCGGACGCGGTGTCGGCCGGTGCGCGGTTCCTGGTGAGCCCGGGGTGGACGGACGTACTGCTGGAGTCGATGCGGGCGTCCGGGGTGCCGTTCCTGCCGGGGGTGTCCACCACGTCGGAGGTGGTGGCGCTGCTGGAGCGCGGGGTGTCGGAGATGAAGTTCTTCCCGGCGGAGGCCGCGGGCGGGACGGCGTATCTGAAGTCGCTCCACGGTCCGCTGCCGCAGGCCCGCTTCTGCCCGACCGGCGGTATCGGCCTGGCCACCGCTCCCGCTTATCTGGCGTTGCCCAACGTGGCGTGTGTGGGCGGGAGTTGGATGCTTCCGGCCGACGCGGTGGCGGGGCGCGACTGGGCGCGGGTGACGGAACTGGCCCGGCAGGCGGCCGGGCTCAGCGCAGGTGGGACGTCTCGTTGAACAGGCGGACGCTGGCGTTGCCGTCGGCGTAGTAGGCCACGGCCGACAGTGAGGCGGCGGAGAGTTCCATCCGGAACAGGGCCTCCGTCGGGGCGCCCAGGGCCAGTTGCACCAGCGTCTTGATCGGTGTGACGTGCGAGACCAGCAGGACCGTACGGCCCGCGTAGGCCGCCACCAGCTTGTCGCGGGTCGCGGCGATCCGCGTCGAGGTCTCCGCGAAGCTCTCGCCGCCGCCGGTGGGCCGGACGTCCGGCGACGCGAGCCAGGCGGTGAGGTCGTCGGCGTACCGCTCGCGCACCTCGGCGAAGGTGAGGCCCTCCCAGGCGCCGAAGTCGGTCTCGCGCAGGCCCTCTTCGAGCACCACCTCCAGGCCGAGCCGTTCGGCGACGGCGCCGGCGGTCTCGCGGGTCCGGGTGAGCGGTGACGCCACGATCGCCTCGACGGTGCCCCGCCGGGCCAGGGCGTCGGCCACCCGCTCGGCCTGTCCGCGCCCCACGTCCGAGAGCGAGGGGTCGGTTCCGCCACTGCCCGAGAAGCGCTTCTGCGGGGTGAGGAGCGTTTCGCCGTGCCGCAGCAGCACAAAGGTCGCCGGCGCACCGAGATCCGGCGCGCCCCATCCCACCTTCGGCTCGGCGACGGCCTGTGCGGCACGCACGTCGGCGCCGGCCTTCGCCACTCCCCCGCCCGGCTCGCCCGCCTCCGCCACCGTCGGCCTGGTCTTCGGCTTCGTTGTCGTCTTCGTGCGTCCCGTGCCCGCGTCCATCGCCGCGTTGGCCAACCGGTCCGCCCAGGTGTTCCGCTCGCGCGGAATCCACTCGTAGGTCACCCGCCCGGGCGGGAACACCGCCGCCGCCTCCAGTGCCAGTGGCTTCATGTCCGGGTGCTTGATCTTCCAGCGCCCCGACATCTGCTCGACGACGAGCTTGGAGTCCATCCGGACATGGACCGCGGCCTCCGGGTCGAGCGCGTGGGCGGCCCGGAGCCCGGCCAGCAGGCCCCGGTACTCGGCGACGTTGTTCGTCACGACGCCGAGGTACTCGGACTCCTCGGCCAGCGCCTCACCCGTCGCCGGGTCGATCACCACGGCTCCGTAGCCCGCGGGCCCCGGGTTGCCCCGTGACCCGCCGTCGGCCTCGACGATGAACTCCCGCACGCAGCAAGCCCCTTACATGTCAGGCCGGTGACCGGCTACAGCCCCGACTCCGCCGTACGCACCAGGATGCGGCGGCAGTTCTCGCAGCGCACCACCGTGTCGGGGGCGGCCGCGCGGATCTCGTTGATGTCGGTGATCGCCAGCTCCTGGCGGCAGCCCTGGCAGGTGCGCTGGTAGAGCTTGGCGGCACCGATACCGCCCTGCTGCCCGCGGAGCTTGTCGTACAGCTTGAGCAGATCGGCCGGGATGGCGCCGGCGATGACCTCGCGCTCCTTGGTGACCGAGGACGACTCGCCGTCCAGGGACTCGAAGGCCGCGTCCCGGCGGGCGGTCGCGTCGTCGATCTTCCCCTGTACGGAGCCGACCCGCTCGGTCAGTTCGGCGGCCCGCTCCTGCGCGGACTCGCGGCGCTCCATGACCTCCAGGACCACGTCCTCCAGGTCGCCCTGGCGCTTGGCGAGGGAGATGATCTCGCGCTGGAGGTTCTCCAGGTCCTTCGGGGAGGTGACCGCGCCGGAGTCCAGCCGCTGCTGGTCGCGGGCGGCACGCTGGCGCACCTGGTCGACGTCCTGCTCGGCCTTGGTCTGCTCGCGGGCGCAGTCGCTCTCCTCGGTCTGCGCGGCGACGAGCAGGTCGCGCAGCTGTGTGAGGTCCTTGGCCAGCGACTCGATCTCGGCGTGCTCGGGGAGTGACTTCCGCTTGTGGGCGAGCTGCTGGAGACGGACGTCGAGGTCCTGGACGTCGAGGAGTCGGATCTGGTCGGCGGGCGCGGCGTTCAGTTGGGGGCTCCAGGTGAAGGGGAGTGGCTGGTCCAGGGGTCGGTGACCGTCTTCGAGACGTGGACGCGCAGGTCCCATCCGTGGCGGTCGGAAATCTCGTCGAGCTGGGTGGCGGCCAGCTCGCACCAGGGCCACTCGGTGGCCCAGTGCGCCGCGTCGAGCAGCGCGAGAGGTGCGTGGGCGCGGGCCTCGGAGACCGGGTGGTGGCGCAGGTCGGCGGTGAGGAAGGCGTCCACACCGGCCGCGCGCACCTGGTCGAAGAGGCTGTCGCCGGAACCGCCGCTGACGGCGACCGTACGGATCACGGCCTCGGGGTCGCCGGCGACACGGACGCCCTGCGCGGTGGCGGGCAGCCGCTCGGCGGCGCGGGCGGCGAAGTCCTTCAGCGGCAGCGGGTGGTCCAGTTCGCAGATCCGGCCGAGGCCGCGGCGGCCGTCGGGGTCGGCGGGGTCCGGTACCAGGGGGCGTACGACGCGCAGGTCCAGGGCGCCGGCGAGAGCGTCGCTGACGCCGGGGTCGGCCGAGTCGGCGTTGGTGTGGGCGACGTGCAGCGCGATGTCGTTCTTGATGAGGGTGTGCACCACGCGGCCCTTGAAGTGGTCGGCCGCGACCGTCGTCGTGCCCCGCAGATAGAGCGGGTGGTGGGTGACCAGCAGGTCGGCGCCGAGCTTCACGGCCTCGTCGACGATGTCCTGGACCGGGTCGACGGCGAACAGGACCCGCGAGACCTCCTGGCCGGGATCGCCCACGACGGTGCCGACCGCGTCCCAGGACTCGGCCCGCTCGGCGGGCCACAGGTTCTCCAGCGCGGCGATGACTTCTGACAGACGGGGCACGCCCAAAGGCTACCTGGCCCCTCTCCGCGCCTGAACCGGCGCGGCTTTCGCGGAGGTGGTCGCCCGCCGTCGTGGTCGCCCGCCGTCGTGGTCGCCCGGGCGATGGTCGCGGCCGTCGTCGCCGGAGTCTCCCGGCCGTCAGCCGATCCCCGTGCGCTCCCCGCAGCACAGCCGTCCCTGTTTCCTCAGGCGAATCGATTCTTGGCCACCCTTATGTGTGAAGTGGGAGCCGGCCGTCCCACGCCCGTGCGTGCGAAAACTAGCTTCGTCGCCGGAGGTGACCGAACGATGACGGCCTGTTCGATCGAGCCCGCGGCGGCGGAGCGGGACGACCGCGCGCCACGGTCGGGCTGCGTGATCACGGCGGACGGTGCGTACGCCGCACGGCTCGCCGCCGACGGTGACTCCTGGTTCCCGCAGCGCTGGACGCTGGACGGACCGGAGCCGTACGCGGTGCCGCTGCCCGGCAACCAGCCCGAGGAGCCCGGTACGGAGGTGCAGCCGATGGGCGACGGCCGGGTGCTGATCCGGCGTCCGACCGACGGCCGGCAGCTCTTCTCGCTGCTGTACCCGACCGGCCCCGGCACCGGCGAACTGCCGCTCGGCGCGGTCGAGAGCCCCGAGGACACACGGCTGCGGCTGCTGCCCCCGGCGCCGTGCGGCACGCGCGCCTACGCGCTCGCGGTCGGGCCGCGCTCCAGTGCCGTGTGGCTGGTGGCGGGCGGGGCGTTCGGGCCCGAGCACGTGGCGCAGATCCCGGGGCGCTGCTCGGGTGGGGTCTGGCTGGACCGGGCGGGGCGGATGCTGGTGCTGGACCGGCGGGACGCGGACGGCGGGCCGGTCAAGTCGGTCGTGGTGGACCTGGAGCGGGGCGGCGAGGTGTCGCCGCTGCTCCAGATCGCGGCGGACAGCGACGACCGGCTGCTGCTCGCCGACCCGGACAGCGGGCTGCTGCTGATCGGTTCGGACGCGCCCTCGCCCGGCGAGGAGCGGCTCGGCTGGGGGGTGATCGGCTCGACGCTGCCGGTGCGGTTCCCGGAGTGCCTGCGGGTGGAGGGGTTCCATGTGACGCCGTTCGCGGTCCAGCCGGGGCTGGTGCTGATGCCGGAGAGCTGTGCGGTGGCGCTGCGGGTCGAGGGACCGGAGGGCGAGTGGGTCGGCGTATGGCGGCCCGCGGACCGTCAGGCACGGCACTTCCCGGCACCGGACGGCTGGCTGACCGGATCCGGGCTGTGGACCAGGGACGGGGCGCTCCACCTCCCGTACGCGACGACGACGGTGCCGTGCGGCGTACTGCGGTGGCGAACGCCCTGGGGGGACGCGGGGGACGTGGGGGACGTGGGGGCAGCGGTGGACGCGGGGGCGACGGGCAACGCGGGGGGTTCCGGGGGAACGGGGGCACGGGGGGTTACTGGGGATCCGGAGGCGCTGGACGCCACGGGGGATCCGGAGACACCGGGAGACGTCAGAAAGTCCGGGGACGCCGGGGACGTGTGGGGACAAGCCGGGGAGGCGTGGGAAGAGGCCGGGGCAGCATGGCCAGCCGGACCCGGGGGCCCGGGCGCGGCGGCGGAAATGTCGGCCGATCCGGACCCCACCACCCCCCTCTCCCCACCCCGCCCCGTGCCTCTGCAACAGGCGCCTTTGGGGCGACTCGTCAGTAGGTAGGGGGGAGTTGTAACGAAGTCGTCGCGGTTGGCGTGGCCGCCTGGATCAGGGGCGAGGGGCGCCGGTTAGACTCCCTCGGCTGTTAGAAAGATCATGTTGACGGGGTGAATTCTTCCGATGAACGACGCCAGCACGTCCCAGCAGCTGTCCGCCGACGCGCAGGAGCCCTCCGGCCACGGCCGGCACCGGGGTCCGGTCTCGGGGCAGGAAACCGAGTCGGTGCCGCGTGGCCGGCACCGCAAGCCGGCGGAGCAGCAGCAGACCGAGACGGCAGCCTGACCACACGTCGGGCGGCAGCGACGGGCCCCGTTCACCCGAGGGTGAGCGGGGCCCGTCCCTTTTCCCCTACCCATTGGCACCGGTACCGGCCGTCGCGGCCTACTCCCGCCGCAGCCCCAGCAGTTCGACCGCGGCGAACGTCTCCCCCGCCGGGCGCCCCGCGTAGTGCGGAGTGAGCAGCGCGTCCAGCTCGTCGTAGGTGAAGGTGTCCTGCTTGCTGTCGAACTTCGCGGCCAGCCGGGGCCGTTCGACGACCGCGACCATGCCGCCGTGCACCACGAGCAGTTGGCCGTTGACGCGGGCGGCGGCGGGTGCGGCCAGGTAGCCGACGAGCGGGGCGACATGCTCGGGGGCGAGCGGGTCGAGGCCGGTGTCCGGGCGGTCGAGGCCGGCGAAGACGTCCTCGGTCATTCGGGTGCGGGCGCGTGGGCAGATGGCGTTGACGGTGACGCCGTACTTGGCGAGGGCCAGGGCGCTGGAGGTGGTGAGGCCCACGATGCCGCCCTTGGCCGCCGCGTAGTTGGGCTGTCCGGCGGAGCCGCCGACGAATGCCTCGGAGGAGGTGTTCACGATCCGCCCGTACACCGGCCCGCCCGCCGCCTTGGACCGCTCACGCCAGTGCGCGGCGGCGAACCGGGTGGTGTTGAAGTGCCCCTTGAGGTGGACGCGGATCACCGAGTCCCACTCCTCCTCCGACATGGAGAAGACCATCCGGTCGCGGAGGATGCCGGCGTTGTTGACGAGGATGTCGAGCTTGCCGAACTCCGCGACCGCGAGGGCGATCAGCGCCCCGGCGTCCGCGAGGTCGCCGACGTCGCCGGTGTGGGCGAGCGCCCGGCCGCCCGCCGCGCGGATCTCGGCGGCCACGTCCTCGGCCGGTCCGGCGGACGCCTCGCCGGAGCCGTCCCGGCCGGGTTGTCCGTAGTCGTTGACGACGACGGCGGCGCCGAGCCGGGCGAGTTCCAGCGCCTCCGCCCGGCCGAGGCCGCGCCCCGCGCCGGTGACGACGGCCGAGAGTCCTTCGAGTGGCTGCGACAGCGGTGACATCCGGGCCCTCAGATCTCGATGCAGGTACGCAGGGCCGTCCCCGTACGCATCTGGTCCAGCGCCTCGTTGATGTCGGCGAGGGGCACCCGGTGGGTGATCAGGCCCTCCAGGTCGACGCGGCCCGCGCGCCACAGGGCGATGGTCCGCTCGTAGGAGCGCAGCACGTCTCCGCCGCCGTACATGGACGGCAGGATCCGCTTCTCGTCGAAGAACAGCTCGAACATGTTGAGCTGGAGGTTGTCGTCCATGGCGCCCGCGCCGACGATGACGAGGGTGCCGCCGCGCCGGGTGTTCTCGTAGGCCGTGCGGGCGGTGGCGGACCTGCCGACGACCTCGAAGACGTAGTCGAAGCCCTCGCCCGCGGTGACGGACTGTTTGGCGCCGGGGAATTCGTCGGGTGAGACGGCCTTGGTGGCGCCGAAGCGCAGGGCGGCCTCGCGGCGGGAGAGGACCGGGTCGACGGCGACGATCTCGGCGGCGCCCTTGAGCCGGGCGCCCTGGATGACGGAGATGCCGACGCCGCCGCAGCCGATGACGGCGACCGACGAACCGGCCTCCAGGTCGGCGGTGTTGAGGGCCGCGCCCAGTCCGGTGGTGACTCCGCAGCCGATGAGCGCGGCGATGTCGAAGGGCACGTCGTCGGGTATCGGCACCGCGCAGCCGGCGTCGACGACGACCTCCTCGGCGAAGGTGCCGGTGCCGGCGAAACCGAAGATGTCGCCGGAGGGGCGCCGGAAGTTGGGGGTGCCGGCGTTCATGAACCCGGCGAGGCACAGTTCGCTCTGGCCGCGCCTGCACGCGGGACACGCGCCGCACGCGGGCAGCCAGCAGATGACGACGCGGTCGCCGGGCTTGAGGTTCGCCACCCCCTCGCCGACCTCGACGATCTCCCCGGCGCCCTCGTGGCCGGGCACGAAGGGCCCCGGCTGCGGCAGTACGCCGCTCATCGCGGACAGGTCCGAGTGGCACAGGCCGGTCGCCCGGACCCGGACCCGCACCCTGCCCGGACCGAAGCCCGTCGCCTCGACGTCGTCGAGGACCTCCAGCTTGTCCTGGCCTATCTCGTGCAGTACGGCTGCGCGCATGGTGCGGCTCCCCTCACCTCGAAATTGCCGGCCTCACGTCACGAAGTGCTTGCCTCAGGTCACGAAGTGCTTGCCTCACGGCAGGAAACTGCCGGCCTCACGGCAGGAAACCGCCGGTCTCACGAGTGGTGGACGACGGTGTCGGCGAGGACGGGCGCGTCGTCCCGTTCGACCGAACTCACCGCGACCCGCACGGCGGTCCCGTCCTGCCGCCACATCCGGATCCGCAGGGTCTCGCCGGGGTAGACGACTCCGGCGAACCGGGTGTCGTAGGACCGGACGCGGGTCGGGTCGCCGTCGAGCAGGATGTCGACGACCGCCTTGAGCGTGATGCCGTAGGTGCACAGCCCGTGCAGGATGGGCCGTTCGAACCCGGCGACCTCGGCGAACTCGGGGTCGGCGTGCAGCGGGTTCCAGTCGCCGGAGAGGCGGTACAGCAGCGCCTGGTCCTCGCGGACCGGCCGCTCGACGGTCCGTTCCGGTTCGCCGGTGGGGGGTTCGAGGCGCGCGGAGGGCCCGCGGTCGCCGCCCCAGCCGCCCTCGCCGCGTACGAAGATCTGCGCGTCGTTGGTCCACAGCGGGCCGTCGGCGTCGGCGGCCTCGGTGCGCAGGACGAGGACGGCGGCCTTGCCCTTGTCGTAGACGGCGGCGAGGCGGTTGGTCGTGGTGGCGGTGCCCTCGGCCGGGATCGGCCGGTGGACGACCAGATGCTGGCCGCCGTGCAGCACCTTGGCCAGCTCGACCTCGATGCCGGGCAGGGAGAGGCCGCTGATCACGCCGGGCGCGCCGGATCCGGCGACGGTGGCGAAGCTCGGCAGGACGTGCAGCCGGGACTCCAGCGTGTAGCGCAGCTCGCCGGGGTCGGTGGCGGGGACGCCCGCGCCGATGCCGAGGTGGTAGAGGAGTACGTCCTTCTGCGCCCAGCCGATCTCGCCGGTCCGGGGTTCGGCGGCGAGTGCCTTGGCTGCGTCGATGGGCATGGGGCTCCTGAGGCGGTCGGAGGCGGGACCTCGGCACGGCCGTCCGCACCGTCGGCCGCACCGAGGTCGTCACGAGGCCGCGGAACCCGCCTGTCTAGAACGCGTTCCAGTACGGCGATCCTCTGTATAGCCCAGCCCCCGGAAGTTGGGAAGACTCCTGACGGCATGTCAGATACGGGCCTGCCGGATACGGGGGAACCCGCACCCCGCGCGTCCGGCCCGGGACATTTGTCCTGCCCGATCGTGTACGGACGCACCTATCGTCACGACCGCCCCCTTCCTACGCTGAGAAGCACGGGAAGCGGCGGCCGACGGGGTCCCCGCACCGCACGATCGGGGGACGGTCATATGTGGAGGACCCGGAAGGCCTCGTGCCGGATGGACGCCTGGCAGCTCTCACGGCTGCAATGGCAGGAGGAACAGGAACGCACAGGGGCCGGCCACGGCGATCCGGTCGAGGACGATTCCGGGCCGCCGACCACCGGCTACGCACTGCTGCCCTGGCTGCTGCTCGGCCTCGGCGCCTTCTCCAACATATTCCAGGGCAACGACGGCAACCCCCTGATCGAGGGCGCGGGCCTGCTCACCTTCAACTCGCTCTACATCTACGTCGTCCTGCGCGCGTTCATCAAGGAGAAGCGGGAGGAGCCGTCCACCAAGGTCGCCCTCGTCGTGATGACCCTCCTGACCTGTGGCCTCGCGGGTCTCTACGGCGAGTACTGGATGCTGTTCTTCCCGCTGCTCGGCCTCGCCGCGGGCGCGACGGCCCGCGGCCCCTGGCTCCTCAGGACCGCGCTGGCCCTGACCGTGCTCTCCGCGGCCCTGGGCTTCTACCGCGAGGGCTGGGGCGGCCTCGACATCGCCTACGCCACGTTCATCTCGACGATGGTGACTGCGGCGATCCTCTCGCTGTCCGAGGCGGTACGGGAGCTGCGGGCGGCCCGCGGGGAGCTGGCGCGGCGGGCGGTGGAGAAGGAGCGGCTGCGGTTCTCGCGGGACCTGCACGATCTGCTGGGCCACACGCTGTCGGTGATCGTGGTGAAGTCGGAGGCGGCGCGGCGGCTGGCGCCGCGTGACCTGGACGCCGCGCTCGGGCAGATCACGGACATCGAGTCGGTGGGGCGCCAGGCGCTGACCGAGATCCGCGAGGCCGTGACCGGCTACCGCCGGGGCAGCCTGACCGTGGAGCTGGACCGGGCCCACTCGGCCCTGACAGCCGCGGGCATCCGGCTGTCCTTCCACCGCTCCGGCCCGGCCCTGCCCGCGCAGTCCGAGGCCCTGCTGTCCTGGGTGGTCCGCGAGGCCGTCACCAACGCGGTACGGCACAGCGCCGCCACGACCTGCGAGATCGCCCTGATCACCACGCCGGAACGGGCGGTCCTGACGGTGACTGACGACGGCCACGGGGCCGCGTCCGCGGTCGAGGACGCCGAGGGGGCGGCAGCGGGCGGCGCGGAAACCGCGGGCGGCACAGGCCTGCGGGGCCTCACCGAGCGCCTGGCGGCGGCGGGCGGCTCACTCGACGCGGGGCCGGTGACGGGACCGGGATCTGGGCCGGGGTCGAGGTCGGAACCTGGGCAGAAGTCGGGGTCGAGGTCGGGACCTGGGCCGAGGTCCGGCGGCGGCTGGGTGGTGACGGCGGACCTGCCGCTGACGGACGCGCCCGCCACACCGACCGACGCCCCATCCACCCCCACTGACGCACCCGGCCTGCCCACCGGCACACCCGCCACCCCGACCA
Organism: Streptomyces sp. NPDC088387; assembly: GCF_044753385.1. NCBI lineage: Bacteria > Bacillati > Actinomycetota > Actinomycetes > Kitasatosporales > Streptomycetaceae > Streptomyces > Streptomyces sp. NPDC088387. The sequence goes on from NZ_JBIVNC010000001.1 coordinate 649,769, forward strand.
ACGCGCCCTCGCCCCCCACCGGCGTACCCGCCGCCCCCGACCACGCTTCGCACGCCCCCGAATCGCCCTCCCCCGCCCATGAGTTCCCTGCTCACGCCGTCCTTCGTGGTGTCGGCGGCCCTACGCTTGACCCGTGAACGAGATGCCGCGCGACCACCGGCCCACCAAGTCCATCAGGGTGCTGCTCGCCGAGGACCAGGGAATGATGCGCGGGGCGCTGGCCCTGCTCCTGGGGATGGAGCCGGACATCGACGTGGTGGCGCAGGTCGCGGCGGGCGACAAGATCGTGGACTCGGCGCTGCTGCACCGCCCGGACGTGGCCCTGCTCGACATCGAACTGCCGGGGATGAGCGGCCTGGACGCCGCCGCCGAGCTGCGCGACGAGGTGCCGGACTGCCGGGTGCTGATCCTCACCACGTTCGGCAGACCCGGCTATCTGCGCCGGGCGATGGAGGCGGGCGCCGCGGGCTTCCTGGTGAAGGACGGCCCGGTGGAGGAGCTCGCGGCGGCGATCCGCCGGGCGCTGACGGGCGAGACGGTGGTCGACCCGGCGCTCGCCGCGGCGGCGTTGAGCGCCGGCCCCAATCCGCTGACCGCGCGGGAGCGTGACGTACTGAAGGCGTCGGCGGACGGGGCGACGGTCGCCGACATCGCGGCCCGGCTGAGCCTCTCGGAGTCCACGGTCCGCAACTATCTCTCGTCGGTGATCGGCAAGACCGCGACCCGCAACCGGGCGGAGGCCCTGCGGGAGGCCCGCCAGCAGGGCTGGCTCTAACCCTGCCCAGGGCCCCCTGAACCCTGCCCAGGGCCCCCTGAACCCTGCCCGGGGACGCCGGAACCCTGCCCGGGGACACCCGCCCCTTCCCCGGGGGCCCGGGAACCCTGTCCAGGGACCCCGGCGCCCTCCGCACTGACGCCGGCCCCCGGCTCAGGGACACCGGCCCCCTGCCCGGGCACGCCGCCCTCGGAGGCATCCGCCCCCCGCTCCCGTCCCTTCGGCAGCCACACCGCCATCACCACCGCGCCCAGCGCGAGTACCGCCGCACCCACCCGGAAGGCCAGTGCGTAACCCTCGTTGAGGGCTTCGACGTCGGTGCCGCCGGAGTCCGCGGTGCGGGCCGCCGCGAGTGTCGACAGCACGGCGAGGCCGAGTGAACCGCCCATCGTGCGGGAGGTGTTGATGAGGCCGGAGACCAGGCCGGCGTCGCCCGGGGCGGTGCCCGAGGTGGCGAGGGAGGCGAGCGGGGTGGTCGCGAGGCCCGCGCCGAACATCATCAGGATGCCGGGGAACATGATGGCCGTCAGATAGCCGCCGTCCGCCGTCATCCGCGACTGCCACAGGAACCCGGACGCCGCGATCACCGCGCCCAGCACCGCCACCGTGCGGGCGCCGAGGAGCGGCATCAGCCGGGGGGCGACCTTGGAGCCGGCGACCACGGCCAGGGAGCTGGGCACGAGGGCGAGTCCGGCGTCGAGCGGGGAGTAGCCGAGCACGTTCTGGGCGTACAGCGTCATGAAGAACCACATGGCGAAGGTCGCCGAGCCGGCGAGCAGCATCCCGGCGTTCGCGGCGGCGACCGAGCGGACACGGAACAGCGCGAGCGGCATCAGCGGGGACCGGGTGCGCGCCTCGACCGCGAGGAACGCGCCGATCAGGGCGATGCCGGCGAAGAGCGGGACGAGGGTGGCCGCCGCCGTCCAGCCCTCGACCTCGGTCTGCACGATCCCGTAGGCCAGGGTGGCGAGCCCGGCGGTCACCAGCAGTGCGCCCGGCAGGTCGAGGCGCCGCTGCTCCCCGGCCCGGCTCTCGGGCAGCCAGCGCAGGGCGCCGGCCAGGACCAGGGCGCCGACCGGCACGTTGATCAGCAGTACCCAGCGCCAGGACAGTCCCTCGACGAGTACGCCGCCGACCAGGCCGCCCGCCGCTCCGCCGCCGGCGCCGACGGCCGCCCAGGTGGCGATGGCCCGGGCGCGGGCCGGGCCCTCCGGGACGGCGGCGGTGAGGATGGTGAGCGTGAGGGGCGCGAGTATCGCCGCGCCCAGTCCCTGTACGGCGCGGGCGGTGATCAACTGGCCGCCCTCCTGGGCGAGTCCGCCGCCGACGGAGGCCAGGGTGAACACGGCGAGCCCGGCGAGGAACATCTTCTTGCGGCCGTAGAGATCGCCGGCCCGTCCGCCGAGCAGCATGAACCCCGCGAAGGCGACGGCGTAGGCGTTGAGCACCCACTGGAGTCCGGGGGCGCTCAGCCCCAGGTCGGCCCGCATGGACGGCAGGGCGACGTTGACGACGGACACGTCGAGGACGGCCAGGAACTGTCCGGCACAGGCGAGCGTGACCACCAGCCAGGTCGGTGTGGCGGGGCGGCGGGACGTCGAGGTGGCGTCGGCGGTCTTGAGCATGGGCGTCATGGTCTCAACCGCGAGGCACCCCTTGCATCGGGCTTTCGGCCCACAGGTCGTAGGCCGAGCGCCCTACGCCGTTCCACTGAGGCCCAGACAGTCCGAAACCTGCCCAAATCACCCTCGATCATCAAGAGCAGGTCAAGAATTCTTTAGCTTGGCGAACCATCGGAATAGTTGCCCCGGCGCACGGGGTTCGAGATACACGTACCTGCACATGCATTCAAGTGACGCGCACCACCCGCGCGCGGCCACGCGCACCCACGTCGGCCTGGAGGCCCCTGCCCATGTCCCACACGACGAACGACCGGCCCGTGCGGAGTCCGGGCGGGGCCGTGGTCCCGGTGCTCGCCTTCGCGGGCATCGTTGTCGCGGTGATGCAGACCCTGCTCGTCCCGGTCATCAAGGATCTGCCGCAGCTGCTGGGCACCGAGCCCAGCAACGCGACCTGGGTCCTGACCTCGACCCTGCTGTCGGGCGCCGTCGCCACCCCCATCATGGGCCGGCTCGGCGATCTGTACGGCAAGCGGCGGATGCTGATCCTCAGCCTCTCCGTCATGGTGGTCGGCGCGCTGGTCAGCGCGTTCACCAGCACCCTGCTTCCGATGATCGTCGGCCGTACCCTCCAGGGCTTCGCGATGGGCGCGATACCCCTCGGCATCGGCCTGATGCGGGACATGCTGCCGCGCGAGCGCCTCGGCTCGGCCATGGCCCTGATGAGCTCCTCGATCGGCGTCGGCGGCGGTCTCGCGCTGCCCGCGGCGGCCCTGGTCGCGCAGAACACCAACTGGCACGCCCTCTTCTACGGCGCCGCCGGACTCGGTGTCCTCTCCATCGCGCTGACCCTGATCGCCGTACCGGAGTCCCCGATGCGCGCCAAGGGCTCCTTCGACGTGCTGGGCGCGATCGGCCTCTCCACCGGCCTGGTCCTCTTCCTGCTGCCGATCACCAAGGGCAGCGACTGGGGCTGGACCTCCACCACCACCCTCGGCCTGTTCGGCGCCTCCGCCCTGATCCTGCTGCTGTGGGGCGTGATGGAGCTGCGGCTGAAGGCGCCGCTGGTGGACCTGCGGACGACGGCCCGCCCGGCGGTCCTCTTCACCAACCTCGCCTCGATCATGGTCGGTGTCTCCTTCTACGTCGTCTCCCTGGTCCTGCCCCAGCTCCTCCAGCTGCCGAAGTCCACCGGCTACGGCCTCGGCCAGTCGATGGTCGTCGCGGGTCTGCTCGTGGCACCGCTCGGCCTGACGATGATGTTCACCGCCCCGGTCTACGCCCGTCTCTCGGCGAAGTACGGCCCCAAGTTCACGCTGATCGCCGGCCTGGTGATCATCGCGATCGGCTACGGCGCCGGGCTCGGCCTGATGAGCGAGGCCTGGCAGTCCCTGGTCATCGCGGTGATCCTGGGCGCCGGCATCGGTCTCGCGTACTCCTCGCTGCCCGCGCTGATCATCGGCGCGGTCCCGGCCTCGGAGACCGGCGCGGCCAACGGCCTGAACACCCTGATGCGTTCCATCGGTACGTCCGTGTCGAGCGCCGTCATCGGCATGGTCCTGGCGAACACCGCGAACAACGTGGGCGGTGTCGCCGTCCCGACCATGCACGGCTTCCGGCTCTCCTTCCTGATCGCCACCGGCGCGGTCGCCATCGGCCTGCTGATGGCCCTGTTCCTGCCGAAGCCGAACCGTGCGCCCCAGTTGCGCGCGAGCAGCGAGGAGGAGCAGAACCTCGCCCGTGCCGAGGAGGCCCTGCGTGGCTTCCGGGGCCGGGTCCTGGACTCCGGCGGCGAGCCGGTGGCCCGCGCCCGGGTCACGCTCATCGACCGGCAGGGCCGGCGCGCGGGCGCCACGCTCTCCGCCGAGGACGGCACGTACGCCCTCATGGTCCCGACGGCCGGCCCCTATGTGCTCGCGGCCCAGGCGCACGGACACGCGCCGCTCGCCTCCTCGGCGACCCACTCCGGCGACGAGCACTGCGTCGACCTGGACCTCTCCCTGCCGGGCGAGCCGGTCACCGCCTGACGGCCGGTCCTCTTCCGTCGTGAAGCTCCGCACGCCCCCTGCCGGTCCGTCCGGCAGGGGGCGTGGTGCACCATGGGCCGACCGGACCGTCGTACGACCTGGAGGACCCGCATGACCGCGGCGCCGAAGCCACAGATCCTGGCCGCGTTCGAGGCGGCGAAGGGGTTCATGCCCCTGGACGAGGGGCTCGCGCTGTACGCGGCGGCCGTCGACGCCGGACGGCTCGGGCTGCCACTGCTGGAGGTCGGCACCTACTGCGGGCGTTCCACGGTCCTGCTCGCCGACGCGGCCCGCGCGGCCGGTGTCACCGCGCTCACCGTCGACCACCACCGGGGCAGCGAGGAACAGCAGCCGGGCTGGGACTACCACGACCCGGAGACGGTCGACCCCGAACTCGGCCTGATGGACACCCTGCCCGCCTTCCGCCGCACCCTGCACCGCGCGGGCCTGGAGGAACACGTGGTCGCCCTGGTCGGCCGCTCCCCGCAGGTCGCCCGGATCTGGAACTCCCCGCTCGGTCTGGTCTTCGTCGACGGCGGCCACACCGACGAGCACGCGAACGCCGACTACGAGGGCTGGGCCCCGCACATCACCGAGGGCGGACTGCTCGTCATCCACGACGTGTTCCCGGACCCGCAGGACGAGTTCACCGGCCAGGCCCCCTACCGCGTCTACCTGCGCGCGCTCGCCTCGGGCGCGTTCACCGAGGTCTCGGCGACGGGCTCCCTGCGGGTACTGCGCCGCACGGGTGCAGGCGGCTGAGCCGGCTGGCGTGCCGGGTCCCGGGTCTGCGAGAGGAAGCGCCGGACAGGGCCTAGGGTGTCAGGCGTGTCGTACACAGGCCCGGAGTTCGAACCGTCCCGTCCGCACCGTCCCCGGCGGAGCTACCTCACCGTCGCGCTCGCCGCGCTCGTACCCGGCGCGCTGATCGGCTGGCTCGTCTACGAGGCGGTCGGCTCCCCCGACGACGACGGCTCGGACCGGGCGGCGAGTATCTCCGCCACGGCGGCCCCGAGCGACCCCGCCCTCTCCGGGACGGACGCCCCCGGCACCGACGACGACAAGAAGCCGGCCACGGACTCCCCGACGCCCACCCCCGCGTCCTCCGCGCCCGTCGCCGCCGGCCCGCTCAAGGGCAGGGTCGTTGTCATCGACCCGGGCCACAACCCCGGCAACTTCCAGCACACCACCGACATCAACCGCAAGGTGCACATCGGTACGAACTGGAAAGAGTGCGACACCACGGGCACCTCCACCAACAACGGTTACCTGGAGGCCCGTTTCACTCTCGACGTGGCACACCGGCTGCGCGATCTGCTGGAGAAGCAGGGCGCCACGGTGAAGCTGACGCAGGACGCCGACCGGCCGTTCGGGCCGTGCATCGACGAGCGCGCGCAGATCGGCAACAAGGCGAAGGCCGACGCGGTGGTCTCGATCCACGCGGACGGCGCCGGCGCGGGCAATCGTGGCTTCCACGTGATCCTGCCGGGCAGCGTCAACTCGGGCGGTGCCGACACCCGCCCGATCGTCGCCTCGTCCCGCGACCTCGGGGAGCGCATCGCCGGCAACTTCGTCCGCGCCACCGGCTCCGCGCCCTCCAATTACGTCGGCAACGGCACCGGTCTCGTCACCCGCACCGATCTGGGCGGTCTCAATCTGTCAACGGTTCCGAAGGTGTTCATCGAATGCGGCAACATGCGCGACAGCAAGGACGCCGCACTGCTCACCAGTGGTGACTGGCGGCAACGCGCGGCGCAGGGGATGTCTGAGGGAATCGTGAGTTTCCTGCGCGGGTAGTGATCAGCGCCCTGATCCCGGCGGACAGTCGGACACCCCGGACGGTAGGGTCCCTACGATGAGGGGCCACCCCCGCGCTTCACTCCGCGGCCGTACGGCGACTTGGTGACAGCGACGCCTCCCGCAATGCCGATGACGACACGATTGACGAAGGACCTGAAGTGAATATCCGCTCCCTCACTAGAGGCGACGGCGTGGTGATCGGAGCAGCGGTGTTGCTCTTCATCGCGTCGCTTCTCGACGTAACCGGTTGCGACGGCCCGGACGCCGTGTGCGAGTCGATCGAGACGAATGCCTGGGGTCTGAGCCTCGGCCTCGGTCTCGGTACCTACATGCTCGGCGTGATCGGTGCCGCGCTGATCGTGGTGGCCCACCTCACCCCGCAGCCCCGCAAGGTCGTCGGCCTGGAGCTCGGCCCGCTGGGCATCGGGTTCGCCGCGGCCGCCGCCTGGTCGCTGCTGTGGTGGACGCTCGACGCGGAGAGCGTCGGCGTCGGCCTCATCCTCGGTCTGATCGGCGCGCTGCTGCTCGCGGGCGGCGCGATCGCGACGCCGCTGGTCCCGGCCCTCAAGCCGGCGCTGCTCCCGGCTCCCCGCCCGGCCGCCCCGCAGCCCTACGGCGCCCAGCAGCCTCCCGGCGGCTACGGCTACCCCGGCGCTCAGCAGCAGCAGCCGTCGTTCGGCGGTCAGCCGCCGCAGCAGCCCTACGCCGGTCAGCCGCCGCAGGCGCAGGCCGCGCCGCAGGCACCTGCCGGTGACTTCTCACCGTTCTGGTTCGCGGTGCCGGTGGCCCGTCCGCTGTTCGCGGAGGACGGTTCGCCGACCCCGATCGCCGAACTGGCGCCGGGCACCTGGTACCTGGCCGTCGAGCAGCGCGGCCCGGCCCTCGTCGCGCAGACGCAGGACGGCCGCCGGGGTGTCCTCCAGGACACCAGCGGTATCCAGCGCGGCTGAACAACCCCACGGTCACGGCCCCTCACCCTTCCGGGCGGGGGGCCGTTGTCGTACAGTCGCAGCCCAGAACTGACACACCGTCAGATAAAGTCAGGAGGCCGTATGCGGCTGGGACTCGCCCTCGGCTACTGGGGTCGCGGCCCCTCCTCCGACCATGTGCCGCTCGCCCAGGAGGCGGAGCGGCTGGGCTATCACTCGGTGTGGACGGCGGAGTCCTGGGGTTCGGACGCGTTCACCCCCCTCACCTGGATCGCCGCGCACACCACCCGCATCCGCCTGGGCACGGCGGTGGCACAGATGGCGGCCCGTTCCCCGACGACGACGGCCATGCACGCGCTCACGCTGGACCATCTCTCCGGCGGACGGATGATGCTCGGCCTCGGGCTGTCCGGACCGCAGGTGGTGGAGGGCTGGTACGGGCGCCCGTTCCCGAAGTCACCGCTGACCGCGACCCGCGAGTACGTCGACGTCGTACGGCAGGTGCTGCGGCGGGAGGCACCGGTGGAGTCGGACGGCCGCTTCCATCCCCTCCCCTACCGCGGCGAGGACGGCACGGGCCTGGGCAGACCCCTGAAGCCGATCACCCACCCCCTCCGCCCCGACCTGCCGGTCCTGCTGGGTGCCGAGGGCCCCAGGAACATCGCGCAGACCTGCCGGATCGCCGACGGCTGGCTCCCGCTGTACTGGTCCCCCACGCAGGTCCCCCAACTCCCGGACCTCCCCGAGAACTTCATGATCGCCCCCCTGGCCCAGGCCCGGATCTGCGACGACGTGGCCGAGGGCCTCCTACCGGTGAAGGCCATGCTCGGCTTCTACATCGGCGGGATGGGCAACGCAGCCCGCAACTTCCACGCCGACCTGATGGCCCGCATGGGCTACGAGGAGGAGGCCCACCACATCCAGTCCCTGTTCCTGGCCGGAAGAAGGGAGGAAGCCGTACGGGCGGTCCCGGACGCCTTCGCGGACGAGATCTCCCTGGTGGGCCCGGCGGAACGGGTGGCGGAACGCCTGGCCGAGTGGCGCAAGGGCCCGGTGACGGACCTCCTGGTCCTCTCCCCCGACCGGCACACCCTACGGGTCCTGGCCGACCTGAACTCATAGCCGGCTCGGAAGCGTCAACTCCCCGTGTACGAGGGGTGAACGGAGCGGTCTGTCACTCACCAGGTTTGCGGCGGGCGGGCGCGGCAACCCGAGGGACATGTCCCTCAGAAACCGGAACGGCTCACATCAGGCGGGCACGGTCATCGCCGTGATCGCCGACGTCATGGCCCTGATACTGGGCCTGTGGATCCTGATGTACCTGCTGGACGCCAACCAGGGCAACGACTTCGTGCAGTTCGTGCACGACGCCGCCCGCTGGCTGGCCGGCTGGTCGCACGATCTGTTCACGTTCGACGAGGAGTGGGCACGCGTGGTGGCCGGCTACGGCCTGGCCGCGATCGTGTACCTGTTCGTAGGCCACGCGGTGGCCTCCAGGGTCCACCGCCACTGACGCCGACGCTGCAACGCCCTGAAGGGGCGCGGGGAACTGCGCGACAAGCCACGCACGACCCGCACCCGCGCTCCGACGAGAATCCCCCGCCCCTCAGGCGCAACAGTCGGCATCCAGCCCGAAGGGCAACCGCTCTCCCCCGAACACGGAACACGTCGCCTCATGTCCCCCCAGCGCGGCAACGGCCAAGAGCAGCGCACCAGCCGTCCACGTGGTCAACTCCCGCGGCCACACCGCGTCGTCGTCGAAGACATACCCCGTCCAGTACAACCCGCTCTCCGGATCCCGCAGATGCTGAATCGACTTCAGCACCTCCAGCGCACGGTCCGACTCCCCCGTCACCCACAGCGTCAGCGCCAGCTCGGCCGACTCCCCGCCGGTCACCCACGGGTTGGGCACCACACACCGCACGCCGAGGCCGGGCACCACGAAGCGGTCCCAGCCGTCTTCCATCCGTGCCTTGGCCTCGGCACCGGTCAACGCCCCGCCCAGCACCGGGTAGTACCAGTCCATGGAGTAGCGGTCCTTGTCGAGGAACCGCTCCGGGTGCCGCCGTATCGCGTGCCGGAGCATGCCGGCCGCCAGCTCCCAGTCGGGCTGGGGCTCTTCGCGCTGCTCGGCGATGGCGAGCGCGCAGCGCAGGGCGTGGTGGATCGACGAACTGCCGGTCAGCAGCGCGTCCGCGGTGGCCGTGCCGTCGTCCTCGCGCCGCCAGCCGATCTGCCCACCGGGCTGCTGGAGCCGTAGGACCCACTCGACGGCGGCGTACACGACCGGCCACATGCGGTCGAGGAAGGTGTCGTCGCCGGTGGAGAGGTAGTGGTGCCAGACACCGACCGCCGGGTAGGCGACGAAGTTGGACTCGCGGCCCCGGTCGGTGACGTCGTGCGGGTCGCCGTCGGCGTAGGCGGCGTACCAGGAGCCGTCGTCCTGCTGGTGGGCGGCGAGCCACAGGTAGGCACGCTCGGCGGCCTCGTGCTCGCCGGCGGCGTCCAGGGCCATGGCCGCCTCGACGTGGTCCCACGGGTCGAGGTGGTGGCCGCGGAACCACGGGATCGCCCCGTCCTCGCGCTGTACGGCGAGGAGTCCGGCGACGGTGGCGGCGGCCTGCCCGGCGGTGAACACCCCGGGCAGGACGAGGTGTTCTGTCCGGGGAGTGGTCACTTGGCGTCCACCCGGGGCAGGTGGGGCTTGGTCGCGTACGCCACGAAGCTCTTGCCGATCAGCGGGTTGAGCGCCTGCTCGGCGACCCGGGTGGCCAGCGGTTTCTTCATGATGTCCCAGACCAGGAGCTTGTGGTACGCGCGGACCGGCAGCGCCTTGTCGTTGTCGACGCCGAACGCGCACTTGAGCCACCAGTAGGGGCTGTGCAGGGCGTGCGCGTGGTGGGTGCCGTAGGGCTTGAGGCCGGCTTCCCTGATCCTGGTGAGGAGTTCGTCCGCCTTGTAGATGCGGATGTGGCCGCCCTCGACCTCGTGGTAGGCGTCGGACAGGCTCCAGCAGACCTTCTCGGGCCCGTAGCGGGGCACGGTGATCGCGATCCGGCCGCCCGGCCGCAGGACGCGGACCATCTCGGCGAGTACGCCCTTGTCGTCGGGGATGTGCTCCATCACCTCGGAGATGATGACGACGTCGAAGGACTCGTCGGGGAACGGCAGCGCGAGGGCGTCGCCCTCCATCGCGGTCGCCGTGGCCCCCTCCGGGGCCTCCCCGGCCTCCTTCATCGCCGCGAACCACTTCGCGACCTCGCGGATCTCCTCACCGTTCTGGTCGAGCGCCACGACCTGGGCACCGCGCCTGTAGCACTCGAACGCGTGCCGGCCGGCACCGCATCCGAGGTCCAGTACGCGGTCGCCCGGGGCGAGCGGGAACCGGGTGAAGTCGACGGTCAGCACGTGGCCCTGCTTTCACGGTTGAGGTCGGTGCCGGCGGCGGGACGCGCCGGGGGGCCGGCGGGCGAGGTCGTAGGCCGGGTGCTGCTGGGGGCGGGCGTGGGCCCGGTGCTGCCCGTGACGGGCGTGACCGCGGTGCTGCCCGTGGTGGACGCGGTCCCGGCGAGGCCGGTGGCGGGCACGGTGCTGCCCGTGACGGGCACGGTCCCAGCGCTGCCCGCACTGCCCGTGACGGGCACAGTCCCGGTGCTGCCCTTGACCGATGCGATCGTGGTGCTGCCGGAAGCGGGCATCGTCCCGACGCCGTCGTTGGCCGCCAGACCCTGCGCGCCGGCGATCGCGGCGTGGTAGCTCTCGGCCGTGCCCTGGGCGGCTCGGGCCCAGGTGAAGTGGGTGAGGACGCGCTCGCGGCCGGCCGTGCCGAGGCGGGCCCGCAGGTCGGCGTCCGCCAGCAGCCGGCCCAGGCCGACGGCCAGGGCGTCCGCGTCGCCCGGCGGGACCGCCAGACAGGTCTCTCCGTCGCGTCCGGCGACCTCCGGGATCGCGCCGCCGGTCGTGGCGAGCAGCGGGGTGCCGGTGGCCATGGCCTCGGCGGCCGGCAGTGAGAAGCCCTCGTAGAGCGAGGGCACACACGCGACCTGGGCCGAGCGCACGAGGTCGACGAGTTCGGCGTCCGAGATGCCCTTGACGAACTCGACGGCGCCTTCGAGGCCGTAGCGCGCGACGGCCTGCGCGACCGGTCCCTCGGTGGGGCGCTTGCCCACCACGACGAGGTGGGCGCCCGGGTGTTCCGTGCGGACCTTGGCGAGCGCCTCGACGAGGAAGACCAGGCCCTTGAGCGGCACGTCCGCGCTGGACGTCGTGACGATCCGCCCCGGCACCTGCGGCACCGACGGATCCGGCGAGAAAAGGTCGGTGTCGGCGCCGATGTGCACCACGTGGACGCGGTCCTCGCGCACGCCGAGGTGGTCGACGATCTCGGCGCGGGAGGTGCCGGAGACGGTGAGTACACCGGGCAGCCGGCGGGCGACGCGCTTCTGCATCCGCGTGAACGCGTACCAGCGGCGTACCGAGTAGCGCCGCAACCGGCCCTCGGCGGCGTCGAGTTCGAGCTGCCGGTCGACGGTGATGGGGTGGTGGATCGTGGTGACGAGGGGGGCGCCGAGGTCGCCCAGCAGGCCGTACCCGAGGGTCTGGTTGTCGTGCACGACGTCGAACTCGCCGCGGCGGGCGCGCAGATGGCGGCGGGCGCGCAGCGAGAAGGTCAGCGGCTCGGGGAAGCCGCCGGTCCACATGGTGGCGACCTCCAGGGCGTCGACCCAGTCGCGGTACTCGGCGGGCTTCGGTGTGCGGAAGGGGTCGGGCTGGCGGTAGAGGTCGAGGCTGGGCAGCTCGGTGAGCCGGAGGCTGCCACGGCCCTCGTACCGCTCCTCGTCGTCGAGGACGGGGTAGGGCTGGGCGCCGATGACCTCGACGTGGTGGCCGAGGCGGGCCAGTTCGCGGGAGAGGTGGCGGACGTAGACGCCCTGGCCGCCGCAGAACGGGTTTCCCTTGTACGTGAGGAGCGCGATACGGAGCGGTCGCTCGCCGTCTGCGGTGGTGCCGTCCCCGGACCCCGCCCGACTGGCCTCAGCGGTCACTCTGGGCCCCCTTCTGCCTGCGATGTCCCGCGAGACTACGACGGGACGGTAATCTAGAACAAGTTTCAGACTTGATCGTTCAAGAGGCTCCGAATCTACCGGCAGGTAGGGCAGCTGTGAGATGTGGATCAGGTGATTCACGCCACGGTGGGCGGAACGCTCCGGCCCTGCCATGCTGGCTGACCGCACCCCCTCACGGACTGTCACGGAACGGGATCCATGCCTGCGGAAGCCAAGGTGACGAAGGTGGAAGCCAGTAGCGCGAGTCCCGGCTCGCCTCCGCTCACCGAGCGGCAGGAGGCGCGCCGCCGCCGCATCCTGCACGCGAGCGCGCAGTTGGCGAGCCGGGGCGGTTTCGACGCCGTGCAGATGCGCGAGGTCGCGGAGTCGTCGCAGGTGGCGCTGGGCACGCTGTACCGCTACTTCCCGTCCAAGGTGCATCTGCTGGTCGCGACGATGCAGAGCCAGCTGGAGCACATGCACGGCACGCTCCGCAAGAAGCCGCCGTCGGGCGACACGGCGGCCGAGCGGGTCGCGGAGACCCTGATGCGGGCCTTCCGCGCCCTCCAGCGCGAGCCGCATCTGGCGGACGCGATGGTCCGCGCCCTCACCTTCGCCGACCGCAGTGTCTCCCCGGAGGTCGACCAGGTCTCCCGCCAGACCACGGTGATCATCCTGGACGCGATGGGCCTGGAGAACCCCACCCCCGAACAGCTCTCGGCGGTCCGTGTCATCGAGCACACCTGGCACTCGGCCCTCATCACCTGGCTCTCGGGCCGCGCGTCGATCGCCCAGGTGAAGATAGACATCGAGACGGTCTGCCGCCTGATCGACCTGACGACCACCGAGGACTGACGACTGCGGTGCGGGGAGCGGGCGTTGAGTCCCATCCCTGTCCGCGCTCCCCGCCCTCACTCCTCCCTCCCCGCCCTCACCCCTCACTCCTCCGGTGGGAACACCACCTCCCCGCTGCCCAGCAGCGTCAGTGTGATCGCCTCGGACGGGCACGTCTCCGCCGCTCCCAGGACACGTTCGTTGGCGTCCGTCTCCGGGGTGGTGGGGTGGGACTGGCGGGCCGAGTCCAGCTGGAAGATGTCCGGGGCGTGGTGCACGCACTGCGCCGCGCCGATGCACAGGGCACGGTCGACCTCGACCTGCCAGCGGTCGCCCATCGGTTACGCCTCCCAGCCCGCCGGGAGGTGGATCATCTTGTGTTCCAGGAACTCGCCGTAGCCCTCGGGACCGAACTCCCGCCCCAGGCCTGAGTTCTTGTAGCCGCCGAACGGGCCGAGCATGTCGAGGCTGAAGGTGTTGACCGAGTAGGTGCCGGTGCGGACCTGCCGGGCGACGTCGACACCGCGCGCCACGTCCGCCGTCCACACGCTGCCGCTCAGCCCGTACTCCGAGTCGTTCGCGATCTTCACCGCCTCCGCCTCGTCGCCGTACGGCAGCAGGCAGATCACCGGGCCGAAGATCTCCTCGCGGGCGATCCGCATGGAGTTGTCGACGTCCCCGAAGAGGGTCGGCTCCACGTACCAGCCGCGGTTCAGGCCCGCCGGACGGCCGCCGCCGGTGAGGATCTTCGCGCCCTCCTCCTGGCCGATCCGGATGTAGTCCAGGCTGCGCTGCTGCTGCCGCCGCGCCACCAGCGGGCCGACCTGTGTCGCCGGGTCCAGCGGGTCTCCGACCACGAGCGCGCCGGCCGCCGCCGCGAAGGCCTCGGCGAACTCGTCGTAGCGCGAGCGCGGCAGCAGGATCCGCGTCTGGGCCACACACGCCTGCCCGTTGTTCATCCAGGCCGCCGGCACGATCCCCGCGACGGCCGTCTCCACGTCCGCGTCGGGCAGCACGACCGCCGCCGACTTGCCGCCCAGCTCCAGGGTGACGCGGGTGAGATTGCGCGCGGCGACCTCCATCACGCGCCGCCCCGCGGCCACCGATCCGGTGAAGGAGACCTTGTCGATGCCGGGGTGTCCGACGAGGTACTCGCTCACCTCGCGGTCCGCGGGCAGGATCGACAGCACGCCCTCCGGCAGCCCCGCCTCCCGCGCGATCTCGCCGAGCAGATACGCGTCCAGCGGCGACTCCGGCGACGGCTTCAGCACCACCGTGCAGCCCGTGAGCAGGGCGGGCGCGAGCTTGGCGGCGGCCACGAACTGCGGGACGTTCCACGGCACCACGGCCGCGACCACACCCACCGGTTCACGCCGGACGAGGATCCGCCCGAGCACACCGTCGCGCGTCTCCTCGTACGTGAATCCACGGGCCACCGTGATCGCCGCGTCCCACACCATCATCGCGCCGAGCGCCTGCGCGAGGACACTCCAGGAGTACGGCGACCCGTTCTCGGACGAGATCACGCGCGCGATCTCGTCGTGCCGGGCGGCGATCCCGTCCTTGATCCGGGTGACGACCTCGGCCCGCTCGTCGAGCGTCATCCGCGGCCAGGGCCCCTCGTCGAAGGCCCGCCGTGCCGCCGCGACCGCCCGGTCGACGTCCTCGCGCGAGGCGTGCGGCACCCGTCCGAGGACCTCCTCCGTGTGCGGCGAGATCACCTCGATGACGTCCGTGCCGAGGGGATCGGTCAACTCCCCGCCGATGAACAACTGTCCGTGTTCCACAAGCTCGGTCATGACCGGCTGCCTCCCCGGAGACCCTGCCTCAGGCCTTCTCTGACGATCCATCAGATACGAGACTACGAAGACTGGATACCAGCAAGGCCGACAGGAGTCCACGGACCGCACACCACCGAACCGGCCGATGGATGACCGGGGCTCCCATGGAAACCGGTTCTAGTTATAGTGACCGGGACGCGGCGATTGGGGAGCCCATGACGCAGGTCCACGACCACGGCGGCGGCGTACGGTCGCTCCAGGTCCCCATCCCGGACAACCCCCTCGGCCACACCCTCGTCCATGTCGTCGACACCGACCGCGGCCCGGTCCTGATCGACACCGGCTGGGACGACCCCGACTCCTGGGACGCCCTCGCCGAGGGCCTGACCGCCTGCGGCACCTCCGCCGCCGAGGTGCACGGCGTCGTCATCACCCACCACCATCCCGACCACCACGGCCTCTCCGGCAGGGTGCGCGAGGCGTCCGGCGCCTGGATCGCCATGCACGAGGCAGACACGGCGGTGGTACGCCGGACCCGCGAGGCCCGCCCCGAGCGCTGGTTCTCGTACATGGCCGTCAAGCTCACCGCGGCCGGCGCCCCGGAGGACCACGTCGCCCCGCTGCGCACCCCCCGCCCCATGCGCGGCTTCTCCCCCGCCCTCCCCGACCGCGAGATCGTCCCCGGCGAACTCCTCGGACTCCCCGGCCGCCGGCTGCGCGCGATCTGGACGCCCGGCCACACCCCCGGCCATGTCTGCCTGCACCTGGAGGAGGAGCATCCGGCCGGACTCCCCGGCAACGGCCGCCTCTTCTCCGGCGACCACGTGCTCCCCGAGATCACCCCGCACATCGGCCTGTACGAGGACCCCGACGACACCACCGTCACCGACCCCCTCGGCGACTACCTCGCCTCCCTGGAGCGGGTCGCCGCCCTCGACCCCGCCGAGATCCTCCCGGCCCACCAGTACGCGTTCACCGACGCCCCGGCGCGTGTCCGCCATCTCCTCGACCACCACGAGTCCCGGCTGCGCGACCTGCTGGCCCTGCTCGCCGAACCCCTCACCCCCTGGCAGCTCGCGGTACGCATGACCTGGAACCGCCCCTGGGACCAGATCCCCTACGGCTCCCGCACCATCGCCGTCTCGGAGGCCGAGGCGCACCTGCGCCGCCTGGTGAAACAGGGACGGGCGGAGCCGGTGGGCGGCAGCGACCCGGTGACGTACGTGGCGGTGTGAGCCGGTGACGTACGTGGCGGTGTGAGCCGGTGGGCGGCAGCGACCCGGTGACCTACGTGGCGGTGTGAGCCTCCCGCGATCGACGGCGCCCTCTGCCGGAACGGACCGCCCCGGTAGAGTGACCGGGTCGTATCACACCCGAACGCGGAGAAGCCGGTGCAAGTCCGGCGCTGACCCGCAACCGTAAGCACCCGCCCCTGTCGGGGACGGGCTGCGAGCCGGACCGCCGCGCCCGGGACCGTGACCGGCTCACGCGCACCGGCGTCCGCCGGGCGCGGCACCGTCGAGGTACACGGAGCCGAGCCGCCCGGGAGTGCCCCGTGCTGTTCCGGCTCGCGCAGGAAGGGCACCCGCCGATCATGAACGTCCGCCGCAGCGCCGCGGTCCTCGCCGCCGCCTTCGGGATCGGCGCAGTCGCCGCTCCGCTCGCCCAGGCCGCCGACCCCTCCCCGTCCGCGTCGCCGTCCGTGGTGCTCCCGTCCGGCCTGTACGGCAAGGGCGACCCGACGTACGACGGCGTATGGCGTCAGTCGCTCGCCCTGCTCGCGCAGCACACCGTCGGTGAGCGGCCCGCCGGGAAGGCCACCGACTGGCTGAGCCGGCAGCAGTGCGGCAACGGCGGCTTCGCGGCCTTCCGCGCCGACCCCGGCAAGGCCTGCGACGCCAAGACCCTCGTCGACTCCAACAGCACCGCCGCCGCGGTCCAGGCCCTCGCCGCCCTCGGTGGCCACGAGGCGGCCACGGCAAAGGCGGCCGGCTGGCTGAAGTCCGTACAGAACAAGGACGGCGGCTGGGGCTACACCCCCGGCGGCCCCAGCGACGCCAACTCCACCGCCGTCGTGATCGGCGCCCTCGCCGCGGCCGGCGACAAGCCCGCCGACGTCCGCAAGGACGGCAAGTCTCCCTACGACGCCCTCCTCGCGCTGGCCATCGCCTGCGACGAGGACGGCGGCGGTGCCTTCGCCTACCAACCCGACAAGAAGGGCGCGCTCACCGCCAACGCGGACGCGACGGCCGCGGGTGTGCTGGGCGCGCTCGGCAAGGGGCTCGACGCGACGGCGGGCACGCAGGCGGACGCGAAGTGCGCCGCCCCCGACACCCCCGCGCAGGCCGCCGCCAACGGCGCCGCCTACCTCATCAGGACTCTCGCCAAGGACGGCCACCTCACCTCCAGCCTTCCCGGCGCCGAGGACCAGCCCGACTACGGCAACACCGCCGACGCCGTGGTCGCGTTGGCCGCGCAGGGCGGCACCGCCGGGGTGCGGAAGCCGCTGGCCTGGCTGGAGCAGAACTCCGCCGCCTGGGCCAAGGAGAGCGGCCCCGCCGCGTACGCCCAGCTGATCCTCGCCGCGCATGCGGCGGGCGCCGACCCGGAGAAGTTCGGCGACCAGAACCTGGTCGCGCAGCTCAACGCGACCGGCCCGGCCCCGGAGACCGGCCGGCAGGCCACCGCCTCCGCCCGGCAGACGGACGAGGCCAATGAGCAGGACGACGACGACTCGCCCTTCGGCACCTGGTGGTACGTCGGAGTCTTCGCCGTCTTCGGCGTCGGCATCGGCTTCCTCTTCAGCAACCGCGCCAAGGGCAACAAGCAGTGACCCGGCGTACGGCCACTCTCTTCCTGGCCGCGCTGCTGCTCGTCCTCACGGGCGGCGCGGGCCAGGCGCAGGCCGTCGGCTACCGCTACTGGTCGTTCTGGGACCGCGAGGGCGACCACTGGACGTACGCCACCCAGGGCCCGTCCCTCGCCCGTCCCGCCGACGGCGACCTCCAGGGCTTCCGCTTCGCCGTCAGCGAGGACTCCCAGGACGCGACCAGGCCGCGCGCCACCGAGGACTTCGCGGCGATCTGCGAGGGCACCCCCGCGAAGGCGGGCAGCAAGCGGGTCGCCCTGGTCATCGACTTCGGTACGGCGAAGGACGCCCCGTCCGGCGAAACCCCACCGGCCGCCCGCACGGCCTGCGCCCAGGTGTCCCCGGACGCCACCACGGCCGAAGCCCTGGCGGCAGTGGCCAAGCCCCTCCGCTACAACTCCAACGCCCTCCTCTGCGCCATCGAGGGCTACCCGAAGAAGGGCTGCGGCGAGCAGGTGGCGGGAGCGGAGCCCCAGTCCCCCGACTCGTCCGACGGCGGCCCTTCGGCGGGGATCTGGGCGGGCGTGGCAGCAATCGCCGTACTGGGGGCAGCGGCCATCTGGCAAACATGGCGCCGACGACGTGGCTGAGCCACAACGGCCGCCTGGCGAACGTGGCACTGACGACCCGGCCAAGTCGCAACGCCGAGTAGGGGCGCGGGGAACTGCGCGACCAGCCACGATCAACCCGCACCTACACACCTACCGAACGCCCCCCGGCGCCTGGTGGCTCTGGTCCCTCGCTCTGGGCACCGCCGCAACCCGCACCACCAACCCCCTCCTCCTCACCCTCCTCATCACCGTCTCGGCGTACGTCGTCGCGGCCCGCCGCCCCCACGCCCCCTGGGCCCGCTCCTACGGCGCGTTCGTCAAGCTGGCCCTCGCCGTCCTCGCCATCCGCCTCTTCTTCGCGGTAGCGCTCGGCTCCCCCATCCCCGGCACCCACGTCCTCCTGACGCTCCCCGAAGTCCCCCTCCCCGACTGGGCGCAGGGCATCCGCCTGGGCGGCCGGGTCACCGCCGAGGGCCTGCTGTTCGCGCTCTACGACGGCCTGAAGCTGGCCACGCTCCTGATCTGCGTGGGCGCGGCGAACGCCCTCGCGAACCCGTCCCGGCTGCTCAAGTCCCTCCCGGGTGCGCTCTACGAGATCGGCGTCGCGGTCGTCGTCGCCCTCACCTTCGCGCCGAACCTGATCGCCGACGTCCAGCGCCTGCGCGCCGCCCGCCGGCTGCGTGGCCGCCCGGACCGCGGGATCCGGGGCCTGCTGCACGTCGGGCTCCCGGTCCTGGAGGGCGCGTTGGAACGCTCGGTCGCCCTCGCCGCCGCGATGGACGCCCGCGGATACGGCCGTACGGCCCAGGTACCGGCCGCGGTCCGCCGTACGACGGCCGCACTCACCCTGACCGGGCTGCTCGGTGTGTGCGCGGGGACGTACGGACTGCTCACCGCGGACGGCGGCACGTACGGGCTGCCCGTGCTGCTCGCCGGGCTGGCGGCGGCGCTGGCCGGGCTGTGGCTCGGCGGCCGGCGCTCGCCGCGCACGCGCTACCGCCCCGACCCATGGAACCTGCGGGCCTGGCTGGTGGCCGGCTCCGGCATCGCGGTGGCGGCGGTGATGATCGTCGCCGCGTCCGCCGACCCGGCGGCCCTGCACCCCGGTGTGGTGCCGCCGACCGTGCCGGAACTCCCGTTGTGGCCGGCCGCGGCGATCCTGCTCGGCCTGCTCCCCGCGTTCGTCACCCCGCCCCCGGAAGCCCCCACAACCACCACGACGGAGCCGTCATGATCCGTTTCGACGATGTCTCCGTCACCTACGCCGGCGCGGCACAACCCGCCGTCCAGGGTGTCGACTTCGAGGTCCCCGAGGGCGAACTCGTGCTGCTCGCGGGCCCGTCGGGTGTCGGCAAGTCCACCGTGCTGGGCGCGGTCTGCGGTCTGGTGCCGCACTTCACGGGCGGCACCCTGCGCGGCCGGGTGACGGTCGCGGGCCGGGACACCCGTACGCACAAGCCGCGTGAACTCGCCGACGTGGTGGGCACGGTGGGCCAGGACCCGCTCTCCCACTTCGTGACGGACACCGTCGAGGACGAACTCGCCTACGGTATGGAGTCGTTGGGGCTGGCCCCGGACGTGATGCGCCGCCGCGTCGAGGAGACCCTCGACCTGCTGGGCCTCGCCGACCTCCGCAACCGGCCCATCGCCACGCTCTCCGGCGGCCAGCAGCAGCGCGTCGCCATCGGTTCCGTCCTCACCCCGCACCCCCGGGTGCTGGTCCTGGACGAACCGACGTCCGCGCTGGACCCGGCGGCGGCCGAGGAGGTCCTCGCCGTCCTCCAGCGGCTCGTCCACGATCTCGGTACGACCGTACTGCTCGCCGAGCACCGCCTGGAGCGGGTCGTCCAGTACGCCGACCAGGTCGTCCTGCTGCCCGCGCCGGGCGCGGCACCGGTCCTCGGTCCGCCCGCCGAGGTGATGGCCGTGTCGCCGGTGTGTCCGCCGGTGGTCGAGCTGGGCCGGCTGGCGGGCTGGTCACCGCTGCCGCTGACCGTCCGGGACGCCCGCCGCCGCGCGGGCGGGCTGCGGGAACGGCTGGAGGGACGGACGCCTGACACCACCGCGCCCACCCCTGAACTCCCCACCTCCCGACGCCTGTTGAAGCGCAGGGCGGCGTCCGCCGACGTACCGTCCGCCCTCGCCGAGGTCCGTGGCCTCGCCGTCCGCCGAGACCGGGTCCCCGCCCTGCGCCACATCGACCTGACGGTGGCCCCCGGCGAGACGGTCGCCCTCATGGGACGCAACGGCGCCGGGAAGTCCACCCTGCTGTCCGCGCTGGTCGGCCTGGTGGCGCCGGCGTCCGGGACGGTCCGCGTCGGCGGGGCCGTACCGCACAGGACGTCGCCGCGTGAGCTCGTACGCCGCGTGGGTCTCGTACCGCAGGAACCACGCGATCTGCTGTACGCCGACACCGTCACCGGCGAGTGCGCGGCGGCCGACCGGGACGCGGGCGCGGCGGCCGGCACCTGCCGCGCACTGGTCTCCGAGCTGCTGCCCGGCGTCACGGACGACATCCACCCGCGTGACCTCTCCGAGGGCCAGCGACTGGCGCTCGCCCTGGCGGTGGTGCTCACCGCCCGGCCACCCCTGCTGCTCCTCGACGAGCCGACGCGCGGCCTGGACTACGCGGCGAAGGCCCGGCTGGTCGCCCACCTGCGGGCGCTGGCCGCCGAGGGGCACGCGATCGTGCTGGCCACGCACGATGTGGAGCTGGCGGCCGAGCTGGCGCACCGGGTGGTGCTGCTCGCGGAAGGAGAGGTGATCGCCGACGGACCGACGGCGGAGGTCGTGGTGTCGTCGCCGTCCTTCGCGCCACAGGTCAGCAAGATCCTCGCGCCGGGGCCCTGGCTCACGGTGGCGCAGGTCGCGGGGGCCCTGGCATGACACAGGGGAGCTCCGGTACGACGGCGACAGTGACCCCGCAGGCTCGTGCCGTGCGCCTCGGCCCGCGTTCCGTCGCCGCCCTGGTGCTGGTCGGCGCGGTGGGGGTGGCCGCCTTCGGATGGCCGTTCCTCGCACCGCCCGGCTCGCAGGTCACCGCGCACGCGCAGGACGCGCCCTGGCTGTTCGCGGGGCTGCTGGTACTGCTGGTCGCGGTGGTGGCGGCGACGATCTCGGAGTCCGGCCTCGGCCCGAAGGCGGTGGCGATGCTGGGGGTGCTGGCCGCGACGGGCGCCGCGCTGCGGCCGATCGGGGCGGGCACGGCCGGGCTTGAGCCGATGTTCTTCCTGATGGTGCTGAGCGGACGGGTGCTGGGCCCCGGCTTCGGGTTTGTGCTCGGCTCGGTGACGATGTTCGCGTCCGCGCTGCTCACGGGCGGGGTGGGGCCGTGGATGCCGTTCCAGATGCTGGCGATGGGCTGGTTCGCGATGGGCGCGGGGCTGCTGCCGGGGGCGGACCGGCTGCGTGGGCGCGGAGAGCTGCTGGTCCTCGCCGGGTACGGGTTCGTGGCCGCTTTCGCATACGGCACGATCATGAATATGGCGGGCTGGCCGTTCATGGACGAGAACAGCACGCGGATCGCGTTCGACGCGGACGCGGCGGTGCCGGTGAACCTGGCCCGGTTCGTCGCCTACTGTCTGGCGACCTCGCTCGGGTGGGACCTGGGGCGGGCGCTGATCACGGTGGTGCTGACGGTCGCACTCGGTCCGGCGGTCCTGAAGGCGCTGCGGCGGGCGACGCGGAGGGCGGCTTTCGAGACGCCGGTCACGTTCGACGGTCCCGGTGGACCGGCTGACCCGACCACTGGGTGAGACGGTGGGCGCCGGTGGGTGAGGTGCCGTGCGCCGATCGTTACATGAGCCGTGAAGCACCCCACATGACCCATGTCACCAACGATTCACCTTAGTAGGACATTTCGATTGTCATGCGCACGCTCTTGTGTGGCCTGACCTGCGCTTTGAGAGTCACATCACACAAGGGATGTTCGGCTCGCATGCGACCACAACTAGTAAAAGGGGTCATTGCGGTCGTATCCGGAGCCTGTTTCTCTGGACGACGTCGCAAGGCGCCGACGTGCCCCCCGGGCCTCGGCGCCGACGCATGCCGCCGCCGCGCACCGCGTGGATCCGGTCTGCCGCGGCCGCCCCGTCCCCGAAGAAAAGGTTCACTGTGTCCGCCTCGCTCATCCGCCGTATCGCGTCCCCCAAGAAGGCCGTCACCGCCGTCGCCCTGGCCGCCGCCACCGCGGGCATGGCGTTCACCGCCGTTCCGGCGCACGCCGCGAGCGCCGCCTCGCCGACCGAGGCCAAGGCGATCGCGAAGAAGATGATCCCGAACAACTCGCAGTACAACGCCTTCTCCAAGATCGTCGAGCACGAGAGCGGCTGGGACGTCGACGCGTCGAACTCCTCCTCCGGCGCGTACGGCCTGGTCCAGGCCCTGCCCGGCTCGAAGATGTCCTCGGCGGGATCGGACTGGAAGACCAACGCCGCGACCCAGATCGAGTGGGGTCTCGACTACATGAACGACCGCTACGGCAGCCCCGTCGGCGCCTGGAACTTCTGGCAGGCGAACGGCTGGTACTGAGCCGACCCCGCACGTCCGTGCGGACCGGCGTGAGCCGGACCTGCCACTGCCCGACGTCGCCCGACGACCGGCGGTGAGCCGGACCCGGCAGTCCACCGACGCGAAGGCGGTGAGCCGGACCCAGCAGTCCCCCGACGCGAAGGCGGCGGCCCCATGATCCCCGGGGCCGCCGCCTTCGCCGTACCCGGCCGGCACCGGGGCGGGCCCCGCGCGGCCGTGGTCCACTGATGCCATGAACGCCGAGACGGAGGCTCCGAAGAGCCGGGAAGAACGCGGTCTGCGCCTGACGTACGTCCTGCTCCTCCTGACCGTGAGCAGCGGCATGATCGACGCGATCAGCTTTCTGGGCCTGCACAACGTCTTCACCGCGAACATGACGGGCAACGTCGTGGTCCTCGGTTTCGCCACCGCGGGAGCCTCCGGCTTCTCCGTGTCGCACACGCTGACGTCGATCGGCGCGTTTCTCGTCGGCGCGGTCGGCGGGGGCCGGCTCGCGGGCCGCCTGTCCGGCCCGTCCCGCCGCACCTGGGCCCGCGTGTCCCTCGCCGTGGAGGCGGCGCTGCTCCTCGCCTCGGCCGTGGTCGCCTTCACGATGCCGGACGACTCGGTACGGCCGTACGTCCTGCTCTCGGTGACCGCCCTGGCCATGGGCCTGCGCAATGCCACCGTCCGCTACCTCGGGGTCCCCGGCCTCGCCAGTACCACCGTCGTCACCACGACCCTCACCATGCTGGCCGCCGAGTCCCCGCTCGGCGGCGGCACCGGCGCCCGCGCGGTGGTTCGGGCGGGCGCGGTGGTGGGCCTCTTCAGCGGCGCGCTGCTCGGGGCGTGGCTGGTGCTCGACCACGGGCTGGGGGTGCCACTGCTCGTGGTGGCCGCGCTCGCGGGGACGCTGGCGGTGGTGGCGTCGGGGAAGAACTAGCCCTTGCCGGCCGTGCCGATACCGATGCCGATACCGATGCCGATACCAATGCCGATGCCGGTGCCGGTGCCGGTGCCGGTGCCGATCACGAATCGCACGAGTGCGGTGAGCGAGGATTAACCGTTGAAGGCGCGCTAGCCGGTTGATTCTTGGGGGCGCAGGGTCGCCTCAAGCTCTTGCGGGGCCGCCCTGATGGCGTTCGTAGTGCCGGCGGGTCTTGGCCCGGTTGCCGCACGAGGTCATAGAGCACCACCGACGGCCGCCGTTCTTGCTCGTGTCGTAGAAGTGCAGCACGCAGACGGGGCTGGCGCACTTGCGGATGCGGTCCGGCCCCTCCTCCAGCAGGCGCAGATAGAGCTCGGCACAGCGCCAGGCCGCGAGCCAGCCGGGAGTGTCGGTCTCCACGGCGGTCTCCGGGCCCGTCCGCCCCAGTACCCGGCGGATACGGCCGTGTCCCAGCGTGTCGTTGAGCATCTCGCGCGACAGCTCGGGGTCGCCCCCTTCGCCCGCGACGATCGCGTGCAGGGCGGTCCGGGTGGCCAGCAGGGCGCCGAGGGTCTCCTGGCTGTCCGGCGCGACGTCGACGAGACCGGCGGAGGAGAGCCAGATCGCGAGGCCGCCGGGTCGTTCCAGCAGGTCATGGGTGCCGCCGTCGTCGATCCAGCGGGTGTTGAGCAGGTCGAGCGGCAGGGGCTCCCCGAGCAGGGGGCGGGGGTCCGCTTCCGGGGCGTGGACGAGGGAGGCGCTCATGCGGTGCGCCCTTTCATCTCGGGTTCATGTCGGGGGCGATGCCATCACACCACCGAATTCTAACCGGCTAAGAAATTTTCAGCGGTTGCATGCGCAGCCGTCAACCATTAATGTCCATTTCACCGGTTATACCGAGCGCTCGCTCGCGTCACATCGCTGCCCCTCCGCACCCACCTCGCTGCCCCTCCGCATCCACCGAAAGGGACCTTCATGACCACCGCCTTCGCCCCCGCCACGGTCCGGACGGGCCGCGTCGGCCTCAGCGTCACCGACCTGGACCGGTCGCTGCCGTTCTACGCGCAGGTCTTCGGCTTCGAGACCCTCGCCGAGGGCAAGGACGAGAGCCGCCGCTGGGCGTTCCTCGGTCGCGGCGACGAGATCGTCGTGACCCTGTGGCAGCAGAGCGGGGGCGGGTTCGCCACCGGGACCGCCGGTCTGCACCACCTCTCCTTCCAGGTGGACTCCCTGGACGAGATCGCCGCGGTCCAGTCGCTGCTGCGGGAACTGGGCACGGAGTTCGTCCACGAAGGCGTGGTGGCACACGGCGAGGGCGCCGGTTCGGGCGGCATCTTCTTCAACGACCCCGACGGCATCCGCCTGGAGCTGTTCGTGGCCTCCGGCGTGGCAGGCTCCCCGGCCCCGTCCGGCTCCGAGCCGACCTGCGGCTTCTTCTAGGAGTCCCGGGCAGCGCACCACAAAGGGCGCGGGAGCGCACCGCAAAGGGCGCGGGAGCGCCCCGAAACACCCCGGCACCGCCCCGGCACGACTTCGACGACACCCGAGGAGGAGACATGGATCCCTACCATCACGGCGAACTGGCCGTGCAGAAGAGGGCGGGCCTGGCGGCGTCCGCCCGGGCGGTCTCCGCCGCCATCATGACCGAGGTCCCCGACGTGGCCGCGGAGTTCCTCGCCGCTCAGCCGATGCTCGTGGTCGGCGCGGCCGACCACGAGGGAGCGGTGTGGTCGTCGCTGCTGACGGGCGAGCCGGGATTCATCACCGTCGACGGACCGTCGTCCCTCGACATCGCCGCCGCCCCCTCCCCCGGCGACCCGCTCCACGCCACCCTCACCGGCCGGACCCGCCTCGGCATGATCGCCGTGGAGCCCGGCACCCGGCGGCGCATGCGTATGAACGGCACCGCCCGCCCCCACGGGCACGGTCTGGCGGTCGAGTTGGAGCAGATCTACGCCAACTGCCCGAAGTACATCCAGAAGCGGGTGCCCGAACGGCGGCCCGTCACCCCCGGTGTCCCACGCCGCGGCCACGCGCTCACCGCACAAGACATCGTGCTGGTCGAAGGGACGGACACCTTCTTCGTCGCCACGGCGGACCAGGACGGCAACGCCGACGCCTCCCACCGCGGCGGCAATCCCGGATTCCTCCGGGTCCTGGGACCCGACCGGCTGCGCTGGCCCGACTACGTCGGCAACTCGATGTTCAACACCTTCGGCAACCTCGAAGTCAACCCCCGCGCGGGCCTGCTGGTCCCCGACTGGACCACCGGCACCCTCCTGCACGTCACCGGCACGGCGGTCGTCGACTGGGACCCGGCCCATGCCACGGTTCTCCCCGGAGCGCAGCGCGTCGTCGACTTCACCGTCCGCGAGGTCGTCCGCGTCGACCACGCCTCGCCGCTGCGCTGGAGCGCTCCCCAGTACTCCCGCTTCAATCCCCCGACCGCCCCCGAAGGAACAGGCACATGACCGAGCCCTCCGTCACCGGCCTCGCCGTGATCGTCGACATGGACCTCTGCCAGAGCCACGGCCAGTGTGTGTTCGCGGCGCCCGACGTGTTCGCGTTCGACGAGGACGACGTCCTCGTCCACAAGCCGTCCCCCGATCCCGCCCAGTACCAGCGGGTCGTCGCCGCCGCGGCGGCCTGTCCCGTCCGGGCGATCCGCGTCGAGCACACCACCGGGGCTTCCGCCCCCGGGCGTGCGCACGCGAGATGACCACCCCTCCCCCGCATGTGGTCGTCGTCGGCGCGTCGCTGGCCGGGCTCAACGCGGCGCGGGCGCTCCGGGAGTACGGGCACACCGGTCCCGTCATCCTGATCGGAGCGGAGCCCTACGGCCCGTACGACAGACCGCCGCTGTCCAAGGACTTCCTCACCTCCGACGCCGGCCACCCGGCACTGGCCCTGGCGGACACCTCGGCTCTCGGCCTGACGGAGTCGTACGGTCGCCGGGCGGTCGGTCTGGACGTCGACGGGCGCGCGGTGCACTTGGACGACGGGCGGATCGTCCCGTACGACGGCCTGGTCGTCGCGACCGGCGCCGGCGCCCGCTCCTGGCCGCACCCCCTGCCCGCCGAAGGCGTCCACGCCATCCGCACGCTCGACGACGCCGTGGCCCTGCGGCGCGACCTCGGCGGCGCGCGGCGACGGCTCCTCGTCGCGGGCGGCGGCTTCCTCGGCTGCGAGGTCGCCGCGACGGCACACGAGTCGGGGCACGACGTCCTGCTCGCCTGCCGGGGTCCGGCGCCGCTGCACCGGGCGCTGGGCGAGGACGCGGCCTCGTTCGTGGCCGACCTGCACCGCGCGGCGGGCGTGTCGGTGCTGACCCACGCACCCGTCACCGCGCTGCACGGGCGCGGGCGCGGGCACGGGCGCGTCACCTCCGCCACCCTCGGCGGCGGCACGTCGGGGCCGGAGCGCCGGGTGGGCGCCGACACCGTGCTGCTGGCGCTGGGAGCCACCCCGCACACCGAGTGGCTCGTCGGCTCGGGTCTGCGGCTGGACCGGGGCGGCCTGGTGACCGACGCGTCGGCGCGCGCCCTGGGGGCCGACGGCCGGCCTTGTCCGCGGATCGTCGCCGCCGGGGACGTGACACGGTTCCCCCACCCGCACGCGACGGGACTGCTCGACCTCGGCCACTGGAGCAACGCGGTGGAACAGGCCAGGACCGCGGCGCACGCGCTCCTCAACCCGGATGCCCCGGCAGTCCACCGGCCCGTCGCCTCGTTCTGGTCGACGCAGTTCGGCGTCCGCTTCCGGGCCGTGGGCCTGCCGAGGGAGGCCGACCGGGCGGAGACCCGTGAACTCGACGTGGCGAAAAGGCGTTTGGACATCGCCTACTACCGCGACGACCGGCTCGTCGGGGCGCTCACCGCGAACCGGGCGGCGCGTATCACCCGGTACAGGGAGGAACTCGCCGCGGACCTGGCGGCGGTGGCGGCCGGGGGGCTGGCCGCGGACGGGAATCCGTGACGCCGGCCGCCCGGTGGACCTTTGGCCCGGGGGCCTGTTGGCCTGCTGGTCCGGTGACCCGGTGACCCGGTGACCCGGTGACCTGCTGGCCGGCGGCCCGGTGACCCGGTGACCTGCTGGCCGGCGGCCCGGTGATCCGGTGGCCCGGTGGCCCGGTGGCCCGGTGGCCCGGTCACCTGCTGGTCCGGTGACCCGGTGGCCCGGTGGCCCGGTGGTCCGGTGGTCCGGTGGTCCGGTGACCTGCTGGCCCGGTGGTCCGGTGCTCAGGCCGACGGCGCCGGGAGGCCGTCGGCCCGAGCACCGGGGCGCGGGCCGCTTCAGGACGTACTGACCTGAAGCTCCTTGACCCCGTTGATCCAGGCGGACCGGAGCCGGCGGGGCTCCCCGACGAGCCGCAGCCCCGGCATCGCGTCCGCGATCGCGTTGAAGATCAGCTCGATCTCCAGCACGGCAAGCGACTTGCCCAGGCAGTAGTGCGGTCCGCCCCCACCGAACCCAAGATGCGGATTGGGATCGCGAGTGACGTCGAAGGAGTCGGGCCGTTCGAACACCTCGGGATCGTGGTTGGCGGAGGAGTAGAAGATCCCGACCCGCTCCCCCTTGCGGATGGTCTTCCCACCCAGCTCGGTGTCCTGCGTGGCCGTCCGCTGAAAGGCGACGACGGGCGTGGCCCAGCGCACGATCTCCTCGGCGGCGGTGCCCGGCCGCTCCCGCTTGTAGAGCTCCCACTGCTCGGGGTTGGTCAGGAAGGCGTGCATCCCATGCGTGATGGCGTTGCGCGTGGTCTCGTTCCCGGCGACGGCCAGCATGAGCACAAAGAACCCGAACTCGTCGGAGGCGAGATTCCCCTCGTCCTCGGCGGCGACGAGCGTCGTCACGATGTCCTTGGCAGGACACTGCTTCCGGTCGGCGGCCATGTTCATGGCGTAGGCGAGGATCTCGGTGGCCGACTCGGCGCCGACCTGCTCGGTGATGGCGTACTCGGGATCGTCGTAGGCGATCATCTTGTTGGACCAGTCGAAGATCTTCGAGCGGTCCTCCTGGGGTACGCCGATCAGCTCGGCGATGGCCTGGAGGGGCAGCTCGCAGGCGACCTCGGTGACGAAGTCGAAGGGCCCGGTGTGGCCGCGTGCCCCCTGGACGATGGAGTGGGCGCGGGCGCGGAGCCGTTCCTCCAGCGCGCGGATGGCGCGTGGGGTGAACCCGCGCTGGACGATCTGGCGGACACGGGTGTGCTCGGGCGGATCCATGTTCAGCAGGATGAGCCGCTGTGCGTCGATGGCGTCGCGCTGCATGCGCTCGTTGAACCGGATGATCGCGGTGTTGACCGTGGACGAGAACAACTCGGGGTGCGTGGACACGTACTTGACGTCGGCGTGCCGGGTGACGGCCCAGTAGCCCTCGTCCTGGAATCCGGCCACGTTGCCGCTCTGCGGGATCCAGCGGACCGGCTCGGCCTGCCGCAGTGCGGCGAACTCCGGGAAGGGCACGCGGTGGTGCAGCACATCGGGGTCGGTGAAGTCGAACCCGTCGGGAAGCGCTGGACAGGGCATACGGCAGCTCCAGCCATGTCATCCATCTGACGGCTCATCAGAAGCGAGTTCCCGAGAAGGTAGTAACGGGTTCTACAAGTAGCAATAGCCGTGCGGCGGCGAAATCGCGGTGCGGAGCCGGCATGGATCACGCCACCCGGACGGCCGGGGTTACTTCAGGTAGTGCACGCCCCTTGCAGTGACGCGCACCACATCGGCAGACTGCCAGGGATGAACTAGAACACGTACTAGTTCTTCCTTGTTCTGCGTGGCGGGCGGGCCGGGACTCCCGCGCCGCGCGGGTATCCGGAGGAGAGGACCATCCCCCATGGCCGCCGAACCCGTGATAGTCGAAGCCGTACGTACGCCGATTGGCCGGCGCGGAGGCGCACTGGCCAATCTGCACCCCGCCTACCTCCTTGGCGAGACCTACCGCGAACTCCTGGGCCGCACGGGCATCCCCGCCGACTGCGTCGAGCAGGTCGTCGGCGGTACGGTCACCCACGCCGGCGAGCAGTCGATGAACCCCGCGCGCACGGCCTGGCTGACGATGGGCCTGCCGTACGAGACGGCGGCGACGACCGTCGACTGCCAGTGCGGGTCCTCGCAGCAGGCGTCGCACATGACCGCCAACCTGATCGCGGCGGGCGTCATCGACGTCGGCATCAGCTGCGGCGTGGAGTCGATGTCCCGGGTGCCGCTGGGCTCGGGCTCGAAGCACGGCCCGGGAAAGCCGTTCCCCGACGAGGCGAACGTGGACCTGCCGAACCAGTTCGAGGCGGCGGAACGCATCGCGCGGCTGCGCGGCCTGACGCGCGAGAACGTGGACGCCCTGGGCCTGCTCTCCCAGACCCGGGCCGCGACGGCCTGGTCGGAGGAGCGCTTCAAGCGGGAGACGTTCGCGGTGCAGGTCCCGACGACGGAGGAGGAACAGTCGGCGGGCCAGGGCATGTGGCGCCTGGTGGACCGGGACGAGGGCCTGCGGGACACGTCCCTGGAGGCGCTGTCCCGCCTGAAGCCGGTGATGCCGACGGCGATCCACACGGCCGGCAACTCCTCACAGATCAGCGACGGCGCGGCGGCCATCATGTGGGCGTCGAAACGGATGGCACGCGCGCTGAAGCTGCGCCCGAGGGCGCGGATCGTCGCGCAGGCGCTCGTCGGAGCCGACCCGCACTTCCACCTGGACGGCCCGATCGACGCGACACGCGCGGTACTCGGCAAGGCGGGCATGTCCCTGAAGGACATCGACGTGGTCGAGATCAACGAGGCGTTCGCGTCAGTGGTGTTGAGCTGGACCCAGGTCTTCGACCAGGACCTCCAGAAAGTCAACGTCAACGGCGGCGGAATCGCCCTGGGCCACCCGGTGGGAGCGACGGGGGCCCGCCTGATCACCACGGCCCTCCATGAACTGGAGCGGGTGGACAAGGAGTTCGCGCTGGTGACTATGTGTGCGGGGGGTGGGTTGGCCACGGGGACGATTATTCAGCGGCTGTAGGGAGTGGCGGGGTGGCGCGGTCCGCCGGGTGTGGGCAATGCTCCCGACGATGAACACGTCGAGGTTCACGTGGGCGCGCCGTGCGCTGTGCCGGTTCGCGATGCACGCGTACCACCTGGTCACGCCGGAGGAGCTGGGCCACCCCACCGACCCGTGCGCGGCGGAGTGGCGCTGCGCGCACTGCGACCGGTTGTGGGGCGCCGAACAGCAGCACGCGTACGGGCACTACGTGCGGCGCGACGACCCCTGTCTCCAGGTGGCGACCTGCGAACGCTGCGGCGACGAGAAGAGCCTGCCCGCGCACGCCCACCGCCGGGTGGCGGTCAACACCATCCCCCGGTCGGAACACCCCGTCGAGGTCACCGTCCACCACAAGGTCCACGGCGCCAGTCACTGCGACTACCTGTGGATCTGCAAGGAGTGCGGCCACATCGACGGCCACGTACGCGTCGAACACGACTGGGACAAACCAAGATGGGGCACGTGCCGACTGTGCCGGGAGAAGTGGACGGACGATGGCGAGTGACAACCCTGACTTCAGGGACTCACCGGGACTCACCGGGACTCACCGGGACTCACCGGGGATGATCCCCGCGCCTCCGGCAGTACACCTCGGCACGCCCCCGCGTCACGGTCCGCTCAGTCCCCGTCCAGCCCGTCCCTGACCAGCACCCGGGCCACGTCGGCCCGCGCGCCGGACAGTTCGACACCGATACGCGCTCCCCGATCGCCGTCGACGCCCAAGGACGCGGGAAGGGACGCCGTCTCCAGCAGATGACGGCGACGCAGATGGGTCGGCGGATGCGTAGCATCAACACTGTGGCCGCGCCGCTCACCCACGCGACGCCGGCGCTCGTACTCGAAGTCGGGGATCTCCCCCATGCTGGACGCGAGTTCGTCCCACAGCCCGTTCCCCGCGTCCCGCGCCTTCGGCCGCCCGGGACCGCCCATCCGACGGCTGTTGATCTCGCGCCGCAGGGAGATCTCGACGGACTCGATCACAAGAAGCCGATCAAGCAGGCCAACCGCCGCGTCGGTGGACGCCACCCGGGCAGCAGCACGGTCGGCAAGGTACTCGCCCCGCTGTGAGGCCCGCACGGACAGCAGATCAAGTACCGAGAGCAACCCGCTCGTCAGAAGCCGGAACGGAACGATCGCGAGGTTGGTGAGCATCTGTAGCCAGCCGACGGCATCGTTGATCGGGCTGAAGTAGTGATGCCACGTGGCCAACGTCCGGTACGCGGACGTGACGACGAGTCCGTGCCGGGTGTCTCCGTTGACGAAGTGCGCCAGCTCATGGCCGAGCAGAGCGATCCGCTCGCGCGGAGCGAGCACCTCCCACAGAGGCAACCCCACCACCAGCATCCGCCGCCGCAGGCCCAGCACACTCACACCGGCGTTGATCTCGCCGTTGACCACCACGACGTCGACACCACGCGTGCCCACGACCCGTCCGACCTCGTCGATGAGGGCGTACAACTCCGGCGCCTCGTCCCGGCGGAGCACCACGCCGTCCTCGGGCATCCGCACGAGCCGCGGCCGAAGGGACCACGCGAACGCCAGCAGCACCAGCCCGGCCGTGATGCCGAACCCGCCGCCCACACCGGCGAGAAGCCAGACCCCGCACACGGCAAGCACCAGGGTCACGCTGTGCACTGCGAGCGCCAGCGCGTACGCCAACACACCGAAGACATCGCGCCCTTGGCCGTCGCCGTCCTGCGAGGTCAATGAGTGGAGCAACCTCTCACCGTGCCGCGTGGCAAGCCGGCGCCGCATCCGCTCCAGCCGGCCCACGCGCTCCTCGGGAGGCTCCGGATCCACGTTCCACTCACAACTGCCACACCACGCGGTGAACCGCCTGTCCGCCCGGATCTCGGCCCCGCACTCCGGACAGCCCCGAAGCACCTGATCCCCCACAGCACGCACCCGCGCACCCTCCCCATCCCCTGGCCCCCTCCCCAGGGGCCCTGTGTTCATGACAGGCAGAGCTGATCACGACGACGCCCGGAGCGCAAAACGCGCCGGCTCAGCCGTCTGTGCATCCACATTTCCTCTTGATGCAGCACAAGTTGCCTGTTGGTGTGCGTCTGGTGGGGTTCGTCGCGGGTTTGTGCCGGGCCGGAACTAATCTGGCCCCGCCTTCAGTACTCCCGCCCCCTCAGAACAGGACTGCGGAACCTATGGCTTCTGACGCCCTCCATGGCCTCTTCGTCGCCCTGACGGGCCAGGCCGTGCCTGACGCGCGGCAGTTACGGAACCCCGGCCCGGGCCCGGCGGCGTACGCCGAGGCCCCGGCCGACCATGTCGTCTACGCGCACCGGATGCTGGTCACGCAGCTGGTCGCCTTCGTGTGGGAATGGTCGCTCACGCTGGTCACGGCGGTGTTCGACCCCGCCCGCGCACTGCTCCGGCAGGCCTATCTGCGGGCGCTGTACCGGATGATCCTCACCAGCTCGGCACTCTGGCTGACGGCCTAGCGTCCCCGGCCCGAGTCCTCCAGCACAGGTTCTCGTTCCGGCTTCTCCGCGACACCCGTCACCACACGGGCCCGGGGGCCCTGGAACACGTAGGCCAGGCCGAATCCCGCGCCCACAACCACCGCTCCGCCCACCGCGTCCAGTACCCAGTGGTTGCCGGTCGCCACGATGGCCGAGACGGTGAACAGCGGGTGCAGCAGCCCCAGTGCCTTCATCCACCACTTCGGCGCGACGATCGCGATGACCAGACCGCACCACAGGGACCAGCCGAAGTGCAGTGACGGCATGGCCGCGTACTGGTTCGTGAGGGACGTCAGCGTGCCGTAGTCCGGCTTGGTGAAGTCCTGGACGCCGTGGACCGTGTCGATGATGCCGAGGTTCGGCATCAGACGCGGCGGCGCCAGCGGGTAGAGCCAGAAGCCGACCAGGGCCAGGAGGGTCGTCAGCCCCAGGGACGCGCGGGCCCAGCGGTAGTCGACCGGGCGGCGCCAGTACAGGATCGCCAGCACCGACAGCGGCACCACGAAGTGGAACGACGTGTAGTAGAAGTCGAAGAAGCCGCGCAGCCAGTCCACCTTGACCACGGCGTGGTTGATCGCGTGCTCGATGTCGATGTGCAGGAGACGTTCGAGGTCCAGGATCTGCCGGCCGTGCTCCTCCGCACGCACCCGCCCGCTCGTCATGCCGTCGCCGCTCGCCGCGAGTCTGACCTTCTGGTAGGCCGCGTACGTGACCCGGATGAGCAGGAGTTCCAGGAGGAGGTTCGGGCGGGACAGGACCCTGCGCAGGAACGGCAGCAGCGGGACGCGGGCGAAGCGCGCCGGGACCGGAGGCGCGTAGTCCGTCGGAATCGGGGTGCGGTAGTACTCCGACGTGCGGGACAGGAACGGTACGACCGTCGCCGCCGCGATCGCCGCCAGCAGCACCACGTTGTCCCGCAGCGGATACAGCGCCGCCATGTTCGGCAGCATCATCTTCGCCGGCAGGGTCATGACCAGGATGACGGCGACCGGCCAGACGTAGCGGTCGGAGGCCCGTCTGCCGACCCGGCCGACCACCGCGAGCAGCACCCAGAGCAGCTGGTGCTGCCATGTCGTCGGGGATACGGCGATCGCCGCGCAGCCCGTGATCGCCACCGCGAGCAGCAGCTGGCCGTCGCGGGCGTAGCGCACCGCGCGGCGCAGGCCGACGTAGGCGACGGCCGCGCCCAGCAGCAGGAAGAGGGCGATCTCCAGCGGGCCGCTGAGTCCGAGCCGCAGCAGCAGGCCGTGCAGGGACTGGTTGGCGAGGTCGTTGGCCGCGCCGCCGAGGCCGGTGCCCGCCATGTGGTGCACCCAGTAGGTGTACGAGTCGTGCGGCATCGCCGCCCACGCGAGCGCGGTCGTCGCGGCGAAGGTGACACCGGTGGACGCGGCGGCCCGCTTGCGGCCCGTGAACCACAGCAGCGCCACGAACAGCAGGACCGTCGGCTGGAGCGCGGCCGCGACGCCGATCAGCACACCGCTCGCCCGCTGGCCCCGTACGGCGAAGCAGCCGAGCAGGACCAGGAGGACCGGGATGATGCTGGTCTGGCCGAGCCAGAGCGTGTTGCGCACCGGCAGCGACAGCATCAGCAGGCAGATCGCGATCGGCGCGGCGAACAGGGACGTACGGCGGCTGATCGGCTGGGGCAGGGCACGCGCGGCGACCAGGCCGAGCGCGACGACCAGCAGCAGGGTGCCGAAGGTCCAGCCCCAGCCGAGGGCCTGTTCGGCCGCACGGGTGAGGGGCTTGAGCACAAGCCCGCCGAAGGGTGTGCCGGTGAAGCGGGTCGTGTCGTACAGGGAGCCCTCGACGTGCAGCACACCGTTGGGGCCGACCCAGGTCTCCAGGTCGGTCAGGCGCTCACCGCGCGGGGTGCTGAGGACAACGGCCATCTGCCGGACGGCGAGGATCGCGACCACCAGCCACAGCCCCAGACGCGCGGCACGCACCCGCGCCCTGGCCGTGCCGGCGGCCGTCGCTCCGAACGCTTCCGCCGGTCGCCCGCTGTGTTCCGCATTCGCCACGCCTCGTCGGCCTCCCGCCCCGTCCGCCCCACGCGTCCCTTGCGTGAGGTCCCTTCGCGAACCATGAGAGGCCCGCACCGCCCCCGGAGAGAGACGCAGGCTACCCCCGATTCACCTGACGTCCGCTCTTCTTTTGTCCGGATGACGATACTGGCGTCGGGGTTCGCTTGCCTCCGCGGGGAGCGATGCGGATCACACTCGGACGCGACAAGGATCACAGTTCGTCCCGCGATCGCCTGATGGGGGTCGGTCCGACGGTGCAGCGCACACCGTAGTTGTACACGGCATGTATGTGGTTTTTCACCCCACGTGATGCCCGTCGGCTCACCTATGGTCACTTTTCGGCCCGTGTCCGGACGCCTTCCGGCCACCCGCTCCGGCCCAGTCCCGTCCCCGTCCCCGTCCCTGTCCCCGTCCCTGTCCCCGCGGGTCTCCGCGTCCCTGTCCCCGTCGAAAGGTAGGCGAGCGAAGTTTTGCCGGCCGCCCCAGCCAACCCCCTCCTGTCCCCCGCCGCCAGGCCGACCCCCACGGCCCAGCCCGCCCTCGGTCCCGATGCCAACGCCACCGTCACCGTCACCGACCCCGCCCTCGTCAAGCGCGCCGTCCGCGCCGCCGCGCTCGGCAACGCGATGGAGTGGTTCGACTTCGGCGTGTACAGCTACATCGCGGTCACCCTGGGCAAGGTCTTCTTCCCGTCCGGCAACCCGACCGCGCAGTTGCTGAGCACGTTCGGCGCGTTCGCCGCCGCGTTCCTGGTCCGCCCGCTCGGCGGCATGGTCTTCGGCCCGCTCGGCGACCGGGTCGGCCGGCAGAAGGTCCTCGCCGTCACCATGATCATGATGGCCGCCGGCACCTTCGCCATCGGCCTCATTCCGTCGTACGCCACCCTCGGCGTCGGCGCCCCGATCCTGCTGCTGGCCGCACGGCTCGTGCAGGGCTTCTCCACCGGCGGCGAGTACGCGGGCGCGTCCACCTTCATCGCCGAGTACGCCCCCGACAGGCGGCGCGGGTTCCTCGGCAGCTGGCTCGAGTTCGGCACGCTGGCCGGTTACGTCGCCGGCGCGGGCCTGGTCACGCTGATGACCGCCCTGCTGTCGAGCGACGACCTGCTGTCCTGGGGCTGGCGGATCCCGTTCCTGATCGCGGGCCCGATGGGCATCGTCGGGCTGTATCTGCGGATGCGGCTCGAAGAGACCCCGGCGTTCGCCGCCGAGGTCGAGAAGGCGGAGGCAGACCGCCCCAGGGTGCCGCTGCGCGAGATGGTCACCGGGCAGTGGCGCGCGCTGCTGCTCTGCGTGGGCCTGGTGCTGGTCTTCAACGTCACCGACTACATGCTGCTGTCGTACCTGCCCAGCTATCTGACCAGCGAGCTGAAGTACGACGAGACGCACGGTCTGCTGGTCGTCCTCGGTGTGATGGTGCTGATGATGGCCGTCCAGCCGTTCGCCGGGATGCTCTCCGACCGTGTCGGCCGCCGTCCGGTGATCGCCGTCGGCTGCGCGGGCTTCCTGCTGCTGTCCGTACCGGCGCTGCTGCTGATCCGCGAGGGCAGTCTGCTCGCGGTCGCCCTCGGCACCGGCGCGCTCGGTCTGCTGCTGGTGTGCTTCACCTCCGCGATGCCGTCCGCGCTCCCGGCGCTGTTCCCGACCCGGGTGCGCTACGGCTCCCTGTCCATCGGCTTCAACGTCTCGGTGTCCCTCTTCGGCGGGACGACCCCGCTGGTGGTGACCGCGCTGATCGGCGCCACCGGGAACATGATGATGCCCGCCTACTACATGATGGCCGCGGCCGTGATCGGCGGTGTCGCCGTGTGGTTCATGAAGGAGTCGGCGGGACGGCCCCTGCCGGGATCCGCACCGGCGGTCGAACCCCGGGCCTGACCGGCCGTCGAGCTTGAGGCCTGCCCTCCCCCGTGCCTGACCGCCGACCTGCCCCTCCGACCTGCCCCCCGGCGTAACCTCCGGCCCGGCGACCGGCGACCGGCGACCGGCGACCGGCGACCGGCGACCGGCGACCGGCGACCGGCGACCGGCGACCGGCGACCGGCGACCGGCGACCGGCGACCGG